>CACWXP010000004.1 GCA_902764875.1 uncultured Eubacteriales bacterium
GTCTTCCTTGATCACGTTCGTGCTGATCCGGTACAGCTCCACCTTGATGCCCTTCCGGTCAAACTGGCTGCCCGCGCTCCCGATGGTCAGGGTCACCTTCCCGGTTTCCTCCGAAAAGGCCGGTCCCCAGCTCAGGCACATTGCTGCCAGCAATGCCAGACAGATCAGCCGTTTCCAAATCCTTTTCATCCCTTACTCCTCATTTGTGAACGTTTTTACCTGTTTTCCCTGCTGCTTCTCCGTTTGCTGATAACCAGCAGCCCACCGGCAAGAAGGATCAGCATCAGGCCCAGGAAGGTGTAGAGCGCGGTTCCCGTTCCGCCGGTAGCCGGAAGTTCGACGCCCGGAGTGTAGTCATTAGTAACTTCGATAACGACATTCTGGCCTGTTGCGACAGTAACCGTTCCGGTATTTCCATTTTGCGCGGCTGCCGTGCCAATTTCCACACTGGGATTCCAGATGTAACCATCCTTACCGGCATTCGTCTCAGTGATTGTATAGGTTCCTAAAGGCAGTCCATTAATCACGGCATAGCCCTCATCGAAGGGCGTCAGAGCAGTCGCCATTCCCGCAGCAGCACTGGTATCCCTTATTGTAGCCCCGGTCATTGCACCGCCTGCAACTGTTACAACAATCGTCTTGTCAACCCCTATCGCGGCCCCACTGGTTCCGACCAGCGTCATTTCATAAGTTCCGTCCAAAGTCCCCCCTGCTGCTCCCCCGCTCAACTTAACCAGCTTTTTCAGTTTAAGAGCGCCGCTCGGAATAGTATTTGTTGCAATGACCAAGCCAGGGGTAACATTAACGATTCCTTCTGAAATTGTTAATGCTTCTCCGTTCAGCGTATAACCCGCCAGGATAGACGATGAACCGCTCGGAACGAGTTCTGTCAGGGTATAGGTGTTATGGGCACTATCCAGGCCCGACACTGTGGTATACCAGTCGTTGGCTTCGTTCAGCGTCAGGGTCATGGGGTATGTGTTGGTGTCGGCATTAACGTTGCCACCTTCAGAAAGAGTTGAATTCCTAATAATCCGCTCCTTCCAGCCATCATTCGAATTATCCCAATCAATATTTATACGAATACCATTAATATTTGTCGAATTGTCAGGAGTTACTATTGTTACAATAGTTATATCACCGGATTTTGTTTTTCTTACCCAAGAGTCAGTTGCCTCATTCCATGAATTTGGATTATATTCATCGTTTCCCTTTTTATATACTCTGATCGTAGCATTCAGTTCTGTTTGATCAGTCCAATTTTCATGTACGGCATTTACATATGTTGTCTTTGTATAGGTAAAAGTTACAACACTACCTGGGTACGCCGTAAGCGTCAACCCAGTGTTTTCCCCATCCGTCGAGTTTCCAGTATATCCAATGTACACTTGATAGCTAACTGGTGTTCCACTTTGCGGTGAGGTTCCAGCATTTTCTGTCCTATCCAACACAAACTGCACTTGCTCCGGCAAGTTGGAGGTAACACGATTCCCTGCGGTGTCCTGCCAAATCTTATACAGTTCAAGTGTGCCTGTCGGAGGCGTGGTTAAACGGCTGTTAGTAATAGTCACCTTGTCGTCGTTCGTATTCTTTCCATCCGTAACTGTATACACACCGTTTCCCGGGGTATATGACACACTGTAGCCAGCCACAGTCTTTTCCTGAGCCTTGTATGTGTACTGATCATCCAGATTTGTCCATTTACCACACCAACCGTTACTTTCAGAGAGTATGAGATCCTTGCCGGAAATAGGGGTAGCGAAGTTGTCCTCGCTGCTGTACAACTGAACCGTGATGAATGTCGGCCGAATGCTGCTGGCCCCTTCATCATCCCAGACTTTCTCTACATTCAGTTCTATGCCGTTTTCTTCCCATGTATTGATAAAAGCCACAGGATTAGGTGAATACACCGGTTCAGATGCTGTAAATGTCTTATTCTCAGCATCGTAGCTGACTGTCACCGTAGCGGTGAAAACATGCCCGGTTGTATTGGTGACACCGTTGCGCATCCTGGTTTCATCTTCGGTGATGGTGTATGTATGTGTCTGCGGATAATCATTCGGGTTTCCGCTGTAAACATACTCTATGGGCGTGAAGTTAATGGCCACAGGTGTATTGTTCGTCCCGCCGGCAGCCTCGCCCGTCGCGACAACGATGTCTTCATTTTCACCGGTTTCAGTATTGTGAATTGCTTCAGTCACTTTAAAGGCAAATTTCTCACCGGCTTCCATGTCACGGCCAATTAACGTCTTGGTTCCGTTCAAAACCGTCTGGGTTTTGATGCTGTTGACAATATTCTTCGCGGCAGGCAATGCAAAGGTCCATCCGGTCAGCTGATCCTGACCGTCATAAACTGTTATAAGGCTGTCATTCTGACTTTCCTGTACATAGTAGGCCGTCAGTCTGCCTGTTCCGTCATCCACAACTTTTACCTTCACTTCAACAGGCTCGGCGTAGACAATAGCAGGATCAGGATTTTCAGGTACGACTTCACATATATAATAAGTAAAGATCTTCTCGCGGGTGCCGTCAGCCTTAATGGTTGCTCCCACCATGCAATCGTCAACACTCAGGCTTGACCTGTGTTGAATCGTATATTCGATATCATCGAAAGTCACCGTGCCATCCTGAGCATTCGTTTTGGTTTTGCCAATCACGTTGCCTGTTGGGCTGTCCTCACGCAGCTGGAAAGTAAACGCACCTTCCGTCAAAGCACGCCCCTGCAGGATCTTGTGGGCAATAAGGCAAACTTTCGTCGCAGCGCTGTACTCGTTGACAAACACCACACGGTCACCCTGGGTATAGTGATTTGTAACAACGAGGGCACTGTTGGAGTATCCCTTTACCGGTTGGTTATCCTGCAGGATTTCATAACGTACATTGTTGACATAAACTGCAGTCTCAGTCACAGTGTAGCGAATGACACTGTTATCAACCGCCAAACCCTGAATTTCTGCTTTCTGTCCGGCTTTCAGTCTGAACGTGTAGCTTTCGTTTTGACTGCCAATAACTTCTACATACTCGTCTCCGGCAACAGAGATTCTGTAGGTATCAGGATATGGATTCCAGTTTTCCTCTGTATCCTCTGCACCGGTTGTCTTATTCTCCAGTTTCAGAGTGAATTCGAACTCCTTGCCTTCGTCAGTGGTGCCGAGGACTTCTTTTTCAATGGTCAAATCCGCCTTGGCAATATTGTTCAAAACTTTTGCCTTTGAAGTATCGCCCCCGACTATCGTACCCGTATTGCCTCTTTGTCCATTCACCTCATAATGATCCAGAGTAAAATGCTGCGTTTCGGGCGTCTGGATTTCCTGAACGGTATAAGTTGTTCCGGCAGGCAGATTGCCGATGGTTACGCTATTGCCGGCACGAACCAAAACCCTGGCCTTTCCCGTTGCGTCAAAAGATACCTCGCTGCCTTTCTTCAGACCGGAGGCCGGGAATGACTGATTCACAACCTTTTTTGGATCGGCGTTGTTCAACGTCACTTCAAAAGTGAAGTAAGTTACCTTGTCCTTGATGGAAGCGTTCGCAAATACCTTGCGCAGCTCCAAAGAACCGGTCTGCGGCTCGCCTATGGTATTCTGAATGGTAGCGTTCAGCGTCTGAATCTGGTTTGGGTTGTTGGAATGCAATTCATTTCCCATTCTGTTGACCCGGTCAGTAATGATTGTACCGCCGAAGGGGCCTCCCAGCTCATGCGCATTCGCGGCAGGTGCCAGGATGACGCCGGCGCCCAGCTTGGAAGTGTTGACATCCCCGTCATAATACGTGCCGTTACGGCGCAGGTTATAAAGCACATGCGAAGAATTCGATTTGCCGCTTTGGCCGTAATCGCAGTCCAACAGCTGTCCGCCAAGCGTCACCATAGGACAGAAAGTATCCTGGTCCATTTCGATGTTCAATACAATATATCGTCCGTCGTCATCCAGGAACAGACCATTCTGTGATATCTGGGATGCTTTCAGGTTGATAATTCGAACCGTGCTGCTGCTCTGTGCGTTTGCAAGGTCATCAGAAAGCTCTTTAAGCTTGAGCATGTCGGCCGGAATATCGTAGTGCTTGTAAGGGGAAGTTCCGTTCAAAACAACATCAATTTGCTTGCCCGTCGTTTGCTGTTCTTTTGCGGCATCAATTCTTTTCTTGTCTCCGGCTGTGTCTGTAATGATAACCACATCCACACGGGACGCCTTCTGAAGCATAGTTTTAAGCTTATCAAGATTCTGATTCGGCCCTATGGTGCCAAAATAGTTTACATTAACATTATTCGCAAAGTGAGCTTTGTCTATGCTGAAATTGTAGTAGATCGTTTGGCCGGAAATCTCTGCATGGCCCTTGCCGGATACCACCTGACTTCCAATGACTTCTTCAATTTCGTATTCGCCGGAATTCAAACCGTCAAACTCCAGTTCCAGTCTGCCTTTGGGGTTTGTTCTGCCGCTTTTCGTGGCAACAGTTTGGCCATTCTGCTTCAGTCGGATTTCCACATCCCTCTCGACAGGATTGCCGTTGGAATCCGTATAGATCTTCAGCACCTTCAGCCGATTGACATTAATGTTTGCAGTGGAATAACCGAAATCCGATAGAAAATCAGTATCCATGTAGTTCGCGCCAATGGTCGCCTCGATATCTCCGGAATGGCCAACATAATTCATTGTATAGTAGCCAAAGTCCGTGGCATCTTCCAGATAGCGATCAATATCGCCTTTTGAAATATCTCCGTTCGGTGCCCGAAGCGTCAAATTGTCATAGTACTTTGTGACATGATTGATATCATCGTCTTCGCTGGTCCTTGTGCCGCTGTAATACAGATTATAACTGTTGATGGAACTGCCCTCTTCCACGGATACCTTCACCTGACTGTCCCGTATAGCGGTAAAGCTATTGAAGCCCGCTTTCGTACCGTCAGATTGAGTGGTATTCGTATAAATCTGCACAGTAACCGCTTCATTGCCGGTAAATTTTTCGTTTGGCAGCTCATGGCCATTCCAATCATACCATCGCGTAATCGGGATATCTGCTGTCGTTGTTCCCCTGGGTATCTCAATCTTTGTATAGCCATAGGTCGTCCCCGTTGTTGCGTGTTTAACTGTGACGAAAGCATAATATTCATCGGCATCGCTGATTTCCAGACCGGCCGGCTCTATATTGAATCGAAGATTATATTGTTTATCGTAACTGCGCTTGAGTTTCATTGTTACGTCATTGCCGTTAACGATATTGCCGTATGGCTCCGGCAGGAACTCGAACCCTGTCATGGAGTCAGGCAGACTGGTTATGTTAGAGAAAGATTGATGCTGCCACTGGTCCGGCTCAATATTGCCTTCATACAAACGGAAATGAACGTTTTGAGTTTCCGAATCATAATTGTTGAGTGCATTATCTTCTATTACATTGTTACCATCAACATGAACCTTTCGATACTTCTGTTCAATATTGACGACAATATCCGAACCGGTTCCTTCTTCAACCTTAAATCCACCTGCGATGTAGCCGGCAAGAGCACCTGTTGACTTATCCGTTATGATCGCGAGAATGCCGTATTTTTTATTACGGATCACGCTCATTTCTTCACTGCTGGCAGCGCTTGTTTCGTCGTAATCGAGCAGATGGATGGTGACATTCCAAGTGCCAGTCTGGTCGTCCGTCACAGTCAGAATATGGGTCACACCGTCTACAACCACTGTAAGCCGGTAAACCTCATCAAACGGAGCATAGCTGCACAGGTACCAGGTTTCCTCCTCATCCTGTTCCAGATACAGCGCGTTTTCCACTTCTTCGCCCTCGATCAGCAGGAGCTCAACGCTGTCAATGTTCCCTTCAACGCCAATCTGAGACATAATGGAACTGACTGTATAACTTCCAAACCCGGGAAAACTCCACTGAACGCCTTTGTAATCAAAGTCGACGGTATACGAAGCAACCACATCGCTGAAGTTGGCAACCTCAAATACCAACGCATCGCCGGTCTCTTCCGTATTCAGTTCTTCCACTTCGTCGTCATGAATATGATACAGTTTCTCCAGCTTCATGCCGGCCGGAACCAAATTTTCCTTGGCAACAGTTACCCGGAACCTTCCTTCAGCGTTTATATCCTCTCCGCCGCGAACGATCTTCAAATCAGCGGCGCCGTAACCGGCTATCGTCTGTACTTTTTCTTCCTCAGATAC
This sequence comes from uncultured Eubacteriales bacterium, assembly GCA_902764875.1. Classification (GTDB taxonomy): domain Bacteria; phylum Bacillota; class Clostridia; order Christensenellales; family Aristaeellaceae; genus Aristaeella. The sequence continues at coordinate 6,171 of CACWXP010000004.1, forward strand.
TGCTTCCTCGATAGATTCATCCGCATCCTTGGAGAGATACTGGGTCACCAGTGCCTGCGTCTCCTCTTCCGTACGTGCCGTATACTGAATTTCAGATCCCAGCGGAACATTTCCTTCAACGATCTCAACAGACACGCCTTCGGCGTTCAGAATTTCTTCCTTTAACGCAGTCAGGTTTGTGATACGGATCGTGAGGAAGGATTTCCCGTCTGTCAGACGAATCGTTCCGTCCGAAGGAATCGTAAGCACTCCATCTGCATACCGAAGGCCGGTCTCAGTCCCGGTCGCTTCCGTTTCTTCAGTTTCTGCCGCGGTCTGAGCTTTCGTAAAGTCAAAGCGGAAGTTTTCACCGTTCTCCGTCTCAGCGGAAATACCATCTTCTGTGTTCTCCGCCGTCTGTAGCAAAGATGCCAGCCACTCAAAAGACACATGAATATCGCACTCAGCAGTATCATAGACAACCGGACTTGCTTCCGCACCCAAGACATCGTATCCCGTGAAGTCAATATGAAGAAGTCCGTTCAAATCCTCATAGCTGAGATCCACGGTATAGGCGATGGCAAACACGGAGAAGCCGTCGGTTGAGAAGGAAACCGTGTCTCCCTCGACTTTGAAGTCTTCGATTTCGACGGGCGTTTCGTTTTCTCCCTCAAAGTGGATCACCCGGAGATTCTCGTCCTCCGGGATAGCGCCTTCCTCCAGCAGCTTAACGGACACCTTCACGTCCGCGTCGGGATTGACCTTTTCGTCCCCGTTCCAGATGGAAATATCGTAAAGACCGGAAATCGCCACGTCCTGCGCGTCGCTGCCGATCGTGTCAACGATCTGCCGCCGGTATTCCTCGTAGGCGGCGGTGCCTTCCCGAATCTCCTGGGCCCGGATTTCAGAGGTTTCCTCAATGCCGGAATCCTGGCCGTATTCAATATTGATCTGATAGGTTCTGCCGTTGGCCGCCGGCAGGTTCTTGGTGATGACCTCGCGCACCCGGACAACGCAGTACACGGAAAACGCGTCAGACGAAAAAGAGACAGCCTCGGCGTTTGCGTCACTGTTCTCCGAGATGTCAGAGCTTACCGTGTTGATGTTGTTTTCCGTGTCGAAGTGAAGCACCTGCAGGCTGGTCTCCTCGTCCAGGGCAATGGCGTTTACGAAGTCGATGGAAACCTGAATCTCGCTGGACGGCTCAATTTCTTCTCCGTCGCACACAAAGGTGATGTCGAAGAAGCGCATAAAGTTGTCGATCTTGCTCCAGTCATCTTCGGCATATTCCGTCGTGATGCCGGTCAGATCCCTATATTCCTGCGTCCAGGGGTAGATTTCACGCACCTTCAGTTCCGTTCCCACAGGGAACAGCGCGTTTTCGTCATAGGCGACGCGAACCGTATAATCCCTTCCCTGATAACTGAACTCGCCGGCGGAAAGGTATTCCTTCACTTCTTCCGCCGGCTCCGTCTGTTTCAGTTCAACCGTCTGAGGATCGGATGAATAGGTATAATCGGTTTCCTCCGCCAGAGATGAAACAGGCGCGATATTGAACATCAACGCCAGCACCGTCAGTAACGACAGGATCTGTCTCTTTTTCATCCGCATATGCTACCTCTTCTTTCAGGTTTCTTTAAAGGGATCCGGAACAAAGGTTCACTTTGTTCCGGTTACTGTTACATTAATTCTCCAGAAATAGGCGCTGTTTTCCTCGGTGATGACCTGCAGCATCTGATCGCCGGTCTCGCCTTCCACGTCGTGCCAGTTTTCGCTGTCTTCGCTCCACTGCCACTGCATGGAATATTCATATCCCTCCAGACCGCTGACGTCGGCGGTGAACCGGGCGGTTCCGCCCAGCCTGGCTTCGTCTTCCCATCCGATGTGGAAGGAAACTTCCACGTTCTCGGGGCGGGCAAACGTTTCAGCCGGAGCAGCCAGAGCATACGCTTCGGAAACAAAGCCGTTCTGCATCGTAAACCGGTACAGGCTGCTGCCGGCTTCCTCTGGCTGCACAGTGACGGTGTCGCCGTAGGCGATGCGCTGCCACGCGTCTTCTTCTTCCTCTGCCCGGCGAGTCTCCCAGATGTTAACGCCTGTCATTTCCGGATCGGCATTGGCGGTCAGGATCACCGTGCCGTCCTCTGCGGTTTCCGCGGAGATCCACGCCCGGGTGATTTCCACGGTTTCCTCTTCGGTTTCCGCTGCGGATTCCTCGTCCGTTTCCTCTGCATCAGCGGATTCCGCAGTTTCTTCGCCATTCTGAACTTCGGTCTTTTCTTCAGTTTCTTCGGCCGTTTTCGCAGGTTTTTCTTCGCTCTGTTTTTCGGCGGTCTGCTCTTCAGTTTCCTGTGCCGGTTCTACCTGCTCTTCTGTCTCAGTCAGCAGGTAGATCTCGGATGCGCTGCCGTCTTCCAGCACGAAGCGGATCTGACGGTTCAGGATTTCTTCCGTAACGTCCAGCAGCAGCTGCCTGCCAAGGCCGATGGTTTCCCAGATGTCTTCTTCCGGCGTTTCATTCAGCATTTCCCAGGTGATGTCGCCGACGATCTCCGTTTCAGCCTCGGCATTCAGGACAGCCTGTTCTCCGACGCGGATCGCCCGGCCGCTTTCCGGAACGATCCGGAGTGCTGTCGCCCGCGGAGACGCGATGTTTCCGGCTTCTTCAGTTCCTTCTGTCTGTTCCGTGCTTTCACCGGTTTCTGCCGTGGGCCCTCCGCCGTTCGGGAAATATATTTCTGTCAAATCAGCATCTACCGATCCCTGGTCAAAATCGTCAAAGATGAAATCATAATCATCGTCTTCATCGTCAAACGTTTCGGTATCCCCGTCGTCATCCGCTTCTTCTTTTTCCGGTTTGCTTTCGGTAACCGGGCTGGTTTCTTTCGCGGTATCCGCTTCCTGCTTCACGGGCTCCGCTTCCTGGGGCACAGTTTCCGGTTCACTTTCAGGAGCCGGGCTTGCTTCTTCCGCTGCTTCCGGTTCCTGGTACACGGGTTCCGGAATCGTTTCACTGGTTTCGGTTATTTCAGAGGCCGTAACCTCGGGGGTCGTCATTTCTTCGGTTTCCGCCGGAAGGATGTCTCCTTCGGTGATTTCTTCCGCCAGAGAAGTAAACGCAGCAGAAACAAACAACAGACCGGCTGCCGTCAGGGCAACGAACCGCTTGACCATATTCGTCATTGCTGCATCCCTCCATCCGTCATTCGAAGATCTGTTTCCGCAGGATCTGTTTACCTGTTTCCACACTACACATTTTACCACTGAATGGTTACATGGACGGTTACGTTTTGGCTAAAGTGCTATCATTTTTAGAAAAAATGTGAATATTTTTTTAATGTTATCTTCCCCAAAATACAAATCAAAATGAACAGTTTTCGTAAATAATTTGTACCTTTTCCGGGTTTTCCCCAAATTCAGGAAAAAATTTCAGTTACATGATTTCTGCCGTTTTGCATGGTTTTGAAATGATTATTGTGTTTTGGTTACATCCAGGCGTTTTCATCCCCAAAAACAGCAAAAGGCAGGATGCGTCGTTACGGCGCATCCTGCCCGATGTTAAAGGTGATTCAGTCCCGGATTATTCCGCGGTCACCGGCTGAATGGAGGCGATGATCACGCTGGCCGCCATGTTGGCTTCTTCAGAGTCGATGGGAGCGATCGCGACTTCCAGAATATAGCCGGCTTCGGTAGCGAAAGCAACGCAGCCGGTTTTCTGCTCAGCCAGCGTATAGGTAATGCAGGGAAGACCGTTCACGGTTCCGTCTTCGATCTCGGTGCCGCCGGCCTTTTCAACCTCTTCCTTGTAAGCAGCCAGGTCCGCGCCCTTCATGTCCACATAGCACACGGCGACAGCGCCTTCAGAGCCGTCCGTAGGCGTGAAGTATCCGATGTACTCTTCACCGGGCAGTTCAGCGGGAGCCAGACCTTCGGGAATCCAGATCGCCATGGCAATCTGATCAAAGGTGTAGAACTGGCCGGCCACGTTTCCGGCTTCCACCATGGGAGCAACCTGTTCCCAGGTGATTTCGTTCGTAGCGGTCTCAGCCATGGCGGCGCAGCCGCACAGCAGGCACAAGGCCAGGACCAGAGCAAACAGTTTCTTCATATTCTTCCTCTTTTCTTCTGGAGAATCTTCGTCTCTCCGGTTATCAGTATCGGCCTGCTTTCGCAGAGCCTTCGAGATTATACCGAATGTGTCCCGCAAAGTCAACAAAATTCTGCGTCCGTTGTCCTTTATTCCGCGCTGCCTTTGGCGGCGGGGGATTCGGGTTCCGGGGCGGACGCGGGCTCTTCGCTCACGCGCAGAATCGGCACGGAACCGACGGAAGCGGCATAGGCGCTGTGGAAAGTGGTGGCGGCAGGATTGCTCTCCGGCATACTGTCCGCCTGTTCCTTCAGGTCGTTCAGAATCTCCTGGTTGGAAGGAGCAGCTTCCGGAGCCGCGGTCGCCTTCTCGACGATCTGGCGGGCCATCTGCTCGGCCTCCGCCTGAGTCTTCGGCGCGTTCTGCGCCCGGGCCTTGCTGATCTCGGTCTGGATGGACTTCACCGCGCTGACAGCGCCGTTTTTCACGTTCTGGGCGGCCTTGCGGATCCGTTCCTCAAGTTCCTTGTCGTCCATGTCTTCGCTCTCAAAGCGGAACTGATAGCCCATCAGCAGGGCCGCGACGGTGCCGATAATCGTTACATGCGGCGAAAAGATCAGCGCGAAAAGGCCGAAAATGCTCGATACGTTGATGATCGGCTTTCCCTTCTTGTCCACTTTCACACGGAAATGGTACAGCTTCTGCAGGAAGCTCTTCGCCTTTTCGCCCGCGTTCGGATTGTTGTTCTCCATCTTCTTCTCCTCCTCACTGTGGCGAATGATCGCCACTTGACGCTGATTGGCTGCCGCCCTGCGGGCGGCAGATTGGTTTCCCTTTAAAAAGGATGAAACCAGCATACACCCAATTGCCGGAAAAAAGAAGAGCGAAACCGGAAAAAAACAGGGGGTTATTTCTCCGGTTTCGCCAATTTGGGGGGATTTATATCATTTTCGGGGAATTCTGCCTTTTCCGAAGGTCTTTATGCCATCAGTTCCTTATAGAACTCCAGATACTGCTTCGCGGACTGCTCCCAGGAAACGTCCTTCATCATATCCCGTTTCACCATGGCGTCCCACTTCTGCCGGTCGCCGAAGAACAGATCCTTCGCGCTGTCGACAGCCTTCAGTAGCTGGTCGGGCTTATAGGTAACAAAGGTAAAGCCGTTTCCTTCCTGCGTTTCCTCGTCATAGGGCAGCACGGTGTCCTTCAGGCCGCCGGTCTCCCGGACGATCGGGATCGTGCCGTAGCGCATGGCGATCAGCTGGGTCAGGCCGCAGGGCTCAAACAGGCTGGGTACCAGGAAGGCGTCGGTGCCGGCGTAGATCCGGTGGGCCAGGCCCTCGTTGTAGGAAATATAGGCGCAGACATCGCCCGGATACTTCTCTTCATAATAACGGAAGGCGTTTTCATACCGCGGGTCGCCTGTGCCCAGAACGATGACCTGGGTTCTGCCGTCCATGATCTCCGGCATGATGGCGTCCACAAGATCCAGCCCCTTCTGGTCCGTCAGGCGGGAAACAAGACCGATCATGATCTTGCTGCCGTCATCCCGGGACAGGCCCAGCTGTTCCCGCAACGCTTCCTTGTTCTCCCACTTCTTCTCCAGCACGTCGGTCACATCGTAGGGCGCCGCCAGGAGCTTGTCCGTGCTGCTGTTCCAGATGTCGGTATCAATGCCGTTCACGATGCCCTTCATCCGGGTGGAATGATACCGCAGATGGGCGTCGAGACGCTCGCCGTATTCGGGCGTCTGGATCTCTTTGGCATAGGTGGCGCTGACGGTGGTAATGGCGTCGGCATAGGCCAGGCCGCCCTTGAACATGTTCGCCTCGTCATCCGCCTGCTTCAGCACGGGATAATCGAACAGGCCGTCAGACAGGCCGGACCAGTACTTCAGGTGCTGAATGCCGCAGATGCCCTGGAACCGCAGGTTGTGAATCGTCAGCATGCTCTTGCTCTTCTTCAGATCGCAGTTCCAGAACTTGGTCTTCAGGTACAGCGGAACCAGCGCCGCCTGCCAGTCGTGGCAGTGGATGACGTCCGGAATCCATTCCAGATAGTTCAGCGCCGCCAGCGAAGCCTTGGAGAAATAGCAGTACTTCGGAATATCCTCCCAGAGGCCCGTATAGGGATTGCCCCAGTCGAAGAATTCACGGTTGTCGATGAAGTCGTAGATGACGCCGTCCATCTCCAGCTCCATGATGCCGACATAGAAGGTTCTCCCTTCCAGGGTCAGGTCCATCATGAAGGAACCCTTGTACTGCATCTTCTGCTTGTACTGATCCTTGATGCAGGCATACAGCGGGAGAATCACCCGGCATTCACAGCCTTCACGGATCAGGGCCCGGGGCAGCGCGTACATTACGTCCCCCAGTCCGCCGGTTTTCACAAACGGATAACATTCAGAACCTACAAAGGCGACCTTGCAAACCGTTTCCTGTTTTTTCATTCCGATTCCTCCCCGTATGACCGGCTTTCGCCGTTTTTGATGGCTTTTCAGAAAAGAACGTCCGTTGACACTTTTATCTTACCATATCTTCCGGCGGTTTTCCACCGGTTTTTTCAGGATTTTTGTTCCGGTTGTGGAGCAAAGAAACGCTGCTGGGCGTCGGCGAAATGTGCCTCGAACTTTGCCTTGGCTTCCTGGGAAACCTTTTTCAGGGGCATCAGCAGGTCGTAGGCATGGAACCACTCCTCCGGATAGGCGTCCATTTCCGCCTCAACCCCGGCGGCTTTCAGGTGCTCCACATAGTCCGCCGTTTCCTGATAGAAGGGTTCTCCCCGTCCCACATAGGTATAGCACGGCGGCAGGCCGGAATAATCCGTCCGCCGGGCCGGCGCCGCGTAGTAACTGACCAGGTCCGTACCCCAGGATTCCCGCAGGTAGCGCTTCCAGGCCTTATGATTCTTCTTTGTGTTCCAGTTCCGCTGGTGATTGTCCCGGGAGGATTCCGTGTCCCTGTCGTCCAGCATGGGATACAGCGGCATCTGGTAGGCGATATTCACTTCTTCCTGATCCTTCGCCAGCATGCACAGCGCCGCGCACATGCCGCCGCCGGCGCTCTCCCCGCCGACCATGATCTGGTCCTCCCGGATGCCGAGTTCATTAGCGTGGTTTTTCATATAAAGCAGCGCGGCATAGCAGTCCTGCAGACCCGCCGGATAAGGATGATGTCTGCTGAGGCGGTAGTCCGGAGACACGACGATCGCGCCGAACTTCACCGTCAGCGACAGCGCCCGGGTCACATACACGTCCTTGGAGGAGCCGCTCTGGTATCCTCCGCCGTGCACCCACAGGACGCCTGTGGCTTTTCCGCCGGTTTCCCCGACAGGCCGCAGAATCCGAAGCTGGAGCATATGCTTCCCGACCCGGATCTTTCGCTTTTCCGTCAGGAAAAGATTGCGCTGGATTTTCTTTCTGCTCATGAACCGTGTTCCTTTTATCCAAAGAATCAGACCAGCCGTCTGCGCTTGTTCTTCAGTTTTCCTTCTTTTCCGAGGGCCACCAGGCGCTCATACCGCTCCACAGCGGTCTCCAGCACCCTGCTCCAGGGCACGGGGATCGTCTCCTTCGCCGTTTCCCCGATGCGGTTCCGCTTTTCCGGATCCTCCAGAATGCCCCGGATCACCCGGGCCAGATCCTGCGGATCGTTTTCACAAAGGTAACCGTTCTCCCCGTCCCGGATGATCTCCGCGGCAGTGCTTCCCCGAACCATAACCGAGGGCGTACCCATCACCGCCGCCTCCCGGACGACCATCGGCGCGGCGTCGTACAGCGAGGGGAAGGCAAACACGGCAGCCCGGGTATAGAGCCCGTCAAGCAGGGAGCTGTCCGTAATATGCCCCAGCATCTGGGCCCGGTCCTGGATATTGAGCTCGTCCAGTTTTTGCTGGATTCCGTTCATGTCCATGCCCTGCCCTGCCAGCAGCAGACGGAAAACCTGCCCCTGCTTCTTCAGTTCGGCGCAGGCTTCCAGCACCGTCAGGATATTCTTTTTCCAATCCATCTGGCCCACGAACAGGATCACCGGATCGTCCCCCAGCGAGAACCGGCGGGTGACTTCCTCCACGTCCGACGGACGGACGGTGCGCATCGTTGCGCCGTTGGGCATCACCTGAACCTCGCCTTCATAGCCGTAGCTCTTCAGCACGTCCGCGGTGTTGCGCCCGACAGCCCACACCTCGTCGCAACGGTTGTAGAAATTCACGACGAATTTCGTCAGCATCCGGGCGACGGACTCGGATTTCGTGGTCTTCAGGAAATCGTCGTAGTATTTGGAATGAAAAGTAGCCACCAGGGGAAGCTTCCGGACCGCGGCCAGGCGCAGGGCCTCGGAACCTGCGTGGAACGGACTGTGAGCATGCACGATATCCAGCTCCACCATGCGGATCCGCTTGCGGTAATGGGCATCGAGCATGGCCTCGCCGAAGCGGTACTGTTTCAGCCCGGGCACAGGGGAAGCCATAAAGTCCAGCAGCTCATAAGGAAGCCCGCCCCGGGAGCCTGTGTCATACATCGGCGCGACCACTGTGACCTGGTGTCCCATGGCCGTCAGGGTTTCCGCATAAGCCTGTACCACACGGCCCACCCCGTCAACCACCGGCAGAAAGGTATCGCTAAACTGTCCGATCTTCAGCATGACTGAACGCTCCCCTGATCCACTGTTTGATATACCTGATATTATCTCATGAAAGCCGGAAAAAAGCAAACGGGGCATATGGCTCCGGTTGCGTTTCATCCTGCTTTGTGCTACCATTTCGGCAGCTGAGAATCCCGGAGGTGCAAAGAGTGTGAAGAAAAGGGTCTGGATCGCGGTCCTTCTTCTGGCTGCCGCCGCGGCGGTGCTTTGCTTTGTGCTGCTCCGGCCGGGAGCGAAGACTGCCGGAACGCAGATTCTGCTCGACGGGGAAGCCCTCTCTGATCCGGTGCTTTCCCCTGATTCAAAGGATTTGCGGGTAATCCTGACCCTGGACGGGAAGGAGATCGCGAATCTTCCTTTTGAGGAAGCGCATACGGTCAAAGTGATCCAGGAAAACGGCGACGAAAACTCCCTGGTGCTCACCGGGGACCGGGTCTATATGGAAAGCGCCAACTGCGAGGGGCAGGACTGTGTGAAGATGGAGGCGGTCACCCGGGACAACCTGGAAACCCGGGTGATGTTCGGAATGATCATCTGCCTGCCCCACAGGCTTTCGGTTGAAGTGCGATAAAGAGGAGCAGATCCTATGAAACTCCGTATTCGGGAATCCGTGACAGAGCATATTCATACTGTCGGCGGGAAACAGATTGCAGTCGGCTATCTGCAGATTCTGCTGGGCTGCCTGATCGGGGCGGCGGCCTATCCGGCCTTTCTGATTTCGAACAACATTGCCCCGGGCGGCCTGACCGGCGTTGCCACGATCCTGAATTACCTGTTCGGTCTCCCCGTCGGAACGGTGTCCCTGGCGCTGAACATTCCGCTGTTCATCATCGGCTACCGGTCCATGGGCAAGATCTTTGCCTTTCGAAGCCTGATTGCCACCGTGCTCTTTTCCCTGCTGATCGATCTTCTGCCGATCCGGCCCGTGAGCCGGGATCCGCTGCTCGGCACGCTCTTCGGCGGCGTCGTACTTGGCGCGGGCCTCGGCCTGATTCTCCGGGGCGGCGCTACCACCGGCGGAACGGACATGATCGCCCGAATGGTGCACAAGAAACTGTCCTTCATTTCCGTCGGGATGTTCCTGTTTGCCATCGACTGCCTGGTGGTGCTCGGCGCCGCGGCGTTCATCGGCGTGGAGCAGGCGCTTTACGCGTTCATCAGCATCTATGTCTGCTCGAAGGTGATTGATGCCGTGATGATGGGCTTCAGCGGGAACAAGGCCTGCTTCATTATGACGGAGAAATGGGAGAAAATCACGCAGCGGCTCATGGACGAGGTCGGACGCGGTGTGACCCATCTGGAGGCGAAAGGCGCCTACCGCGGAAAACCGCAGCCGGTGGTACTTTGCGTGGTGGCCCGGCAGGAGGTCATGTCCGTCAAGCGCATCGTGCAGGAAGAGGACGAGAAAGCTTTCATGTTCATTTCCGAGGCCCATGAGGCGCTGGGCGAAGGGTTCAACAGCCTCGGCGGGGATTAAGGCATTTTCCGTTCCTGCCGGCGTACCCGGTTGATATGTCGTTCGAATTCCCCGTTTTTCAGCAGTTCGGCCAGCACATACTGTTCAAAGGCGGGTACCGAGCAGGAATAGAATCCGACTTTCTCGCGAAACACGGGAACCAGCCGCTCCGGCAGCACCATATAGCCCACGCGCATGGACGGAGAAACCGTGCGGGAGAAGGTGTTGAGGTAAATTACGTTCTGCATCCGCGTGGCGGCGAAAACCGTTTCCTCAGGCTTGCGCAGGAGGGAAAACTCTGATTCATAGTCGTCCTCCACAATAAACCGGTCCGGCACGGACACCCAGCGCAGGTATTCCTGCCGCTTGGAGGCCGAGGCGGTGATGCCGGTCGGAAAGGAGCGGAAGGGCGTGATATGCAGCACGGAAGCTTTGGTGGCCTGCAGCGCTTCGGAAACAATGCCGTCTGCACCCAGCGGAAGCAAATCGCACACAACCCCCCTCGAGCGGTATACCCGCTCGATTTTTTCATAGGAAGGAGATTCGAGCCCCCAGATCCGGTCCCGGCCCAGCATTTCCACCACCAGGCCGTAAAGATACTCCGCGCCGCTGCCGATCACGATCTGTTCCTTCGTCACCCGGATGCCCCGGTTGCGGGCCAGATAGCTGCACAGGGCTTCCCGCAGCGTTTCACAGCCGGTGTTCGGCGGCTTGATCAGCAATGCTTCGCCGTAGTCCGAAAGCACCCTGCGCATCACCTTTGCCAGTGTCGGAAAGGGAAAAGTGTCGCGTCCTTCTGCCCGGGGCAGGGAAACCGCCGCGGGAAATGTCCGGGCGGAGGAAACGGAAAAGCCGTCCCCGGCCCGGTAGGTGACCCAAACGCCGCTGCGGGGCCGGGCTTCGGCGTACCCTTCTTCGCAAAGCAGTTCAATCCCGTGATCCACGGTGACTTCGCTGAGGCCCCGGTCCCGCGCCAGGGACCGCCGGGAGGGCAGCCGCGTTCCGGCGGGGCGGATGTCCGTCAGGATTTCCTCCCGCAGGGATTCATACAGGGCCAGATAGGCCGGTTTGGTGGTTCTCATCTGGTATGATAAAAATCTCCTTTTCTGGTACTTTTAATATAACCAATCGAAGCATATACTCTTTTCCAACGAAAGTCAAGGGGAGATGAGCTGTATGAATTCCGGCAAGAACCAACTGACCCGAATTGTTTTCGGCGCCGTGATGGCCGCCATTATCTGCGTGATCACCCTGTTCCGGATCCCGCTGGGGCAGAGCAAGGTGCATTTTGCCAACGCCATGTGCCTGCTGGCGGGGCTTCTGCTTGGGCCGGTGACCGGCGGCCTTTCCGCGGGCCTGGGTTCCGCGCTGTACGATGTGCTTTTCGGCGGTTATGATTTTCTGAACGCCGCGATCACCTTTGTCAGCAAGTTCGCCATGGCCTGGGTGACGGCGATGATCTACGGCGCATGGAAAAAGAAGCACGGGGATCCGGAATGGAAGGAAACCGTGCTTCCGCTGGTGCTCAGCTGCGTCGCGGGCGCGCTGACCTATGTGGCGCTGTATATGCTGAAAACCTGGATTTTCAAAATGTGGGTGGAGCCGATTCCGGCCGACACCATCCCCTCCGTGCTGGTTGCGAAGCTGGTGCCGTCCCTGATCAACGCCGCCTTTGCCATCGTGGTTGCGCCGATCTTCTACCACGCGGTGCTCCCGGCGCTGAAATCCACCGGCGTCTATAAACAGCTGGCAGGCGCGGCAAAGTAATTATTCCGGCTTCGAGGGCGGAAGAAGGAAGGAAACCGAGGTGTTCCTGGGATCGTCAACATCCAGCCCGCTGAGGTAGGAGCGGTTCCCGATCCGTTCGGCCAGTTTCTCTTCCGAAATTTCATTCAAAAACACATACCGATAAGCGGCCGTGATCATCTCCAGGGCATTTTGGAGGGCGGCCGCTTTCATTTCGCCGAAATTCGCGGTGGATTTGACGGACGGATCGTGACTGTGAGTCCATTCGGCCTTTGCGTTGTTTTCCACGTCCGTATCGTTGAAGTGGCCCGTGGCATAGGCGAAGGATTTCAGGGCCGGATGGCCGGTGGTTCTCGCCAGATGCGTGAATGAACCCTTCGGATTTTCCAGCTGCCGGTAGCAAAGCCGGTACCGGGGCCAGGATATGTTCAGCGCCTGCCAGCTGTTTTTCCAGCCGTACACCTTCTGATAAACCGCGTCGATATCCTCCCGGATGCACTCCGGCAGGCGGAGATTCGGGAAGTAATGCTCCGTGACCGGGTGCTTTTCACCCCAGACGCCTTCCCGTTCCATCTCGAGCTTGTCCAGACTGTGCTCAAAGCTCATATGTCCCCGGGGCAGCTTCATTTTTTCTTCCGTCATATAAATAATGTAGGGATGGGTTTCAGCATCCAGCGCGTAGTGGCACAGGAAACCCGCCAGATAGGAAAACATCTCCTCCGGATGACGGCTGACCTTTGCCTGCCGGGCCAGCTGCATCAGGAATGCACCCGTCTTTGTGGTGTGCATCCGGCGGCCGCGGCCCTCCCGTCGCTTCCACGGCTCATACATAAACCAGATATCCGGCCCGAAGAGTGCGAAGGTATACGGAACCTCCCGGATTTTTCCGGCGATTCCGCTGTCAAGATGTTCACGAACCTCGCGCCCGAACACGGCGTGTACGACGACTTCCGGCATGCTGGATTTCCTCCCGTTTTCCTGCTTTCCGGCCCAGTATACCATTTTTCACCGGCCGCAACAAGCACGTGGCTGTTTTTGCACAGATCCGGCGTTCTGTGGTATAATCGCGGAAAGAGGTGATCTCCATGCGAAGAACAACGTCCTTCCCGCCGCGCGCGCTTTGCTGCGTGCTGTTGCTGGCTTTGGTGTTTTCCTCCCTTTTCGCCGCTGTGGCGGAAGAGGAAACCTACGACGTGCTCGGGGATGAGCTTCCGATGCTGGTCAACAAGGATCATCCCGTGGCGGAAGATTTCGTGCCTGCGGATCTGGTGCTCCTGAGCGAAGTGCTGGATACCTCCCTTGTGAAAATCAAATACAAAAACACCATGGCCGTGCGCGCCGCGGCGGAAGCGCTGGAAGTGATGCTGGAAGCCGCAAAGGAGGACGGGATCAAAAACTGGCAGATCAACACCGCCTACCGCAGCATTGCGGATCAGAAAAAAATCCTGGACAACAAGATCAAAGGATATATGAAAAACAGTGGCCTGTCCCGCGCGAAGGCAAAGGCCCGCGCTCTGCGCACGGTGGCGGAACCCGGCTGCAGCGAGCATCATCTGGGTCTTGCCTTTGACATCACCGCCAAAGGCGCTTCCGCCTTCAAGGGAACGAAGCAATACAAATGGCTGAACGCCAACTGCTGGGATTACGGCTTTGTCATCCGCTATCAGGCGGACAAAACGGAAATCACCGGTTTTAACGCGGAGGAATGGCATATCCGCTATGTCGGTAAAGAGCACGCCCTTGCCATGAAGAAAGCCAATTACTGCCTGGAGGAATACCTCGAAAGCCTTCAGGCAAAGCCGCAGCCCGCCGGTTTCCTGGTGGACGATGACGAAGAGGATATTAACTTTGAGGATCTGATTCCCGAATAAGAAAGCTATACCCGCTCACGGATGATTCTGCCAAACGCAGGGAGAATGTGCTGCAAAAAACGGATTCCGGCGGTTGATTCGCTGGAATCCTGTTTTATACATGCTGTTTTTCTTTTTGAGTTTATTCCAGTTCGAAGGCGCCGGTATACAGCTGGTAATACTGTCCCTTTTCGGCAATCAGCTGATCGTGGCTGCCGCGCTCGATGATTCTTCCGTGGTCGAGCACCATGATCACGTCGCTGTTCTGCACTGTCGACAGCCGATGGGCAATGACGAACACTGTCCGGCCTTCCATCAGCTGGTCCATACCTTTCTGCACCAGAGCTTCCGTACGTGTATCAATGGAGGAAGTCGCCTCGTCGAGGATCATGACCGGCGGATCGGCCACCGCCGCCCGGGCAATGGAAATCAGCTGCCGCTGGCCCTGGCTGAGGCCGCTGCCGTCGCCTTTGAGCACTGTCTGGTACCCCTGCGGCAGGCGGGTGATAAAGTCGTCGGCGTTGGCCAGCTTCGCCGCGGCGATGCATTCCTCGTCGGTGGCGTCCAGCTTGCCGTAGCGGATGTTGTCCATCACCGTACCGGTGAACAGATTCACATCCTGCAGCACCACGCCCAGGGACCGGCGCAGGTCGCCCTTGCAGATCTTGTTGATGTTGATCCCGTCGTAGCGGATCTTGCCGTCCGCGATGTCGTAGAAGCGGTTAATCAGGTTGGTGATGGTCGTTTTGCCCGCGCCGGTAGCGCCCACGAAGGCCACCTTTTCGCCGGGATGGGCGTAGAGGGAAATATCATGCAGCACGGGCTTTTCCGGCTCGTAGGCAAAGTCCACTTCCTCCATGACCACGTCGCCTTCCAGCTTTTTGTAGGTCACGGTACCGTCGGCGCTGTGCGGATGCTTCCAGGCCCACAGGCCGGTGTGCTCATCCGTTTCGGTGATTTCGCCGTTGACTTCCTTCGCGTTCACCAGATGCACATAGCCTTCGTCCTTCTCCGGCTCCTCATCCATCAGTTTGAAAATCCGCTCCGCGCCGGCCATGGCCATGGCGATGAAGCTGATCTGCTGCGCCATCTGGTTGATGGGCATCATGAAGTTCCGGCTGAGGGTGAGGAACGCGGCGATGCTGCCCAGGGTCAGCGGTCCGAGGCCGGTCAGGCTCAGGTTGGTCACATTGCCGATGGCCAGCGCGCCGCCCACGATCGCCAGGATAATGTAGATCAGGTGGCCCATGTTGTTGTTCACCGGGCCGAGAATGTTGCCCAGCTTGTTGGCTTCGGTGGCGTTCTCGGTCAGGTCGTCGTTCCGGCGGTCGAATTCTTCCTTCGCCTGGGGCTCATGATTGAAGACCTTGACGACCTTCTGGCCGTTCACCATTTCTTCAATATAACCGTTCAGGGCGGCCAGGGATGTCTGCTGTTTGCCGAAATATTTCGCGCTGCCGCCGCCGATTTTCACGGTGGCTTTCAGCATCACGAAGGTTCCCGCGATCATCACCAGCGTCATCCACACGCTGCAGCGCAGCATGGAGATCAGCACGACGGTCAGCGTGATCACGGAAGAGATCGTCTGCGGCAGCACCTGGCTGACCAGCTGACGCAGGGTGTCCGTGTCGTTGGTGTAATGGCTCATGACGTCGCCGTGGGTATGCGTGTCAAAATAGCGGATCGGCAGGGTCTGCATATGCGTGAACATCTCGTCCCGCACCTTCCGCAGCACGCTCTGGCTGATCACCGCCATGATCCGCGCCTGGAAGAAATTCGCGAGGATCGCCAGCACGTAAAGCACTGCCATCCGCAGCATCGCATGCACCAGGGGGGTGAAATCCGGCGTCGCCTGGGAAAGCATCGGCGTGATATGATCGTCGATCACTTCGCCCAGGAAGTTGGCCGCGGCCGCCGTCGCCACCGCGTTCAGCACGATGAACACCATTACAAGCAGCAGTCGGGGCCAGTAAGGCTTCATGTATCCGAGGAGGCGTTTGACGGTGTTCTTATCCACCGGCTTATGGGGGCCCATGACGCCCGGGCCCATTCTTCTGTTACTCATCCGCGCCGCCCCCCTTCGTCTGGGATTCATAGACTTCGCGGTAGATTTCGCAGCGTTCCAGCAGCTCTTCGTGCTTGCCGGTATCCACAACCCGGCCGTTGTCCAGCACGACGATGATGTCCGCGTCCTGCACGGAAGAAACGCGCTGGGCAATGATCAGCTTGGTCGTTTCAGGGATATAGCTGCGGAATCCGGCGCGGATCTGCGCGTCCGTCCGGGTATCCACAGCGCTGGTGCTGTCGTCAAGAATCAGGATCTTCGGCTTTTTCAGCAGAGCCCGCGCAATGCACAGGCGCTGCTTCTGTCCGCCGGAAACATTGGTTCCGCCCTGTTCGATCTTGGTTTCATACTTGTCCGGGAAGTCCTGGATAAAGGGATCCGCCTGGGCCAGGCGGCAGGCCTCTTCCATTTCCTCGTCGGTGGCGTCCTCGTTGCCCCAGCGGAGGTTATCCTTAATCGTTCCGCTGAACAGTTCGTTCTTCTGCAGCACCATGGCCACACCGTCCCGCAGGGCCGTCAGGTCGTATTCCTTCGCGTCGACGCCGCCGATGCGGACCGTACCCTCTGTGGCGTCGTACAGCCGGGGAATCAGCTGCACCAGCGAGCTCTTGCCGCTGCCGGTGCCGCCCAGGATGCCGACCACCGCTCCGGAGGGAATATGCAGGTCGATGTCCTCCAGCGTCTCCCGTTCGCTGTCCTTCTTGTACCGGAAGGAAACGTGGTCGAAGTCGATGGATCCGTCTTTTACGACCGTGACGGCGTTCTCCGGGCTCACGATGTCGGACTCTTCGTCCAGGATTTCCACAATGCGCTGGGCGGAAGCCCGGCTCATGGTGATCATCAGGAAGGTGAAGGACACCATCATCAGGCTGCTCAGGATCTGGATCGTGTAGGTGATCAGGCTCATCAGCTGGCCGGTGGTCATGCCGTTGGCGATGTCGTTGCCGGATTTGACGATTTCGTGCGCCCCGAGCCATGCGATAATCAGCGTGCAGGTGAAAATACAGGTCATCATCAGCGGGTTCATGAAGGCGATATTCTTTTCCGCCTTCACAAAGTCCGTATAGATGGTGTTTGAGATGTTTTTGAACTTCTTTTCCTCATAGTCTTCGCGCACAAAGCTCTTGACCACCCGGATGCCCCGCAGGTTCTCCTGCACAACATTGTTCAGCTTGTCATAGGTTTTGAACACGCGCTGGAAGATCGGATGCGTGCGGGACATGATCAGATAGATACCCACGCCGAGGATCGGCAGGGCAATCAGGAACACCATGGAAATCCGGGCGTTGATCGTCATCGCCATAATCAGCGAGAACAGCAGCGTCAGCGGCGCGCGCACCGCCATCCGCAGGATCATCTGGAAGCTGTTCTGAACGTTCGTCACGTCCGTGGTCAGCCGGGTGATGATGGAAGCGGTGCTGAATTTATCAATGTTGGCAAAGGAAAAATCCTGAATGCGGTAATACATGTCGTGCCGGAGGTTCCGAGCGAACCCGGCGGAGGACACCGCCGCCATCCTTCCGGCAAGCACGCCCGAAATCAGGGAAACCACGGCAGCCGCCAGCAGCAGACCGCCGTAGAGAAAGATCAGCTCCATACTGCCGGGATGCTCGTCCGTACCGATGCCCCGGTCGATCAGCCAGGCCATGATCATCGGAATCAGGGCTTCCATCGCCACTTCCCCGATCATAAACAGCGGGGTGGCAATGGCCTGCTTTTTATACTCCCGCACTCGGGAGGCCAGTTTTTTGATCATCCGTTTCCGATCCTTTCTCTTCATTAATATGTAACTGAAGTATTTTATCACACATATCCCAGAACTTCAATGATGTGGTGCCGTTGGTGTTTTTCATTCGTTTTTGCCCTTGTCCCTCCCCGTTCCGCATGGTAAAATACAGGAGTTTATGTAAACTGCCTGCGGGGAGAAAGGAGCTGCCGCATGAGGAAAATCACCGCCCTGCTGCTGGTATGCCTGCTTCTGTGCGGGGTTGCCGCAGCCGAAGAGACAAGCGATACCGTTGCCTTCGGCAATGTCTCCTTCAGCCGGGACGCGACATATATTGACATGGGGGAGGAAACCGTCTCCTCCATGGATGATTTCATTGCTTTCCTGAAAGAGTTCCCGAACCTGAAAAAAGTCGACATGTTCGCCACCCAGGTCACCGCCGCCCAGGTCGGCAAACTGACGGAGGCGCTGCCGGAGGTCGAATTCGGCTGGAAGCTGCAGCTCATGAAATACAAAACCCGGCACATCGTGCGCACCGACGCGGAAGCTTTTTCCACGCTTCACGGGAAATGCCCGAACCACGCAAGCCGGGAATTCGAGCTCCTGAAATACTGCACGAACCTGCTGGCGCTGGATCTGGGGCACAACAATCTGACGGATATCACCTTCCTTCGGAACATGCCGCGCCTGCGGGTGCTGATCCTCGGCGAAAACCAGAAGCTGAAAAACATCGAAGTGCTGGCGGATCTGAAGGATCTGGAATACCTGGAGCTTTTTACCTGCGGCATCAAGGACATCACTCCCCTGACGAAACTTCCGAACCTGATTGATCTGAACCTGGCCAACAACAGCGTGGCCGACTGGCGTCCGCTGAAGGAGATGAAGCAGCTGAAAAGGCTGTGGATTTCCGACATGGGCGTCCACGCGATGACCGCCGCGGAAAAGGCAGAGCTGCAGGAAGCCCTGCCGGACACGAAGATCATGTACAAGGGCCAGCCCACGGATAACGGCTGGCGCACGGATCCGGAAACCAAAAAGAACGATCCCCACTACGATATTATTTATGAAATCTTCCACACGGGGAAATACATCCCCTTTGAGGAATCCTCGCCCCTGCCCGGGGAGTCCCCGTCCGACTGGATTGTGGAAAACGCGGATATAGAGGAACAGACGATGAACTGAGGATGCGTCCGAGGGGTCGCCGTCACATACACCATAAAGGTTACATACACAATAAAGAAAGAAGGAAGCACATCATGGCAGCCATCGAAACCGTATGCGTCCAGGGCGGCTACACGCCGAAAAACGGAGAACCCCGCCAGGTCCCCATCATCCAGTCCACCACCTTCAAGTACGACACCAGCGAGGACATGGGCAAGCTGTTTGACCTGGAAGCCTCCGGCTATTTCTATTCCCGCCTGCAGAATCCGACCTGTGACACCGTGGCCGCGAAGATCTGTGCGCTGGAAGGCGGCACCGCCGGAATGCTGACTTCCTCCGGCCAGGCGGCGAATTTCTATGCCGTGTTCAACATCGCCAACGCCGGAGATCATGTGGTGGCCTGCTCCGCCATCTACGGCGGCACCTATAACCTCTTTGCCGTCACGATGAAAAAGATGGGCATTGAGTTCACCTTCGTCTCTCCGGACTGCACGGCGGAAGAGCTGGACGCCGCTTTCCGGCCGAACACAAAGGCCGTCTTCGGTGAAACCATCGCAAATCCGGCCCTGTGCGTGCTCGATATTGAGATGTTCGCCTCTGCCGCCCACCGGCACGGCGTTCCCCTGATTGTGGATAACACCTTCGCCACCCCCGTGAACTGCCGGCCCATCGAATGGGGCGCGGACATCGTCACCCATTCCACCACCAAGTACATGGACGGCCACGGAAGCGCTGTGGGCGGCTGCATCGTCGACAGCGGAAAGTTCGACTGGACAAAGGATCCCGAAAAGTTCCCAGGGCTCACCACACCGGACGAAAGCTATCACGGCATCGTTTATACCGAGAAGTTCGGCCTCGCCGGCGCCTTTATCACCAAGGCCACCAGCCAGCTGATGCGGGACTTCGGTTCCGTCCAGAGCCCCCAGAGCGCCTTCCTGCTGAATCTGGGTCTGGAAAGCCTGCACGTCCGTATGAACCGTCATTGCGAAAATGCCCAGGCCGTGGCCGAATTCCTCGCTTCCAATGAAAAGGTTGCCTGGGTCAGCTACTGCGGCCTTCCC
This sequence comes from uncultured Eubacteriales bacterium, assembly GCA_902764875.1. GTDB lineage: Bacteria > Bacillota > Clostridia > Christensenellales > Aristaeellaceae > Aristaeella. The sequence continues at coordinate 25,942 of CACWXP010000004.1, forward strand.
GGCGACAAATACCATGACCGTGCGAAAAAGTATCTGCCGAAGGGCTCCTGCGGCGTCGTTTCCTTCGGCGTGAAGGGCGGCCGCAAGGCAGCGGAAGCCTTCATGAAAAAGCTGAAGGTCTTCGCCATTGAAACCCACGTGGCGGACGCCCGTTCCTGCTGCCTCCATCCCGCCAGCGCCACCCACCGCCAGATGAACGATGAAGAGCTTCTGGCCGCCGGCGTCTCGCCGGATCTGGTGCGCCTGAGCGTCGGGCTGGAAAACAAAGAGGACCTGATCGCCGATCTGGCGCAGGCCCTTGCATAAAACCCGGAGATGGTAAACAGCTGCGCCGCCGGGCGCACCGCCCGTCACGTTCTGTGGGCAAGCAGTACAACAACCACGATCACGATACCAATCAGCATCAGCAGGAATCCATAGGATACGCTGCTCATAATGCGCTCCTGTTCCTCCGCCGCTTCCTGCCGCCGCCTGGCCAGAACATATTCAAAGTCCTGCCGCAGCGGCCGTCCGCGCCAGACGGTGCGGTTCAGAAGACTCGTACACCGGTTCAGGAAGCATCCCAGACGATAGGTAAAGGCGTTTCCGACCGGCACCTGCTTTTTGGGCTTTGCCTTGCGGAACAGGCTCCTGTGCATCAGCGACGCCAGCCGTTCCGGAATTTCGCAGACAAACCGGCTGACCGCGGTAATCCCCGCCGGAACAGCCCGGAGTACGGCAAAGGATTCCGGCAGGCGCATCACAAATACCGTTATCCGGCCGATACCGTGGGGAATCCACCGGGTCACGGCTTTCGAATCCGGAATACCCATCACAAAGGCGTCGGCTTTTCCCAGAAGGATCGGCAGCCATTTCAGCACCGGCCGGTAAACAGCCTCCTCCAGATCCAGCCAGGCGGGCCAGCGGTTCACATAAACCTTCCTCCCGTTTTCCCTGCGCATCAGGAAGCAGCGAACCACAACCAGATAAACCGCCGCGCCGATGCCGATGCTGATCAGCGCTCCTTTCAGATTCTCCCATGTAAAATAGAAAATCTCTTTTTCCTCCGGTCCGAAAAAGGACATGGACCGGGCAGCCAGCGGGCTCATCAGTTCCCGCCCGAAAAGGCCGAGCAGCGGCAGTGCGGCGCAGGAAAGGATCAGCGCCGCGGCGGAAAGGCGGGTCGCGTATTTCCGTCCGGAAGGTTTCCCGCTGGCCGGGCCTTCCTCCCGGAACAGGCAGATGTACAGTTTTGTCATGTAAGCCACCGTCAGCCCGCCGGAGATCAGGAACAGAATTTCAAAAGCCTTATACCAGCCCCAGGCGCCGCTTCCCGCTTCCTCCAGCACTTCCATGTACTCCAGAATGCCTTCGTGCAGCAATGATTTTGAATTGAAGCCCGCCCCCAGCGGCGGAATGCAGGCGATGGACAAAGCCCCCGCCAGGAAAACGATGTGCAGCAAAGGCTTCCCTTTCCCGAATCCCCGGATTTTGTTCAGATCCAGTTCTTCCAGGTTCATGAACACCGTACCGGCGCAAAGGAAAAGACATAGCTTGCAAAGAGAATGGTTCACCATATGCAGCACCGTGCCATAGGCGGCAATGGTGCCGTGATGCCCAAGCAGCAGCGTCAGGGACAGCCCGCACACGATAAATCCGATCTGGCTGACGGAGGAGCAGGCAAGCGTTCGCTTCAGGTTGACGGAAAACAGTCCCAGAACCGCTCCCAGGAACATGGTGACCGCCCCGAGCACCAGCAGCGCGTTGGCGAAATCCACGTTTCCGTGATTGATGCGCAGCGCCACCACCGCCATTCCCAGCACGCCGGTCTTGGTCAGCATGCCGGACAGAATGGCCGACGCCGGTGCCGGCGCCACCGGGTGGGCTTTCGGAAGCCAGATGTGAATGGGGAAAAGCCCCGCCTTTGCGGCAAACCCGAACAGCGTCAGCCAGGAAGCCCAGGAAATTGTGCTCCGCGGGCCCGCAAAGGCGACGGCCGCCGCCTGCAGTTCGTCATACCGCAGCGTGCCCAGATTCTTCCACAGCAGAAACAGCCCCATCAGCGTCGTCAGGCCGCCGATCACCGCTACCGCCAGATAGGTCTGCCCGGCCCGCATGGCCTGCGGTTCCTCTTCCTGAATCACCCAGACATAGCTGGCCAGGGACATCACCTCGAAACATACCAGTGTGGAAAACAGATCGTCCGCGTAAAACACGCCCAGCGTCGCCGCCAGCGTCACCAGATTGAAAAACAGATACCGCGGCAGCTGCCGGTCATGCCGGAAGTATTCCGGTGTCAGAAGGCCCGTCACCAGCCACATAAAAGCGCAAAGCACGGCGTACAGCCCCCGGAAGCCGTCCGCGTGAAAGGAAAGCCCCAGGCCGCAGATGCCCGGAAGGGAAAGCGAAACCGGATGAAAGCAGATCGCCAGCGTTCCGGCAAATACGGTACACAGCGTTCCGATAAACCCCGGCAGCCGCCACCGGTCCGGCAGAGCCCGGACTACAAAAGCCGCCATCAAAGGAAGCAGCAGCAGATAAAGCATTTCCACTCCCTCCTATCTCACGCCCAGCGCCGTCTGAAACACCTGCTCCAGACGCGGTCCGGCCAGTCCGGCCGCCAGAATCAGGACCGCCGAAAAAACAAGCAGTGCCACGATGCCCGGGGACCGGTCCCAGCGTTTTCCCTCCGGATCCCCGGTCTTCCCTTCCAGCGGCCTGAAATACATCAGAAACGCCGGGAACAGCACATAGGCCGCTGTCAGCACGGCGGCAATGATCAGCGCGGCCATTCCCAGAATGCCCAGCCAGGAACCCTCCTGGTCTGCGGCCATCATCAGGTTCCATTTGCTCAGAAACCCGCACATCGGCGGAACGCCTGTCAGAGCAGCCGCCGCAAAGGTATAGGCGGCGCACACTGCCGGCATGCGTCTGCCGAGCCCGCGCAGTTCCTGAATCTCACTTCTTTTCGCGCGGATCAGAAACAGCCCCGCACACCAGAACAGCAGAATCTTCATCAGGCTGTGGCATACAAGGTGCAGAAAACTTCCTTCCAGTCCATAGGGCGTCATCAACACTGCGCCGAGCAGCATATAAGAAAGATTGGAAACCGTGGAAAAAGCCAGGCGCTTTTTCAGGTTTCCCTGCCGTATGGCCATGACGGCGGCAAACAGAATCGTGAAACAGCTCAGGCACACGGCAATGGCCTGCGGAACGGAACCCGCCAGGAACGCCGCACCGAAGGAATAATGGGTCATGCGGATCACCGCGAACGTCCCGGCATTCACAACGGCAACCGCGTGCAGCAATGCGGTCACCGGCGTGGGGGCAACGCTGACCGCCGGCAGCCAGGCGTACATCGGAAAGACAGCCGCCTTTGTGCCGAATCCGATAAAGGCCAGCAGGAAAACCCAGCGAAGCATTTCCTCATGCCCGGCCACCCGGGCCATATCCAGCACGCCGCCCGGAGAGAAACCCGCAGGGGTGTCGTAATGGCTCAGAAACAGCATCCCGACAAAGGCCATCGCCGCGCCGGTAATGGAAAAGTTCACATAAGTCTGTCCCGCCTTCCGGGCGGCCCGGTCCTTGTTGAAAGCCACCAGCGGAAGCGTCACCATCGTCAGGCATTCATAAAAGGCATACAGCGTGAAAAGATTTCCCGCGAAGGCAATCGCCAGCGCCACCCCGTAGGACATGGTGTAAAAGCAGAAGAAGCCTTCCGCGTTTCTGCCCTGCATATAAAGATAGGTGTACAGCATGGCCGGTGGCCAGAGCAGCGCCAGCAGACCCGCGAAGATTTTGCCCGCGCCGTCCAGCCGGAAAACCAGCGTCAGGTCGTCCATCACAGAAAACAGCACCGCGCTGTTTCCGTCTCCCCTGAAAATCTGAAGCGCGGTCAGCACAGAGGTCGCGGTGATCACCGCAAGCAGAAAGATCTGCTTCAGCCGGCGTGAAAACGGAATCAGCCGGGCGCCCATGCCTCCGGCAATGGGCAGAAATACCGTTGGAATCATCCACCAGGAAGGCATGCACGTCCCTCCTTTCACAGGATCGCGGCGGCGATGTTACTGAACAGCCGGATCAGTCCGCCGGGGAAAATGCCCAGCAAAACACTCAGCAGCATAAAGCATGCCATGGGAACAAGCATCACAGCGCCCGGTTCGCGTCTGGTCAGATCCTCCGCCGGAAGATCTTTGGGCGGAAAGAACCCATGAATAGCCGGAGACAGCAGATATCCCGCCGTCAGCAGTGCGGAAATGAGCAGCACCGCCGGGCCGAGCCACGTCAGCCACTGGGGAACGCCGGCCGCCGCCAGGGAACCCTGAGCCAGATACCATTTGGAAACGAAGCCCAGACACGGAGGAATACCGACCAGTCCGAGGGAAACCACCGTGAAGCAGATCATCACCTTCGGCATTTGTTTTCCGATTCCGTTCAGTTCCTCCACCCGGGTCTTGCCGGTCTGATGGATGATCGCACCGGCGGACATGAACAGCGTATCCTTAATCAGGCTGTGGGCGCAGACATGCAGCAGCGCGCCCACAACCCCCAGCGGGGTCAGGGTCGCCAGGCCGAACAGCACATAGCTCACCTGGGAAACCGAGGAATAGGCCAGGCGTTTTTTCAGCAGTTTTTCCCGGTAGGCCAGCAGCGATCCGGAGAAAACGGTAAAGATCGTCAGTCCGAGAAAAGCCATCTGAACCCAGGTGCCCCGCAGCGTTTCCGCGCCGATCAGCTCATAAACCACCCGGAAAACACCCAGAACGCCCGTCTTGGTAATGATACCGCTCAGCACAGCGGAAGCGGGAGCCGGTGCCACAGGGTGGGCGGTGGGCAGCCAGCCATGCAGCGGGAACATACCTGCTTTCGTCCCAAAGCCAACGATCAGCATCATCGCGGCGATCAGCACCGTATTGCGTCCCTCTCCCGCGGTTTCCGGATTCAGCACGCCCTTCGGGGTGAAAGAGAAGGACGTCACATAGCCGGACAGCAGAAAGATGCCCAGCAATGCCAGCGAAGCGCCCAGAATGGAATAGATCAGGTACTTGATGCCTGCCGCCACCGCGTCCTTTTCCATGGTATGCACCACCAGCGGCACTGTCAGCAGGGCCATCATTTCATAAAACATATAGAAGGTGATGATCGATCCGGACAGGCACAGGGCGGTCAGCACGCCGCTGGTCATCAGATAGCAGGCATAGTACCGATCCAGATGCCGCTCATGCGCCATGTATTCAAAGGAATAAATACCCACCACAAACCAGACGAAGCTCATCAGCGCCGCAAAGAATTTGCCGGTATCGTCCGCCTTCAGAAAAACCGGCAGATCCCTGGAAAGGCTGAACAGGCGAAACTCCAGTTCTCCCGAAAGCAGCACGGGAATCAGCAGCAGGCAGTTGATCCCCAGGCTGCAGGAAACCAGCATTTTCCGCACCGCGGAGCTTGGCCGGCCCGCGGCCACGGCAATGCCGGCAGCCGCCGGAAACAGCACGGGAATGAGCATGTACCAGGATGAAACCATTGTCAGACCCTCCTATCAGGAAAACATGGAAAGGCCGCTGAGCAGCCCGTTGATGATCCGCTGGGAAAACAGCCCCAGTCCGGCATTCAGGGCGATAAAACCCGCCAGCGACAGGGCGTAGGCGATGCCAGTCCGAACCCGTTCCTCCCTCCGGGGCTGATCCTGCTTCCCCATGGTGTAAAGAGAGATCACCGCACGAAGGAAATACAGCGTATTCAGCCAGGTGGACAGTACCAGGAAGATCAGCACCGGAATCCGATGGATCGGATCGATATCAATCACAGCGCGGACAAAATTCACTTTGCTTGGGAAACCTCCCAGGAACGGAAAGCCGACCATGGATATACTGCCGACCGCAAACGCCGCGGCGGTCAGCCTCGCCCGGAATCCCGCACCGCGAAGATCCCGCAGGTCGGAAGAGCCCCCTGATGCGCGGATCAGCGCGTCTGTCGTAATGAACAGCATGGATTTGCAGGCGGCATGGGCCAGCAGGTGAAACGCCGCGGCCAGCATTCCCGCTCGGCTCCCGAGTCCGATTCCCATGAAGATATAGCCCACCTGTGCCACCGAGGAATAAGCGATCATCCGCTTCAGATCCTGCTGCAGAATAGCGACGATGCTGCCGATCAGCATGCCGGCCAGTCCGAAAACAAACAGAACGTTTTCGATGCCTGTAACCGCGAACAGCTCTGTTCCGAAAACCCTGTAAATGATTTTCATCAGCAGGAAAAGGTAGGCATGGGACACCAGCCCGGACATAATCGCCGCGCTGGCCGGGGATGCGGTTCCGTAAGCGTCCGGCACCCAGGAATGGAAGGGAAAAAGCGCGCTTTTGATGCTCAGTCCGACGGTGATCAGTCCTACCACCACGATCAGCGCCAGCTTGTACTGACCCTCCGCCGCCAGCGCGGCCACCTGCTGCCGGATCGGGGACATCAGCAGGTGCCCCGTCAGATCGTAGAGCAGCACAATCCCCAGCAGAAACAGTGAGGAAGCCACCATGTTCATGACCATGTACCGGGCCGAAGCCAGAATCGCCCGGCCCTTTCCGTGGGCAGCGATCAGTCCCGCCGCTGCCAGCGTCATGATCTCCACAAACACATAGGAAGTAAAAAGGTCATTGGTAAAAATCTGTGCCGACAGGGAGGCTGTCATCAGCAGAATCATGGCGTAATACAGCGGCATCCGTTCCTTCCTCACGTGCTCTTCCAACTTGTGCAGTCCCCCCGCAAGGGAAAGAAGCAGAATCAGCATAAAGAAGAACAGCGCGATGGCTTCGAACAGCCCTGCCCGGATTTCATTTCCGAACGGTGCCGGATAGTGGCCCATGGGATACGTATAGGATTGGCCGAACGCCCGGATCTTTATAAGGAAGAAACCCGAAAGCAGCGTTTCGCCTCCAAGCACGGCAAAGCAGAAGGCCCGGGCCCCTTTTCCGCGCAGAACGATCATCACCGCCGCGGAGAAGAGCGGCAGGATGATGCTGACCAGCGGCAGGGACTGCCACAGTTCCATTTCACTCTTCCCCCTTCCGTGCCCTGTCGGTAATTTCGTCCAGATTCAGCGTGTGATACTTCCTGTAAAGGCGGACCGTCAGTGCCAGCAGCACGGCACTGCTGGCAACGGACACAACAATGCCCGTCAGCACAAGCCCTGCCGGAATCGGATTGATATAAGCCTCCGCGGATGTCACGCCGTCGGTAACGATCGGAGCTTTTCTGCCGGAAATGTAGCCCTTGGCTGCAAGATACAGAAAAATCGCGCTGTCCGTCATCGAAAACCCGATGATCTTTTTAATCATATTCTTGTTCAGCAGGAGCAGCATCAGCCCAATTCCGAAAAGAATCATCGCCGCGATTTCCGCGTAATTCGTCAGAATCACTCAGATATCCCCCTTCCGGAACAGCGCGAAAAACGCATACATCGTAAAGCAGACCACCAGGCCCACCGCGATATTCAGGTATGGAATCAGGCCGGCGGAGAACAGGTTGCCGATCACGCCCGTTGTAAACACGGACGGCAGGTGGTTCGCTCCTGTAAAGAAGGAGTAGGCTTTGGACAGAGAATAGAAGGACAACGCCAGCACGCTGACAAAGCGGAACGTCCGGATGGTCAGGAAACGTCCGGAAGCCCCGGAGCCGAAAGCGTTCAGATACAGGATCATCGCCGCGCCGATCACGGCGCCGCCGGAGAAACCGCCGCCCGGTGACAGATGTCCGTTCAGAATCACATAGCAGCCGAACATCATGATCATCGGGATCAGAACCCGCGCCGCGGTCTGCAGGATTTCGTCCCGGTTCCGGTCTTCCATCCGCTCGTCCGCCTCGATCTCAATCCGTTCCTCCCTGCTTCCTGACCGCAGCAGCATCAGCACCACGCAGGCTGCCGTAAAAAGCACGTTGCTTTCCCCAAGCGTATCAAAGGCACGGTAGTCCAGAATCATGCCGGTCACCAGGTTAACGGAGCCGGTTTCATCCATTCCGTTTTCCACGTATCTCCGCGCCACCTCGTTATGGGCGGGATTCTGTGCGTCCCCGAAGGACGGAAGCTTCGCTGTTGTCCAGATCAGCAGCATGCTGATCGCCGCTGTCAGCAGCATCGCGATCAGCTGATAAGCGACCGTGGCCACCCGGGTATGCCGTGTTTTCACCCCTTCCGCCACCGGGGGAAAGGGCGCTGAAGGCGGAACCGGTTCCGGGTCGTGAACAGCCGGCGGCGCGTCCACCTCCCGGATCATGTCCTGATCCAGCCGGTCGTCCCCCTCCGACAGATACCGGGAAAAGCGGGCATACAGGCTCTGGCCGTTCGGATCAAGTTGTCTGGCCATGCCGCGCTTCCTCCTTCTCCTTTTCGGACTGGATCACATGATCCACCTCCCGGATCTTTTTCAGCGTCACAAACAGCAGCAGGCTGTCAATACCGGTTCCCACAGCGGCTTCCGTCACGGAAAGGTCGGGGGATTCCAGCAGAATCCAGATCACGCTCAGTGCCAGGCTTTGGGCCATGAAGACAACCGCTGCCGTCAGCAGGTTTCTGGTCAGTGCGACGGACACAGCGCCGGCCAGGACGAAAATCAGCAGAATCATCATGAGAATCTGCACACTTACTCCCCCTCTTTCTCCCGGTCAACCATGTGGTCATCTTCCAGCTTCATGTGGCGTTCCGCGTGTTCTCCTGAGGTAATTTCCAGCTTTGCAATCAGATGCGATGCCACCGGGCTGGTCAGCCACAGCATGATAATCAGCAGCAGCATCTTCAGGGATACCGCAGCAAATCCCCTGGCCGCCAGGATGCCCAGCAGCATCAGCAGAACGCCCAGCGTATCCATCAGGGCTGCGGCGTGCATCCGGTTCATCACATATTTAAACCGGAATAGGCCCAGCACCGCGCTCAGCACCACAAACAGCCCGGCCAGAATCAGTCCGGAAGCCAGAACGCAGCGAATCCAGTCAGCCATGCGTTCCCTCCTCTCCGTCTCCCGCGGAAACAGCCTTACGTTCCCGGGCGTGTCTTTCCTTCCATACTCCCAGATAGATCCTTGTCAGCACGATCACGGCCAGGAAGGACAGCATCGTATAAATCAGCGCCACGTCCACCAGATAGTCTTCTTTCATCAGCAGGGTCAGGAGGCAGATCATCAGCACCACCGCGGTGCCCATCATGTTGATCGCCACCACCCGGTCCGCCAGCGAAGGGCCCCGGACCGCCCGGACCAGGCAGGCCGCCATCACAAGTCCGAGGATCACGAGGGCTCCCTGGCACACCGCTCCAAGAAAAGGTCCGCAGGCGGAACCGTTCTCAAGCAGGGAATGTGTCATGCTCCTCCCCTCCTTCCATCTCCCGGATTCTTTCCTCCATCCGGCTGCCGTCCAGCCCCTCGGCAAATTCCGTGTCCAGACAGTGAACCAGAAATACCGAGCCCATATAATCCACCGTAATGGTTCCTGGCGTCAGAGTGATAGACTGGGACAGCATCACCTTGCCGGTCCGGGTTTTCAGTTTGGAGGGAAAAGCTTTCAGCACCGGCTCGGTCTCCAGGTCAGGCCTCCAGATCAGCCGCATGGTCCGCGTCGCTGCCTTCACGATTTCGCCCAACAGGAAAAAAAGATACGAAATAAACCGCGGAACCCGCCGGGCCATCTGCCATTCCTTTTTCATGGAAAAGCCCAGAAACGCACAGGAGAAGAGATAAATACCCGCCGACAGCACCGCTCCGGTCACCGCGATTTCCGTCGTCCATCGTCCGTTCAGCAACAGCCACAGCGCAAACAGAATCAGAAGCACGGAACCCCTCCCCATGAAAACGGGCGGCAATGCCGCCCGGCTTTTCTGTTATTCATCCATCCCGAAATCTTCGTCCCCGGTTTCGTCATCCCCGAAATCATCATCGTCATGTCCGTAGTCCGGAACCGAACCGTCCATGTACTTCGTGCTTTCGATATATCCGTTCTGGCGGCACCAGTCTTCCGCGTAGCTGCCCTTCTCCACCCAGCAGTTCAGGTCCAGGTCGCAGTGGTAGAATACGCCCTCGCCCATTCGGATCACTGTTTCCGGAATCACCACGCTCTTCAGCCCCGTGCATTCCATAAAAGCCCAGTCCGCAATCGTCATGGTTCCGTTCGGAATCGAAATCCCGGACAGTGCCTCGCATCCGGAGAAAGCATATTTGCCGATCGTCCGCAGGCTGGCCGGCATCACCAGCTCCTTCAGCATGCTGCATCCTTCAAAGGCCGCGTTGCTGATCCGGTTGACCTTCGGCGGAATCTCGACCTTTTCCAGCACCTTGCATCCGCTGAAAGCCTTGTCGGAAATCGCCAGCAGGTCTTCCGGAAGCGTCAGGGTCCGCAGCGAGCGGCAGTAGCGGAACGTATCGCTCGGAAGCACCTTCAGCCCGGCCGGCAGATGGATTTCTTCCAGCACCAGACATCCGGAGAACACCCCGCTGCCCATCTCCGCCACGGAATCCGGAATCCATACGCTCTTCAGGGTTTCACAGTTGCTGAAAGCACTGCTGCCGATGGTCGTCAGCGTCTCCGGCAGTTTGATTTCCTTCAGTCTGCGGCAGTCCGCAAAGGCGTCGTCCCCGATCAGGGTCAGCGTATCCGGAATCCGGACCTCCGACAGCATGTCGCAGAACCAGAAGGTCGCGGCCCGGATTTCCGTCACTTTGTCCGGAATCGAAATCGATGTCAGGAAATAGCAATTTTCAAAGGCCCACATGCCGATCTCTTCAATGCTGTCCGGCAGATTGATGCTCTCCAGCTGACAGTCGCTGAAGGCATAGTCTCCGATTTTGGTCACCGATTCCGGCAGCACGATCCGCAGTTTCGCCATTTTTTCTTCCCGTTTTCCGGTGGATTCAAAAGCGCTGGGGCCGATCTCCAGCGTGCCTTCGGGAACGGTGAACTCCTCGTCCTGCCGCACATAGGGATAGCACAGCAGCGCCAGCGTCCGCTTGTCCATCAATGTGCCGTCCCGCAGCATCAGCGTCGGATGGTTCTCGCTCAGGTGAATTTCCTGCAGGTTCTTACATCCCACAAAGGGGTTCCCCGTCACATCAATCAGGCTGTCCGGAATCGTGAACTCCGTCAGGCTCGTGCATTCCGCAAAGGAGCGGTTTTCAATCAGGTGAACACTTGCCGGAAGGCTGATCGACTGAATGCCGGTGCAGGATTTGAAGGCGCTTTCCTGAATGGTCTCCAGTCCCTCCGGCAGAATCACTTCCTGCAGTTCCTTGCATTCCCAGAAGGCAATCCGCCCGATGATTTTGATATCTTCCGGCAGGGAGAAGGATTCTCCGTGCGAATTCTGCAGGTAGGTAATCAGCTTGTTTTCCTCTTTTTCGATCAGCATCCCGTCCCGAACCTCGAAAATTTCCGAATCCCCGTCCAGGATGATCTCCGCCAGGTTATCGCACAGGGCAAAGGGATTATCCCCGATTTCCTGAATCGTTCCGGGCAGTTTTGCCTTTTTCAGCTGTTTGCAGTTGGAGAACGCCTTGTTCCCGACGGATACCAGCGAATCCGGGAATTTGAAGGCCTTGATCCCGTCACATCCGCTGAAGGCCTGGGATCCGATGGTTGTCACACCTTCGGGGATCACGACCGTGCGGAGGCGCTGCTGGTTGATAAACGCGCCCGGGCCGATTTCCGTCACAACGTATTCGCCCATCTCCGACGGAATCTCCAGGTCGATTTCGGTCTTTCCGGCGTCTTTTTTCGGCAGCGTATATTTCACAATGCGGACTGTATTGTCATCCTCATTGAGAATTTCCACTTCATAAGGGCCCCAGTTTTTTGTCTCCGCGGAGGAAAAGGACACCGCCGCCAGCAGCGTCAGCACCATTGCCAGTGCGGCAAACAGGTATTTTTTCATCGTCCAAGCCACATCCTTCAGGTTTTCTGCAACCGGTTGCGGGTCAGTAGGTCAGTTTCAGGTCAGCCTCCCGGAAATAAACGACGTCCGCCTCAACCGCACCCGTTCCATTCTGAACGAACACGATTCCCTGAACGGGAAGCAGGTCCTTATCCGGGCTTTCCCCGTCGCAGGCGCCTTCGTAAGGAAGCAGCACCCTGGTCCCGTCCCGCAGAGTGTATACTTTCCCGGTTTCGTCCTTCGGCGCAACGCCCGGGCTTTCCCGGTAAACGGCGAGGCTGTATCCGCAGGCGGAAACTTCTTTGATGGAAAGTTCCCAGTACGGCCGGGTTTCAAAGCTGCCCGCCGACAGATAGCACTGTTTCCGGGTATCCAGCCGGATGATCTCCAGCCAGCCCTTGTATGTCCCGTCCTCATTCTTTTTAAGGCTTTGCCGTGTCACGAGCACAGGCGTTTTGTGGGCGATGCTGCCGCCCTTCACCATGGTGTTGCCGTCCTTCGACCTGCGATATACGGGCACCTGCCAGCCCGGCTTGCTGAAAGCGGAGGATCTGGCGACGTCCGGGTTGTTGGGCAGCACCGCATATCCGAGCATGCCGATATAGTCCGGCGCTTCCCCGTCCGTGCCCGCGTTTCCCCGCCCGGGAACCGAAAGACCGCAGCGAACCTTCATCCGGCTGCCGTCTGCCATCCGAAGTTCAAGCCGATCCGCCGTGTCCTGCGCCAGAATCATGTCCGGATTGATCAGCAATCCGGCGTCTTCCGCCGCAGCCGCGCCGACAAACGCACCGGTCAGCAGCAGCGCAGCCAGCAGCGCATAAAGAAGCCTCCCCGGCTTCCTTCTCCGATCCGCTCCGTCCTTTCTCATTCGGATGATCTCCTCTCCGGCATCCCTTCCGCCCTTTCCGGAAATCGGAAGCAGGACGCCGTGTATACTGAATTGTCCTTAAACAGAAGAAGTATATCACATTTTCTGCCGGATGACCAGTCTTTCAAAAATCATTTGACGCAAAGCGAAAAAGGCGATAATATAATATGACATTAATTGCGAGGTGACACAGAGAATGAAAAAGATTCCGGCGGTACTATTGGCGGCGGTCCTGCTCCTTCTCTGTCTTTTATCATCCGCTTCCGCTGTTACGGTTGAATCGGCCGGCGAGCTGACTTCCGGTGAGTTCCGCTACCGCTACCGCAGCGACGGGACAGCCGTCATCACCGGATACGACGGAAAAAGCGAGGAGCTCATCATCCCGGCCAGTCTGGGCGAAGTGCCGGTAACCGCCATCGGTTCCGAGGCCTTCAAAAGCAATAACGCACTTCTGTATGTAACCCTCCCGACCGCCGTTGAGGAAATCGGCGACTATGCCTTTTTCTATTGCCGCAACCTCTCCATGATCAACCTTCCCGACAGTGTCCGTACTGTGGGTCGGAATCCTTTTGCCGCCTGCGAAAATCTTTCCGTGATTGAAATTTCGGATCATCATCCGTATCTCTCCCTCCAGGACGGCGTGCTCTACAGTCTGCCGGATCAGCGGCTCATCGCCTATTCCATGCTGCGGCCGAAGGGGCCCTACGAGGTGGCGGAGGGGACAAAGATCATCGGTGCTTCCGCCTTCTACATCTGCGAAACGCTGACCGGCCTGACCCTGCCGGAAACCGTCACCTCCATCGGCAAAAAAGCCTTCTATGAATGCAGCCGCCTCCGTAGCATCAACCTGCCGGACAGTATCTCCTACCTGGGCGAAGGCGCCTTCAACGGCTGCCGCAACCTGCGTTCGCTGAAGTGCCCCGAAAGCATTACCGAGATCGGCACCAGCGCCTTTGAAAACTGCACCAGCCTGGAAGAACTGATTCTTCCCGAAGGCGCCACCAGCATCGGCGACCGGGCCTTCTTCAACTGTTCCAGCCTCACCTCCGTGGAGCTGCCGGAAGGCATCTCGTCCATCGGCCAGAACACCTTTGCCGAATGCAAGAACCTGAAAGCGATCGAGCTGCCCGAGGATGTAACCTACATCGGCGGCGGCGCCTTCCTGAACTGCATGGAGCTCGAAGAAATCAACATTCCTGAAGACGTCAGCTATATCGGCAACAGCGCCTTCTATTTCTGCCAGAAACTCCAGTCCGTGGAGCTGCCAGATTCCTGTTTCTACATCGGTTCCTCCGCTTTCTACGCCTGCTCCTCTCTCACGGAGATCGAGCTGCCCATGATGCTGAACACCATCAATTCGGGTCTCTTTGCCGGCTGCGGGTTCGAGGAAATTGATATTCCCTCCAGGGTCACAGCCATCGGCGACCAGGCCTTCATGGCCTGCGCCAATCTCACCTCCGTCGAGATTCCCTCCAAGGTTACAACCATCGGAGAGCAGGCCTTTCTCGGCTGCGTTTCCCTGGAGGAAGTGGATCTCCCCGATTCCCTGACCTATGTGGCGGCAAACGCTTTCGACAGCTGTCCGAATCTGACGGATCTGCCTGATCTGTCCGACCTTTCCGTTCCGGACTGACCGGTCCGTACGCAAATCCCGCCGCACGCCCACCCCGCGCGTGCGGTTTTTCTGTGCTCGAATTCATGCGCCCCTCCCTTCGCCCCGCGCCCCGCGCGGGGCATTCATTCTTCCCTTGAATTCGCGCCCCGCGCGGGGCATTCATTCTTCCCTTGAATTCGCGTCCCGCAAGCGATATAATGAAGGTTGCTGCGGCTTGCGCAGCCATTCCCCGGTTAAAGGAGTTCATTCATGACACGGTTTCGTTCTTTCGCGGCGTTTCTGGCCGCTTTCGTCCTTCTCTTTTCCGCCGCCCTTGCGGAGGAATCCGTTCTCGACGGTCTGGAAGTGGAGGAAATCTCCTTTGTAGATCTGACGGCTTCCGGTGTTTCCGATGATCCGGCCGAAACCGCGGAAGCCGGCGATGTTTTCACGCCTTCCTACGGCAGTGCCTATGATCACGATCTCGGTTCCTCCTACTGGACGACGCCCATGGATATCACCGACACGGAAACCGTCTGGAAAATGCTGATGGAGCCGATTACCGTTGTGGACATCGGCCCGAAGGGCAAGCTGAATCATTCCCAGCTGACCAAGCAGAATCTGTATATGTACAAAGAGCCCGACACTTCCTCCAAAATCATCGGAGAAATTACCAACCTGTCCCAGGGGCTCCGCGTCATCGAAAAGCTGGATAACGGCTGGTCCCTGGTGGAGTGCTATTCCAGTTCCTTTATTTCCAAGCCGGCCACGAAGATCCAGGCCTGGAATATCCTGGTCAGCGGCTATGTAGAAAGCAAGTATCTCAAGCAGGTCACGCCCACGGACAAGCTGGCCCTGGTTGTCGACAAGCTGACCCAGCGGGTTTATGTCTTCACCGAAGGCGAAATGATCGCCGAGCTCCTGTGTTCCACCGGTCTGGTCCAGTGGAACGGCAAGAAGTACCAGCCCTATAACGAAACCCGTTCCGGCGAGTTCCTGCTGATTAACATGACCGGCAGTCTGGACAGTGACAAGCTCAAGTGTTCCTATGCCATCCGCTTCAACGCAGGGGACGAGATTCACGAGGTTCCCCACCAGGTTCGGGCCGACGGTACCTTCGACTACCGGACAACGGAGCCGAAGCTCGGCACCAAGCGCAGCCACGGCTGCATCCGGGTCCAGCGCTATCCCACTCCCGACGGTATCAATATGGCCTGGATTTACAAGCGGGTCCGGGATCTGGATCTGTGCGGAAAGGTGAAGATCATTATCTGGGAGGACTGGCAGGGCCGCCAGATCCCGACCCCTTCCCCGGATCTGCAGCTGTACTACAACCCGAATAAGGGCCAGTATTACCACAGCCAGGACCACTGCAAAAACGGAAAAGGGATCACCTTCACCCCCTTCTCCTATTCCCAGCTGGACGAGGACGGCTTCGCAAAGCTCACCGCCTGCCCCTACTGTGTTCCGGCCATGCGTGAGTCCGAAATCAAAGCCATCAACGAAACCTACGCTCCCGGCGGGGACCACGAGGAGCTCCTCAATTCCCTCCGGAAAAACTATTATGAATATCTCGCGCAGGAGTAACGGGAACCGAATTTTTCCTTGCTCTTCCCCCGCGTGTTTGATATAATGGCAAAAGTGTTCCGAATTACTTAATGAACGGAGAGATTCCCATGAAAAAGAAAGCTTTGCTGGCCGTTCTGCTGGCCATGACCCTGCTGCTGTCCTCCTGTGCCCTCATCGTGAAGGACAAGGAAGTGGACGCGAAAACCGTGATCCTGAAGATGGGTGACAAGGAGATCACGAAGGCCGAGGTGCAGAAAGCTGTCGATGACAAGCTCTATGAAATGTACCAGACCTATAAATCGTACTACGGTACCGAGATTGATACCACATCCCCTGAAGTCATCGCCGAGGCGCAGTCCCAGGCGATCAAGGCTCTGAAGCAGGATATGGTGCTCCGCGCCAAGGCGGCCGAGCTGGGCTTCGACCAGCTGACAGAAGAAGAAATCGCCAAGGCGAAGGAAGAAGCCCAGAGCGATCTGGAATTTGCGAAGAGCATGATTCAGAGCTCCTACCTCACCGAGGAGCAGAAAGCCCTCGAGGGCGAAGAACTGGAAAAAGCCATCCAGGAAAAGCTTGATGAGTTCGGCGTAAAGATTGAAGATTACGAAAAGGCCGCCGTGGACACCATCGTGGACGACAAGCTGCGGGAATACGCCATCAAGGATGTCACCGTCTCCGACGATCAGGTCAAGGCCGACTATGACAGCAAAGTTGCCGCCGATGAAGAGCAGTACAAGGAGAATGCCTCCTCCTGGGCCTCTTCCGCCAACAACGGAACCACCCTGTACTACACCCCCGCCGGCATCCGCCGCGTGAAGCAGATCCTGATCAAGTTCAAGGCCGACGATCAGACCGCCGTCAGCGACGCCAGCAGCCAGGTCACCGCGGCCACCAATAAAGTGAACGCCGCCCAGCAGATCATCGATGATGAAGCTGCCTCTGAAGAAGACAAAACCAAGGCGCAGGAAGACCTGACCGCCGCCCAGACCGAGCTCGAAGCTGCCAATAAAGCCCTCACTGACGCCACCGACGCCGCCTACGCCAACATCGAAGCGGATGCCGACGCCGTGCTGGAGCAGCTGAAGGCCGATCCCGACAGCTGGGACAAACTGGTAGAAGAAAAGAACGAGGATCCCGGCATGAAGGCCGGCGCAACCAACGCTGAAAAGGGCTATGCCGTCTGCGAAGGCATGACAAGCTTTGATTCCGCCTTTGTGGAAGCTGCCATGGCCCTGAAGAACGTCGGCGACGTTTCCGACAAGACCCGCGGCGCCTCCGGCGGCTACTACATCATCAAATACGTCGGCGACGATACCGAAGGACCCGTGGATTATGACTCTGTCAAGGAAAAGATCCACAGCACGTTGCTCACCTCCCTGCAGAACGAGACCTACACCGCCACCGTTGAACAGTGGGTCGAAGCAGCCGGCATCAAGGAAGATCTGAACGCGCTGAAGGATTAATGAACATGTTCTTTTCCGCCGCTTTCAAGGCTAAAGCCCGTGCAGCGCTGTCCCAACACTGGCAGACAGCGCTGCTGATCGCGCTGATCGTCAATCTTCCGACCCTCCTGATGCAGGGAATCGCCGCCTTCACCCATAACGACGTGATCGCCCGTCTGGAAGAGCTCGCTCTGCGTGCCTACGGAAACACTGCCGCCATGAACGCGCTTCCGGATTCCGTCCGCGCCATGCTCTCGGAGCCGGGTATCATCGTCATGACCGCCCTGACCGTCCTTGCCTGGCTGATCACCCCGGTTTTCGAAGCGGGCTTGAACCACTGGACGCTGGAACGTCTCCGCGGGCAGGAGCTTCCTGTTTCCGCCGTTTTCAGCCGTCTGCGGATTTTCCTGAAGAGCATCGGGCTCCGGCTCATGGTCGTCCTGAAAGTGCTTCTGTGGATGCTGCCGGGCATTGCGGCCCTGCTGCTGTCCATGATTCCTCTCTTTCGGGCGGATCCGGGCAGTACGGAAGCCGTTTATTCCGCCGCCAACACCAGCATCCATCTGGTTTACATCAGCATGATCGTCATGACAGTTCTCGGCGTGATGGGATATCTCTTCTACGCCATGGCAGATCTGATCCTGGCGGACGAGCCGGAGGAGCGGGTTCTTTCCTGTCTCCGCCGCAGCAAAGCCATGATGAAGGGCCGACGCAGCGTGCTCATGTCCCTGCTGCTCAGCTTCCTGCTCTGGTATCTGCTGGTCATCCTGATTTCCTCTTTCATCGAGGGCATCGGCGGTTCCGTTGTCGCGCTCATGGTCCAGATGCTGGGCAGCCTGTTCATCAGTGTCTATATGCTCGCTTCCGAAGGCGCCTTCTATGAGGCCCTCCGAAAAGCCCCGCTGCAGCAGGAAGTCCCAGCGGATGTTCCGTCCCCGGATCCGGATGAACAAAACCTCGATTAAGCCGCATCGTTTTTTCTGCAGTGCATGATCGTCTTGCCGGTCATGCACTGTTTTCGTTTTTTCCTTGGCTTTTCCTTGCCTTTTCATGCTTAAATCCGCTATAATTTGTGCATTCGCATGATGATTGGAGGCTTTCCCCATGGCGCTGTCAATTTCCCACCGTTGTCTCAACATCGCTCCGTCCCTCACGCTCCAGATCGACACCCGTGCCAAGGAAATGGCCGCTTCCGGCATGAACGTGATCGGTTTCGGTGCCGGCGAGCCGGATTTTCCCACGCCGCAGCATATCTGCGACGCCGCGAAGGACGCGCTGGACCGGGGCATGACGCGGTATACCCCCGTTCCCGGAACCATGGAACTCCGCATGGCCATCACCCGGAAAATGGAGCGGGATCACGGGCTCACCTATTCCCCGCAGGAGATTCTCGTCTCCAACGGCGCCAAGCATTCCCTCTTCACCATTTTTCAAACCATTCTGGACCCGGGAGACGAAGTGCTCATCCCGACGCCCTGCTGGGTTTCCTATCCTGAGCTGGTCCGCATGGCCGGCGGCGTGCCGGTCTTTGTTCCCACCAACGAAGAGAACCGTTTCATCCCCAGCAACCGGGACATCGCATCCCGCGTCACCCGGCGAACCAAGGCGATTATCATCACCTCGCCTTCCAATCCGAACGGATCCGTCTGGTCCAGGGAACAGCTGCAGTTCGTGGGTAACCTGGCCGTCACCCACCCCTTCTACATCGTTTCGGATGAAATCTATGAGAAGCTCCTTTACGACGGACGCAAGCATCTCTCCATCGCCCAGCTGGGCGAGCAGATCAAGGCCCAGACCTTCATTGTCAACGGCGTCAGCAAGGCCTACGCCATGACCGGCTGGCGCATCGGCTTCTGCGCCGCCCCACGTCAGGAAATCGCCGCCATGACCGCTTTCCAGTCCCAGGCAACCAGCAATGCCAACTCCATCGCCCAGCACGCGGCCGCCGTCGCCTTCGACGGGGACCAGAGCTGTGTCGAGGATATGCGCAAGCAGTTTGAGCTCCGCCGCGATGTCATGGTGGACGGCATCAACCGGATCGAAGGCGTCAGCTGCCTGAAGCCGGAGGGGGCTTTCTATGTGATGATGAACATCCGTTCCCTCCTGGGCCGCAGCTACAACGGCCGTGTCCTCGAGAATTCCATGGACTTTGCCGAGCTGCTCCTGGCCGAAAAGCATGTGGCCGTCGTGCCCGGCATCGCCTTCGAGGCCGAAGGTTTCTGCCGCCTTTCCTACGCCATCTCCACTGAGAAGATCGAAGAGGGCCTCTCCCGCATCGAGTCCTTCATCAGTGAACTGAAATAACCCCATCGTACCGACTGAACAAAGGAGTTCATTCTGAATGCTGAATTTTGACAAAACCAATAACCTGCTCATGCAGGGAAAATACAAATATTCTCTCCAGGACGTCGCCGAGCCGAATCTTTACCGGGAAATCTACGATTATTCCCACGTGCCGAAGGTTGCCTTCAACATGCGCCATGTGCCCATGCAGATGCCGGACGAGATCTGGATGACCGACACCACCTTCCGCGACGGCCAGCAGTCCGTCAGTCCCTTCACCCCGGAGCAGATCCTGCATCTCTTCAAACTCATGTCCCGCCTTGGCGGCCCCAACGGCATGGTGCGCCAGAGTGAATTTTTCCTCTATACGGCCAACGACCAGAAGGCGCTCCAGCTCTGCCAGGATGCGGGGCTCCCCTTCCCGGAAATCACCACCTGGATCCGGGCGAATGAAAAGGATTTTGAGCTGGTCAAGCAGGCCGGGGTTACAGAAACCGGCATCCTCGTTTCCTGCAGCGACTATCATATTTTCAACAAAATGCATCTCACCCGCGCCCAGGCCATGGACAAGTATCTCGGTATCGTGAAGTCCGCCCTGGAATACGGCATCCGGCCCCGCTGTCATTTTGAGGACATCACGCGCGCGGATTTCTACGGTTTTGTCGTTCCCTTTGCCACCGAGCTCATGAAGCTTTCCAAGAAGAGCGGCATCCCTATCAAAATCCGTGCCTGCGACACCATGGGCTACGGCGTCAGCTATCCCGGCGCCGCCCTACCCCGCAGCGTCCCTGGTATCATCTACGGCCTCCGCCACTATGCGGACGTTCCCTCCTCCCAGCTGGAATGGCACGGGCATAACGATTTCTACAAGGTCGTTTCCAACGCCGCCACCGCCTGGCTCTACGGCTGCTCCAGCATCAACTGCAGCCTCCTGGGCATCGGCGAGCGCACGGGCAACTGTCCCCTGGAGGCTATGGCCATCGAGTTCGAATCCCTCCGGGGCGAAAGCAACGGTATGGATCTCACCGCCATCACCGAAATTGCTGACTTCATGGAACGGGAAATCGGCATCGAGATCAGCCCCCGCCAGCCCTTTGTCGGCCGCCACTTCAACGTCACCCGTGCCGGCATCCATGCCGACGGCATGCTGAAGGACGAGGAGATTTACAACATCTTTGATACCGCGAAGATCCTGAACCGTCCCGCCTCCGTGGCGGTGGACAGCCGGGGAGGCACCGCCTCCGTCGCCCACTGGATCAATACCTACTTCCGCCTCACCGGTGACAACGTCATCGACAAGAGCGATCCCCTGGTGCTGGAAGTGCGCGCCAAAGTTGACGAGCTCTATGCCGAAGGCCGCAACACTGTTATGGGCGACGAAGAGCTGGAAGTCATGGTCCGCCGTGCCGACAAGCACCGCTACGAGCAACTGCTCTTCCACCGCAGCAAGTAATCAGCCCGGAAACACCGATCAAAAAACCTGCAGATCACTCTGCAGGCTTTTTCTGTATTTCTTCAATCATTTCCATCACCCGTTCGCATCCGTCCGCGGGCGGTGCGTTCCGCAGGGCTTCGGTCAGCTGTTCCCTGTCGGCCCAGGTCTGCCGGATGGCCTCCGTCAGGGATTCTTCCGTCATGTTTTCCTGCAGCAGCACCCGGCACAGACCCCGTTTTTCCAGGCTTTGCGCGTTCAGAATCTGGTCTCCCCGGCTGGCCCCCTTCGGATAAGGAATCAGCAGCATGGGTCGCCCCAGTGCCTGGAATTCGCACAGTGCATTGGCCCCGGCCCGGCTCAGCACCAGATCCGTACAGGCCAGCACATCCGGCAGTTCCTCGTCCAGGAACTCAATCTGCCGGTAGCCGGCCGTTCCTTCCAGCGAAGGATCCAGGTTGCCTTTGCCGCAGATATGCGCCACGTCGAAGTCTTTCGTCAGCTCCGGCAGTGACTTGCGCAGGCAGGCGTTGACGCTCTGAGCCCCGGAGGATCCGCCCATCATCAGCAGCACGGGTTTTGTCCCGTCAAACCCCAGCACCGCCAGTCCCTTTTCCCTCGTGCCGGCAAACAGTTCCGGCCGCAGCGGTGTACCGGTCATTTCAGCCTTTGGGCCCAGGGCCTCGGCACATTCCGGAAAGGTCGTCGCAAACCGCTTCGCAAAGGGTTTGCAAAGCTTGTTGGCCAGTCCCGGCGTCAGATCGCTTTCGTGGCACAGCACGGGGATGCGATGCAGCCAGGCGCCGAATACCACAGGGACCGCCACAAACCCGCCCTTGGAAAAAACCACGTCCGGCTTGATTTTCCCCATCAGCCGGGCAGACTGGAAAGCCCCGGCCACAACCCGGAAGGGATCGGTAAAATTCTGCCAGGAAAAATACCGGCGCAGCTTTCCGCTCTTGACCGCGTGATAGGTAATCCCGGAAACAGAACGCATTTTCGGCGCTTCCATGCCGTTTTCCGTCCCGATGTAGTGGATCTCGTATCCTTTTTCCTGAAGCCGCGGAATCAGCGCCAGGTGCGGTGTCACGTGGCCCAGGGTCCCCCCGCCGGTCAGTACGATCTTCTTCAAATTAACTCAACTCCCTGCCTGGTAAATTTCTTCGGAATCCGGCAAGATTCCTTGTCAATCGCCCCTGCTTATGGTATAATCGTTTCTGCGTGCCGGAGTGGCGGAATGGCAGACGCGGCGGATTCAAAATCCGTTACCCTTAAAAGTGTGCGGGTTCAAGTCCCACCTCCGGCACTTTCTGAAGCCCTTGTGAATCAATGTTCGCAGGGGTTTTCTTTTGCCGAAATCGTAATGTTTTACCACAACCGTACCCCCTGTCACGGATTATACTCAATCGTTTCCTGATACGCCTTATACGTCGTCTTGAACAGAACTTCCCGCTTGATCTCCCGTTCTCCCTGATACCAGATCTTCCACGTCGTCACCTCATAGCCTTCCCGGGCGTTCACGGTTTTCTTCTGCTCGCCCTTGGCCAGGCGCTCGTTCACCACATAGTTGACGCCTTCCGGCTTGGGGATCGTCCTTGTTACTTCGCTTTCCAGGTCAATTTTCACCCCGGTCCCCAGCGTCATCCCGTAGATATTCACGGTCACCTTCTGCTTGCTGTATCCCGCCACGATGAAAATCGGCCAGCCCGTATTGTTTTTGAATTTGAAATCCAGCCCCGGCCAGTTCACTGTCGCGTCAAATCCCTTTTCCACATAGTTGGAAGGCCACGCGTGCGGATTCCGTTCAATGATCTCCAGGTCCGCCCGGGCCACCGCGTTGAACAGCGTGGAACTGGTCTGGCAGACGCCGCCGCCGATCTCGTCCCGGCTCTGTCCGCCGGCAATGGCCGCCGCTTCCTTGTATCCTTTTTCCGCGGTCCGCTCTCCCGTGGCGGCATTGAAGGAAAAGATTTCCCCGGGCAGCACCGTGATCCCGCTGATGGCCGCGGCGCTCAGCTGGATGTTGGTGTTCCGGTTTTTGTTGTTTGTCGTGTTGGTCGTGTAGGCGGAAATCAGCCCGAACCGGTTCATCAGTTCTGCCTTGGTCATTTCCGCCTCAATCCGCTGCGGAACCACCCGCACCGTGGTGCTGGTCACCCCGTTGTCCAGCAACGTGGTCATCCTGCTGTAAAGATCTTCCGGATCGATCACCGCCCCCGGCGTGTCCTCCGTGAACGTGAAGGCTTTCGTGGAAAAGTTAAAGCTTTGCACCGTGCTGTTCACCGGGTCCCGGTTCACGTAGTTTACAATGCCGTCCGTCAGCGTCCGCAGCGCCTGGTGATCATAGTCCTGCTTTGTCACATAGGTCTGCGGATAGGACCGCAGCTCCGACGCCTGCTGCACTCTTGCCTCAAAAGGCGTCTTTCCGCTGCCGATGTTCCCGGCCGCATTGCTCCGGCCATAGGCCCAGGCTTTGTCCACCGTCTCCCGGATGTTCCGGGAAAAGGGAACGCGCTCGTTGTTCACGTGCCAGTTTTCGTTCCCGACGGAAACCACCAGGTCAAACTTCGCATCCACCGCCTCGTTCACGGCTTCAACCGCCGCCACGGCCTGCTCCCGGGTCATCCCGCCCACGTGCACGTTGTCGATGTAGATTCCCTGGTAAATCCGTTCTGTATAGATTTCGTCCCTGCAGGCCTCGTGGTTCTGTTCCTTTTCGCTGTCCAGCACAATCACGGATCCGTTCATAAATCCGACGTTCGGAAGAAAACGGTAACGAACACCCGTCAGCTGCGGGATCACCAGAATGCCCAGTCCGAGCAGAATCACCACGCAGCAGACGATCGTCGCGATCCACCCGCCGTTGTAGTGTTTCGGCGGTTTGTTCCGGGGATCCCGGTCTCTTTCCGGCCGTGGGTTGAAGCGGTCAAAGTCGTCGAACAGCGGTGAAACCGTGCCCAGCCCGTCGTCCTCTTCCCGGTGGGCGAAGTACCGGTTCCTCGGTTCCCGGGCCGGATTCCCGGCCGGTTTCTTCGCCTCCTTTTTTCCCCCGCGCTCCTGCAAAGGAACATACTCCTCCGGGATCATTTCCCCGTCCCCGTCATAGAGCTCGTATCTTCTCAGTCTGGCCATGTCTTTCCTCTGATTTCTCTTCGCCTTATTTTCTGTGGTTCCGCACCGGCCCACGCAGGATATCTCCCGCCTCGCAGTCCCCAAGATCCATCAGGATCGTTTCCCCGGCAATGCCCAGCGTGTCCAGCTCTTCGCCCGTCTTTTCACGGATCAGCCTGGACGCGGTTACCTTCCGTATGCCGTTCCGGGTCATCAGCTCCAGCTCTTCCCCGGCGAAAAAGCGGTTCTTCAGCAGCAGCCGGGTTCTCCCCGTTCCTTCATCCCGACCCAGCACCCGGGCGGTATACTCCCGTTCCTGGTGAAATCCCTCCGCCTCGCCGGGCGTCTCCGGTTTCCCCAGCATAAAGCCTGTGTCGCTGTCCCGGTGGCTGGCGCAGGCAAGCTCCGTCATCAGCTCCGGCAGCGCTTCGTCGAACGCCTCCCGGCTTTCTGACAGCAGATCCAACGCCCGGCGGTACGCGCCTGTCACCACCGCCACGTAGTATTCCGTCTTCATCCGCCCTTCGATTTTCAGGCTGGATACCCCCGCCTCACAAAGCGCTGGCAGAATCGGCATCAGACAAAGATCCCGGGCTGAAAACAGATACGTCCCCCGTTCATCCTCCGTCACCGGAAAGTATTCTCCCGGGCGTTTCTCTTCCGTAACGGCATACTGCCACCGGCAGGGCTGAGCGCATTCGCCCCGGTTTCCGCTCCGTCCCGTCAGATAGGCCGAAAGCAGGCACCGTCCCGAATAGGCCATGCAGCTGGCGCCGTGAACAAAGGTCTCCAGCTGGATGCTTTCCCCCAGTCTGCGTTTCATTTCCCGGATCCGTTCCAGGCTCATCTCCCGGGCCAGAATCACCCGTTCGCAGCCCATCTCCCGGTAAAGCTCCGCCGCCGGGGTGTTCACGGTGTTGGCCTGTGTGCTCACGTGCACAGCCAGTCCGGGAACCTCTTTGCGCAGCAAAGAGATCGCTCCCGGGTCGCTGACGATCGCCGCATCCGCGCCCGCCGTCTCCGCCTCCCGGGCCGCCGCCAGAAATCCCTCCAGCTCGTCGTCGAAGGGATAGATATTCATTGTCACGTAAAATCGCGCGCCCGCCTCGTGGGTGATCCGTATGGCCTCCCGCAGTTCCGCTCCGTCAAAGGTTCCCGCATAC
This sequence comes from uncultured Eubacteriales bacterium, assembly GCA_902764875.1. Classification (GTDB taxonomy): domain Bacteria; phylum Bacillota; class Clostridia; order Christensenellales; family Aristaeellaceae; genus Aristaeella. The sequence goes on from CACWXP010000004.1 coordinate 51,279, forward strand.
GCCCGAAGCCCGTAGTGTTTCATGCCGCCGTAAACGGCGTCCGCGCCGAAATGCAGCGCCGCCTCCAGCGATTCCCGGCTTCCCGCCGGGCACAGCAGTTCCGGTTTTCTCATTTGTCCAGTCCCCTGTTTTTGTCGTACTGCTGCCAGAGCGGCGCGTAAACCGCCACGGCCCGCTCGTGCTCCTCCAGCGTTCTGGAGAAGTATAGCTCCCCGCTCTCCGGCTCCTTGGCGCAGAAATACAGGTATTTTTCCGCGACCATCGCCGAATCCGGATACAGCGCCGCCCGGATCGCGGCGGGAGACGGGTTGCAGATCGGTCCCGGCGGCAGTCCCCGGTACAGATAGGTGTTGTAGGGATTCGTCGCCCCCAGATCCGCCTCGCTCAGCGACATCCGGCGCACTCCCGTAATGTAGTGGATCGTCACGTCGCTCTCCAGTTTCATGCCCGCCCGCAGCCGGTTGTGGAAAACGGCGCTGACCCGTGTGAAGTCCGATTCCTTCGCTTCCTTTTCAATCATGCTGGCCATCGTCAGAATCTGATCCATCGACATGCCCAGCGTTTCCGCCTGTTCCTGATATTCCTCCGGGAATACCGCCTCCGTCTGGCTCAGCAGCTTCCGGATGATTTCCTCCTCGGTGGCGCTGGTGTAAACCTCATAGGTGTTCGGCGCCAGATACCCCTCCAGCACGTATTTTCGCGAAGCCGCGTTCCCGCTGCCCAGCACGTCCGCAATGTAGTAGTAGTCTTTGAAAGCTTCTCCCGTCCGGCACAGCTCCAGGAATGTGTCCGCCTTTTCCAGCGCGCCGTTCTTCACCAGTTTCGCGGCAAACTCCTCAACGGTTTCGCCGGGAATCAGCGTAATGTTCCGCACCATCGGATTGCCGTCGCCGGCCGTCAGCTGTTCCGCAATCTCGTTGATGGTCATATTTTTGCGAAGCATATAACTGCCGACCTGTATTTTCTGGCCCATGCCCGCAAAGTCGCAGTAATACTTGAAAATGGTTTTGTTGCGAATCAGCCCGGCCTCCTCCAGGTTGGCGGCCACGCGGTTCAGGCTTTGCCCGGAAGTGATTTCAAAGGCAACTTCGGAAGCATCCGCCGTGTCCACGGGCGCGGCAAACTCACCGTACAGTTTGTTCCATACGGTCATGCAGATCCCCGTCACCAGTACCAGCACCGCAGCGCCCACCATCACCGGCCGCAGAACCGTCCACAGTGCGCTGTACCAGGTAACCCCGTACCGGCGTTCGTCCCGTATGCTCCGGTACGTGTAGTCCTTTTCATCCTTCAATGGTTCATTTCTCCAGTCCCGGAATGCTGATGTCGATATCGGCCGCCTCCGTTACAATCTTGAAGATATCCGCCAGCGCCTGCTGCAGCCGCATTTCCGACAGCAGGAAATTGCTCACCTCCGGCTTCGCGAACAGCAGGGTGGAGATTCCCGAAAAGCGCTGCATGTCCTCCGTATCCGGCGTTGCGCCGGCGGCTGCCGCCATCTGCAGGGTCATCTGCAGCTTCCGGTATTCCGTGATCAGTGCGGCCGTCGTCTCGTCTTTCATCACGGAGTCCTTCAGTTCATGGTAGGTTCTGTATTCCTCGCTGTCGCGAATATCCTGCGCCAGTTTGTACGTCGATGAATAATCCACGTTCCGCCCTCCTCACAACATAAAAAACGGTCAGAAAGGGATTTGCCTTCCCTTTCCGACGCGTATTATAGCATCTTTCTGTCTCTTTTCGCAATCTGCCTTTATACGTCCAGGATAATCGGAAGAATCATCGGGTTCCGCTTGATCCGGTCGAAGATGAACTGGTGCACGTCGTCCTTGATAGTGTTCTTCAGGTCCGGCCAGTTTTCCCCGGCCAGGCTGTTCACGCTCAGAATCTCGCGGACCAGGTTCTGGGTCTCGTCGATAATGTCTTCGTTTTCTTTTACATACACAAATCCGCGGCTCACAATGTCCGGCCCGCTCACCAGCTTCTGCTCGTCCCGGTTGATGGCCATCGCCACAATCAGCAGGCCGTCCTGGCTCAGGTGCTTCCGGTCGCGCAGCACCACGTTCCCGACGTCGCCCACGCCCAAACCGTCCACCAGCACTCCGCCCACGGGCACCTGTTCGCCCAGGGCCAGCGTGTCCTCGTTCATTTCGATCACCTGACCCAGCTCCGGAATCACGATGTTCTGGCTCGGAATCCCCATGGACTCCGCCAGAACCGCGTGCTGCCACATCATCCGGTATTCGCCGTGAACGGGAATGAAGTACTTCGGCCGGATCAGCGAATGCAGCAGTTTCAGTTCCTCCTGGCAGGCGTGGCCAGAAACGTGCACCTCCGCCATCGCGCTGTAAACCACCTGCGCCCCCAGCCGGTACAGCTGGTTGATCACGCGGCTGATGAATTTCTCGTTTCCGGGAATCGGCGTCGCGGAAATGATGACCATATCACTCTGACGGATCTGCAGCTTTCGGTGCTCCGCATAGGCCATGCGGGTCAGGCCCGCCATGGGCTCGCCCTGACTGCCGGTGGTCATCACCAGGATCTCGTTGTCCGGATACTGATCCAGCACATCCATGTCAATCAGGTATTCCTCCGGAATCTGAAGCTCCCCGATCGACATCGCCACCCGGCTCACGTTCACCATGCTCCGCCCGATGAAGCAAACCCGCCGTCCGTAGCGAATCGCCCCGTCGATGATCATCTGCATGCGGTGGATGTTGCTGGCGAACATGGCGACGATCACCCGGCCTTCCGCCTGGGCGAACATTTTTTCAAAGGTCTCCCCGACCTTCAGTTCGCTCATCGTGTATCCCGGGCGTTCCACGTTGGTGGATTCGCAAAGCAGCGCCAGCACGCCCTGTTCGCCGTAGTGCGCAAAGGTCTGCAGGTCGGTCACCTGTCCGTCTATCGGCGTGTAGTCCACCTTGAAGTCGCCGCTGCAGATCACCGTACCCGCCGGGCAGGTAATGGCGATGGCGCAGGCCCCCGCGATGGAGTGGCTCACATGGATAAACTGACAGCTGAATTTCCCAAGCTGAACCGTATCCCGCGGCTGCACCACGTGCATGGGAATCCCGTCCACCCGGTATTCCTTCAGTTTCAGGTCAACCAGGGCCAGCGTCAGTTTCGTTCCGTAGATGTGCGAAGGCGCCTGTTTCAGGATATAGGGCGTCGCGCCGATGTGGTCCTCATGTCCGTGAGTAAAAAGATACCCCCGGATATGATCCCGCTTGCCCATCAGGTAGGTAATATCCGGAATCACCAGATCCACGCCCAGCATGTCTTCCTTCGGGAAAACGCTGCCGCAGTCCACGACGATGATATCGTCCTCGTATTCGAACACATACATGTTCTTTCCGATTTCGTCCACACCGCCGAGGGATACGATCCGGAGCCGACTGATTTCGTTCTTCTGTGCTCTCGTGCTCACTTTTGCCGCCTTTCATTCTGTGCTTTTTGCACGGCCGTACAAAGGGAAAAAGGTCAGGCACATCCGTGTCCGTCTCTTCCCCCTTAGCTATAAAGCTCATACTTGAACATATCATAGCACAGAATTTCCGATCGCGCCACCCCGTTTTGCCGAAAAAAGGCAGAAAATCCGAAATTTTTCATAAAATAATGAACGATTTCCTTCGAAACCGTTCATCACCGTGACTCATTTCAGCCCACCGCGTCGTCTTCCTCCAGTGCGTTTTCCGGAACCCAAACCCGGCGAAGCTGACCGCTGCCGTCCCTGTATTCAAACTGCGCATACAGGTTTTCCCGCTGCCATACCGTCCCGGCGGTTCCCGCGGGAATCTTCTCGCCGTACATGGTGTAGCCGTATCCCGGTCCCCAGTAGGGATAAACGGACCGGGTCACCACCGCGCTGCCTTCTTCCGTTTCCTCGATCGGAACCTGGTCCGCAGCCATCTGCAGCCGTTTCACCCCAGTGTAAACCCTGCGAAGCTCCCCGTTGTATGAAAGCTCCACCTGAACCCACCAGATGCCGTTCCCCCGGTCATACGCGGAAGTGATGGCCCGCACCCACGTGCCGCTCTGGAAATAGGATCCCGCCTCCGTATAGTCCGTTCCGGGGCCGGACCGGGTGGAAAGCCGTTCCTTGGTAATCACCTGCAGCCCGCTGAAAGGCGCTTCGGTGATCAGCGGCACGGGCGTCAGTGTCGGCACCAGCGTGGGTACAGCCGTCGGATAGTAGTACGGATCGTATCCCGGATTATATCCGCCCGATCCCGGCCAGTCTGCCAGGAAAGCCAGGTCGGAAATCTGCATGATGTATTTGGTTCTGTATTCCTCCTCGCCCTTGTGCCATCCCTTGATGAACAGGCCGATCCGCGTCACATTCGAGAAGGTGTGAGGCAGGGAAAGACAGCGGTATCCGTCGATGTACTCGCCGTTGTTCACTGACGCGTCCCAGCTGTCCGGCAGTTTGTTGAACACGTATTGTCCCCGGGGTTCCTCCTCGTTGCCCACCCACACCGCGATCTCGATCCGGTAGGGCCGCGCGTACTGCAGGTACAGCTCGTCGTTGTTGTCGTATCCGTTCCGGATCCAGATGTCCCGGATCGTCGCGCCGCCGAAGTAGAAGGTAATCTCCGGAATGTCGTCCAGCGATTCGTTGTTCCAGCAAACATGTTCCATCCGGGTCTCCCGGTAGCCGTCAAACAGATTGCTGATGTACCAGGTCATTTCGTCCCCGTTGTCCCGGGGCTGGGCTTCCCAGGTAAACGGCCGCACGCTGTACTGCATGATGTTCACCGGCGTGCTGTAGCCGTCGGCCGCCGCCATGGGGCACAGGGCGCAAAGGATGCTGATCGCCGCCGCGATGCAGATTGCCTTTCTCAGCTTCATGGATGTCTCTCACCTTTCGTTCCATTAAACGCGGAAAGCAGGGTTTTCCTTCCCGCTTTCCGCTGTCTTTGCGTATGATTTTTTACAGCAGGGACCGCTGGATCTTCCCGCTCACGGTCTTGGGCAGTTCGTCCCGGAAAACAACAATTCGGGGATACTTGTAAGGCGCCGTGTGCTGCTTCACGTAATTCTGAATTTCCTTCTTCAGTTCCTCCGTGCCAACCGTGCCTTTGGTCAGCACAATGCTGGCCTTCACAACCTGTCCGCGCACCTCGTCCGGCGCCGCACTCACGCCGCATTCCAGCACGTACGGCAGTTCCATGATCACGCTTTCAATCTCGAACGGTCCGATCCGGTACCCGCTGCTCTTGATCACGTCATCCGCCCGGCCCACGTACCAGTAGAATCCGTCCTCGTCGCACCAGGCAACGTCCCCCGTGTGATACCAGCCGTCGTGCATCACTTCCAGGGTCTTTTCCTCGTCCCGGTAGTACTGCTGGAACAGGCCGATCGGGATGCCCTTTGAAATGTCCACACAGATTTCGCCCGGCGTGCCGGCAGGAACGGGCTTGCCCTCCGCGTCCAGCAGCGCCACCCGGTAAATCGGCGCCACCTTGCCCATGGAGCCGAGCTTGTGGTCCGCCCCCGCCAGGTTGCCGATGATCATCGTACTTTCCGTCTGGCCGAAGCCTTCCATCACCTGCAGTCCCGTCTGCTTTTCGATCTGCCGGAAAACCTCCGGGTTCAGCGCTTCACCGGCGCTGGAAGCATGCGTCACCGAGCTCAGGTCGTATTTGCCCAGATCTTCCTTGATCAGCATCCGGTACATCGTGGGCGGCGCGCAGAAGGTCGTAATATGATACTTCGCGAACAGCGGCAGAATGTCCGCCGCGTCAAACCGGTCAAAGTCGTACACGAAGATGGCCGCCTCACACAGCCACTGGCCGTAAATTTTTCCCCATCCGGCTTTCGCCCATCCCGTGTCCGAAATGGTCAGATGCAGACCGTTCGGGTTCACGCAATGCCAGTATTTGGCCGTGTGCAGATGTCCCAGGGGGTGCTTGTAGCTGTGGGCTGCGATTTTGGGATAGCCCGTCGTGCCGCTGGTGAAGTACATCAGCATCAGGTCATCGCCGCAGGGCGTATCCTCCGTCCGCTTGTAGTGGGTGGAGTACATCTGGTATTCCTCATCAAAGTTGTGCCAGCCTTCCCGCGTTCCGTTCACAATCAGCTTCAGCTCAAGCCCCGGCGCGTCCTTCGCCGCCAGATCCGCCTGGTGTGCCGTGTCGCCGTCCGCCGTGCAGATGATGGCCTTCACGCCCGCAGCGTTGAACCGGTATTCGAAGTCGTGCTCCTGCAGCTGGGCCACCGCCGGAATCGCGATGGCGCCGATCTTCTCCAGGCCCAGAATCGCAAACCAGAACTGATAGTGCCGCTTCAGCACCAGCATCACCCGGTCACCCTTTTTGATGCCCAGCGCCTTGAAATAGTTGGCGCAGCGGTTGGACGCGCGCTTCATGTCGTTGAAGGTAAACCGGTGTTCGTTCTTCTCCCGGTCCAGGTGCAGCATCGCCAGCTTGTTCGGCACTTCCTCCGCAATCGCGTCGATCACGTCGAAGGCAAAATTGAACTTCTCCGTGTTCTTGAAGTCGATCTTCACCGGGGTCCCGTTCTCGTCCTTCTCCACGTCCGCAAACCGGTGCCACACGCGGGTGCGTCCGTTCTCCGCCGGGAATTCCTGCAGGGCCGTGCCGGGCATGGCCTTTTCGGGGCTCAGCTCCGGAATCGGCGCCCCCGTCGGGTTCAGGACAATCGCGTAGAACAGGCAGTCTTTCCCGCCCACGGCGATCATGCCGTGAGGCGTGCCGGAATCGTAGTAGATGCTGTCCCCGGGGTTCAGCACGCTCACATGCTCGCCCACCTGCACCTTCAGCTGGCCCTCAATCACGATGTCGCATTCCTGTCCTTCGTGAGTGGTCAGCTTGATGTCTTCTTTTTCCGCCTCGGCGCTGTAGGCCGCCTGCACGTACAGGGGCTCCGCAATCCGGTTCCGGAAGGAAAACGCCATGTTGTAGTACACCATGTCGTGGGCTTCCTCAATCCGTTGTCCTTCGCCCTTGCGGGTCACCGTGAAGGAATTCAGGTTCGGGCTGGAACCTTCGATAATGTCCCCGACGTCCACGCCGAACGCCAGCGCGCAGCGGTAAAGGAAAGCGAAGTTCAGATCGCTCCGCCCCATCTCGCAGTCAATATACTCCTGCTCGGTCACGCCGGTCTTGTTCGCCATCTCCGCGATGGTGAAGTTCTCAATCTCGCGAAGCTCGCGGATCCGGTGCGCCATCTCCTGAATCTTGTAATTCAATCCCGTCATCTGTGCCATGGTTTTTTGCACTCCTCCGAAGGGGTTTCATGGGGCGATCGGAATGCCCCCTGATTCTCCCGAAATAAAATGCCCGTCTCAAAATATAACTTTGAGACGAGCATGATCTCACACCCGCGGTACCACTCAAATTGCGGCGCGCACGCCGCCCCTTCAGGCTCTCTCTGAAGCCCTTTGCCCTCACGCGGCAGGATCGGGAAGGTTCTACTTGCTTTGGCTTTCTTCCTTCCGGCTCCGGAGTGACAGCGAACGGATTCTTCCCGCGGCTCGCACCACCCGCCGCGTCTCTGTCAGCTGAATTCCGCTGCTCTCTCCTTCTCAGCCTTTACCGGGAGTTTACGCTTTTCCCCGTTGCTTGTCAACTCCCCGTATTGTTTTTTCTTGTTTTTTTGCGTCTTCAAATCCAGAAAGGCTCCGCCGGCAGTCCGTTTTCGCCTGTCAGGTTTGCCTCTTCCGACCAGTCGGTCCATGCGTACCGGGCGGAAACGGGCCTCGGAATCTTCTCTGAATAAATCCGCAGCATTCCGTCCGAAATCTCGCCTTCCGCCGGAACAAACCTTCCGTCCTGCCCTGCGATTTCCAGCAGCTTCGGCGCCGCCCCGTCGCGCGTGCAAAGCGGCGCCGTCATCCGCACGGTCATCACCGGCCCGACAATCCATCTTTCCGCTGTCCGGGGAGATTCCTCCCCTTCGCCGTAAAGCATTTTTCCCGCCAGCTCCGCCAGTCGCTCCCCGACCGGCCGCTTGTTCAGCGGATGAATATTCCCGTATTCTCCTTCATCCAGCAGGCAGATCATCCCCGTGTTCCGCACGCTGTCCCGAACCGCCGCCTGCGCCAGCCGTGTCCGCGCCCAGGTGAAGGTGTCCTCCCCGTCGTACTGAATCCACATCGGCAGCTGTACAAACAGGAAAGGCAGCTCCGGATTCCGGAAGATTTCCCGCCACCACCGGATCATCGCGGTCATCAGCCGGTCATATTTTTCCGTTTTCCAGGTGTCTTCTTCCCCCTGATAGTAAATCACGGCCGTCAGTGTGACCGGTGATATTTCCTTCAGCATGGTTTCTGCCAGCCCCGCCGGCCGGAAGGGCGATCCGGGTCCTGCCGGCGGGTTCCAGGGATAAAGCCCGCAGGCCCTGGTAATCTCCCGGTCGTCCGCTCCCGGATGCGCCGCTCTGTATGCATCCGCCCTCCGTTCCCAGTCGTCCATCGCCCGCTGGGCGGCGGCTTCCTCTTCCAGATAGGTTTCCATGCTTTTCCCGCCGCAGGTCTCCGCGTAATCCGCCAGATAGCGAACCCCTTCCGTCAGGCTGCGCAGCGTTTCCTCGTCCATCCAGCAGGTCACCGACGTCCCGCCCCAGTAGCATCCGATGATCCCAACCGGGATTTCCGGATGCTTCTGCCGCATCCGCATGCCGAAAATCGTCGCCACGGCGCTGTTAAATCCGGCTGTCTCCCGGTTTACCGGCCGCCACCGTGTTTCCCGCAAGGCCGCCCGCTGCTCCTCACCGGCAACAGCTTTCTTCGGTACGTTGAAAAACCGCAGCAGCGGGTCGTCCTCCGCCTGTTCAATGCCCCCGGCGGCGTTCCGCAGCTCCATCTCCATGTTGCTCTGCCCACCGGCCAGGTAAACGTCCCCGATGGCAATGTTCTCCGCTGTCTGCCGTTCCTCTCCGCTGCTCAGTACCAGGGTGCATCCCGTCTGCGCCTTCACCGGCGGCAGGCAGATCACAAACCGCCCGTTCCACGCGTCCGCCGCGCCCCGGGCGAGTACCGCGCCGTCCGCCCCGGTCAGCAGCGCCTCCACTGTCCGGCCGTCCTCCGCTTTTCCGAAGATCCGGATTTCCTTTTCCCGGCAAAGAACCGCCCCGTCCGTAAACAGCGATGCCGCTTCCAGCATAGGTCTTACCTTCTCTCTTTCAGATACGCAAGATTCTTCCGGATCAGCTCCGCCCGCTGCCGCACGCAGTCCGGACTCCGCAGCGGATCCTCCGGCGTGTTGAAAACGTAGTCCTTCAGTCGTTCAATGTCCGTTTCCGCAACGTGCATCCGCGTATCCGAGGACGCGTAATACAGGTAGACCTTTCCGTCCCCGTCCGCAATGGCGCCGTTTGTAAACACAACGTTGCTCACGTCGCCCGTCCGCTCCAGTCCCAGGGGCCCCAGCAGCATGCCGGAGGGCTCGGCGATCAGTTTCGACGGATCCTCCAGGTCCGTGGCAAAGGCATACAGCACATACCGCAGCCCCGCCGCCGTGTTCCGGACACCGTGGGCCAGGTGAATCCATCCCCGGTCGGTTTTGATCGGCACGGCCCCGGCGCCGTTCTTGGCTTCCGTAATCGTGTGATACTTCCGGCGGGAAATGATCTTTTCCTCGCCGATTACCGGATGCATCATGTCCTCGCAAAGTCCGAACCCGATGCCCCCGCCGCTGCCGGTCTCGATGAAGTCGTCCATCGGCCGGGTGTAGAAGGCATATTTCCCGTCCACAAATTCCGGATGAAGCACCACGTTCCGCTGCTGCGGTGAATTCAGCGTCACCAGGTTCGGCAGCCTCTCCCAGTTATCAAGATCCTTCGTCCGCACGATCCCCGCCGCGGCCACCGCCGCGGACAGATCCGGATTCTCCGGGTCCTTGCTTTCCGAACAGAAAACGCCGTAAATCCATCCGTCCTCGTGATGCGTCAGTCGCATGTCGTACACGTTGGTTTCCTGCTTCTCCGTGTCCGGCAGAATTACCGGCAGATCCCGGAAACGGAATCCTTCTGTCGGCCGGTCGCTCTCCGCCACGGCAAAGAAGCTTTTCCGGTCCATGCCTTCCACCCGCACCACCAGGCAGTATTTCCCGCCGACCTTGATCGCGCCGCTGTTCAGCGTGGCGTTCACACCCAGCCGCTGCATCATGAAGGGGTTCGTCTCCGGATTCGCGTCGTACATCCAGAAGGGCGGAATATGTTCCCGGGTCAGCACCGGATTCCGGTACCGCGTAAACAGCCCGTTGTAAAAATGCTCATCCGCCGGATTCGGCCGCCGCAAAAGCGTCTCATAAGCTTCCATCAAAGAATCAAAACTCTTAATCATCCGTTAACACACCTTTCACCGAATCATCGCCTTAATAATTATGAACAGCTTCGCTGTCCCCGTCGTGCAACACGCTGTGCTCCTTGATATACGTCACCACCGAGTCCACCGTCGTAAACGCCAGCCCGACGTGCGTGTCCGCCGCGCCGTAATAAATCGCAATGCGTCCGGTTTCCCCGTCCTGCAGTGTCGCGCAGGGGAAGATCACGTTCGGCACAAACCCGGTCACCTCATAGGTCTCTTCCGGCGTCAGCAGGTGGTTTGCGCACCGGTAAAGCACCTTGCTCGGCTCATCGATGTCCAGAATCGCTCCGCCCATGGAGTAAACAAACCCGTTGCAGGTCGTGGCCACCCCATGATAGAACATCAGCCATCCTTCGCTGGTTTCAATCGGAGCTGCCCCGGCGCCGATCTTTACGCTCTCCCACCATTCACCGCCGCTGCCCATCACGTGCCGGTGCTTTCCCCAGAAGGTCATGTCCGGGCTTTCGCTGATGAAGATGTCGCCGAAGGGCGTGTGTCCGCTGTCCGAGGGCCGGCTCAGCAGCCGGTAGGTCCCGCCGATCTTCCGCGGAAACAGCACCGCGTTCCGGTTGAAGGGAATGAAAGGATTCTCGATCCGCGTAAAGGTCCTGAAGTCCTTCGTCTTCGCCATGCCGATGGAAGCGCCGTAAAAATCCCCGCACCAGATGATGTAGTACGTATCCTCCACCTTCACCAGCCGGGGGTCGTAAGCATAGTGCGGCATCTTCGGCTGCCCGTTTTCGTCCGTAAAGGGCACCTTCTGCCGCTCCACATCCCAATGGATGCCGTCTTTGGAATGTCCGAGGTAAACGTAGGGAATCCCGTTGATCTGTTCGCCCCGCAGCACCGCGATGTACCCGTTCTCCCACGGCACCACCGCACTGTTGAAAATCCGCGCGATTTCCGGTGTGGGATTCCGGCCCATCACCGGATTTCCGCTGTAGCGCCAAACAGGCGATTCGGTCTTCATCTCCGCCGGCCTGTCCTGCCAGGGAATGTTGGGCAGCGCGTTCACATTGATCATCTTCACTTCAGCCATGGGTTTTCTTCCTCCCGTTTTTCTGCAAATTTGTTTATGTTTCCTCTCCGTAGGGGATTTCCGATTCGCGGTAAACCGGCTGCCCGCCCACGACCAGCCGCCCGAAGGGCTTCTGTTCTCCCGCACATCTTTCCAGCAGCGTTTTCACCGCCAGTTCGATCATTCCGTTCGTGTCGATCCGGAAGGTGCTCAGCGAAATCTCGTTCTCCCCGCCCTGCGGATAGTCGTCAAATCCGGTCACCGAAACATCTTCCGGCACCCGGTATCCCTTCTCCTGCAGCAGTTCAATCATCATCCGTGCCGTCATGTCGCAGTTGCACACAAAAGCCGTCGGCAGCGTTCCCGGCAGTTCCGGTTTCCGCAGCCCGCCTGTCATCTCCCGGTCCGAAAGGATCCATTCCTCCCGAACCTGAAGGTCGTTCACCAGCATGGCCCGGTAATAGCCCAGAAACCGGTCTATAATACTGCTGGTCGCCCGGATGTTGCCCACGAAGCCGATCTCCCGGTGTCCGCGGCGGATCAGGTGGCTGGTCAGCCGGTAAGTGCCGTAGCTGTTGTCTCCCGCCACGGCGTCCGCGTTGGCCTGCTCGTCGTAAAAGTCGAGAAAAACAATCGGCGGTCCCGCCTGGGCAATCTTCCGGTAGTAGGCCTTCGCCGGTTCGCCCAGCAGGATCAGACCGTCCACGTGCCCCGATGTCAACAGCTTCGGCAGCACCAGATCCTTTTCGCTCTCCGTGCTCAGGATCTCCAGCAGCCCGAAATGCCCCAGATCCGACAGTCTTTTAATCAGCCGTTTATAGATTTCGGCATAGAAGGAATCCGCCTCAAAATATTTGTCCGGAATCAGAATCCCGATGTCCAGGTGTTCCCGCAGAATCAGCTGATTCCCCCGGGGATATTCATAGCCCATCTCCCCGGCCTTTTTCAGAATCTTCGACCGCAGTTTGTCGCTCATTCCCGGTTTTCCCGCCATGGCTTTGGAAACCGTCACCGCGCTGGTTCCCACCGCTTTGGCGATATCCCGCATCGTAGGCTTCTTTGCCGACATCTTCACCCGTCCTCCGCGTCACATGTTCTCCGGCAGATCCGCCTGCAGCAGCCGCAGGCACATTCTTCCGTTGTGATAGGGACATTTCCATTCCTCCACCACCGGTTTCCCGACGGAGGTTCCGTCTTCTCTGATTTCGTTGAACCATTCACCGCCGTCCCGCGGATCCACAATCACTTCCCGGATGTATTTCCATTGCACAAGCATCTGTTCCAGTCTTTTGGGATTCTTCGTCTCCTGCCACCCGAAGGCAAGCCCCAGCAACGCCTCCGCCTGGGTCCACCAGGCCCGGATGGTGTTCATCTTCCCGTCCACAATCTCATAGTGCAGCCCGTGGTCCGTCAGCGCCCTTTCTGTCGCGTTTTCCATCAGGTCCAGACACATCTTCCGGAAGGACTCTCTTTCACTCGGAGCGATCATCGTTTCCGCCGCGTCCCACAGCAGCCAGCTGCCCTCAATGTCGTGCCCGTAGCTCTGCATATCCAGCAGCGGCCTGAAATCTGCGTCAAAGAACACTTCCATCCGCCGCTTTTCTGGGTTGTAGATGGTCCCAAGGCACTGCCGCAACCCCGCTTCTCCGGCTGCCCGCACTTCCTCGTCCGCCCGGGCGCGGTAAAGCTCCGCATAGGCTTCGATCACGTGCAGCAGCGTGTTCATCGTCCGCGAGGCCATCACGCCGTTCTCACTCAGTTTTTCGTTGCTTTCCGGCGAAAAGTCCGCCTTCAGCGCCTCCAGGTAGCCGCCCTCGTCCCGGCATTTTGTTTCGATCACCCGAAACAGCGCCATCGCCTTCCCCAGTGCTTCCTCATCCCCGGTCAGCCGGTAATAGGCCGCCAGCCCGTAAACCGCGAAGGCCTGGCAGTAGGTGTGTTTCGTGGTATCCGCCGGTCTCCCGTCAAACGTCACCGACCAGAACACTCCGCCGTTTTCTTCGTCCTCAAAGCGGTGCAGGAAACGGTAGGCCTGCTGCGCATAGGGCAGGTACCGTTCCCGGTTCAGCGTCCGCGCCGCTTCGGAAAAGGTCCACAGAATCCGGCTGTTCAGGATGCAACCCTTGTCTGCTTTTCGCTCCAGTTGAAGATCCTCGTCCATATAACCGTAGAATCCGCCGAAGGCATCATCTTTCAGCTTTTCCCAGAAAGGCAGGATCTTCTCCTCCATCTGCGCCCGTATTTCCGCGTTGAACATTACGAACTCCTTTTGTAAACCATTTTGTAAACCTGTCTGTATTGTACCGCTTTTTCGTTTCCTGTCAATCAGATTCTCAGCCCTTCACCGATCCGCTGGCCAGTCCGGCGTAAACCTGTTGTTTCTCCTCCTCGTTTAGTTAGGTTAACATGTTAACCTTTTGTTAATTGTATTTTAACCATTTTTGTTTTCTTTGTCAACCCATATTATATTTCTATAAAAAGGTTCCACGGATTTGTTCGTACAGTATCGTACTTATCTGAAATTTATATTTTACCCCGTTCACATCTGTTTTTAGTTTACAATTTAGTTAGCAATTTCCCATCGGGAGCCAAAAATTTTTTTTTCTGAAAAAAATCGTTTACAAATTTGTCATCTTTTCAGATTGACACTTTTGCCTCCTTTTTCTATGCTAAGTCCTGTACCTACTTAAGATCTTCAGGTATTGATAGGAGGAATGGACATGGATAACAACAAGCGTCCCGATACCATGCAGCGAATCACAACGCCCGAACTGGCCGAAGCCTTCATCACCGAACAGGTGGCCGCCATCCGGCAGCAGGTCGGTGATAAAAAGGTTCTGCTCGCCCTTTCCGGCGGTGTCGACAGCTCCGTCGTGGCCGCGTTCCTGATCCGCGCCATCGGGCAGCAGCTGGTCGCCGTTCATGTGAATCACGGTCTTCTCCGCAAGGGTGAGCCCGAACAGGTCATCGAAGTCTTCCGCAATCAGATGAAGGCGAATCTGGTCTATGTCGACGCGGTGGACCGTTTCCTGGACAAGCTTGCCGGCGTCAGCGATCCGGAGCAGAAGCGCAAAATCATCGGTGCCGAGTTTATCCGTGTTTTTGAAGAAGAAGCCCGCAAGCAGGACGATATCGCCTTCCTGGCCCAGGGAACCATCTATCCCGATATTCTCGAAAGCGTCGGCGTCAAGGCTCATCACAATGTCGGCGGCCTGCCGGACGATCTGCAGTTCGAGCTCGTCGAGCCCGTCAAGCTCCTGTATAAGGACGAAGTTCGCGTCGTCGGCAAGGCCCTGGGCCTCCCCGACGGCATGGTCTACCGTCAGCCTTTCCCCGGCCCCGGCCTGGGCGTCCGCTGCGTCGGCGCCATCACCCGCGACCGGCTGGAAGCCCTCCGCGAGGCGGATGCCATCGTCCGTGAGGAAATCGGCGCCCTGCCCGAAGTTCCGTGGCAGTACTTCTGCGCCATCCCGCCCTTCCAGTCCACCGGCATCAAGTATGTCGACGGCCAGGGTCAGCGCTACATGGGCTGGGCCGTGGTCATCCGCGCCGTCAACACCGTTGACGCCGTCACCGCCACCGTCCCGGAAATCCCCTTCGCCGTCCTCTGCCGCATGCGCGACCGGATCATCGCCACCGTTCCCGGCGTCAACCGCGTTCTCTGGGACATCAGCGAAAAGCCCGTCTCCACCATCGAGTGGGAATAAACCGTTTAGTAATACAGCAAAAGGACCAGCTGATTTTTTGAGGTCAGTTGGTCCTTTTTGCTGTCAGCCGGACTTCAAAAAGCGCAGGTATATGCTGCGGCCCGCATGGGATCCGTTTCCTTTGCGGTCACTCCGGCGCAAACTCAAGTATTTCCGGTTCGTCCCCTGTCTCCGGCGCCGTTGCCACCTGCCGAACTGTCCGGATTACTTCATCATACTGTTCCATCATCTTCCCGTGTTCTTTCAGAATCGCATCCTCATCCCCGCTGTTCGCCGCCGCCTCCATCCGGGCCGCCATTCCGGAAAGGTCGTCGGCCCCCAGCATTTTAGAGGAGCTTTTCAGCGAGTGCGCGAAAATCACGTAGTTTTTCCAGTCCCGCGCCTCAAAATAGCTGCCCAGCAGCCCCGACCGTTCACGGTATTCGCCCAGATATTCAGAAAGCAGCGTGTCATAGAGTTCACGATCCCCCTGGCAGTAGTTCAGCCCCTTTTCCGGCGTAATCCCGGCCTCCCGCAGCGGATCGTACCCATCCCCTTCTTCAGCTGCAGCCGGTTTTTCCGGCTCCGGCCCCGCGGCGGACATCACTTTCTCCTTCGGCAGATATTTCATCAGCATGTCTTCCAGCATCCGGCTGTTCACCGGCTTGCTCAGATAGTCCGAAAATCCCTCCGCCAGATACCGTTCCTTTGCGCCGACAATCGCGTCCGCCGTCAGACAGATCACCGGCATGTCGCGGTTCGGGCCGTCCAGCCCGCGGATCCGACGCAACGTTTCCGCACCGTCCATGCCCGGCATTCGCAAATCCATGAAGATTACGTCGTAGGCCGTCCTTTCCGCCATAGCCACTGCTTCCGCCCCGCTCAGCGCTGTGTCAATCTGTATCTCCGTGTATTTCAGCAGTCCGGCCGTCACTGTCAGGTTCATTTTTGTGTCGTCCACAATCAGCACCCGGGCATCCGGCGCGCGGAAAGCTTCCTGCCGCTCTGCCGCTGGTTTGACAGACCCGGGTGAAACTGATAAGATTTCAGAAAAAGAGAAAAGGTAAAGGATGGACTGTGGGTAATGAATGTCAAACTGGTGATCCTGATTGTATTTCTTGCGGTTACAAATCTGACCTGCTTTTTTCTTATGCGCCACGACAAGAAGTGTGCCGAAAAGGGAAAATGGCGGGTTCCGGAAAAAACGCTTTTCCTTTCGGCAGCGCTGTTTGGCGCGCTGGGCGGCGTGATTGCGATGCGTGTTTTTCGTCATAAGACGCAGCACCCAAAGTTCAAAATTCTGTTTCCGCTGATGCTGGTCATTCAGATTGTCATTGTCGGGTTTGTCGTTTGGAAGTGGATTCTCTAAAACAAAAGGATTGGAACAGCAGAAAAAAATTCCAAACTCCCTGTAACGAAATCCACCCGAAACCGTCTAACCTGTGAGTGTGAAGGAACCGCTTCAGGGTAATCCCGATCGCTCGCATCATTCTCCCCGCGCTGAATGCCGGAGATACTAAAGATTCATATCAGGAGGAAACACACAATGGCAGACAAGAACTTTTTTGAAGCCCTGACACAGTATCGTTTGAAGGTTGAAAAGGACGGCGAAAACATTCTGAACGTGCCTGGTCTCTTTGCTCTTCCCGGACTGCTCATCGCGCCGAAGCTGAGCCTTACCGGCCTGATTGCCGCGCCGCTTCTGGGATTCAAAATCCATGTGGAAAACGAAGCCGGAGAAGTCGTGGATATGGAAGATGCGGTGCGCAAAGCAGCTGAAACGGTAAGAGAATCCGTAACCGCAACAACGAAGACCCTCAGGGAAGAAATCGATAAAGTCTGGGAATCTGTCTCCGCCGATGATCCGGAAGAAAACGCGGCGGAAGATGCAGACGAAACTCCCGTGGAAACCGAACCAGAGAATCCGTCCAACGAGGAAATCGAACAGGATCTGAAGAAACACGAAGAGAATGATATCCCGACCATCGAAGTAAAGACCGACAGTTCCGGCCAGGTATAAGTAAACATCCCCCCGCTCCCTCGTCATTCCCGGAGAGCATAATCCCCGACCTGCCGGGCCAGCGGTTCCGGAATGCCGATCTCCTCCATCAGGCGCTCCGTCTTTTCCAGTTTGATCAGCTTTATTTCCTTCTTTTCAAAGACCAGCGCCTCCGCGGAGTAAATCCGGTCGTGCTCCGCCTGCACGTCCGCTTTTGCCGCCTCTTCCGTCATCTCCCAGTATGATTCCGGCGCGCCTTTCAGGCCGGTTTCCTCAATCAGATTCTCAATGTTTCGAACGGCTGAGCGGAATTCCTCCCAGGGGAGGTTTCCGGCTCCGGACGCCTTCAGCCCGACGGCCGCCAGCCGCGGGAACAGCAGGAAGGATGCCCGTTCCAGGTTGGTCACCCGTTCCGTCCACAGGGGGCATTCCGTTCCGAGCAGCTGGTCTTCATATCCCTTCGCCCAGTCCGGAATCTGCGGACTCTGCCAGATTTTCTTCACGTCGATCCGGCCGTAGGGATAGTCAAAATACATGACGCGCGTATCCGAATGAATCACCCTTCCGCCGCCGGCCAGGAAGACCCGGGTGGCTTCCTCTCCCTGCGCCCACTGCTGCACGATGAAATGCGGCGGCAGTGTCCCGCCGGAAAGCACATCGTTCCAGACGATGGTTTCCCTGCCCTTTTCCGCCAGATAGGCGCCAATCTCCAGCACCAGCGACCGCTGCAGTTCGTCCTCGCTCTGCAGGCCCTCCCGGCGCATGCGCGCCCGGCAGTCCGGGCACCGGCGCCAGTGGATTTTCATCGCCTCGTCTCCGCCGATATGAATCATCTTCGACGGGAACAGTTCCATCACTTCGTCCAGAATATCTTCCATCAGCCGCACGGCCTCCGGCTTTCCGGCGCAGAGCAGGTTCGGAAAAATACCGCCGGAAGTTTTCACCGCGTATTGCCACGGTTCTCCGGCTTTTTCCTCTCCCTCCGGCCCGTAGGCCGTCCGGCGGCATCCGGCTTCCGGACAGGCTGCCAGCATCGCGCTGGCATGTCCCGGGATCTCAATCTCCGGGATCACTTCCATGCCGTTCTCTCCCGCGAACCGCACGATCTCCCGGATGTCCTCCTGCGTATAGAATCCGCTGTTGTTCTCCGTCCGGCTCGCTTCGCCGAAGACGCTCCGCCCGCGGAAGGCGCCGACGGCCGTCAGCTGCGGATATTTTCGGATCTCAATCCGCCATCCCTGGTCATCTGTCAGGTGCCAGTGCATCCGGTTCATCCCGCAGATCCGCGCCGCGGCAATCAGTTTCCGGAGATCCTCCATGGGTATAAAATGACGCGCGGAGTCCAGCATGAACCCGCGGTAAGAAAACTCCTTCATCCTCTTGCTCCTCTCAGGAAAAAGTTTTATGTTTTCGGTTTGACAGATCCCGGTTTTACGGTTTAACGGTACTTGTTTTCCGTTTTGCTTCACTTTTTTCGATTACGGCTGGCACATTACGGCACGTAGATCTGAACGACGGATGCTTCCCCGCTATTCCCGGAGATCGGCGTAAGAAAACGGGTTTTCCCATCCAGTTCCGTCTGAAGATCGGAAACCGAGCTTTCCAGGTTTTCGATTTTTCTTGTCAGCCGGTTCATGTTCATTTTGTTCTGATGAAGCGCGGATAAATCCGAAATCAGAATGCTGAGGATCAGAATGCATACGGCTGCCGCCAGGCTGATAGCAATGGCCGTGGCTGTTTTTTCCGAAGCCGTCCCTTTCCGGGCCCGTCCCGGATCCGTAATCACTTCACGGGTTCCCGCTCCTCCGGACTGCATTCTCCCCGTCCAGCGCTGAACCCGATAAGTTGTCATCCCAACCGCCTCCGACACTTTGCTTTGTTTCCGTTCCTACGGGCCTGCACTTTTCGGCCCATATGCGGGTATTATAGCACAAAAAAACAGTTAATGCTACTATATACTGCGTATTGATGAAACTTTTTTATACAGGATCTTGTATTGTTTCTGTTTGCGGCATGCTTGCAAACCGCGGAACCTTCCGGTAAAATGGAGCCATCCTGCAATCCCGGAGGTTCATCCAATGGCAGAGTTCAAAAGTATCGAAGAAGCCCGCGCGTTTTTCACCAACGACCGCTATGCAACAGAGAACGGCATCGGTCTGGACCGGTATACGGACAACGGATCCGTCGTCAGCGTCACCCTCACCGACCGCCACCGCAACGCCGAGGGCGGCATCATGGGCGGCTTTATCCTGACGGTGATCGATTTCGCTTTCGCCACCGCGTCCTGCAATGCCCACCGGCCCACCGTAGCCCAGCAGATCAGCATGAACTTCCTGAATCCCCCGAAGGGAACCCGGCTGATCGCCGAAAGCATCTGCCGCAAGAACGGGAAAACCAGCTGCGTCTATCACGTGAACGTAAAAGACGACCTGGGCTGTGATGTGGCCCAGGCCGTCGTAACCGGTTTTAAACTGTAAGTTTTTTCCCGCCGCTCCGGGCAGCCTCGCTCAGGCTTTCACCAGGCGGATCACGTTCCAGCTCAGTGCGGGCAGGCGCACCGTCGCCTTGCCTTCCTCAGCTTTACCGCCCCGGCCCTTCCGCGGCGCCACGTTGTCCGGATGTTCCTCGGTGTTCACCGCCTTCACGTCGTCGTGATGCAGCACGATGTGCTCCGCAATCTTCATCTTTCCGAAGGCCCGCAGAACGCATTCCAGCGGAATCGCGTCCTGCATGTCCCGGTTCACTGCGAACACCGTCAGGCTGCCGTCGTCGCCCAGCACGCCGACCGCATCCACCAGCGGAACCTTTTCAAAATCTTTACAGTCATAAGTCGGCGAGGTGAGGATCGGCCGCAGGGCGGTTCCCCGGCCGTATTTCGACGCGTGCATCATCGGCCAGAAGATCGTCTGCGCCCACACACCGCCGCCGTTGCGGGTCATGATCGGGGCAATCACGTTCACCAGCTGTGCCAGGCAGGCCACTTTCACCCGGTCCGCGTTCTTCAGGAAGGTGATCAGGATCGCGCCGGCCAGCAGCGCGTCTTCAAAGTTATAGACGTCCTCCAGCAGCGGCAGCGCCCGGCCCCATTTGTCGGCCTTCAGAATCTCCTGATCCTGCCCGTTGGAGTGGTACCACACGTTCCATTCGTCGAAGGACAGGTTCAGCTTTTTCTTCGCGTGCTTCTTCCCGGCCACGCAATCGCAGATTGCCACGACTTCCTTGATGAAGGCGTCCAGATCCATGTTCCGGGCCAGGAAGCCGGGCGTGTCGCCGGTGGGGTTGCCGTAGTACCGGTGCAGCGAAACATAGTCCACGTTCTGGTAGCACTGGTCCAGCATCTCGTATTCCCAGCTGCCGAAGGTCGGCATCTCGTGGGCGCTGCTGCCGCAGGCCACGACTTCAATGTCCGGATCCACCCATTTCATCACCTTGGCGGCTTCGTTGGCTGTCCGGCCGTATTCATAGGCGGTCTTCTGGCCCATCTGCCAGGGGCCGTCCATTTCGTTTCCGAGGCACCAGAGTTTGATGTTGAAGGGGTTCTTCGCCCCGTTTTTGATGCGCAGGTCGCTCCAGTAGCTGCCGCTTTTATGGTTGCAGTATTCCACCACATTCCGCGCGGCGTCCGGCCCCCGGGTGCCGAGGTTCACGGCGTACATGACTTCCGTGTTCGCCTTCTTCGCCCATTCGCAGAATTCGTGCAGGCCCACCTCGTTGGTCTCCGTGGTGCCCCAGGCCAGGTCCAGCCGCTTCGGCCGCTGATCCCGCGGGCCGACGGAATCTTCCCAGTTGAACCCGGAAACAAAGTTGCCGCCCGGATAGCGAACCACCGGGATGCCGAGTTCCCGTACCTTCCCGATCACGTCCCCGCGGAAACCGTTTTTGTCCGCGGTGGGATGGCCGGGCTCATAAATCCCGCCGTACACCGCCCGGCCCAGGTGCTCGATAAAGGAACCGTACATTCTGGGATCGATTTTGCCGATGGCAAAGTCCTTATCCAGAATCATTTTTGCTTTCTTCATGAAAACTTCAATCCCCTCTCCTCTTTTGAACGCTGTCGCGCTGCCCCTATTCTACCCATTTTACTTTCGCTTGGCAATGGAAAAACCAGCCGCCTGACGCAAAAAAAGCGGCCGCAGCCGTTGCTGCAGCCGATCGCCGAAGAATCCCCGCCGTCAGTTCTCGCCGTGATAGCGGGCCAGAAACTGGCGGGTTCGATCCTGTTTCGGATGATCAAAGACTTCCCGGGGATCGCCCTGCTCGCAGATGCATCCCTGATCCATGAAAATCACAGAGTTGGAAACATCCCGGGCAAAGTTCATCTCGTGCGTCACGATGATCATGGTGGTGTTCCTCTCCGCCAGTTTACGGATGCTTCGCAACACTTCACCGGTAAGCTCCGGGTCCAGTGCGGAGGTGGGCTCGTCAAAGCAGAGAATGTCCGGCCGAAGCGCCAGCGCCCGCGCGATGGCCACCCGCTGGCACTGGCCGCCGGAAAGCTGGTGGGGATAGTTGTTCATGCGGTTGGAGAGCCCCACTTCGTTCAGCAGCTCCTCCCCGTGTTCCCGGATGCGGCTCTGGACTTTGGCCTTGTCTGCCTTCCACTCCGGTGTTTCATGCGCCAGCAGTTCCTCCGCCAGCGTCACGTTCTGAAGCGCCGTGTACTGCGGAAAAAGGTTGAAAGACTGGAACACCAGCCCGAAGTGCAGCCGCTTCAGCCGGGTCTCGCGGTTGTTGACCTTTTTCGGCTGCTGGCTCGCATCCAGCAGCACTTCGTCCCGCACCCGGATGATACCCGCGTCCGGCTTCTCCAGGAAGTTCAGACACCGCAGCAGCGTGGTTTTCCCGCTGCCGGAAGAACCGATGATGGACAGCGTGTCCCCCGGCTCCATGGAGAAGGAAATATCGTCCAGCACCTTTGTCTGGCCGAAGGATTTCCGAATGTGCTCTACCTGCAGGATCGGCATGGTTTCCTCCTCCTTTCTCAGCGGAAATATCCGAGCTTTTTCTCAAGCTTCGCAAAGCCGACGGTCAGCAGGCCGTTGGCCGCCAGATAATACACGCCGGTAAAGAAAAGCGGCCAGATGGCGCCGGAGATCCCCTGGCTGCCCTTCAGGAAGGCCTGCCCGGCCCAGATCACCTCCTGCAGCGAGATGATCCGCGCCAGGGAGGTGTCTTTCACCAGCGTAATGATCTCGTTGGAGATGGGCGGCAGAATGGCTTTCACCATCTGCAGCAGCTTCACTCTGAAAAAAATCTGCCGGCCGGTCATGCCCAGCACCAGGCCGGCTTCCTCCTGTCCCGCAGGGATGCCCTGAATGCCGCCCCGGAAAATCTCGCAGAAGTAGCAGGCATAGTTGATAATGAAGGCCACCGCAGCCGCGGCAAAACGCCCGTCTTCTCCGCCGCTCCACTTGAAGCCCTGCAGCATTTTCAGAAACGGACTGGCCGCGGCCGCCTCGGCGGAAATGCTGCTGGCCAGCAGGCCGGGGCCGTAATAGATAATCAGCAGCTGAATCATCAGGGGAGATCCCCGGATAATCCATACCAGCACCTTGATGACAGACCGCAGAATCCGGCTCCGGGAGATCTCTCCGCACGCCAGCAGCAGTCCCAGCGGAAGGGCGCCCAGCAGCGTTACGCAGAAGAGTTTCAGCGTCTGCAGAAACCCGACGTTCAGGGCATTGAAGACCACGGGAAATTGTTGTGCAAATGACATAGGCGTTCCTCAAATGAGAAAGGCAAGGGCATCCGCGGGACGCCCCTGCCTCCGTCAACGTTGTTCAGTCTTATTCCTGCGGAATGATAGCGGCCTGCACACCGTACAGCTTCGCGAACTCGACCAGGGTGCCATTGGCCCAGGCTGTCTTGAAGAAGTCGTTCAGCGCGTCCGCAAGGTCGGAATCCTTCCGGAAGCCGACGCCATACTTTTCCTCCGTCAGCGGCACCGTGTAGGTCAGGGAGGCATAGTCCGTGCCTTCACCCACCATGGCCGCCGCCATCAGGGAGTCGATAATCGCGGCGTCAGAGGTCTGGGCAGTCACTTCCAGCAGCGTCGCGGCCTGGTTCTGCACCGGGTTGTATTTGTTGCCCAGTTCCTTCGCGGCGGCTTCGCCGGCGCTGCCGGCTTCCACGGCAAAAGTCAGGCCCGCCAGGCTTTCCACCGTCTGATAATCGGCGGCTTTCTCCGCCGGCACGATCACGATCTGGGCGTTATTGGCATAGGGATTGGAGCAGTTCATGGCAGCCAGCACCTCGTCGGTGAGCGTCATGCCGTTCCACACGCAGTCAATGTTGCCGCTGTTGAGCTCCAGCACCTTGTTGTCCCAGTCGATCTCGACGAATTCCGCCTCAATGCCCAGCGTCGCGGCGAAGCACCGGGCCACGTCGGCATCAAAGCCCACCCAGCTGCCGTCCGTGTCGCGATAGTCCATGGGGGCGAAATCAGTAATGCCAACCACCAGTTTTCCCTTGGCCACCACAGCGTCCTTGTCACTCTCGGCCAGACCGGCGGCGCAACTCAGCACCAGCGCCAGGCACAGCATCAGTGCAAACAGTTTCTTCATAAAATCATACCTCCCGTTGTCTTAAGAATCATGGAAACGCTGATCACTATAACACTTTATCACAGTAAAGTCAAGATCGTTCTTCCTCCTCTTCCCCCGCTGCATCAAAACCGCAAAAATACAGAAAGCCTTTTTGTTTCAGTTGAGGGCAGTCCTGTGCAGTGGTATAATTCTGACAGCATAGAATTGCGGAGGACACCATGACACTGGATTATTTCCTGTTTTATTCGGAGGCAAACATCGTCTGTATTGTCATCCTGGCGATTTTGCTGATGAACGATAAACTGCACAGCACAAAGCAGGAAAAGCAGATCTGGTTCAACCGCACAATTGTTGCCCACATCCTGTATTTCCTCTCGGATATCGGCTGGGCCGCGGTACTCAGCGGAAATCTTCCCCAGACCCGGTTTCTCGTTGTGCTTTTCAACTTTCTGAACTATATCCTGCTCAGCCTGATCGCCTATGAGTGGTTCATGTATATGGCGGCTTCCGAAAAGATGAAGTTCAGGGAATCCCGCAAAAAACGGATGTTGTGCCTGGCCCCCATGCTTTTATCCGTTGCGGCAGTCGTAATCGTGTATATCGTCGTGCCGCAGGCGCTGATCAATGAGAACAATGAGCTCGGTTCCTGGTACTATCCGATGATGATCGCTGTGCCGGTTTTCTATCTCCTGGCTGCCTTTGTTTTCTCCATGATCAACGCCGGAAAAGCGCAATCAAAGGACAAAAAACGCCTGTTCCGGCTGATCGGGATCTATCCGCTGGGACTCATCGTCTTCGGCCTGATTCAGACCTGTGCGTTCAACGCGCCCCTTTTCTGCTTCGGATGCACGATCATGCTGCTGTTCTTCTATATCCAGAATATGCAGACGCTGGTCTCCGTGGACTCCCTGACCCGGCTGAACAACCGGGGACAGATCGACCGTTTTATGGAGCAAACGCGTTTTAAGGAAAATGTCAAGGTCTGTGCCATGATGATTGATATTGATCATTTTAAGCAGATCAACGACACCTGGGGCCACGCCGAAGGCGACAAGGCGCTTATCCTGGTTTCCGACACCCTGAAGCAGACGGCGGAGCGGATGGAGTCCCAGGTCTTCATCGGCCGTTACGGCGGCGATGAATTTACCGTTTTTATCCAAAGCACAAGTGCCGGCGAAGGTCCGGAACAAATGGCGGAAGCCATCCGCGCCGAGCTCCGTGAAAAGCAGGCCGAAAACAAACTGCCCTACGAGCTGAATGTCAGCATCGGCTGGGATGTGCTGCAGGAAAAGAACGATTCCCTGGAAGCCTGTCTGGCCAGGGCCGATCAGAAGCTCTACGAAATCAAGCGCGCCCGTCGTTAAACTGTCAAAATCATTCGGACGGGTGGGAGGAATACTGCCATGAACCGGGACGACGCGAAAGTGCTGGAGGCCTATATCCGGGCCGTCCGTGCCGAGCGCGAGCGTTTTCTGTACCAAAGCGCCCTGAACAAGGTTCAGGTCATCACCCGAAGCATGAAACTCTCTGAAAAAGAAGCCTATCTCCAAAGCGACGCCTTTCGGAACACCCTGCGCCAACTTCAGCGCCGGGACCGGATTTATCAGGGGCTTTTGCGCAATGAACTGCTCCAGCCCGGCGCAAAGAGTGATTTTGACCGGCTCCGCCGCATGATCGCCGCTGAACTGCAGGCCGGGTACAAAGTGGATCTTTCCTTCCTGCGTTCCGTGGAAAAAAGCCGTGTTTCCCTTGAAAAAGCGCACCGCGCCCTCCGCCTGCTCCTGGAGGGCACTCTGCGACGCTGGTTTGACGACAACATCGGGCAGCTGACTGTCCGGGCCGAAAATAAAATCGTCGTCTGGATGCGGACGGGTCATATGGCTTCCTGCCTTCAGGGGGAGGAAACGGAAGTTTCCATGGTTCGACGGGTGATGGAAATCTCTTTTCCCGCCGGGCTCACCGCAAAGAACATTGCTCCGGCTTTCGCTCACGGCTCGACCGAGTCCTTCCTCCGGTTCGAGGTCGGAAAAGCCTTTCCGGAGCTTTCTGCCTGCCGGAACATCCGTCTGCCCTCCGGAGAAAACGTCTCCGCCGCCGTCCGGAGGGAAACAGAGCGGGGCGAACGGTTGCTGCTTTCCTCCCTGAACCGCCGGTTCTCCCGGGAGCGGATCCGCCGCCTTCTGGAAAGAAATCCGGAGCTGATCCGTCTGCAGAAAGCCGCGGACGCCGCCGAGCGGCGGGAAAAGCGGATCCGGGCGGCCCTGCTCGATGCCATCCCGGAGCACTACCGGGATCTCTATCCCCTGGCCCGCCAGATGAAGCGTCACTTCTTCCTGCATCTCGGCCCGACCAATTCCGGCAAAACCTATGAGGGTATCCAACGGCTTCACGGTGCGGAAAACGGGCTGTATCTCGGGCCCCTGCGCCTGCTGGCGGCCGAGCAGTTCGAAGCCCTGAACCTGGACGATATTCCCTGTTCCCTCGTTACCGGCGAGGAGCAGATCCGCGTTCCCTTCAGCCGGGTGCAATCCTCCACCGTGGAGATGGCGGACCTGAAAGAGCACTACGACGTGGCGGTGATCGACGAATGCCAGATGATCGCGGACCGGGACCGGGGCGGCGCCTGGACCGCTGCGATGCTGGGCCTGTGTGCAGACGAAATCCATGCCTGCGCTTCTCCGGACGCCGAAAAACTGCTGACCCGGATCATTGAGGACTGCGGGGACGAACTAACCGTGATCCGTCATGCGCGAATGACGCCGCTGGAAATCGATAAGGACGGCTTCCAGTTTCCGAATTCCGTGCGTCCCGGCGACGCGCTGATTGTTTTTTCGAAGGCCAGGGTTCACGCAGTGGCTGCAGAGCTGCGCTCCCTCGGATATAAGGTTTCCCTGATCTACGGCGCCCTTCCGCCGGATGTGCGGCGGAACCAGGCGGACCGTTTCATGAAGGGCGTCACAGAGGTGGTGGTTTCCACCGACGCCATCGCCATGGGCATGAACCTGCCGATCCAGCGGGTCGTGTTCCTGGAAAGTGAAAAATACGACGGGGATATCACCCGCATGCTGACCGACGCCGAAATCAAGCAGATCGCCGGCCGGGCCGGCCGGTTCGGCATCTATGAAATTGGCTATGTAAACGCCTTCGGCTTCAAAAAGGAAGTTGCGGCGGCCCTTTCCCGTCCCCTCCTGCCGCTGACGGAAGGCGTTATCAGCTTCCCGGATTCCCTGCTGGGCATTCCCCTGCCCCTGACTCAAATCCTGGACCAGTGGCTGCGCATGCAGGACAAAGGCTGTTTCTCCAAGGCTTCCACGGCTCGGATGGCGGAGCTAGCTGAAATGATGGAAACGCCGAAAACCGACCGGTATCTGTTGTACCGCTTCCTCTGCATTCCCTTTGACGAAAAAGAACCGGATCTTCTGACCCGCTGGAAAGCCATGTATCATGCCGAATCCCGCGGAACGCATATCAGTGTGCTGCCGGAGCTGCCGGAAATCGAGGACCCGGACAGCTGTAACGTCCGGATGCTGGATTCCCTGGAGGCGGATTACCGCCGCTGCGACCTGTATTATAACTACACCCGTCTGTTCCTGGAGGATCCGGATCCCCTGATGCAGGAAATCCAGCGCCGGAAGGATCTGATCTCCCAGGGCATTGTACACATTCTCTCTACCCAGAAGCTGCAGCAGCGAACCTGCCCTTCCTGCCGCCGGCGCCTCCCGTGGAACTGGCCCTACCGCCTGTGCGATACCTGCCACAGCGTCGGCCGCAGGCGCTAAACCGGCTGCGGCCGGCCCTTCCTTCACTGGCACCGCCTGTCAGAATCATGATTCATCATTGAAAAACCCGGGCTTCTGTGCGATAATATAGATTCAGATATGATCTCATATTCCTGTTCCGGACAGGGAAAACAGGTTCCCGGCAACTTCATTGGAGGGCAGCATGGAAGAGAAACGCAGAAACCGAACAATCCTGGCAGCGGTCGTCAGCGTCATCCTCCTGGCCGGCATTCTCGTCGGCGGGATGTTCCTGCTGACCGGCAGCGCCCATAAAGACGCTTCGGAAGCTGCCAAATCCGTCAGTCACCTGTACCTGGATGAACTGGCAAGCCGCCGGGAGCAGGTGGTTGAGGATAATCTGAATAACAATATCAATGTGATCAATGTGGCCATCCGGATGCTGACCGACGAGGACCTGAGCGATCTGGACCATATGCGAAGCTACCAGCGGAAGGTTAAAAAGCTTTTCAATCTCGAACGTTTCGCCTTTGTAGATGAGGAAGGAAATATCTACACCGCGGACGAAGGCGTCCGCAAGGAAGCGGATCAGTATCCGGTGGACCTGGTTCATCTGTCCGATACGGGGATTTTCATCCGGAACAAGGAAGCGGCAGACAAGCAGGTGATCATCGCTGTTCCCATCCGGGACCAGCGCCTGTCCATCGACGGTCACTCCCTGGTCACCTGCTTCATGCAGATCGGCATGGACGTCATGCTTCAGGACGTGTCCATGGAATCTCAAAGTTCAGACACGACTTTCAGCAACATCTACACCTCCGACGGTATCGCCCTCACCAACACGGTTCTCGGCGGCCTGGCCGTGGAGGACAACCTGCTGGAAGCGCTGTCCCGCGCGGAATACGACGAAGGCTATTCCTATGACCGGATCGCTGCGGACTTCAGGGACGGCAAACGGGGCATCGCCACCTTCTCCTACAACGGAATCCATGAATCCCTGAGCTATGTTCCCGTCACGGGAACCGACTGGCTGCTGACCTATCTGGTCCGCGAACAGATCATCAGCGAGCGGATTGATTCCGTTTCCGGCCGCATCATCACCCGGAGCCTGATTCTGGCCTGCGCGGTGGCGCTGCTGCTGGCTGCTCTGTTTGTCTATATTTTCCGCCAGAACCGGAAAACCGCCCGGCTGGTGCTGGAAAAAGAAACCTCCGACGCGGAAAACCGGGCCCACCAGCAGGAAATGGAAGAGAAGCTCAAACTGCAGGATCAATTGCTGGAGCAGCGTCAGGCCCTGCAGGAAGCTCTGAACGCCGCCGAGCAGGCCAGCCGGGCCAAAACGGCCTTCCTTTCCAGTATGAGCCACGAAATCCGCACGCCGATGAACGCCATTATCGGCCTGGACAGCATCGCCCTCAACGAGCCGGACGTTCCGCCCAAAACCCGGGACCATCTGGAAAAAATCGGTGTATCCGCGCAGCACCTGCTGGGGATCATCAACGATATCCTGGATATGAGCCGGATCGAGTCCGGGCGGATGATCATCAAGAACGACGAATTCTCCTTCTCCGCCATGCTGGAGCAGGTCAATTCCATGATCAGCACCCAGTGCCAGGATAAGGGCCTCACCTACGACTGCCGAACCATCGGCAAAATTGACGATTATTATCTGGGAGACGAACTCAAGCTTCGCCAGGTCATCGTCAATATCCTGGGCAACGCCGTGAAGTTCACGCCGGAAGGCGGAACGGTCACCTTCCTGATCGAGGAAGGCCAGCGTTTCGGCGGCAAAGCCGCGCTGAAGATGACATTCCGGGATACGGGCATCGGCATGAGTCCGGAATTCCTGCCGCACCTCTTTGATGCCTTCAGCCAGGAGGATTCCTCCTCCACCAGCAAATACGGCAGCACGGGCCTTGGCATGCCGATCACCAGGAGCATCGTCGAGCTGATGAACGGCACCATTGACGTGGAAAGCGAAAAGGGAAAAGGCACCACCTTCACCGTCATGGTCACCCTCGGCGAGTCCGACCGCCATGCGGCCCTTTCGGCGGGAGACATTCAGCCGGGTGAGCTGAACGTGCTCGTCATCGACGACGATCCCGTCGCCCTGCAGCACGCCGAGGTCGTCCTTGGCCAGGCCGGCGTCCGCTGCGACCTTGCCGCCTCCGGGGAGGAAGCCCTGGAAAAGGTCCGGCTCCGCCACACCCGCATGGATGATTACGATCTCCTGCTGGTGGACTGGAAGATGCCGGAAATGGACGGCGTGGAAACCACCCGCCGGATCCGCGCCGTGGTCGGCGACGATACGCCCATCGTGATCCTGACCTCCTATAACTGGGACGACATCGCCGAGGAGGCAAAGAAAGCCGGTGTGGATACCTTCGTCTCCAAGCCGCTCTTTGCCGGCACGGTTCTGGATCAGTTCCGGGAGGCTTTCAACCGCAAGAAAGCAACGGCAAATGTGATCCGGAAGGCGGACCTGAAGGGCCGGCGCATGCTGCTGGCGGAAGACGTGGGCGTCAACGCGGAAATCATGGTTATGGTTCTGGGTATGCGGGAAATGGAAGCGGATGTCGCGGAAAACGGCCGCATCGCCGTGGATAAATATCTGGAGCACCCCGCAGGGTATTACAGCGCGATCCTGATGGATATGCGCATGCCGGAGATGGACGGCCTGGAGGCGACCCGCCTGATCCGCGCTTCCGGCCGGGAGGACGCGGAAACCATTCCGATCATCGCCCTCACCGCCAACGCCTTTGACGAAGATGTTCAGCGGAGCATGCAGGCGGGCCTGAACGCCCACCTGTCCAAGCCCGTGGAACCGAATGCTCTGTTTGAAACCCTGGAAACCATGATCAAGGATTAAATTGGGAGGAAAAGACATATGACAGACCGGAAACGGATGCACAGCATTCCCGATTTGGAGGCGAAAGGCCGCAAACGGCTTGTGCTGATCGTTGAGGATGATTTTGTCAACCGGGAAATCCTGAAGATCAATATGCAGCAGGAATATGAGATTATCTGCGCGGAAACCGGCTGCGAAGCGCGGGAAAAGATCCATGCGCACAGCGATACCCTGAGCCTGATCCTGCTGGATCTGAATCTTCCCGATCTGAACGGGCTGGACCTGCTCCGGGAGCTCAAGCAGGATATGGATCTTTCGAAGATTCCCGTGATTGTCCTGACCGCCGATACCGAGTCGGAAGTGGAAAGCCTGACCTCCGGAGCCAGCGATTTTATTCCGAAGCCTTATCCGCGCCAGGAGATCATCATGGCCCGCGCCCGCCGCTGCATCGAGCTGTCGGAAAACCGGGATCTGATCCGCTGGACGGAGCGGGATCATCTGACCGGCCTGTTCAACCGGGACTATTTTGACCGCTATGCCGAGCAGTATGACCACTATCACCGGAATGATCCAACGGACGCGCTGGTGTTGGATATCAGTCATTTCCGGATGATGAATGAACGTTTCGGGAAAGCGTACTGCGATGAGGTGCTCCGCCGGATCGGCGCGGAACTGTTTACCTTCGTTAAAGAAAACGGCGGCATAGCATGCCGCTGGGAGGCCGATACTTTCCAGATTTACTGTCCTCACCGGGAGGACTACCCGGCCCTTGCCGCCCGGGTCGCCGCCGCTGCTTCCGGCCCTGATGAAGGACGCGTGCATATCCGGATCGGCGTCAATCCCAATGTCGATAAATCCGGGGATATGGAGCGCCGGTTCGACCGGGCCAAGAGCGCCGCAGACATGATCCGCAGCAGTCTCACCGAGTCCGTGGCGTACTATAACGATGATCTCCGGCAAAAGGAACTGGACGCCGGGCAGCTTCTGGACGATTTCCGCGGCGCCCTTGCCGAAGAGCAGTTCCTCGTCTACTATCAGCCGAAATACAACATCCAGGGGCCGAAGCCCGTTCTCTGCGGCGCCGAAGCTCTGGTGCGCTGGAAACATCCGGAAAGAGGCATGGTCAGTCCCGGCACCTTTATCCCGCTCTTCGAGCACAACGGGCTGATCCGGGAGCTGGACAACTATGTCTGGCGTAAAGCCGCGCTACAGATCCGGCGCTGGAAGGATCAGCTGGGCTGTTCCGTTCCGGTCTCCGTCAACGTATCCCGGATCGACATGCTGGATCCGGATCTGACGGAAACGCTCTGCGGCCTGATAAAGGATAACCGTTTGGATTTCAGCGACCTGCACCTGGAGATCACCGAATCCGCCTACACCGAGGATTCAAAGCAGATCAAGGACATTGTCGCCGGTCTTCGGAATCAGGGCTTCAAAATCGAGATGGACGACTTTGGCTCCGGCTATTCCTCTCTGAATATGATCATCACCCTACCCATCGACCTGCTGAAACTGGATATGGGCTTCATCCGCAGCGCTTTCAGCGAAAGCGGGGACACCGGCATGCTGAAAATCATGATGGATATCGCCCACCATCTCTCCGTTCCGATGATTGCGGAAGGCGTGGAAACAAAGGAGCAGATGCTGACGCTGAAGGATCTGGGCTGTGACATCGTCCAGGGCTATTATTTCTCCAAACCGGTTCCGGCGGAAGAATTTGAAGAATTTATGAGACAGGAGGAAAAATAAAAAATGCTGACCGTTGAAAGCCTGCGCGCCTGGGGCGCAAATGTGGATGAGGGGCTGGGCAGATGCCTGAACAACGAAACCTTTTATCTGACCCTGGTCAAAAAAGCCATTCAGGATCCGTCGTTCGAAAAGCTGAATGCAGCCTGCGGCGCCGGGGATCTTGATCAGGGTTTCGACGCCGCCCATGCGCTCAAGGGTGTGATGGCCAATCTGGCCCTGACGCCGATCCTGAATCCCGTCATCAAAATCACCGAACTGCTGCGCGCCAGAACGGTGACGGATTACGGTCCTCTCCTGACAGAGATCACCTCTGCCAGGGATCAGGTTCTGGCTCTTGCCGAATAATCCGTTATCAAACTCTGACGTCTGTCTGCCCTAAACTTTCTATCCTTTGAATGGGAAAAATTACTTCTTCCACGCTGATGCCGGAGAAAAAAAGTACCCGAAAATCGCTGGAGGACGCGGGAGCGGAAGTGTTCCTGACCCGAAAAGAACCTGTCGTTCTGACAAGTGACGGGGAACATCTCCGCGTCCGCTACATGACAGCCTAAATGGCAGCCCGGATGCGCACACCGGCTTCACCTGCTCAATATATCTCCCGATCCTGGGTTTTTCGTTTGCGGGAATACAGTTTTTTGCTCTCCACCTTCTTCGTCACCGGGCTGAACGCCCAGGTGACCCGTTTCTGCCGGTCCAGTTCTTTCCGGACCTTTTTGCTCAGTTTTCCCTTGGGAACAAACTTTTCTGCCATATTTTCTCCTCCGGTTCGCATTGCATGCCTGTTGGAACAATTCCGTCGGCCCCGGCGCCGCACCCGGCACTTCATTTCATAATCTGTTCGTCCAATGTCTTCCGCAGCCCTTCCGGCATAAAGGGTTTGGAGATGTGGGCATTCATGCCCGCCGCCAGACAAGCCTTCACATCCTCGTCGTAGGCATTGGCGCTCATGGCGAGAATCGGCAGGGTTTGATAGTATTCCCCCTGCAGCGCCCGGATCGCCCGGGTGGCTTCGTATCCGTCCATCACGGGCATCTGAATGTCCATCAGGACCGCGTCATAATAACCGGCCCCGTGATTCTGCACCTGTTCAAGCCCTTCCCGGCCATTCTCGGCCCGCTCGGCAGTGATCCCGAAGGAAGACAGCACCAGACAGGCAATCTCCGCATTGATATCGTTGTCCTCCACCAGCAGCACCCGGCGGCCGGAAAGGTCGATGCTTTCCGCCTCCGCTTCCGCTTTCCGGTTTTCCTCAGCGGATTCCAGCTCCAATTCCACCGTAAATTCGGAGCCTTCACCCAGGGTGCTTTTGACGGAAATGGTCCCGCCCATCAGCTCCACGACCTTCGCCGCAATCGCCAGGCCGAGGCCCGTGCCCTGGATCCGGTTGACGGTAGTCTTTTCCTCACGGGAAAAGCTTTCGAAGATATGGGGCAGATAGTCCTCGCTGATGCCGATTCCGGTGTCCCGGACGATGAACCGGTAAAGATACCGGTTCTCCCCGGCCGGTTCCTCCTCCGCAATCAGATCCACCGTCTTCCCCTCCGGGGTGTACTTAATGGCATTGCTGATGATATTGACCAGCACCTGTTCGATCCGCAGCTCGTCGGCATTCACGCGGCAGTGTACGACACTGTCGTGCCGGTAGGTAATAATCAGAGCTTTGTTCTTTGCCTGAAGGACGGTGATATCCTCGATGCGGCGGAAAATATCCTGAAGATCACAGGGGGCCCGGTTAATCTGCACCTTGCCGCTCTCGATCTTGGAAATGTCCAGGATATCGTTGATCAGCGACAGCAGGTAGTGGCTGGAGGAGCCGATCTTCTCCAGCGCGTTCGTAATCACTTCCGGTTCACCAATATGGTCTCTGGCGATATTGGTATAGCCGACGATGGCGTTCATCGGCGTCCGGATATCGTGGGACATATTGGCAAGAAAATCGTTCTTTGCCTTGATCCTGGCCTCTGCCGCGTGCTGTCGGTATTCTTCCTCCGCCTTTTTGGCTTCCTCCAGGGCCTGCATCATGGCCTGCCGGTGCCGGACATCCTCGTCGACATCCTTGAAACCCATCATAACGCCCATGCGCCCGCCGGGCATGAGCACTCTGACAAGATCGACCAGATAGTGCCGGGGACCGCCTTCCAGATTGCGGACAAAACTGACGGTGAACTGGTTTCTCGTCTCAAACTGCTTCAGGATGTACGGAAGGCCGATTTCCTCCTGCATCCGCTCCCGGTCTTCCTCCGCGACCATGGTGTTTACATATTCCGTTTTGGTATCCGTATACCGGGTATGGCTCAGCGCGTTGCGGATGGCCTCCGCGTGGGCTTCGTCCAGATCCGTGTGGTACAGAATGCTTGCTTCCGTCTCCACATCGCGGATCAGCCACACGGTATTGTAGGCGTTGGTCAGCGCTGCAATCACAGCATCGCGAACGGCCTTGTCCGTTTCCCGTTGTTCCCGTTTTTCCGTAATATCCGATATGAACACCACATAAACGCCGCCGTAGGTTTTTGTTTCGCAGTAATGGCCGTAGTCATCCACCCAGCGGATCCTGCCGTCCCGGCGGGTGATCCGGTATTCCGCATAGTCCATCTGGTCTTCGTTCTCGTCGATCTGCTGGACGATGGAAGCGGTAATCCGGTCGTAATCTTCCGGATGCACCATTCCCCGGAAGGTGAACCCGGTCAGCTCCTTAAACTCCCCGATATCCGCACAGCCGAAGATGTCAAACACGGGTTTGTTGGCATAAATCAGCTCTTCCGGCGCTTCCGCTTTATAGATGAAGAACCCGCCGGGCATATGTCCGCCGATTTCCTCCACAACCGGAAGGGTATCCTCTGTCAGATCAAAATGCTTCCCAGCCATAATGCCTCCGTCGACTGCCGGCAGCCGCGTGTATCTTTTCCTTTTGGCCTATTATAGCATTATCGTTTCCAAAAAGATACAGAAAAAGGAAGCATTTTATCCCAACGGCTTTTATCCCAATGTAATCAGCAGATGTTCGTCGGCCGCGTCATTATACACTTCGCATCCTCCGGCGCTGACATCATAGACATGCACGATCTCCGAGAGCTCTTTCCCATGCTCAAATCCGCCGATGAGATCCGTACAGCTTTGGAGCTTCTCCGGCGCAAACCGGATGGTCTTCTGATCGCTGAACACGGCGGTATAAAGGATTTCGGCCTCCACCAGATCCTGGAAGATATGGCTCCCGTAGGACAGCTCCGGATTGTAGCCTGCCTTTCGCTCCTCCGTTTCACAAATGATTTCAAAGGCGCTGATATCCGAAAACGACGTGGGCACGCCCAGTTCGGGGGAGGTTGTTCCGACCCGCCCGGGCACGATCAGCATCATATGCTTCCGCAGATCCCTGTAATGCCAGTTGACGGCGCCGATCAGCCGGGCCACGGAATTCTTCTCTTTGTACGGCATTTCATAATAGCGGACCGGGTCGACATAAACGATCAGGTCCAGGGCAGAGGCTTTGGACATGCCCATGGATGCCCCCCTGCTTTCCAGAAAGATTTTTTCCTCGGGGATATGCTCCGGAACCATGGTGCCGGTCTTGCCTTTCTGTATCTGAAGCGGACGACACTGCAGCAGGTCGATCGAGTATTCCCCGCTCTCAGAGATATTGATCGTGAACTCCGTATCCACCGGATATGCATATTCATCCTGGATGCAGCGAAGCATCCTGCGCATCTGCTCCATCAGCGTCCGGTTCGCCACCAGTCCCTTGCAGGAGATGTATTTCACGTCCCGCGCCCTGCCCGATTCCCTGAGATTGTATTCTGCATCCCAGTCATGCTCCAGCAGGATTTTATCCAGATACGGAGGCAGATGCGGCGCAATTCTTTCAAAGTGCAGCCTTTGCAGCGTCCGGTCCGCCATGTTGATCACTTCCGCTTTTCCCTGGGAAAACTTATGCTTGTCGGCTGAAGAAGAGTAAGAAGTTTTCTCCGGCATATCCAGGTTCACAATCCTCGGATAGGACCCTTCGGTCCGGTCCACCGCCGACGTGCCCAGGCCCATGACCAGGCGGAGCATGCCCGCGGCCGGATCCGTATCCTTCATGATCCGGTAGGGACTGTAGGAATACCCGACGCCCGCCGCGCAGGGCATGTAGTACGACCCGTAGTAGGAACCCGAAACGCGCTGGATCAGCAGCGCCATCTGTTCATCCCGCCTGTCCAGGCCGCGCCGTTTCCGGTAATCGAGGGCGGAAAGGCTCATCGTGCTGGCATAGACGATCTTGATGGCTTTCTCAAACTCGTCCAGCCGGTCTTTCAGTTCGCCCCGGTTCACACAGAAAACAGACTCGTATTTCCCGGCAAAGGCGTTACCGAAGCCGTCCTCCAGAATGCTTGAAGAACGGACAATATACGGATCCTGTCCGTAATACTCGATGATGCGGACGAACTGATCCCGCATGCTTTCGGAAAAGGAACCGTTCGTCAGTTTCTCCGCGAATTCTTCCGCCAGGGTGAAATAGCCTTCGTCTGTCCGCTGCCGGACCCGATAATCCCACAGGTTGTTATCCACAATATAGGTGTAGTAAACGTCCGACCCGACGTAGAAGGAATCGTGAGGCTCCAGAATTTCGCCGATATCCGGTTCCCGGTTGCGGATGATCGCCCGGGCCAGCAGCATGCCGCAGGCTTTTCCGCCGATCATTCCCGTTCCGATCATATGATCCCGGACGGCGAAGTAATCCTCCGGCGTAAAGTGCTTCTTCACCATTTCCCGCATCTTTTCATCCCGCGTCATCATGATATTGCACATTCTGCCGCAGTCTTCCGTGATGTCGGCGCTGCTCTCATGCAGCAGCTTGGTCCGGTTGAAAAACCGGTCCCAGGAATCTGCGTATTGCTCTTCCGCGGATCGCTGAGCCTGGGCCAGGGTCTGGTAAAACCGGCTGGACTTTACACCGTCCAGGATCGGGCGGAAATGCCCGGTCTCCGGCTCGTAGGTATGGGGCAGAAACATGGTATCGGAATTGCGGTTCCAAACTTTTTCCGGCCGGACATACACATTTCTGCTGTCTGCGTATACGTCGATGAACAGCTGGGTGGTATTCAGGATCTTGTTGATCGCTTGCACCGAGTGCTTTCCACGGATGATCGGGAAAAAGGCTACCGTGTC
Organism: uncultured Eubacteriales bacterium; assembly: GCA_902764875.1. Classification (GTDB taxonomy): domain Bacteria; phylum Bacillota; class Clostridia; order Christensenellales; family Aristaeellaceae; genus Aristaeella. Next base: position 88,333 of record CACWXP010000004.1, read on the forward strand.
CAGAATGAACAGAAACGGGCAGGTAACCCGGAAAAAGTTGCCCATCATCAGGTCTGTTGCCCAGGCTGCCTGCAGATCGGAAAGGCAGTCGAAAACATAGAAGGCGTCTTTTCCTTCCCGTTCAATGATGTTGTGTATATCCACGGTAAAGGTTTCAAAGCGGTGGGACAGCGGCAGACGGACCGTTTTGACCTCGGGGCGGTCGGCAATCAGGGAGTCATGGCTTGCAAAACGGAAATAGATGATATTCCGCCGGTCGCGGATTGCCTGTTCCACATAGGGTTCCATAAACAACCGGAACTGGGCCAGGTCCGACACCCGCCAGACGACATTGTCCCCCAGCCGGATATTGTCAAACGCCGTATCCATTTCCGGAATGCCTGACAGAACACGATCAAAAGCGGCCATGATTTCCACCTCCTCAAAAAGAAACAAGGGAGTCCGTCCGACTCCCTCGTCCGGGAAAAATGTATCACCCGGAGGATCCGATTGTCAAGCTCCAGAACATTGGAAAAACGGTTCAGGCAGAGGGAATATTCGCCGATTTCTCAAACGCAAGCCGGGGAAAATCGTCTTCTTCCACATAAATGGTTCCGCAATGGACAAAACCAGCCTTCCGGACCAGGTTCTGCATGACCTTATTGTCGCCGTGGGTGTCAATCCGCAGATGACCGCACTGATCCCAGGCCCAGTTCAGGCAAAACATGCCGGTTCCTTTCTCGGAACCGTCGGAGGCGATCCGGTGCACGACGCCGTAGGGCGAGTCGTCCAGCCATCTGCCGTCTGTGATATCCCTGTAGGTCGGCTCAATGTCTTCACCGCAGACAAAGAAGAACGTTCCGATGACCTGACCCGCGTCATTGATGCAGACATAGCTGTTGCCCTCCGCAATATCTTTCCGGATCAGCGCTTCCGGCGGCCAGTTCGTCGGCCCCCATTGATTCGGATTGCCGTGCTGCGCCATAAACGCTCTGGCCCGGCTGTAAATGTCCATGATCCGGTCAAGATCCTGCATCGTCGAATGCCTGATTTGCATGTTTTCTTCCCCGCTCCTGTTCTTTGTCCCGGTTTTCCCTTCTGCGGTATATTCCGCAGACGCCTGATGCTTTCCCTCTATAATTCAATACCGTCTGCGGGGAATCCTGTATGAATGCGGGCAACTGTCTGTCCTGTACGAATAGGAAAGTCCGTCTGTCAAGCACGAATAGGAAAGCCCGTCTTGAGTTATTCCGCGAAAACGGATACAATGGTCGGGACCTCATAACCCGTTCCGGCCGCATAATCCTTTTCGCGTTCAGCCACGGTCGGAGCCGGTTGTCCGCAATACGATCAAAAGGCAGGGACCGATTCCCATGATCCGTAAATCCAGAGATTCGAAAAGCACCGTCAGCAAGCAGGAACTCTTTGCGTCCACGCCTGTCCCGAAAGCGCTGATGACCATGGCCGTCCCCACGATCATCAGCCAGCTGATCAACCTAATCTATAACATGGTGGATGCTTTCTTTATCGGCCGCACAGGCAACTCTTACATGATGGCCGCCACCTCCCTGACGCTGACCCTTGTGATGATGATCGCCGCGCTTTCCAATCTGTTCGGCATCGGCGGCGGCAGTCTGTTCGCCCGGCTGATGGGCGTCCGGAAACCGGAGGAAGCCCGGAAAGTCAGCGCCTTCAGCATTTACGGCGCCGTCTGCATCGGCACCGTCTATTCCCTGCTGGTCGGTGTTTTTCTGGATCCGCTGCTGCGCTTTCTGGGCGCTTCCGACGCAACCATCGGCTATGCCCGCAGCTATGCGCTGATCGTCATTGTCATCGGCAGCATTCCCGCCATCCTGTCCCAGGTGCTGGCCCATCTTCTCCGGAACGCCGGCTTCTCCGGGCAGGCCAGCGCCGGCCTCAGCGGAGGCGGCATCCTGAATGTGCTGCTGGATCCCCTCTTCATGTTTGTGCTGCTACCCAAGGGACAAGAAGTTACGGGAGCCGCCATTGCCACCGCGCTCTCCAACACCTGCGCATGCGCATATCTTTTGTTCGCATACCGCAGGGCTTCCAAAAACGCTCCGCTCAGCATCAGCCCGAGGAGCGCGCTATCGACAGAAAAGAACAATATCCGGGCGCTGTTCAGCGTCGGCGTTCCTTCCGCTGTGCTCACCGGCCTTTTCGATGTGGCAAACGTCTGCGTCAACATCCTTGCGGCCGGCCACAGTGATCTGGTACTGGCCGGCATGGGTATTGTCATGAAGGTTGAACGAATTCCGAACGCCGTGAACCTCGGAATCTGTCAGGGGATGCTGCCCATTGTTGCCTTCAACTATGCTTCCGGCAATCATGAGCGGATGCAGGAAGTGATCCGGACAGCCCGGAAAGTCGGTTTGCTGGTTTCCGCCTGCTGTATCGTTTTCTTTGAGATCTTTGCGGATCCGTCATGCCGCCTGTTCCTGAGCGCTACCGCCGGCGACACGGAAACCGCCCTGATCACCATCGGATACGCGACCCTGTTCCTCCGAATCCGGTGTATCGCTTCTCCGATGCAGTTTATCAATTATCATACGTCCTTCTGCATGCAGGCGATGGGCGAAGGAAAGAAGACGCTTCTCCATGCCTTTGTCCGGGAGCTTGTGTTCTATATTCCATTTATGTTCCTTCTCGACAGACTCTTCGGAGAAACCGGCCTGGCAGCCGCGCTGCCCGTCGGCGAAACCTGCGGCGCCGTCTTTGCGCTCTTCCTTCTTCACAAGGCAATTCAGGAAGCCCGCGCCCGCAAAGCCGCCAAAACCGTATAAACCGGCAAAACGGTATCATCAGAAAAACGCAGGCTGCACGAACTGTACGCCTTCCTCCAGCAGCCGGTCGATCATCAGCTGCCAGTACTTCGGAACCATTTCTTCCGTTTCATCATGGGCATGCATCAGAATGATATGATTTGAACCGTCTTTCAGCATCGGCCCTCCGCTCTGAGGCGCCGGATCATATACCCTTTTCCAGACGTCTTCCATGGTAAAGCCACTGTCCGGCCTGATTCTGTATTCCGCGAAATCAAAAGTCCAAAAGGTGTCGATGTCCCGGTCCAGTTCCTGTTCCTTCCACCAAGGGAAGGCAATCTGCGTATCCTTCACTTTGTTAAAACGGTTTTCTTTCAGGAACTTCTGTAAAGCAGATTTATTCTCCCCGCCTTTATCCCCATACGGGAAGCGGAACGGACGAAAGAGGCGTTCAACCCCTGCCTCCCGGTAGACTCTGTCCAGCAATTCCTCGCATTTTTCAATCTCCCGGCGCCCTTCCTCAAAGGAAATTTTCGAGAAACCGGGATGAGCGTAGCTGTGATTTCCGAGAATCATGCCGTGCTGCAATGCGTAGACGCCGTTTTCCGGAAGACGTTCAAGTCTCTTCCCATAGGCAAACAGAATCGCCTGAATGCCCCGGCTCTCCAGATAATCCACGATCGGTCGTGTGTTTTTTGACGGTACGTCGTCAATGGTCAATACCGCGCTGATCATAAGTTTCCTCCTGTAAACAGGTCTGAATCCGATCAAGGATTTATTCTATTTCCGAATGAATTTCTCATCGGTTCCGACGTCCTCGCTCACAAAGCGTTCCACGGTCATATGAAGGTCGTATTTTTCGCGCAGTACCGCCAACTGTGCCATCATGGGCGAGGCATGATGTGCGTCGATGGCGGCCTGATCTTTCCAGCTGTCGGTCAGCAGAACGGTTTCCGGATCGTCCAGCGGCTGAAAATACTGATAGCGCAGATTGCCCGGTTCTTTCCGGATGCTGTGCGCAATCCCCGAGGCCTCCATTTCTTCCGCAAAAGCCCGGGCGTTTCCGTTTGAACCCCGATAATAAAGATTCACCATAATCATCATTTTGACTCCTGTTCCGTTTTCCTCTTTCAGCCGTTCTTTAGGCCTGTCTTCTTCAGCGCTTCCACAATCAATGCTGCCGTTCCGCAACCCCCGTTTTCTTTGCAATCAGACCGTTCTGATCCTGTTCGATTCTCAGCACGAAATCAAACCGGTTGCAATCGATGCACATCCAGAAATCTTTTTCGGGGAAAATCTCCCGTAATGCCGGATCAAAGAAATGCTTTCCGCCTCCATGGGCAAGCGCTCTCAGTTTTCCCTCTATATCCGGCATCTCACGCCCTTCCAGCAGCGACTGCAGATAGACCGCACACAGTTCGTCCTCTTCCGCCGGTTCAACGCCGCCTTTCCCCATGCATACCAAAGAAACCTTTTCAGGTGCCTTCTCCAGGATATACTTTGCGATGGCCTTTGCGTTCACAAAACTGCCGGTCAGGATTTCTTCCGCACTCGTGGCGTTGATGATGCCCTGGGTGCCGGCGCTGGTGGTATGAATGATCCGTTTTCCCCGGATCTTTTCCGGCTCAATGGAGGACGGGGAGTTCCCCAGGTCGCAGCCTTCGATCCTTTTTCCCTGCCGTTCTCCGACAAGGATACAGTCTGGATCTTTCTTCCGCCAGGCGAAGGTATCCTCAATGCTGCCAACCGGGCGGATCTCTTCAGCCCCGAGGGCATACAGCCAGCACTCCATGGAAAAAGCCCGAAATACATCAATAATCACAGCCAGGCCTTCTGCCTGCCTTGCGCCGTCAATCAGATGATAAATCTTTATCTTCATCAGCTACACTCCCGTCCTCATCCGGGTCATTTTCTTCCGGTTTTTGATACCCCGGCGCTCTTCATGCAGAAAACAAACGCGGTTCGTCAGTCGCATTTATTATAGGTACCGACCGGGTGCCCGTCAACTTCTTTTCCGCTGCAGAAGGGATTTCCGGCACTGCGCCGAAATGAGGATCATGCTGTTTTCGATTCATTTAAAACCGTTTCAGAAGCGGAGGAATTTTTGCACGTCTTTATCACTGCCCAGCAGAACAATATGATCATCGGCTCTGAACTGATAGGAAGGACTTGGCATGGGATCCACCTCTCCGTTTCTGCGCACAGCCAGGATGTTCAGGCGATACCGCTGACGCACACCGAGATCAATCATTGTATGACCGATCCAGGATTCCGGAATCTCCGTTTCATAGATGGCATGATCCGGCGACAGGCGGGTATAATCATATATATGGTCACCGGTATAGCGCACGGCTGCCCAGTCCGCCATCTGCTTTTCCGGATAGATAATCTCATCGGCACCGCAGGAAAGAAGGAATTCGGCATGGGTGTCCCGGGAAACACGCACCAGGACAAACGGCGCACCTTTTTTCTTCAGCAGGGCCGTGATTTCAAGAGAAGCCTGCAAATCATGGCTCATTGTCACCACACACAGATCAAAATCCGAAACACCCAGCGCATCAATCAAAGCCGGGTCAGTTGCGTCTCCGATTTCTGCATTGGTCACATAACCCATGGCTTCCTGTACTTTGTGTTCATCCTTATCAATGACCAGCACCTGATGATGAAGATCAGACAGTTTCTGCGCCATATGACGCCCGAAGCGTCCCAGACCGATCAACAGAACATTTTTCATGGCAGCCTCCCATAACGTCTGAATTTGGAGCATCCTTACTTTACCATGCCCTTTGTCAACATGGGATTAAGCATTTCTCCGCCGCGTTAAGGATGCGTTAACTCGGCACATTTTTCTTTATACCGTTTTAATGTCAGGCATAAACCTTTGTTTTTCTCTTTACACAGAATGCGTTATAATACATACTGTCGGAATCCGGAATGAAGGAGGCGGTAACCATGCCGGTTCAAAGCATTGACCGGGAGCGAATCCTGGTATGTGTTTCCGCGTCTCCAACCAGTTCCGACGTAATCCGCCGGGCCGCAAAACTGTCCGAATCACTCGGGGCAGAGTTAATTGCCCTGTATGTGGAGAATTCAGAAATACAGAACGACGCACAGGAAAAAGCCGTCCATGAACATCTGAACATGGCACAGCGGCTGGGCGCCGTCATCACAACCATATACGGAAACGATCCCGCAACAGCCATTGCACAGTACGCTCGGGTCAGCGGCATCACGAAAATCGTCCTGGGGAAAAGCCCCAGCAGAAAGCATGCCTTTGCAGCCAGGGAAACGCTGATGTCCCGCCTGAACGAACTGGCGCCAGATGTGGAAATCATGATTGTTCCGAACCGTCTGAAGGAGGACACGGGGCATTTCAGCATCAAAAGAATACTGCAGCGAGAGCCGTTCACCGCAGGAGACCTGCTGAAGACATCGCTGATTCTCGCGCTATGCACCGGGGTCGGTTTTCTGTTTTCCGTCATCGGACTTGCCATCACCAATGTGGTACTGATTTATATTTTGGGGGTCATGGCCGTTGCGCTGTTTACGGCCGGATATCTCTGCAGTCTGCTTTCTTCACTGCTTTCCGTACTGATCTTCAATTTCTTTTTTACGGAACCCTATTATTCACTGCAGTCGAGTCCCGACTATTTTGCAACTTTTGCCGTCATGTTCGCGGTAGCCCTGCTTTCCAGTTCACTGACCAGCCGGATCAAAGCCCAATCCATCCAGACTGCAAACAAAGCCTATCAGACGGAAGTATTGCTTTCCACCAGTCAGCTATTGCAGAAAGCCGAGGACAAAAAAGCCATTCTGAAGGTTGTGCTTCAGCAGTTATGCAGGCTGCTGGAGCACAGCGTTCTGTATTACGACCTGGAAGACGGCATTCTTGCTGAAAAACCCGTTCTGAATGAAATCGAAGGGGATCACGGCTTTGACCAGATTGATCTTCCTGCAGAAAAGGCCGCGGCGGAATGGGTCGGCCGGAACGGTAAACACGCAGGCCATTCCACGCGAAAGTGGCCCCAGAGCAAATGCCTGTACATGGCAATCCGCGGAGAAAACCAGGTTTGGGCCGTTGTGGGCATCCGGGCGGACAATGCGCCGTCTATAGACGAATACAGAAAAAACCTGATGATCTCCATCCTTGATGAATGCGCCCTGGCGATTGAAAAGGATCACATGACCCGGGAAAAGCAGCGAATCGAAGAGAGCGCCCGGCAGGAAGCGCTGCGGGCCAACCTGCTGCGGGCCATTTCCCATGATTTGAGAACGCCTCTGACAAGCATTTCCGGAAATGCTGCGATTTTGCTGGAAGATCACGGAGATCTGAGCGAAGGCCGCAAAGAGGCTTTGTATGCATCCATCTACGATGATGCCATCTGGCTGAACGGGCTGGTGGAAAACCTGCTGACCATCACGAGAACTGAAAACGGAACCATCAAACTGAATCTCCAGTCGGAAATGGTTTCAGACGCAATCGAAGAAGCGCTGCGGCATCTGGACAGGAACGCGTCCAGGCGAAGGATTACATCAGAACTGCAGGATGATCTGCTGATGGCCCGCATGGATTCGGCGCTGATTGTCCAGGTGCTGATTAATCTTGTGAACAATGCCGTCAAATATACGCCGGAAAACGGCAGGATTATCATCGGAGCAAAACCGGAAGACAGTATGGTGATCCTCTGGGTGGAGGATGACGGTCAGGGAATCCCGGAAGGCGATGAATACAAGGTTTTCGAGATGTTCTACACGGGCGTCAAGCGCTCTCCGGACAGCCGCAGAGGCATCGGCCTGGGCCTGGCACTTTGCCGTTCCATCGTTCAGGCTCACGGCGGAGAAATCAACGTGAAAAACATCCGACCGCATGGTGCAAGATTCTGGTTTACTTTACCGATCGCAGAGGTGACGGAATATGAACAATAAATCACTGATCCTGGTTGTGGAAGATGACGCCGCTGTTCGCAACCTGATGGCTGTAACGCTGGAAACCCGCGGCTATCGCTATCACCTTGCGCAGAACGGTACGGAAGCGCTGATTGAAGCAACGACCCATCACCCGGATGTGATGCTGCTGGATCTGGGACTGCCCGACATGGACGGCGTGGAGATCATCCGCAAGGTCAGAAGCTGGACCGGCATGCCCATAATCGTGATTTCCGCCCGCACGGAGGACACCGATAAGGTTGAGGCACTGGACGCAGGGGCGGATGACTATTTAACCAAGCCGTTTTCCGTGGATGAGATGCTGGCCCGCCTTCGTGTGGCGCTGCGCAGAATCAATTCCGATCAGCAGTCAGCGGTTCGGGAAAACGTCGTTTATGATAACGGCAGCCTGCATATCGACTATGCCGCGGGCTGCGCATATATCGGCGAAAACGAAATCCATCTGACGCCCATTGAATATAAACTCCTGTGCCTGCTGGCGAAGAACACCGGCAAAGTATTGACCCATAACTATATTCTGAAAGAAGTATGGGGAAGTTATTCCGCATCGGAGGTTGGTTCCCTGCGGGTGTTCATGGCAATGCTCAGAAAGAAACTGCAGTCCGGCGAAGGCGCACAGCCTTATATCCAGACGCATATCGGGATCGGTTACCGTATGCTCAGGCAGGAAAAAAGCCCGGAGGAAACGATATGATTTCCCCGGCAAAACAAAACGGAAAAGCAAACTTTCAGCATGCCGAGAGCATTCTCACGGGCGGCTTTCTGGCCGTCATCCTGCTGGGGACTGTTTTACTGGCGCTGCCCATATCATCCGCCTCAGGCCGGAGTATCGGTTTATTTAAGAGCCTGTTTACTTCCACATCGGCCGTCTGCGTGACCGGCCTGGTTGCGGTGGATACGGGAACGACCTTTTCATGGGCCGGCCAGATCATTCTGTTGATGCTGATTCAGGTCGGCGGACTGGGTTTTATGGTTTTTGCCACCATGCTGATGGTGATGCTCGGCCGAAAGATCTCCCTCAAAGGGCGAATGCTGATCCGTGAATCCATGAACACTGCATCCTTATCGGATCTCGGAAGCCTGACAAAACTGTACCTGCTGCTTTCCGTTGCCATTGAACTGATCGGCGCCGTTCTGCTGTCTCTCCGGTTTGTTCCTTTGTTTGGCTGGAAACACGGAATCTGGATGGCCCTGTTTCATTCTGTCAGTGCATTTTGCAATGCCGGTTTTGATCTTTTCGGCAGCTATGCCAGTCTGACCGCTTTTTCGGGAGATCCGCTGGTTCTGCTGACCGTTGCGGCGCTGGTCATCCTCGGAGGCCTCGGTTTCTCCGTCATTCTTGAGGCATTCAGAAACCGGCAGGGATTCCGGAATCTTTCCCTTCATACGCGCATCGTGCTGATGACCACCCTTGGACTGCTGCTTGCAGGAACCCTGTTTTTCTGGCTTGCTGAACGAACCCACACAGAGACCCTCGCCGGCCGCGGTGAAGGGGATAAAATATTAAATGCTTTCTTTCAGTCCGTTACCCTGCGCACAGCCGGTTTCAACTCTTTCGATCTGTCCGGGCTCCGGGACGGTTCCAAACTGTTCAGCAGTCTTCTGATGATGATCGGCGCCTCCCCCGCTTCCACGGGCGGCGGCATCAAAACCACCACCATTGCAACGCTGACACTGCTGATGCTGAGTGTCATCCGCGGGGAGAGTGAGGTCAACGTCGCACGGCGCAGGCTGTCTGACGATATCGTACGGCGGGCCCTGGCTGTCACCGGGCTGTTCATGATCGTTCTCCTTACGGGCACCCTGATGATTTCGTTCATTGAAGGAGAGCGGTTCCCGCTGGAAGACGTCCTTTTTGAAGCGTCCAGCGCAATGGGCACTGTCGGCGTATCTGCCATCGGAACGCCAAATCTTTCCGCCGCGAGTCAGGCTGTTCTGCTGCCGATGATGTTTCTGGGACGTGTCGGTCCGCTGACGCTTGCGGTTGCGATGGCCAAACGGCAGGGTAACATCAAATCTTCAGCCAGATATCCGGAAGAAAGGATCATGATCGGATAAACGCCCCGGTTATTCGGAAAGGCGGCGCTCAAACCTGTCTTTCCGGATGTCTGCGGGAATGACCGTCGGGTATTCTCCGGTGAAGCACGCATGGCAGTACACATCATTCCCGGCCAGCGCGTACAGTTTTTCGGCCGGAAGGTATCCAAGAGAATTCGCGCCGATCATCTCCGCAATTTCATCCACCGAATGATGGCAGGCAATCAGGTGCTCCTGCGAATCAATATCGGTTCCGTAATAGCAGGGATGGAGAAACGGCGGGGACGAAATGCGCATATGGATTTCCCTGGCTCCCGCTTCCCGCAGGAGTTTTACAATCCGGCCGCTGGTCGTTCCGCGGACGATGGAATCATCGATCAGTACAATACGTTTTCCGGATACGACGTCTTCGATCGCGGAAAGTTTAATCTTTACCTGATCCAGCCGATGATCCGGCGCAATGAACGTCCTGCCGATATATTTGTTTTTGATCAGACCGATTCCGTAGGGTATGCCGGAAGCCCGGCTGAATCCCAGCGCAGCATCCAGTCCGGAATCGGGCACGCCGATCACGATATCCGCCTCCGCCGGGTGCGCCTCCGCCAGGCATTCACCGGCACGGAGGCGGGCCGTATGAACGGAGATTCCGTCCAAGACCGAATCCGGCCTGGCGAAATAGATGTATTCAAAGATGCAATGACGCGGTTTTGTTTTTCCGCAGTGTTCCCGCCGGGACTGAACGCCGTTTTTGCTGAAGATCAGGATTTCGCCCGGTTCCACATCCCGGATCATCTTCGCTCCCACCGCATGCAGGGCGCAGCTTTCCGAAGCGACGATCCAGGTTCCGTCCGTCGTCTGTCCATAACACAGCGGGCGAAATCCGTGCGGATCCCGTGCGCAGATCAGTTTCTGCGGCGACATCAACACAAGGGAGTAAGCGCCCTCCAGCTTTTTCATGGCACGGCTCAGCGCTTCCTCGATGGAAGGCGCTTTCAGTCTCTCCTGGGTCACAATATATGCAATGGTTTCCGTATCGCTGGAGGTATGGAAGATCGCGCCGTTCATTTCCAGCGCGGACCGCAGCTCCGCCGCGTTGGAAAGATTGCCGTTATGGGCCAGGGCCATATGGCCTTTCTGGTGATTCACTTCAATGGGCTGACAGTTGTTCCGGTTCGTGCCGCCGGTGGTGCCGTACCGGGTATGCCCGACGGCCATGGTTCCCTTCGGAAAAGAATGCAGAATGCTGCTGTCAAACACCTCTCCGACGAGACCGATATCCTTGTGGGAAACAAAAACCCCGTCGTCGTTCACCACAATGCCGCAGCTTTCCTGTCCCCGATGCTGCAGGGAGTAAAGTCCGAAGTACACCAGACCGGCCACATCCTCCGGCTGTTTTGCCATCACCCCGAATACGCCGCATTCCTCATGAATTCCCATACCGCCGGTCCCATCCTTCCGCCAAAAAAGCAAAGAAGCCGATTCAGCTCCTTTGCTTACCGGAAAATGTATCACCAGGAAGCGGCTGTGTCAATGCCCGGAACACAAACAATACATGGTTCTCTGCAACGGTTCAGCCAGGAACCTTTTTCAGGCGGATGGCCATATAGGGTTCTCCGGTCAGTTCAACACGGAACTTTCCGCTCCGGACGCCGCGATTGTCAATCGTCATATTCCATGTATCAATCACTTCAACCTGCCAGGTTTCATCTTCCGGAAAGCGGAACTCGCGGAACGATGGGCGCATAAAGCTGTAATAATACAGATGATAACCGCTCCTTTCGGCGGAGGATTCAACAGCCGGTATCGCGTGAACGCAATCCCAGTCCTGCATGACTTTTTCAGCAATCTTCAGGCCGTTTCCCGGAACGTTCAGCAAAATATCCAGCAGGAAACCGACTCTCTTCCAACTCTCCCCGTGCAGCTCGCCGCCATGGCTCCACCAGAGGATATCTTCCGGATGCAAAAACGTTTCGCCGTGTCCGGGATAGCCACCGCGTAAAGCGCCTTCCCAGAAACGCCGCGTCATTTCTTCTCCGGAGATATTGCCCCAGCCGTGCTGAATATTGCCTTCATAGGCGATTTCATCCAACACGACGGGCTTTCCGTATTCCTTCTGCCACTCGTCCGTATTTTCAGCCGTGCGGTACAGGTCCTGACGCTGGATACTGCAGTGCGTGATCCACGGGCGGGTATGATCATACATTTTCATGCACTGGTGAATCGATCGCAAATGGTGATAGGGGTCCAGCCTCGTCATCAGACTGCCGTAGAACTCCCAGTCCTCTACCGTTTTGGCGGAAAGAAGATCGTATTCATTGGCGGCGGCCCACCACACATTCCGGTAGGCGGAAAAACGGGCCAGCACATACTTCCAGTACAGTTCGTCCGCTTCCCGCGGCATGGATGAAAAACCCCAGCGATCATAGGGATGCATGACGATTAAATCCGCTTCAACGCCGATTTTCTGAAGCCTGAGAATGCAGTTTTCGATATGACGGAAGTGTGCCGGATTCAGCCGTGTAAAATCAAAATGATTTCCTTCCGTCTTGCCGGTATACTGGAGAAAATTATCCTTCGTCAGCACCGAAGAATCCATCGGCGTCCCCTCAAATGGATAGGAACGCGGTTCACCGAGATTGTAATCATAATGCTTTGGGAGGATACAGAAACGGATTTTGTTGAACCGTGCTTTCTGCAAGGAACGCAAAGTCTTTTCGATCAGCTCATCCGTCTGCAGTTCCCAGACATAACAGGTCGTTCCGACGGGATAGAACGGGGTGCCGTCCGCATAACTGAAATAAAGAGCATTCTGTACCCGGACCGGGCCGTGGTTGTCCGGACCGGCCTCGGTCACCGTAAAGCTTCCTTCGCGCGTTTCGCCGAATGTGCCGCTGACTGTATATCTGTATTCTCCCGGATATGAGGGCATAAACCGGATCCGATACACGCCGTCTCCGTCGTAAAATCCGTCTGTCTCGACGGTTTCATGTTCTCCCGTAAAGATCCCCCGAATTGTATCATCCGTAAACGGGTTCCCGTCCTTTTTTCCGGGGAAGGACAGTTCGAGGCAGCCCCATCTTTCAACAGTACCGTGATGATTCATTTCCATTTTATGATGCGCTCCCCTCTTTGGTCTCATACGGCTTCCCGAACGGTGCAAGTCCTATGCTGCAGGTTCCGAACAGGCTTGCAGAATACAACGATGATGATCTGAGCGACCATGCGGAGAATGACCGGATGGTCATTTACCGGCTTCAGCCGTTTAATACAACGCATTCCCGGTCTGGAAGACCGTATGCCTCAAAATAACGGTCTTCCAAGGGAATCCAGCGATCATAGAACATCTGCAAAGACCGGGCTGATTCCCGTTTCTGCAGGCGTTCTATTCTTTTCTCCCAGGGTGTATTGATAAAAACCCGAACATCCGCGTATTGCCGGATGGCCGGAAGGTTACAGTAACTGCCTTCCAGTATCAGCATACGGCCTTCCGGCAGTTTTTCAGCCGGCATCAGCCGGTCGTTCCTGCAGTCATATTTTCGGAACATGACCGTATCGCTGCGTTTCCAGGGAGCGACCACTTCATCCACCAGCCGGTCCGCATCGCAGTTTCCGCCCGGAACGGCCAGTCTCTCCGGCGTTTTCTGCGCATGCGGGATTACGTAATCATCCGTATGCACAACGTGTGCCCCGAATACCCCGGCCAGTTTTTCCGCCAGGGTCGTTTTACCCGAAGCGCAGGGCCCGTCGATGGTGATCAACATCCGTTCCGCCATTCCCTGCTTGCCGGCTATTCTTTGAATCAGTTCCATGCAGGGAATCCATTCGGCGGAGACGACCCGGTAAGCAGGACGGTATTTCTCCCGGTAGATCTGGGAATGGGAGGGCAGCCAGGTCTCATCCATGATCTGCTTCAACAAATCCGGATCCGCCGCCGGCATCTCCCCGGACGCCGCAAGCCCGGCACAGAAATCAGCCACATCCCTGCGCGTAAACGGACAGGAAGCTTTTTCCGAAGAAAGCATCAGGCCGGCAATGACGGAAGGTGAAATTCCTTTTTCTTTTGCGCCGCGCAGGCTGAGCCGGCACCAGGCCGGACTGAGCATTTCAACGAGCGGTTCCGGCTTTCCCAGAGAAAGCTGCTCCGTTTCCCGGATAACATAGTTTTCAACCGTGTCCCGGGAGGAGAGCAGGTGTCCCACTCCCAGCATCGCCTGAAAAACAAACTTGACAAGATCCTGCAGTTCCATGCACGGATACCGCTCCAGCTGTTCCCGAAGATGACACAGGATCTCCTGTTCAAAGGCTTCTTTTGTCATGATTCAGTTTCTTCATCCATATGTGGTTTGTTCAGCGTCAGCCCCGCGCGGTCCATCAGCATGACCAGCACGGGGATCAGGACAATATGCATGATGATGCCCGGAATGGCATTGGTGACCGCTCCGGCAAGGAACAGCGCCCAGGTGAAACTGTTCCCGGACAGACCCGCCAGAACCAGACGCGCAATGCCCCAGACGATCCGCCCGGCGATCATGGACAGGATCAGGACGAGATAAACCGTCCATTTCTTCCGCGGCAGCAGGCGGTACAGAATGCCGGCTGTGCCGCCGTAAACAGCCAGTTCGAAAGCCATGGCCACAGCCGTCGGAAACATGACGGGCATACCAAAGATCACCGAACGGAGAAGCGGAGCAATGAAGCCGACCGCAACGCCCCACGGCCAGCCGCAAATAAAGCCGCACAGCAAAGCCGGAATATGCATCGGGCAAAGCATGGAACCGATCTCCGGAATCTGACCGGTGATGAAAGGAAGCACCATCGCAATGGCCAGACAGAGCGCGGCATAGGTCATTTTCCGCACCTGAAGGGCGTTCATGAGCCTTTTCCCCCGTCCACAATCTTCCGGAGGTGCTGCATCGCATCCTCCAGAATCGCCGCAGAGCCGGACGTCACACCGGCAACATACGTATTGCACAGGTTCATGGGGATCAGGATCCGATAGGCTGCACTCGAAGCCACCGCATTTGCCATCGCCGGGGAAATTTCACCCATCATGGCATCCGCAGTGGCAATGCCAAAGGGGCCGACAATGACCCGGGCCGTCCGGCAGGCCACGATCACGGCATTCTCACCGGTTGCCAGATGATTCGCGCAGTTGCTGTTCATCATGTTTTCCGTCGCAATGCTGTTTGTGCCCACGGCCGTGATCTCCGCGTCCGGACAGGTTTTCCGGATGTTTTCCAGCAGCTTTCGGCCCAGCCGTCCTCCCTGTCCGTCAATCACCAGTATTCTCATCATAATCCTCCCTGACTGCTGTAATAGAATATACCGGCCGGAATGCTCCCTGTCGCCTCTTCTGCCAGCATTTCCAGCGCATGATCCACGCTGATCTCCCCAAAAAACTCCGGATAGGCGGTTTTTGCGATCATCAGCATCGCCGCCAGCTGCAGGTGGGGCGCTTCCAGAAGTTCCTCCGAAAGCAGCAGCACCCGCCCGTTCCGAACGGCATCCATGGCCGGCCATCCGTCGCGGGAGATCAGCTCCGCAACCATTCTCCGGGCCGCTTCGGCGGAAGCGACGCCCGTACCCAAAACATTCCGTTCTGCAACCTTCACAATTACACCCGGGTTTTTCCGCCCGATCCATCCGTCGTCCACCCTCAGGTTGCCTTCCAGCAGCCTTGCGGACACGTCATAAGCCCCGGCGTTCAGGATCAGATGATGTTCGGCGGACGTTTTGAAAACCGTCACATGATCTTCCTTCGTCTCCCAGTATACATTCATCCGCTTGCACTCAAAAAGGGAGTCTGTACGCTCCTGCAGCAAAACGGCATAAAAGGTCATGGCGGAGTCCGCTTCCGCGGCGTCTTCCGAGACGCCTTTCTGCTCCGCCTCGTCCGCCGGCACTGTTTGCGTCGCGGGCTTTTCGGCGTCTTCGCTCAGCTTTGCCGCCATCCGTTCCGTATCTTCCCCGGATGCGGCAGAACCGCCGCCTTCCCCGGCGCCGTGAACGGTTCGCTCCGTGCCCGGGATAATTTCCGCCGGTCTGGATTCATCATATTCTTTTCGGGATGCTTCCGGGTTTTCCTTCGTCTGCTCACCGGATGCTTCGTTCTTTTCCTGTTCGGCCTCACCATCGTCCGTTTCTTCCCCGGGCAGCGAACCAAAGAGCGACACAGCCGGTTTGCCCACCCGATCTTCACGTTCATCCGTTCTGCCCGGGTCATTTTCTCCGCTGATCCCCGTTCTCGTCCGGCAGCCGGAGACCGCCAGGCACAGGATCAGCAGCAGTGCGAACTGTGCAGCTTTCTTTATCCTCATTCGTGCAAACACATCCAATACTTCAGATAAAAGCGCTGTCTCCGGTTTGAATGATTCCACAGCGCGGTTTCCGTTTCCTTCAACAGTTCCATGGCATTCCGGCGTTTCTCCTCCGGCATCGGATGAAGGCTGTAGGTTGCCTCTTCAAAGTCTGCCGCGCAGCGGGCAAACCGTTCGGCATATCCTTCCGGCAGATCCTCCGGCAGCACTCCCGCCCGGTCGCGGAAAAGAAGATTCTCCGCACCGGGATGAACCGTTTCAAGCCATACAACAATCTGCCCGAAAATTGCCCGGATTCCTTCGCTGACATTTTCGGAAACGAACGCCTTCCGGTTTTCCCGCGCCTTCTTTTTCCGGGCGTTCAGCAGCAGAAACGGCGTGAAGGGCAAAGCAACCACCAACACGGAAAGAAGAAGCAGCAGTATCATTTTCACCCAATTGATCCAATGGGGCATGGAGATCTGTTCTTCCTCCACCGTCACCAGCCGGAATTCCTGTTCCGTTTCCGCCTCCCGGTCCCCGTTTTCCAGGGATCGGGTATGGATATGCCGGGTCTCCGTCTCCCCGGCCGGGCTCTCCGGCACCGTCCCCGTGATCTGCTCCGCCATCTGCGTCAGCCGGTCCCGAACCTTTTCAGACGCCGCTTCGGTATCCGCATTCACGTCGGGCAGAAAGATCACCGTCATCAGCGTCACCAGCAAAATAAAAGCACCGAAAGCTGCCAGTTCCTTCCGGCGGACAGGCCGCCGCAGGTTCCATCCGGCAAACAGGATGCCCAGCAGGATATTGACCCATGACGGAAAAGCCAGGCCGAAATACACCTGGAAAAGCACGCAGACTGCCATGATGCCCAGTGCCGTCAGCCGGCTCCCAAGCACTAACGTGATCCCCAGAAGAAGCATACAAGCACACAGCAGGAGGATCGCTGCCGGAAGAACGCTCTGGTTTTCCGGCACGGCAAACCAGGAATATACATAGCTGTTGACCGCCTCGCTGGCGCTGAAAACCCTGTTCAGCAGCCCCTGCATGCTGTGCCTGGCTTCCGGGATCAACAGGAGCAGCAACGCGCAGAGAAGGATTCCCGCTGCAAAAGCCGCCGCAAGCTGTCTGCTCACCTTCCTCTTCCGGCCGGCATCAACCCGTGTCACGTTTTTTTCCTGCCCGCAGACGGCCTCACCGGCGGCCGTTTCCCGAACCAGCAATTCGTCCTTTTTGGCGGACAGCTTCCAGTGAATGCGCCGGACCGAATCCCCGGGAACATAACGGCGAACGTCTCCGGAATCTTCCGGCTCCTGAGCGTCAAACGTCCTGACGGTCAGGGATTCCCGGGTTTCATCCTTTTCCGGTTCGTCCGGTGAAAAAAACGCTGTACGCAGCACCGGAACCATCGGCAGAAGCAGTGAGCAAAGCAGAACAACCCGTGTACCCGTGTTGTTCTCAAAGAAATACAGACAGGCCGCCAACAGCAGCCACGCTCCGTAGCCGAACCATCTTTTTTTCATTTCTTCATTCCGGCAAACAGACCGTGCCGGTCAGGATTCTCCGTTTTTTTCAGCAATTCATCCAACACCCGGCCGACGGAGGTTTCCTCCGCCGATTCCTTCAACAGCACGCGATGAGCGCACACATCCCCAAAAACCGTCTGCACATCTCCGCCCGTTACATAATCCCTTCCTTCCAGGAATGCCTTCGCTTTCGCCATGCGGACCATGAACAGCGCGCCCCGGGGGCTGATGCCCACTTCCACGGCTTCATGCTCCCGCGAAGCCATGGTCAGCCGGGTGACATAATCCAGGATCGCGTCCTTGACCGTGACGGACCGGACTTCGCGTTGCAGCTCCTGCAGTTCCTCCCTTGTGAGAACGCAGCACACCTCATCCATGGGATTGCGCTCCCGGCGATCCCGGAGCATCTTCATCTGCGCTTCATAGTCCGGATAGCCCAGGGACAGCCGAACCAGAAACCGGTCCATCTGGGCATAGGGCAGAAACTGCGTTCCCGCCGTACCCACGCTGTTTTCCGTGGCAATCACCAGGAACGGCGACGCCAAAGAACAAGTCTGCCCGTCCACGGTCACCTGGCGTTCTTCCATCGCCTCCAGCAGAGCGGACTGGGTTTTGCTGGAAGCTCTGTTGATCTCATCCCCCAGCAACAGGTTTGTCCCGATCAGAGCCCCGGGCTGGTACACAAAGGTCCCGCTTTCCCTGTTATACACGGAAAAACCCATGAGATCGGAAGGCAGGACATCCGGCGTAAACTGCACCCGGCGGAAAGAAAGCCCGACGGTCCGGCTCAGCGCCACCGCCAGCGTGGTTTTGCCGACCCCGGGCAGATCATCCAGAAGAATATGCCCCTCCGCCAGCAGGGCTGTCAGGATCTTTTCGATCACTTTCCGCTTGCCGGCAATGACCTTCTCCACTTCCGCAATCACGTTTTCAAGCTGTTCACGCATGAATGATTCCTCCCTGAAAGCGCAAAACAGCAAGCCGCCGGGGACTTGCTGTTATCCGTCATTCATCCGGGCAGGCAGCTGCCACTGACCTGCCCGGAAAAAGATATGCCGGTTGCAGCACATCCTGATCTGTTCTTATTTCACGGTGATCCGGCCCTGGGCTTCTGCATAGGTATCCGGGATCACGTTATTCAGCTCTCCGGCAATATACAGCCAGATCACATCCCGCACCACCGCCGTGGTAATCGTGCTCTTTTCGTTTTCTTCCGCGGCTGCCTTCAGCACATAGGAAGAATCCATTCCGTTGAAGTTGGCGTTGCTGGTGATCACGGCATAAACCGCTTCCGGATCAAAGGGCTGTCCGTTCACTTCCTCCACCGTCACCCGGCCCAGAGACGCCGCCGTGAACCAGTTGTCGCCGTATGCTTCGCCCCTGTCGTATTCCTTTGCCGTATCCACCGTATATTTGATGCCGGACACCTGCATGAAGGAAGCACAGGCCGCCGCTGTTTCTTCCGTATAGGGCAGTCCCTGGGAAGCAGCTTCCAGCGTTTCCAGCAGCTGGGCACCGGTCATATACACCACGGCTACCTTGTTCGGATAAGGCAGCACTTCCGCCAACTGCTCCGCGCCGAATTTTCCTTCTGCCACATCAGCACGCAGATTGCCGCCGTTCCACAGGGCGACCACGTGATCCGCATCCGCGGCAATCTCCGTGTTGCCGGCCGTTACATCGTCTTCCTCAAAGAATTCATTGATTTTTCCGGAAACCGCAAACCAACGCAGCGCATCCGCCCACAGATCGCCCAGATTGGTTTCTCCCTTGCGGGCCGCATCGTCCGCGCCAACAAGCACCGTATTCGTATACGCTTCCAGAGAATCATCCAGCTCGATCACATTGCCGTGAGCATCGGTGAACGTTGAAGCAGAAGCACCGGCCGCAAGCCCGCAGATCAGGCACAGCGCCAGCACCAGGCCAAGCATTTTTTTCATTGAGAGTCCTCCTCTTCGTTTCAATGTTTCAGATTCCCGGAAACAATAAAAGGTGCGACAATCCTCTTGTGAGGATCATCGGCACCTTCATGATGCCGGAACCTGAAAACTCGAAAGTATGAATCGCCCGCTTGTGCGAGCCCGCGTCGGCTTGTGCTGACGAGTTGCATTCTATCATGCGAAAAGAAGCCTGTCAAACAGGAAGATTCAGGCTCTGTATGTTTGAATAAAAAGCCGGGCAAAAGCTTCGATGCGATCAAGCGCATCGTCTGTCCGGTCCGGTTCCCGGTCGCACAGATGGATCAGCGCGGAGATGGGCGCCGTATAGGAGAAGGCCAGCAGTTCCGGGTTCTCCCTGCGGAGCAGTCCCTTCTCCATCATCCCGGAGAACACATGGCTGAACATTTCCGTCAGGCCTGTAAGGAAATGCTTTGTGGCAAGTTTTCTTGCCCTTTCATCCCGATACTGTTCAATGGTGAGCAGCTTTCTTGTCATGACAACCGTTTCGTCGTGAACAGTGAAATTCACCATCCGCATCGTCATCGCAAGCAGTTCCTCAGGCGATTCCGGCACCGGCGGCAGGTTTTCCGCCGAACCGAACCGTTCCTCATAATAGGCAATCAGCCTGTCCAGCAGGGCATTCCAGATTTCTTCCTTGCTGTTAAAATGACGGTACATCGCCGATTTGACCAGCCCCACCGAAGCCATCAGTTCATTGATGTTCGTTCCCTCATAGCCTTTTTGCGAAAACAATTCCAGCGCCTTGGTCAGGATTTTCTCTTTCGTATCCTTTGCCATGCAAACACCCTCTCTGAAACGTGACCCGTTGGTCACAGTTATTATAGAGGTCTGCGTGTTTCCTGTCAACCGGGTCATTGATCGGGCATTGCATCCGTCCGTTTAAGCTTTTCCTTTGACAATCAGCCAGGTTTTTATCACCAGGACGGCAAAGCGAAGGATTCCCGCTCAGTCCTTCCCGTTGCTGAAATGCTTCCAGGCGAGCACGCCGATCGGAAGGAAATAAGCACACCAGAACAGCAGCGCGATATCTCCGCCGTTGCCTTTCTCCCCGTTCGCCATACTCGTGAACATCCCGGTCATGGGCATCAGGAAACAGCTGAGGAAGAAAATGCCGTGGATGAGCATCAGCCGTTTCAGCCACAGGTCCGGCTTGTTTTCCGCCCGGATCGACAGGCCGATAAAGAAGGTGGACAGCGCCATCATGCCATAGCCCAGCAGATCATAATTGAACATCAGTCCGCCTTTCGCGTAATTCAGGATCCGAACCGCCTGCTCATTCAGTTCTTCCAGCCGGACGGTGGTGGTCTGGGCATCATACACCAGCAGGATCAGCACCGCATAGACCGCGGCCAGGATGAGCCCGATGTTGGCGGATACTCTGGTCTTTTCATCGCTTTCATGCTGGAACCCGGCAGCCATCATGATATAGCCGATGGGCAGGAGCATACAGACAAAGTAGGAGCCAAAGGTGAAATCGGCGATAATGAATACCGCAAAAAGGAATACCGTAACGGTTACAACGGCTGCGCCGATTTTGGAAACGGTTCTGTTCATATGGACCTCCTTTATATCCTCTCGCATTTCTTTGCCCGGCCATCATACCAAAAAACCGCTTACCCGTCAAAAAAACAGCCGGACATGTCAGGCAACACAGCCAGTGAATGCGATGTTTTTCCTCTGTATCAGTCATTGCACCGGACATAGCCGAATGATAGAATGGCTCAACAATGCCGTGTAAAGGAGATTCCCAATGGATATCAGTGAACTGAGAGAACAGATCAATGAAATAGACCATGAGATCGTTGAACTCTACGGAAGAAGAATGGAAACCGCCCGGGCCATCGGCCGGTATAAGCGGGAACACAACCTGCCCGTGCTGGACAGCGAGCGGGAAAGAAGTCTGCTGAACAAAGTTGCGGAGCAGGCCGGGGAAGAAAACGAGCAGGGCATCCGGGCACTCTATCACCTGCTGATCGATCACAGCCGGATGCGTCAGGAGATGGACGGCCATCCGGAAAGCCCCCTCGGGCAACAAATCCGGGAAATCGTCGCCGCCATGCCCGAGATTTTTCCAGAAAAAGCCATGATTGCCTGCCAGGGCGTCGAAGGCGCTTATTCACAACTGGCCTGTGAAAAGATGATCCGTTATCCCTCCATCCTGTACTGCAGAACCTTCGAGAATGTCTTCGGGGCGATTGAGAGCGGCCTGTGCCAATATGGCATCCTGCCCATAGAGAACAGCCTTGCCGGCTCTGTGAACAGCGTCTATGACCTGATGATCCGGCACCACTGCTATATCGTCCGTTCCGTGCGGATCAAGATCGATCATACGCTGCTGGCCCTGCCGGGCACGCGGATGGATGAGATCCGGGAGATTTATTCCCATGAGCAGGCCATCCAGCAGTGTTCCGCATTCCTGTCCCGGCACAAGGAATGGCATGTGAACGTCTGCACCAATACGGCAGCCGCCGCCCGGATGGTGGCCGAAAGCGGGCGCCGGGACGCCGCCGCGATCTCCTCCGGCCACTGCGCAGCTCTATACGGTCTCGAATGCCTGTCTTCCGACATCCAGAACAACAGCAACAACCATACCCGGTTTATCTGCATTTCCAAAAAGCCGGAGATCTATCCCGGTGCAGATCATACTTCCCTGATGCTCGTACTGCCGAACCATCCCGGTTCCCTGTATCAGCTTCTCAGCCGGTTCAACGCTCTGGATATCAACCTGATCAAACTGGAAAGCCGTCCGCTGCCGGGACGTGACTTCGAATTCATGTTCTATTTCGATCTGGAAGCATCGGTCGGGTCGCCGACGTTCAGCCGGCTGATCGAAGAGCTGGATATCACGATGAACCAGTTCAGCTATCTCGGAAGCTACAGCGAAATCGTTTAAACCGACTCATTCCGTCTCATCACAAGCCGCACCGAACGTCCCGGACCGGCTGCTTTACAAATCCGCCGAATTTTCCTATAATGAGGCCTGAAGGTGAAAAGCATGTGGAAGCACAGCATGATGACGGGAAAAACCGGCATGATTTCAAGAACCTGCCGGAACTGCGGAAGAACGATTACCCTTCCGGAAAACGTTCAGTACTGGCCGACGTACTGTCAGGAGTGCAGGGCGAAGGTTCAGCCGGCTGAGATGATTACGAGAGCCTGCCGGAAATGCGGCCGGAACTTTTCTTTTCCTTCAGGCGACCGGCAATGGCCGAAATACTGCCCGGCATGCCGGGATAGGCATACATGACTGGCAGGAAGACAAAAGGAGGAAACACGGATGGACATTGATTATTTGCTGCTTCTTCAGCGCTTTCGGGAGAATATCAACGACGCGCTGACCCCTTTTATGGAGTATGTATCTCTTTTCGCGGTCACCTTTCTGATCATGATCCCGGTTTTTGTTTACTGGGTCGTCGATAAGAAGAAAGGCCTTTATACGCTGGTATCCTATTATCTCTGCTGCGGCTTTAACGCGATGCTGAAGCTGACGGCCTGTATCTACCGTCCCTGGATCCGGGATGCCCGGATCAAACCGGCCGGAGACGCCATCACCACGGCGACCGGATATTCTTTTCCCAGCGGACACACTGTGACCGCGGGGCCGATTTACGGGGGCCTTGCGGTATCGGCCTGGTCCTGGAAAAAGTGGATTTCCGTCATCCTGGTTTTCCTGGCGCTGCTCACGGGCTTTTCGCGGAACTATCTGGGTGTTCATACGCCCCAGGATGTCGCTGTGGGAATGCTTGAATCCGTGCTGTGGCTGTTCCTTATGATGAAGATTTTCCGGTACATTGAAAAGAATCCGGCAAAGGAGAATATCTTCCTCCTGGCCAGCTTCATCATCGGCTGGCTCGGTATTGTCTACATCACCTTCAAGCCTTATCCCATGGACTATGTGGACGGAAAGCTGCTGGTCGATCCGCAGAAGATGATGAACGACGGTTACGGTGATATCGGCATGCTGATCGCGTTCCCTGTCGCCCGGTTTATCGAAAAAACCTGGATCAGGTTTGAAGCAACCGGTCTGAAAGGAAAGGGTCTGCTGGTCGGACTGATCGGGCTGGTACCGCTGGCCCTGATGATCCAGTTCATGAAAGCACCGCTGGACGGATTGCTGGGCAGCCATTGGGGTCATTTCACCAACAACTTTATTCTCGTGCTTTACTGCATCGCGCTCTGGCCGCTGGTCATCAAACTGACCACGGGCAGAAATGAAGATTAACAAGTGATAAGAACATGAAAAAAGGGTCGTTTGATCTCGAGAAGGCATTGAAAACGGTTGAACGGATTTCACAGAACCGTTTGATTCTGGCATTGTTCCTGGTGGTGGACGGCATTCTCTTTCTGGCAAATTCCGAACAACCGGTGGAAGGGATGGGGCAGTCCATCGCCATCTGTATGGTTCTTGCGGCCGGTGCGATGATCGTCGCGAAAATCGTTGCCAAAGAGCGCCTGGTCCGTTTCATTCCGGCATTGCTCCTGCTGGCAGCGGGCGTACTGATGTATTTCTATCCGGATGTACTGTCCGCTTATTTCCGGCTCCTGCTGGCGCTGGTGATTATCATTAACGGCCTCCTCAATCTCTTCGATCTTCTTGGCCTGGGCCGTGCGCGGGAAACGGTTACCGCGCTGCGCGATAAAATCACCAGCCTGTTTTCCAGGGTAAAAACGCCGAAGGATCTTGACAACGGGATCAATGAACAGTGCAACCGGTATTTGCGCCCGCTTCAGAAAATCGTTTCGGAATCGAAGAGGCTTAAAGCCGTTTATTTCGTAACCAATCTGTTATCTGTCAGCCTGGGCGTGCTGCTTCTTGTTCAGCCGAATCTGTCGATCACGGCCTTCGGCCTGATCTTCATATATGTCGGAATCAGTGATTTTGTGATGGTATTCAGAACAAGGAAGATCTCTGAAAAACTGCGGAACCGCGAATTCAGGGATATCCTGTTTGAAGAACCTGAAAAAAAGTAAATATCACCCTTCTCAAAATCGGTCAACAGCGTTAAGATGCTGTTGACCGATTTGGTTAACGGAGGAAACTGGCTGCAGGCATCAGCAAGGCGCTGCTGTTCCACTATTTTCACAATAAAAAGGAACTGTATCGGAAATCTGTGCAGCCATTCAGGAAAGCTATCACAGGTATTTCAACCTGAAGGCGGATCGGACCCGGCTGAACCTGGATCCGGCACAGTTCGTTCCGGGCGTGGATGTCGCCATGATGTACCGGGAAATGTACTGGGCTTCGGAAGGCTACCTGTGGGAAAAGGTTCAGCAGGGCGGAGCGATGGACATCGATCAGATCTGTCCCCAGAGGAAAGACAGATGCCCATCATCACTTCTTAAAGAACAGCCTCTGCATTACAGAGCAGCCGCAACCGCATCCCGGACTTCCTTCATATCCACGGTAGGCTCGAACCGGGCGATGACCTGACCTTCACGGTTGATCAGGAACTTGGTGAAATTCCATTTGATATACGCCTTGTCGCCGAACTTCTTGTTGTTCATCTCCGCGAACTTGTTCAGCGCGGCCATCTTCAAGCCCTTTCCGAAACCGGCGAAGGGTTTTTCCGTGGCCAGGAAAGCGAAAAGCGGATCCGCTGTTTCACCGTTCACATCAATCTTTGCAAACTGCGGGAATTCGGTGCCGAATTTCAGCGTGCAGAATTCATGGATCTCGTCATCATTGCCAGGGGCCTGGTTGGCAAACTGATTGCAGGGGAAATCCAGGATTTCAAAACCCTGATCCTTCAATTCCTTATACATCGCTTCAAGGGGTTCATAATGCGGGGTAAAGCCGCAGCCGGTTGCCGTGTTGACGATCAGCAGAACCTTTCCCTGATAGTCCGACAGGCTGACTTCCTGTCCTTTCCTGTCTTTCACCTTGAAATCATAGACTGTTTTCATTTTCATTTGCTCCTCCCGTTTTTCTTTTTCCGGTTGTCCGGCATCCGCCTTTCCCGATTTCCGTCACGGAGACACCGTCCTTCTCCCATAGCACCAGCAGGACACCATACTGTGTATACGTCAGTCCAGGCAGTTTCAGCCGATGGCGGCTTCCTGTTTGATGCAATTATATTTTATCAAATACATTTTCATCTGTCAAGTCCCTTCAAAAAAAACGTTGCATCACCCGAAAATTCCGCTTTTCTGTTTTCTACGGGCGGGATCTTTTTCCGATCCGTTGACTTAGAGCAAGCTTTAAAGTATATAATAAATGACAGAAGAGTGAACAAAACAGTCGGAGGTAAACAGGATGAAAACGCTGTATCTGGAATGCGGTATGGGTGCGGCCGGTGATATGCTGACAGCCGCACTGCTGGAACTGACTGAAGACAGGCAATCCTTTCTGAAACGAATCAATCATCTGGGCCTGCCCGGGGTGAAGGTCGGCGCTGAAACTTCTGTCAAATGCGGTATCACAGGCACGCATATGAAAGTGACGGTGAACGGCGAGGAGGAGGAATCCAGGGACGCACACAGTCATCCTCATGAACATGCGCATGAACACAGCCACGGCCAGGATCACGAACATCATTCCGATGACCCTGCGCACGGACATCACCATCACGCATCCCCGGCAGACGTTGAAGAGTTGATCAACGGACTGAACGTGTCCGATCAGGTGAAAGCTGACGCAAAAGCTGTCTATGCGCTGATAGCGGAAGCTGAGAGCCAAGTGCACGGGCATCCGGTCAGCGAGATTCATTTCCATGAAGTGGGAACCCTGGACGCGGTCACCGATGTGATCTCTGTCTGTCTGCTGATGGAAGAAATCGGCGCGGAAGAAGTTGTCGTGTCACCGGTTCATGTCGGCAGCGGCCATGTTCACTGCATGCATGGCATTCTGCCCGTACCGGCACCGGCAACGGCGCTGATCCTGAAGGACGTCCCGACCTATGGCGGTCACATACAGGGCGAACTGTGTACACCTACAGGGGCAGCATTGCTGAAGCATTTTGCTTCCCGCTTCGGAGATCGCCCGATCATAAGAACCAAAGCCATCGGTTATGGGATGGGCAAGAAGGATTTTGAGCAGGCGAACTGTGTCCGCGCCTTTCTGGGCGAAAGCGAACGACAGCGGGAGCAGATTACAAAGCTGGAGTGCAACCTGGACGATATGACCGGCGAAGATATCGGATTCGCGACGGAACAGCTTTTTCAGGCCGGGGCAAAGGAAGTCTTCACACAGGCTGTCGGCATGAAAAAGAACAGACCCGGCATATTGCTGACGGTGCTTTGTCTGACAGAAGATGCAGACAGACTGGCAGAAGAAATGATGAAACACACTTCGACCCTTGGCATCCGCCGGCAGGAAATGAGCAGATATGTTCTGCAGCGATCCGTGGAAACCCTCAGCATTTCGTACGGTGAAGTGCGGATGAAGCAGGCATCCGGTATGGGCGTAAAGCGGTCGAAACCGGAATTCGAAGATGTTGCGGCCCTTGCAAGAAAATATCAGGTTCCGCTGAGAACAATCCGTGAAAAAATCACGGAAGAAGCAAACGAACCGGCCGGGCAAAAGGAAGATTCTCACAGCTGAATTCGGAAGGTGAAAGCATGGCTGTCAGCCAGAAAATCGCGGAAGCGCTCAAGCGCATTTCCTTCTTCATCTCGGGAATTCCAGTACGATACATTCAAAGGGGCGCAGGCTGTAGGTGATGCGGTGGGAATAGCCGTCGCATTCATTCCAGTCCGCCGTGAGCGGCGGAATGCCGTCTGCGGGATTTCCCTGTCCCGGCAGGCTGTCGTAGGTACTGAAAACCCGCTTGTAAAGCCCCCCGAAAGGCACACCGCAGCTGTAGTCATAGACGGAAACCGGCGACAGATTCAGCACGCACAGCACCGCTCCCGTATAATCCCATGGGTTCCGGCGAATGTAGGCCAGGATATTCCGGTCCGCGTCTCCCCGGTTCACCCACTCAAAGGTGCGTGAATCCCTGCTGTCCGAATACAGCGAGGGATACATCTTGTACAGGCCCACCAGGTTCCGTACGCACTGCATCACATCCCGGTGGCCCATATCGTCCACCAGATGCCAGTCAATGCTGTCCTTCACGTTCCATTCCCGTTCCTGGGCAAACTCCTGGCCCATGAACATCAGCTTCTTGCCGGGGAACGTGAACTGCCAGGTGTACATTGCCTTCAGCTCGCCCAGGCGCTCCGGCTTGGTGCCGGGAGCCTTCATGGCCATGGAACCTTTCCCGTAGACCACTTCATCATGACTGAGGACCAGGACATAGTTTTCCGTGAAAGCATAGTCCGCGATATGGGTCAGCGTGCCGTGGTGCCATTTGCGGTACACCGGGTCCAGCTTGAAGTAGCGAAGGGTATCGTTCATCCAGCCCATGTTCCATTTGAAGGTGAAACCGAGACCGCCGTTGCGGACGTCCTCCGTGATACCCCATTCCGCGGAGGAATCCTCGGCGATCAGGTATCCGCTGGTACGGCCGCAGACTTCGGTATTCAGCTGGCGCATGAAATCCATACCCTCCAGGTTCATCCGCCCGCCGAACATATTGGGCCGCCAGTCATTCCGGTCATAGTCGTTATACAGCATAGAGGCCACCGCGTCCACCCGAAGGGCGTCGATATGGAACTCCCGGATCCAGTAGACAGCGTTGGCAATCAGGAAGGAACGGACCTCCGGCTTCGTATGGTCAAAGGCCAGGGTTCCCCAGACCGGGAATTCCCGGCGGAGCGGGTCGCAGCTTTCATACAGAGGCGTCCCATCAAACCAGGACATGGCAAAGCCGTCCTTCGGAAAATGGGCCGGCACCCAATCCAGGATCACACCGATGCCGGCCTGATGCATTTTGTCGACGAAGGCGCGGAAATCGTTCGGCGTTCCGTAGCGGCTGGTCGGGGCGTAGTATCCGGTGACCTGGTATCCCCAGGACAGGTCAAAGGGATGCTCGCAGATGCCCATGAGCTCAATATGGGTGTAGCCCATATATTGCATATACTGCACAAGATCGTCCGCCAGCTGGGTGTAATTCAGGAAACCGTCCTCGTCCCAGTCGCCCTGATATCCCTTCTTCCAGGAGCCGAGATGCACCTCATAGATCGCCATGGGCTTTTCCAGCACCTTTGTGTTGTCCCGCTGATTCTGGTAATCCCAGTCATTCCACTGATAGGTATCCAGCGGATAGACGATAGACGCGCTGGCGGGGCGCCGTTCGTACCAGAAGGAATAGGGATCGGATTTGTCCCGGCGAATGCCGTCGGCGCCGGTGATCACATAGCGGTAGGCATCCCCGGAGCCCACCTCCGGCAGGAAACATTCCCAGACGCCTCCGTCCCACATGCTTCGGCTCATCCACTGCTCGTTTTCCCAGCCGGTTTTCGCGCAGATGACGGAGACGTACTGCGCATTGGGCGCCCAGACGGCGAAACGGGTCCCGGCCACGCCGTCCACCACATCGGGATGGGCGCCCAGTTTCTGATAAACCTCGTAGTTGGTTCCCTGATGGAACAGGAAGCTGTCGAATTCGCTGAATACACGGCTGTTTTCTTCGGACATTGTCGGATCCTCCTTGAAATTATATTCTTTGCGGGGGTCAAATGCCGGGTTTATTTCAGTCACTCAGTGCTTTAACAGTATTGTAACAGATAAAGTGTTACAAAAGCGTGACGCAAAACCGAAAAAACAGGAAAATCGCAGCGGAACGATTTTGCTCCCGGCAAAGCTGATCGCCGGGAGCAAATCGTACTATTATCCGTTTTTGAAAGGCGACCGTTATTCCCCAACCAGAGATTGCAGCATCTGGCCGACCTCGTCCACGTTGATCTGTTTGCCGTTCATGATCATGCCCACGCCCATGCGGGTCGCTTCCAGGACGATGAAGATGCACAGCACGATGGCAACGGCCGGAAGGACCATGCTGATCATCTTGTTCTTCGGCTCCTTGTTATAGGAGAACAGCAGCATGAACGGCGCCAGCAGTCCGATGGGCCAGGATTTGCCGATGCCCACAGCAAGGGAAAGGCTGATGAACGTGTCGCTTGCTTCTTCCGCCATCTCACCGGTAGCATTCAGCGCGCCGGCGGAATCCGCATTCAGGTAGGTCAGCAGCACCAGCAGAAGAAAGTCAAGTACCGCGAAGATCACCATCAGGATGGCCAGGCGAACGGAGAGATGGAAGGAATTCCGGTTCGTCTGCATGAACGCCTGATAGTCTTCATGGGTGTTGCCATGCTTGCAGTAGCGGTATTCGCGGATCTTCACAACGAAAGCTATCACGATGAACAGCAGGATCATGATCGGCGGTTTCATCGTCAGCAGCGGGTAGCTCCACATCGGCAGCATCACCTTACCCCGCATCGCCTGAATCTTCAGCCAGAAGCAGAATCCTTCATAGGCAATGGGAATAATCACCGCGAACCGAAGGATCAGCACCTTTTTCCCGGTGAACCAGCGCTTCGGGTGCACGTTCAGGAGGAACATCATCAGCGTGCACAGGAACAGGTCAACAAACATGTTGAACGCCAGGAACCCGCCCGGCACAACGCCGGCGATAATGCTGTTCATCATGGGAACAACCTTTTCCGCCGGCGCGATGATCTGCTTCAGGATGCCGATGAAGTACCGGCCGCCGAGCAGCAGCGTCACGGCGATGATGCCCACAGCGGCCCCGCCGTTGATCAGCAGCATCTTCTTGCCGCTGTCGTTGCTGTTCAGAATTCTGGAAAAGCTGGCAATCAGCAGCAAGGGCAGGGAGAACTGAGACATGAAGCTCAGGATGCTGCCGATCGTGCCGAACTGATCCATGACACGTTCGCCCACCAGCTTGCCGCCGAGGTTGATGATGGCCGCCGCAACCGCCGCCACGATGCAGGCCCAGCCCAGAATCTGGAAATGCTGGTAGTTCAGCGGGCCTCTGTATTTCATGTCGTTCTCAGCGGTAAACTCGTGAAACTTTGTGCGCTTTTTCTTTTCCTTTTCCATTGGTTACCCTTTCTTTCTGTTGATTCTCCGGGCAGGAATTATCCCACCGGATACCGGAGATTTTCAAATTCCTTTTTCAACTCCTGCGAGGAAAAAGGTTTGCGGATATATCCGCTGGCCCGGAGCTGGAGCACGTCCTTCGCGCATTCCCGTTCGGGATGCACCGTGGTGAAAAGCGTCGTCTGCGTTCAGGCAGGCGTACACACTGGCTTCCGGCGCAATCTGCCGCGTTATTTGCTGAAAGGCGCAAAGGTGCCGCAGCGAGTCCTCCACACACAAATAATATTCACCTTTGTATCCTCCTCATGTGGCGGCTCTTACACTATTGTACCATGAATAGCGTAAGTGTCAATGCAAGTTTCAGCCGGTCCTTTTCCTGAATTCGATACACATCATGGTCAGGTCGTCGAACTGCTCCGCGTCGCCCACAAAGTTTTCCACAGCGCTGTTCACCGCCTGCAGGATCTCCTCGGGCGACTTGTCCGCGGCCCGCTGGGTTACACCGGCAGAAAAATGGCGGAAACACAGTTCTTAAAGGTCTTGTCCGCGTGCAGGAACTTCCGCAGGGAGAAGGGCAGATCGTTGTCGGCATAGTAATACAGACCCTTTTTGCGTACAAACGTGGAAGCATAGTACGGCATTCGCTAAAGGGTTTTCTCAACGGCCTGCTGCAGCAGATCCCCGCAAACATCCGTTATACTTCATGCACAGCATCGTGATATCGTCGAACTGTTCCGCTCCGGCCACAAAGGTGTTGATTCCGTCCATGACGTTGGACAGAACTTCCTTCGGCATGGCGTCCGGATTCCGGTTCAGCGCCTGCAGCATGCGGTCTGTGCCGAACAGCTCGTTTTGGGCGTTCGTGGCTTCGGCGACGCCGTCGGTGTAAACAAACAAACTGTCTCCGGGATACAGCTCAAAAGAGTGCTCCTTGTACGGAATACCCTCCAGGGTGGCGACGGCAGGAGAGTGACGATAGACCACAAGCTCATACTGTCCGTCTGCCCGCCGCAGCACCGGGTGTTCATGGCCCGCATTGGCGGCAGTGCCTTTTCCGGTGGAGATCTGGATCACCGCCGCCCAGACGGTCACGAACAGTTCCGCCTCGTTGCTCTCGCACAGCTGGTCGTTAACACTCTCCAGCGCTTCGCCGACGCTTTCACCATTCTGCAGATGGGACTTGATGAGTACCCGGGCCACCATCATAAACAGCGCCGCCGGTACGCCTTTGCCGGAAACATCCGCCATCACCAGACCGATGTGATCGTCGTCGATCAGGAAGAAGTCGTAGAAATCGCCGCCGACTTCCTTTGCCGGCGTCATGCTGGCAAAGACGTCAAACTCCGAGCGGTTGGGGAAAGCTGGAAAGAGCCGGGGAAGCTGGCTGGCCTGAATATCAGTGGCCATGCTCAGTTCGGCACCCATTCGGGTCGCGGTTTCATGCTCCTGCTCATATTTCTCCATCTGGTCCTGCATGATGACCATGGACATATAGACCGCTGCGGCCACCGTGGCCACGATAATCAGCTGCACATCGTGGAAGAAGGCCTGAGCCGCAATGGCTGCTATGGGCGCGACAATATAGATCCAGAAGGCGCGCCGGATCCGCGGGGTGAAATTCTTCCGCCAGCGGATCAGCAGGAAAACGTCGGTGCCCAGCATCACAATATGCGCCATATTGGAGAGCATATAGGCGGGGGATCTGTGATAAACATTCGCGCTGTTGCGGGCCCTGTCCAAGGGCAAGAAGATGCTGGCCAACTAAGATACGGCTGAATCTTCCATAACATAACTTTCAACTTCCCACATGAACCTCATTGTTCATGTGGGAAGTTTATGTTATGATGAGATATCATCAATAAAGTGAGGCAGACCGATGAAAACGACGGCAAAAAAGAAGAAAAAGAACAGAAGCATCAGCTTTGCGACCATCGTGGAGATGTTTTTCTCCCTGCTGATGATCCCCATTGGGCTTGCCGCTGCGCAGGGCTTAGACGGGGCGAAAAATCCGGAAGAACTGCTGGCGTCCCTGATGCTTGTAGAATTTGTCCTGCTTTCCCTGGCCACCTTGATGCGTGCAATCGCCCGACGGTACAGAACCCAGATTCCGGAGCGGAGAAAACTGGACTTCATCTTTTCGGGACTGTTTCTGGCCTGCGCGGTGGCGATTTTCATCTGGCCGAATTTGACCGTCATGGCCATTGCCGCGGCTGTTTTCATGGTTTCGCTGATCCCGAACCGGGTGCTTTCCATTCTGCGGTACCGTAAATGGTATAACATTGTGCTGAACGTCGCTTTTATCGCAGCAGTGGTTTTTACCATAACTGATCTATGGGGTGAGGATGAATCAAAGGGCTTCTTTGCGATTGCCGTGATGCTGCTCATCGCACTCCTGGGACTGATGCGCATTATGTCGGTGACCTTTGTGCGGCTGCGGCTGGACCTGCTGCGGAATATCGTTCAGCAAACCTATGCCGCCGAAATCATCTTCGGCCTGCTGCTGCTGATCGCTTCCTTTTCCTTTGTGCTGATGTATACAGACCCGGAAAGCTTTGGCGAAAGATACACCAACGCCCTGTGGTACTGCTTTGCCGTTGTGACCACCATCGGCTTCGGCGATATGACGGCGGTATCCACCATCGGCCGGATCCTGTCCGTGATCCTCGGTGTATACGGGATCGTCGTGGTTGCGTTGATCACATCGATCATCGTGAACTTCTACGGCGAAATGAAGAAAACCGGTAACGAAGAAGCGGAGCTCCTGCCAGAAGAAGGACAGGCAACGGAAGGCGCCGACACCGAGCCGGGAGACACAAGCAGCATGAAAAAAGCGATTCTTCTGACACTTGCACTGCTGATGACAGGAACAGCGCTTTTCGGCGCCGGGATCTCCGCCGGGGCAAAAGCGGACGCGATTTCGACGGAAGCGATCCCGGTCAAGGTACTGATCCTTCCGAAATTCGAGTTTGGGGAGATGAAAGGCGATTTCCCCGGAGAAGCGCAGTACTACTACGAACGCTATCTGGACGAGGGGGAAAGCTATAAAATCCGGGGCGATTCGGAAGACAACCCGCTGTACTATAAAGACGGGGTCGCTCTCTATCTGCCGGGTATGGGCAAAGTGAACGCCGCATTGAGCACAGCAGCCGTGCTTTCAGACGACCGGTTTGACTTTTCCAACGCCTATATTCTTTCCACCGGCTGTGCCGGTTCAGCCATGGGAAGCACCGTGATGGGCGATATGTTTGTGATCAGCACCGCGGTGGACTATGATCTCGGGCATCACGCGGATATCCGTGATATGGAGAACCAGACGGCAGAGACATGGTTCCGCGATGAGAGTTTTGACGACGTGGCGGTGATCCGGCTGAACCCGGAGCTGACAGACAAAGTATGGGAACTGGTCAAAGACTTGCCGATGGAGACCACGGAAAAAACCCGGAATTATATGAGCGCGACCTTTGACGGCGCAGCATGGGCCGTCCGTGATCCGAAAGTGATGCGGGGCACCACGGTAACCAGCGATAACTACTGGAAGGGCGAATATAACCACGCCAACGCCCTGAAGATGATTCAGGTGTACGAATGTCCCGATCCCTATGTAACGACAGAAATGGAAGATATCGCCGTATGCACGGCAGCCAGACGGCTGGGTATGCTGGACAGGGTGATCGTTCTGCGGGTCAGCGTGAACATGGATGTGTTTATGAACGGCGCAACCCCCGAGCGCCTCTGGGATGAACAATACAGCTTCGGTTCAGACGATGCGGAAAACCATCCGGAAGCCGCGGACATCTTCGAGACAGCCATGAAGAACAACTTCACCGTGGGCAGCGCGGTGATTGACGCCATCCTGGCCGGGGACTGGCAGCCATAATTTTCAGGCAGGCATTTCATTCCACACGAAACTCTGTCCATTCGATATGATTGTATTGCATTACATCAACCGCTTTTTGCATACCCAGCTTTTCATAAAACGGAACCGCATTTTCATTTGCAATCAGATATACGGCAATATCCTTCTCGCCGCCGGCTGTCTCATGTGCTTTTTTCATCAGTCTCCGGCCTATTCCCTGCCGTTCATAATTCCTGTCAACACCCAGATCTGTTATATACAACCAATATGCAAAATCCGTCAGCCCAAGGAGTACGCCGATTACGGTGCCCTCATCATTCCGCGCAGTCAGGCTGATCGAAGCGTTTTCGAGCAATCTGGCAATCCGTTTGGCAAAACGTTCTTTGGGGTACTGTGATCCCAGATCCGTCCGTTTCAGAAAATCAATGTATTCCTCTGCTGTCAGCCTTTCGCTTTGAATCGTAATCATGTTTTTTTCTCCGCATGCTCCTTCCGGGCAGATCATCAGCGTCTCAGCTTTCTGCATTATAGCACAGTCAATCGCCGGACTTCAACGGAAAGCCATTGAACAGGTATATCGGAGCACCTCCACTTCATTGCTTACAGAAAGATGCAATCTCTTTTTCCAACAAAAGAAATACTTTGGCCACCAGGTATCCGTCTGCAATCGCGTGATTCAGCCGGACGCTGACGGGCATCATCAGCCTGCCGTTTTCTTCCCTGTATTTTCCCCAGTTGACGATCGGGGCAAAATACAGATAACCATCCGGAAGCTCAATATTCAGAGAATCATAGGAGAGCCAGGGAATAAAGGACGCATCAAACCAGTTCGGATGATTGGCTGCATCCAGTCCGTATTCCCGCGTCTGCTTCGCTTTTTCAACATCTTCCAGCGCATTCCGGTAGAAAACCGCATAATCATCCGAGTATGTTGAATACACCGGCGTGCAGGTTTCCGTATCCTCATGAAAGACATACTGCGTCGGATTGATCTGATCATAACAGATCAGTTCATCTGTCTGCCACCGGTATCCCAACCGGTAATCATCCCGGGAATTGAGAACCTTTGTCAACAGATAGAGAAAGTTGATATAGAACTTCGTTCCGGTTTTTTTGGACCACTCAGCCAGTTCTGTCACATCCACCCGCGCCGTTACGGATGTGGAACATTTGCAGTCTTCCGTAAAATGGTGAAATACGCCCTTGCGATAATACGTTTCTTTGTCGATTATGCGGTAGTTACTCATCGTAAATCATCATCTCCTTTGGTATTCCGCCAGTGTCTTCACTTCACAGCCTTTATCCGCGTAACAGGCGAGCATTTCAAGCATCCCTTTTCCAGGAATGTGAACTTCGGGTCACACACATGTATTATAGTGACTCGATGATCAATTTGTCAATAGAAGGGACTGCCCGCACTACAGGGTCACAATACCCAAGTATACAGAAATATTGTATATGGGACTGATCGAATCTGATTCCAACGGGTGTGTGTGCCAAATCCCATGGGATTTCGGGATTTGGGATCTGGCTTTTTACAATCGATAGGTTCCCCTCGAATCCGGTTCCCCTAAAAAGCGGCTTGCAGTCTTATAAATCAACGGGTTCTGCGATTCCGGTTCACCTCAATGTACACCCTGTGAAGCGGCTTCATTCAGCATAGTCGATGAAATCTCGCGTGAAATCTCACTTGAAATTTTGAAATCTCACTCTGAATTTTGAAATCTCAGTTGAAATCTCGCCCGAAATCCGGGATCTGATCAGAGATTTGCAGTCTGGAAGCAAAACGAAAGTGCGGCATGGGAATAGATATTCTCTGTGACAGCGGCCCCGAGCACAGGGACAAACCAAAACGGCTGTCACCTTGTCACTCTGTCACTCTGTCACCCTGACAGGAGAACCGGAGAAACACTGTCCGCTTGGCCCCTGTTGCACTCGTGTTTAGTTGCACTAAAAGCATCCTTGAGACGTTGAAATAAGCTCTGCTTC
Source organism: uncultured Eubacteriales bacterium (assembly GCA_902764875.1). Classification (GTDB taxonomy): domain Bacteria; phylum Bacillota; class Clostridia; order Christensenellales; family Aristaeellaceae; genus Aristaeella. Next base: position 124,652 of record CACWXP010000004.1, read on the forward strand.
AGTTATGAATCCGTATTTCAGGAAGAACAGCGTCAACATCGACAAAACCGATGTTCTCGTTATACCGATCTATGTAGACAGGAACGATGTCTGATTTCAGCAGTTTTGTCACATCTGTTTTCAGATAGCGGCTGCGATAAACATGAACGACTCCGTTTGGATCGGTCCAGGCAGCTTCAATCATCCGGGGCTGGCCATAGGGCATGCTGACGTTGCGTAGCGTGGCTACGCCCAGAATCTGCGCATTCACGCAATTGCCGCCTTCATATGCCCGGCGAAGCAGATACCGCCGGCGGATATCAACAGCCAGGAAACCCAAACCCAGGAGCAGGAAAAGGCCGCCGATTCCGCAGAATACAGCAGTGAAAACAGCGGGATCACCTTTGCCATCCCAGCGGACATTTCCCGACCGGCCAACGACAAGCCCGATCACCAGAAACAGAAAACCTATCGGAGCGAAAATGAATCCGAGGATTCCGTATACTGTCCATCCCATCTTTTTACGCATTTTCCTCACCTCCATGCAGTCATCTGCGACAAAAGCCATTATACTCCGAAACCAAGCAAAACAAAAGCGATACCAGTTATCCGGTACCTTTATACAATACGATATGGGAAGCAGAAAATACAGGGGTTCTTCTGCAAAATATGAACGGCTATTTTTCCAAGGAAAAACGGCTGTCCAGCTGTCCACCCGGCGGTTCGGAGAAAAGTTGCACTCAAAAAAAGTTGCACTCAAAATCGACCTGAAGCCAGTGCTGACAACGGTTTCGGACGAAAATGGTGCACTCAAAGCCAGGGCCGATAGGAACACTAAACGCCATGACACTCGAGCACTAGAGCACTAAAAATCGCTGCTGACTTTGCCACGCAATATCTTTGCCCCTAAAAATGCCTTTGGCGCAAGGAATCATAAGGGATTCGCGGGTTTCCTTGCACCTAAACGGCCCCTCCCGGAAGGGAGGGGCCATGCACACCCGGCGGGATTCGAACCAAGGGCCTGCCGCTTTTGTTAGCTGAGTTTTCCACGAATCCTTGCTGGGGATTTCTTCGTTTGCCCGTTCCAGCGTTAGCAATCTAACAATTATGCAGCTGGGATGATACCCATCTTCCAGATCTGAAAGAGGCGCGGAATCCTTTTGTAGAGCCAGTTTCCGCCATAACATCTGCTTTGGACAGAGATTGGGCATCGCCCGCCTAAAATGTGGTAGACAGGAAAAGAGCTCAAAGCAAACAAATGTGACAGTCGTTAGCAGAATCGTTAGATAGCGCAGAAACCCAGCCAACCGTTCATGAAGGGAAATGCCCGAAAATGCTTATTTCAAGCCACTTCCCGACATCCTTTATTTTGTTTTCAAGGTGCTTGAGCTACCGCCTAGAAAGAACAAGCTGAAATGTGAACAACATCAAGGTTTTCGACCATTTGGCCGTTCTTCACTCAATTTGAGGCGGAAGGTGAACTACCACCTACAAAGAACAAGCTGAAATGTGAACAACACCAAGGTTTTCAGCCACTGGACCACTCAACACGCAGATTAAGGCAGAAGGTGAACTACCACCTACAAAAACAATCAAGTTCATATTGATGGCTATAAATGCTTGTGATATGGTATACTCTACTTGCATGCGGATATCGCATGTGATTACTGCTTAAACGGGGTGAATTTCTTGCTGATGATCCCTATGGTCATTATGACCATCGAATCGGATGATGATCGGACTTTTATGTCTGATGTCTATGTAAAGCATCGGGCGTTAATGGTTAAAATTGCCAGAAACTTTACCAGTGACAATGCGGATATAGGCGACATAATTTCAGAAAGCTGTGTTGCTCTCATTAAACACATTGACAGCCTCAGAGACATGGAGGAAAAACCACTCCGTTCTTATGTGGCTGTAACTACAAAAAGCAAGGCGATTGACCTGTGCAGAAAAAAGCAGCGAGAACAGGCAAAAATCAAACCACTCACCGATGATGTCATTGAACAAACTCCCGATCCTTTGGTCATTGAACAGAAAATATCCCTTCAGAGTGAAATTGATTCGGTGAAGCAGGCGCTGCAGGCACTTCCTGAAAAAGAACGGGAAACGCTGAGAATGAGATTTTTTGAAGAGATGGAAGTGCGTCAGATTGCCGAAGTCATGGGCATTACGGAGAATGCCGTATACAGATACATCATGTTTGGACGTCAGCACCTGAAGGCAATGCTGTATGGAGGGAGTGAGGATCAGTGAGTAAATCATCCTGTCAGGATCAGCACCTGGATTTGCTGATTAGTCTGGCATTTCAGCAGATCGAAGAAGAAACCGTAGAACAGTTTGTTCAGACCCCCGATCCCACCCTGAATATAACCGAAACTGCCTGTGCTGATCGGGCATTTCATCGGGCGATGAATGCTTCTACAGAGAAGAACAAAGCTGATAGAAAACAAAAAAGGAAACAAAATGCTTATCTCAGCCTCAGAGTCGCTGCCGCCGTGTTGATTGTTGTGATTGGGCTTGCATTGATCGCTCTACCTATCGCGTTTGCTGTCTCGCCGGAATTCCGTGATTCCGTCATGAAGCTTTTTGCACAGACAGATTCAGAAAAAGGCCAGGCTTCCTATTCCTTCAAAATGAAGGACACAACTGGAGAATATATTCCGAACCAAAATTTCTCTCCTGATTTTTGGTTTGGAGATCGGTATCCTCAGTATATTCCTGAAGGCTTTACAATTTCGTCCTATGATGACATCCTCAATCAGATAACCTTTATAAATGCTTCCGGTAACATCATCCAGTATGCAGAATTCAACGGACGGCTGAATCTTGATACGCTTCCATCCAATGCGGAAGTCATTTATTCCGAAGTTTCCGGAAACGAAAAAGTGCTGATCGAGGATGCAAACTGCAGCGTACCAAAGATAACAATCATGACAGGCCACCTGACCACCTGGGATCAGCTGTCTTGCGAGGGACTGAGTCGAGAGGAAACCCTGAAAATCGCAAACAGCATCGAAGAATTTGAAGGCACTCGTCGATATGAAGGTTTCCGTGAAAAACATAACAGCCAATTGGAATCATTTTCTCCTTCCTCCATTCCGGACTGGTGGACCGGTAAATATGCTCCGACAGTCTGGCCGGATCATTTGTATCTTGATAACTATGGAATTTATAGTTTCCAACTGTATGGCGATCATGATGTGCAAATCGACTTTGCCGAACATGATGAAAATACGGTGAGCCTTCTCAGCCTTCCAGACGCGGAGTTCAGCACAATCCGGATATGGGGAAAAGACGCATATCTGAGCACGGTTCAGGATGAGGATCGTCTTCATGTTTCGTTGTGCTGGGCCAACGAGGAGGCCTGGTTCGAGCTATATACGTATAACGTTCCGGAAGATCAGGTCATTGCAATGGCGGAAAGCACAAAAAGAATTGTCCGTACTGAAAGAACGAAGGAAATTGATTTATACGATGTAAACGGAACGCCCAATGCTCCGTTTGGCTGGATCGGTGAGTTCTGCTTCGGCTGGCTACCGGATGGCTTTTCTGTTTTCTCTATGAACAATTCTTTATGCAGTTATACGATGAGAAATGAAAAAGGCCAACAGATCCGCCTGCAGGAGTATATCCTGGAGGTTCCGGAACTACCTGCGATAGAAAGTAATACAACCGCCAAAGTCATTACGATCAATGGAACGTCTGCATTATTGCTCCGGACAGAAGATGAAGAAGGCTCGTCCTCTTTTCGTATCGACTGGGATATCTCTTCTCATGCACATCTGAAATTGACCGGGGATTATATATCGGAAGAAACAATCATCCAGATTGCAGAAAACGTGAGAAGGAACAAGTGAGACATGGTATTCATTTCATAACCGTTTAAATTTTTCTTCACGTTGTAATAAATATACGCTCTCCATCGTCTCTATATGTAGGGAGAGCCGTATTGGCATCCCCTAAAGCGCTGACTGTTTTAAGGGGGGATTTGAATCATGAAACGGTTTCTGGTGTTCACATTACTGGTTGTGTTGACTCTATGCGTGTCTTCGATTGCTTTCGCATCAACAAATCTCTCACTACCCTCGGAAATCGAGTCTTACTTCAGCGTTGGCGATTCGACTATTCTCGACTATGCTGACCTGACCGGGCACGGCGCGGATGATTGCTGGTTTGTGATCATCCGAACAAAGGAAGGAACCAATATTCTTTATTGCTTCAAGCAGAAAGAAAACGGCTGGGATGTGGAGTTCCGGACAAGTGATGCTGTGCCGCAGGTTAGTGCGCCTCTATCAATGATCGTTGATACTGAGGGGATCGATTATGGAATGAACGCAACGGTTGAACCGCTGCTATGTATATATCAAATGAATGTTTCCAACGAGTACCCTGAACTTACACTTCGCTTTGCACTTGAGAAGAGAAAATGGAATTTACACAGTATTGAAAGCTATATTGGCTATGACCATATGCTGGCACAAAATGGTGTTGTGACATTTTTCAAGAGCACTGAAAATTTGGAGGTAGCCGGTCGGGTATATGGAACTCTTCAACGAGATATTCGCTATATCAGTCTGTCAGCGATTCCGAAGACCTTGGCCGAGGCAAAAAAGAAGCTGACAGTAGCCCCGGATCTCCCGCAATCGGCGGAACTGAAAGTTTATCCTGTAACCTTTTCTGGAAAGAAAAAGTACGATGTTTATTCTGCTCCGGACAAGTCTTCTATCCGCGGAGCCAACGGAAAAGCCAGGGTCTCCACAAACAGTTGGATTCAGGTATTTGGTACGGAAGGTGACTGGGTACTGATCCAGTACTCTATCGATGCGTCCCATTACCGTTTTGGGTATATTACGAAAAAATCGCTGCCAAAGAAAAGTGAAGTTCCGGAACTGGCTTTCAGGTATCAGAGCGTTTACACAATAAATGCGGTCAATGTGACAGATGATCCGCTTTACTCCAGAGATACCCTTGTAACACTGCCTGCGGGGACAGAAGTGACGCTGCTGGCCACGCTCGGTGACGATGCGTATATTGAAGGGAACGCGGGTAAACAGTTCAGAGGATTTGCGCCCATGACGAGCTTATCAAAATCTGCCAGCACCTCTGATTCTTTTACTGCATGGAATGGATTAGTTCGGGAAAAAGCAGAGGAGATTGTTGCAACAAAGTTCACCTCTGAATATGGAATTAGCGACTATTATGAAGATTGCCTTGATGAACACGGCATTTTTAGATACTGGACCATTGAGCAGAAATATAGATTTGCCGGTCTTCTGCCTTATTTGATTGAAGCTGAAAATAAGCGACTTGAGAAATATCATCCTGAATGGACCAATTCGATGCCGTTTGCTGATTCAATCTTGAAATGGCGTTACGGCGTCTTGCAACCTGATTATATTTCTGAAGAGTCTGCCCGGGGTAAAGCACTGGAATTCCTCCTGAATGACTGCGGCAAAGATTGCTCTCAGGATCAGGTTTCTGTAAACCTATATACCGGGCACTGGAAGATGGAGCAATTTCCTGCTCCGTTCTGGGTATTATCCTTTTATAACAAGACAAGAAAGGATGCTGAAATCTGGATCAACGCGCTCACTGGAAGCATGCCAAAGAATCAAGCAGTGGATATTACACACATGGCAGAGGAACAGTTTAAAGCGTATCCCTTTGAGGACCGCTTGGTTGCAGGTGAACCCGTGACGGATGATATGATTGATGATGTTACAACCTTTTATGATGAAAGCCTTCATCAGTGGCATACGCTGATCCAGGTACTTGATTCATATTGGGAAATAATCATCGATGATGAAACCCTGGAAACAGTGGAAACAGAAACATCCAATGGATGAATGTAATGAAAGATGACATTCGTGGAGGTGTGATTCGTTGAAGAAATGCTCTGGATTAATTCTTTTGGTTATTATATTGTTGACTGTGTTATTGCCAGGCGGCAATGGATCCGCTTATAGCCAAAGCAAAAACGGAAAGAATCTGGAGACAGTTGTGACTGATCAGCCATGGTCTACCTATAGATATATGACAGAGAGTGAAAAACCTGTTGTCTATGATATTACAGACAGTACGGAACCCTCGATCATTGATTACTTAGCGAATGGGCCGGAAGAATTACATGCAAAAACTGAATATGATGTTATCGTGAGAGATGAAGTGATAGATTTTGTTCTCGGAATTATTATAGATAAGCAAACTGCGATTGTGAGCAGTGGTGAGGATGGGTGCTTCGATTTTCCTAAATTGGAGGTGGAAAATTGCGGGATTTCATATCGGGCTTCAATAATTCATGATGGTTATTTAGGTCAAGATGTACTTGTGGTTGCTTTTTTTCCGACAAATATTCCATCAATGGCCGCATGTGCTTTTTTGGCGAGAGATATAAATTACGTAGAAATATATCTGAATTCTACTTGGATGATGCTGAAGAAGTTTGAAGCATTGCGAGGAAAACCCAGGCCCTTATGGTCGATTGAGGATCAATACCTCATAAACAATATGTTTGAACCGCAAGATGTATGGTTGCACTACCTGCTGCCCGGTGAGAACACAGTGCCAAAAGAGGACGCTGTATCTATCGCAACTGATAAGCTAATCAATCTGGGTTATGTGGGTTTGAATGAAAGTATGGAATTCGTGATTGGGGCAGAGTATGTTGCGTTACCCAATTATTCTCAATCCAAAGAAGGTGTGTGGATAATTACCTATTACAAACAAAATGGCACAGATTATAGTCTTATATACTCTGTTGAAGTTGATGGCATTGATAAGAAAGTACTGCAGGTTCAAAAGAATGAAGATGGGCTTGGAAGGATAAGAAAGCCGTTACTTTTACGAGGATAAACTTCCTGGACTACAAGTAGATGGGAAGATCGTTTAGGTGTCAAGAATATCCGAATCATTGGATGCTTAAGTACATGATAGACATGTTGCAGTATGAGCTGGATCAAGGATTTATACAGCTTACGGACAATGAGAATGAGGGAATGCAGAATGCTTGAGGGCGATGCTTTGGAGGTGTTTTCAGTGAAAAAGCTAATTGGGTTTCTTCTATCGATAGCCTTGTTTTGTACAGTCCTGCCCATGGCGTTGGCGACTGCGAATTCCGGGAATGAGCATTGGTACATAAACCCAAATGGAGGCTCAAAGCTGCATAGCGACCCATATTGCAGAAGCGTTCATGAAAAGTATCTTCCGCTTCAGGAAATTGAGCTTACGGATGAAATACTGCAGCAGTATTCCCGATGCGCTGTGTGCTCCTCAGGTTCTCAGCAGCCATCTGCAGAGCAAGCGGCAGTAGAGCCGGAAGAGGTCATGCCAGAAAAGGAACTGAACAGTATCACTGCCCAGTGGGAAAGCATCTATGGCAATTACCTGCAGTGGAATTACAAAACGAATGCGGATTTTGTTAAGGAAAATGGGACACAGCCTGATGTGCCGTATGTTTTTAACAGAAGCCTTCTGAACTGCTATCCGGATGAAGACGCGATTCCTGCGGAAGAAATAGAAAAAATGGCGGTGCCGCTGATCGTTTCCTATGGTAGTGATTTGAATGAAGAAAAGCTGGGCAGCTATCGGATCATTGTAAACGCCTATAAAAAGCCTGACATGGACGGTACCCTGTTTTCCCAATCAGGCTCGTGGATTGTGGGAGTCTGGGATAGGAGCAAGGCACAGAATATTGCCTATATTTACATTGACTCCCATACAGGTATCCCGAGCTATTTCCGACTTACGCAGGAGCAGATTTCTTATATTGGAGAGCCCGGTGTTGAACCTGTAAAGGATAATGAATGAGAAGGAAAAAGAAGGGGCTGGTAAGGAGCCGAGAAAAATGGAAGCGGATCGTTAAGAGCATCACGGGAGCACCGCATTGGGTACTCCTTTCCGTGATTCCACCGACAAAGCCACCCCGACGATTCCGGCAACTGAGCCAGCCCGATAATGTGGACAGCTCGTGTTCTCCGAGCTGTTCATACCGACGAAGAACAGCCCCGGGAAGTATTGGTATAGTCGCTTTGATATAGACACTACTATCATTCCGGGAATTGGGCGCAGAGTTCAAGACAACCAGACCGGAAACGAAGTCTCCTTTTCAGAATAAATCAACAATCAGTCCCATGCACAGGGCAAACAGCATGACGAACGTCAAATAGATGATAAACCTTTTCCAGCCCAGCACGATCTTCATCGCGCCAAGGTTGGTGATCTTGGTGGCCGGACCGGTCAGCATGAAGGCCGCCGCGCTGCCCATGCTCATGCCGTCCGCCAGCCATTCGTTCAGCAGCGGTATCGTGCCGCCGCCGCACATGTAGACCGGCACCCCGATGGTCGCGGCCATCAGGACGCCGAAGCCATTGTTCTTGCCGAAGAGTCCGCTGACGAACTCGCTGGGCACGTGGATCTGGTACAGCGCCGTCAGCAGGATGCCTAAGGCGAACATGGGGCCGGTGGCCTTGATGTTCCGCCAGATGTTTTTGAGAAACCTGAGCAGCATGTTAGGATCGGTGTCCCGGCTCTTTCCTTCATGGAAGCCGGTAAAATCAAAGAAACTTTTGCCCTTTCCGCTGTAGAAGAGGCGGATCAGCCAGCCTGCCGCGCAGCCGCACAGGAAGCAGCTGACACAGCGGATGATGAGGGCCGTCTGCCCCAGGGCGCCGCTGTAGAAGATCAGCTGCGGGTTCAGCAGAATACTGGACATCATGAAGGCAGCCAGGTAATCGTCCTTCACGCCCTGCTCCGAAAAGGATGCGGCAATCGGGATGGTGCCGTACATGCACAGCGGCGAGGCAATGCCCAGGATGCTGGCTGGGATGACGCCCAGCCAGCCCATTTTTCTTTGGCCGATCTTCGCAAACGCGCCGTGGATGTATTTTTTGCCGAACACGGAGACCACACTGCCCAGCAGGATGCCCAGCGCCCAGTAGGGCGCGATCTGCCGGATCTGGATATCCAGGTAGTACCACAGATACACGGCTTCCCTCTGAATCCAGTCCCACATGGCTTATTCTCCGATGACGACCAGACGGTAATTCCGGCTGCCCAGCCCGTTCTGCGCGCCGACGTCCAGGGTATATAACCCGTTCTGACGCTCGATGCGGCGGCGGAGGCTGCCGCTGTCCGGCATGGCATACACAAGGTCGATGGCGGCCTGATCGATGGCCAGCGGGTCGGTGGAGGCCAGGATGCCAATGTCGTGCATGTCCGGCTCGGCGGGATTTCCATCGCAGTCACAGTCCACAGAAAGGCGGTTCATCACGCTGATGTAGACGATGTTGTCGCCCATATAAGTATCCACACCTTTTGCCGCATCCGCCATGGCCTCCAGGAAGGGATCCTGCTCGCCCCAGATGCCGCCGCTGGTCTTGGTGCCGCCGGAGTGGATCCACCCCTTGCCCATGGAGGAGCCGAAGCCGATGGATATGTTCTTGATTGCCCCGCCGAAGCCGGCCATGGCGTGGCCTTTGAAGTGGGTCAGCACCAGGAAGGAGTCATAATTCGCGAAGTGACTTCCCACGTAATCCACGTTGATGCGGACGCCGCCCTCGATGGGGATTTCCATGCTGCCTTCCTCGTCCAGGATGTCCAGCTCCGCCACATCCAGCAGGCCGTTGTCCTTCGCCTGCTGCCGGTGCATGGCTGTGGAGGAACGGCTGCCGCCATAGGCGGTATTGCATTCCACGATGGTGCCGTTCACCAGATGGATCAGATCGGCGATCAGCTCAGGGCGCAGGTAGTTGCTGCGCTCGCTTTCCCCGGTGGACATCTTGACGCCCACCTTTCCGGGCAGCGCCACACCCAGGGCCTGGTAAGCCTCGACGAGACTCTCCGGGGAAATGTCGCTGATGAAATACACCACCGGCGCAGTTTCATCCGCCGTGCAGTAAGGCAGGTCGCTGGTATCCAGGGTGACACCGCCGTTGGTAACCAATGTGTCCGCAAAGGCGGTGGCGCAAAGCATGCAAAGAAGCAATGTGACAGCAACTCTTTGCAGTGTCTTGGATTCAAATTCAGCTTCGAGAACGGCCATTTACAAAGACCTCCTTTTCATGGTGTCATGCCTTGCTTTCCTCTGTCAGATAATGCGTTTTTCCTTCCATCGTCCGCTGCGGAATCGCCAGATATCCAGTGCGGCCTTGATGCACCAGTCCATTACCATGGCCAGCGCAATGCCGATGACGCCCATTCCCATCCATTTAGCCAGCAGGAAGGACAGGAAGGTGCGGCATACAACCGTGCAGAAAAGGGATGCCCACATGGTGAATTTCACGTCTCCAGAGGCTCGCAGCCCGGAGGAAAGCGGCATGGCGAAGGGCTGGACCAGCGCTGAGAACACGTTGTGAATTGCCACAATGATCAGAATCAGTTGTTTCGTTTCGGAGGTGAGATCGTACAGCGGAAGCAGGAGTGGCGTGAGGATCATGACCATGACATTCCAAAGCACAGCCAGTACCAGTGACAGGCGCGTGAGCTTGCGCATGTACCACGCTGTCGCCTCCACATCGCCGGAGCCCGTGCACTGCCCAATGACGGTGATGAACACCGTGCTCATGGCTGTGCCCATACAGGCGGCCAGGGACCAGAATGTCTGGCCGGTCGTGTTCGCGGCAATCTGAGATGTGCCGAAGGTGGCAACCAGCATGCCCAAAACCACCTTGGCGGCCTGGAACAGGGTGTTTTCGATGGAGTTCGGAATCGCGACCCCCAGGATTCGTCTGGCCATGGCTGGGAAAAGGCGAATCGCTTGGCGGAACCGTATCCGCACCTCCACCGGCACCGTAAGTTTCAGTCGCTGGAGCAGTTGCCGGGAGGACGGGCTTCCCATGCAGAGATATGTCATGATGATGGCCGCAGCATACCAGGAGATGGTTGTGGGCCAGGCAACACCAGCAGCTCCGGCCTTCAAGACAAAGATGCCGATGGCGTTGCCGGCAACGTTGATCAGGTTCGCAATCAGGGAGACCCACATGGTGATTTTGGTCTGCCCCATTGCCCGAAAAACAGCCGCACCCGCGTTGTACAAGGCATTGGCGGGAAAAGAGATCGCGACAATCCACATATAGGTCTGGCATGCGCCCATGGTGGCCTCTTCCGTTTCCGGATACATGGCCTGCAGAAGAGAGGAGCCAAAGCACAGCATCAACGCCATACAAACCAATGAAAGCAGCCCGGCGATATGAAAGATCTGTGAGGCCGCCTGATCCGCGTTTTCCCGTTCACCGCTGCCGATATACTGGGAGACCACCACAGCGCCGCCGGCTGAAACCGCCGTAAAGAGATAGATGAAGATGGTATAAACCATCGTGTCCAGGCCTACGCCGGCTACCACCGCTTCGCCCGCGTAGCTGACCATCATAGTGTCTGCCAACCCCACAACCATCTGCAGCACCTGCTCGATGAGCAGCGGGATGATCATGGCTTTCAGGGTTGCATTGGGGAAGCTCTGTCTCGCCTGCGGCAGTACAGGCTTTGGTTCAATCCAGGATTGAATGAAATGCGTCATTGTGTTTCCCTTCTGTTCACTTTGTTTTTCTGTGCAGAGGACAGCTTTATCCGGCAATCTCAGCACTCTCCACCGGCCATACATGCTGATGTTCTTTCAGAAGATGCCTGTTCTGCGCTATGACGCCGACCAGCGCGTGCGGAATATACGGCGCTTCCAGCTCAGCAACCTCCTCACTTGTCAGCTCCAGATCTGTCGCCTGAATCGCGCCGTCCACATGGTGCGGCTTGGTTGCGCCGACAACTGGAGAGGCAACTTTTGTCAGCAGCCAGGCTAAAGAGATTTCTGTCATGCTGACGCCGCGCCTGTCTGCCAGCGCTGCTACCCGAGCGATGATGGCACTGTCGGCCTCCGCCGTTGCGTCATATTTTCCCTTGGCAAAGGTATCCAGTTCCAAACGTTGGCTGGTTTCGCCGGGACGCTTTGAAAGTCTGCCTGCGGCCAACGCGCTGTAGGGGGTCATGGCAATGCCGTTTGCGTAGCAGAAGGGGGCCATTTCCCGCTCCTCCTCCCGAGCCAGAAGGTTATAGTGCCCTTGGATGGATACGAAAGGAGCCCAGCCGTTTTGCTGTGCGACGGCGTTGGCCTGAGCCAGTTGCCAGGCAGAGCAATTGCTCACGCCAATGTCCCGTACCTTTCCCGCCCGTATGACGTCGTTCAACGCCTGCAGCGTCTCCTCAACGGGTGTGAGATAGTCCCAGCTGTGCATGATGTACAGGTCAATATAGTCCGTACCCAGGCGGCGCAGGCTGTTGTCCACACATTGCTGAATCCATTCCGCTCCGCTGACCTCACCCGCTGTTTCCGCGGAGCGCGGTGTGTATTTTGTTGCCAGCACGACACGATCACGAGGCACAAGCTCCCGGATCGCGCGGCCCAGGAATTCTTCGCCCGTGCCGCCCTGGTAGGCCATGGCGGTATCAAAGAAATTGATTCCCTTTTCCAGTCCATAGACGATGATAGCTTTACTCTCTTCGTAGGGCAGCGTCCATTTGTGCATGCCCTTCTCCGCCTCCCCGAAGCCCATACAACCCATGCAAATGCGAGAAACGATCAGGTCGGATTTGCCCAGCTTTGTGTACTTCATGGTTTCAAACCTCCTTTGCGTTCAGCAGCTTTTTCAGACAAGCATAGGTCAGGCTATAGGCGGACTGATCAGCCATCACCGCGTCCATGGCCTCCACCCACAGCTCATATCTTATGTCTTTGCAAGCATGTATCTGGTATTCTTGCCTTCCCCGATCCTAATCAGCACACCGTTCTGCACCATTCTTTTCAGCACTCTGGCGGCGGATGAAGAACTGGTCCCCGTGATCTGTTCAACTTCTTGCCTCGCAATCAGTTCTTTTGTGGAAAGATATGCAAGGATCATTTCCTCAGCCGTTTGATTAGTAGCAGATCTGTGCGGCTCAGGGGGGCGGACACTGTTCAGGCTCGGTAGCGTGACCTTGAATACCTTCTCAGTTACCTGGAACAATTGGCCCGCTTCCATATGGTGATAGGCAGCCAAAATTTTCTTCAGCCCGGTTCCGTAAGCTTCAATCAAACTCAGGCGATAGAAGACATTGGCCAGCTTTGGATTCCTGCAGATCGACAAACCGGATGTCACATCATTCAGATGGAAGCCTGGGATAAGGCCACCTACAGATACAATCTCGATACGGTCACTATAGACACTGATCAGTGTGCTGGCGGAATACGCATAATCCCGGTGAACAATGGCGTTCAGCAGCGCTTCGCGCAGCGCCGCAGGCGGATAAGCCCGATGGTCAACCCGGTGAACCCCTTCAAAGGTTGCAGAAGTATCATTCCGCATATCCAGGAACGCATAGGCATCATCGACCTGCTTGAGCAGCGAGCCAGTGAATTCCCGCCGGTCCTGAAACTGCTCCTGGTCAGTTCCCGAAAAAGTCGCTGCTTTGATGATATGCGGACACTGGTCGGACAGGAGCAAGCCGAGGTTCGTAAAGACACCATCGGAGGACACGATTCCAAGCGTCTGCATCTGCGGGAGCTCCAGATCAAGGCCACACCTGTCAAAAATGTCTTTCGCATAGGTGAAGGTCAAGTCCTGTTGGAGAGATCGCACGTCTTCATACGTGTCTCCGTCTGTTTCCTTGATCATCTGACGAATACCCGCTTCAGTCGCCGGTGCAGCAGCAGTTCCCTGACGAACAAAAACGCCCGATGGACGCAGTCCCTTATCTGCCGCATAATAGGGTCTTCCCGTGCCACGCTGTATGGATACCTTGACAATATTCCTGCCTTCCGTCTCCAGAGAATCATAGTGAATGAACATCGTCACGTCAGGCCGGATGGCGTCTCTCGCCATATTTGCGATCCGCTGAATCATCAGGTCAGGAGAGGAAACGCCGACCACAGTGCCATCATCAGCGACTCCAACATAGATAGTACCGCCGCTGGTGTTGGCAAAGGCAATGATATCCTTCCGGATACTTTCTGAATAATCCAGTTTCAGTTCGATCGTTTCACTTTCCAGGAAACCGGCAGACGCTTTTTTGTCTTGTCTCATCCATTGCACCCGCTTTCTTCCCACATTGCTTCTCACATTCTAATCATTCTTGTCATTTTTGTCAAGTGATGAGAAGAATGACTTGAATCGAATGATATGTTGACTCTCAAATTGATACCCGCGATGGTCTTTTCTTAATTCTCAACGTCAAGAGTCCTCATGAGCGAATGCATGGTAGAATAACGTCACGAAAGGGCGGTTAGCAGGTTGTTTCATGTTTCCTCGAATGCGATGATGATGTCATTTTTGGTATAAAAAATGCACACCCGGCGGGATTCGAACCCACGGCCTGCCGCTTAGGAGAACAAAAAAAGCGATTTCCGCGGAACTCCACCGAAGTCCGCGAAAATCCCGGAAGGCTTGATTCCTAAGGAATGCAGCCGATTGAAAACTCCGTGAAATTCTCTCAAAATCTCTCGAAATCCGTCTAATATCGCTCCAAAATTAGAACGCGATTAGAAATTTCTAATTTTGGCGGGTGGCGCGCCGCGTCACCGACCGCCTTTATTAGAATTTCGGGTCACAAAATAGTGATTGCGGCCTGTCTAATTCATCCTACCGCCATTCCTGGCGATAGGATCAGTACTTAACATATTAGCTTATAATGAGCATGCACGAATTTTCATTCGTCCGGCTTCTGATACAGTTATATTTACATAGTCAAATGGCTTTTCGCTACCAACAATAAGAAAGTCTTCAGGAACCATCCACAGAGTTAGTTTTGATTCACCATCTGCTTGATTAATCAGTGACGTAAGTTCTCTTAGTAAACCCTCCATTCAATTTCGAATTGCATATTGGTCGTTCAAAACTTTTTTATCTATTTTCATTCCGACGGCGCGGCTGCGGCAGCCGGGGAAATTTTCAGGCGGCGTTTCTTACAGCTTCGTTCTGCTGATGCAGCCGTAGAAGATGGCACTCACGCCCTCCAGCAGGAACACCACGCCCACGGTCACGCCCATGGCGACGACGCTGACCCAAGGATCCATCATGCAAACGAAGCCCGCCACGGTCAGCACAATGCCCAGCGCCAGCACCCAGCCCCAGGCGCGCACGCCCAGAGCCTTCAGATCAAAGGCGCTGACGAAACGGGACACGCCCGAGAACAGCAGCCACGCCGTGAACAGAAACGGCAGCGACATCAGCGTAAACCACTGATTCAGCAGCAGGAGCAGCGACAGAATGACCGTCAATACGCCGTCCAACAGCAGCCAGCCGGAACCTGGCAGCAGACTGCTGGTTCCCGCGAACACGACAATTTCCGCAATGCCGGAAATCAGCATGAACACGCCCAGCAGAAGACCTGCGGACATGACTGCCACATCCTGATTGCACAGGCAGTAGATACCGGCCGCGATCAGCAACGCGCCCGAGATCACACTCCAGATTCGCATGGACTTCGTACTCATTTTCAAGGATTCCCTTCTGTATTGCGGTTCCGATGTATTGCGGTTCCGATTACTTTTTTACGCCTTCGACGGCGGCGGTCTTCGCGGTCAGATCCTCGCACAGATCGCGGTGCGCAAACTCGGGATTCTGCGGCAGCGTCAGGTCAAAGCGCTCGATCTTGTTGAGCTTCACCCGCAGGCTCTCCGCCGACAGCCCCAGAATGTGACCGCCCTGTGTCTTGTCGCCGCTGAGGTAGTGGAAATGCCAGCCCGGCAGGTTGATGCCGTTGACGTACTTCGGGCAGTACACGGCGATGACGCTGCCGCGAGTGTTCTCGAAGTGGAATTCGCGTTGGTTCTGCGCCACCTGAGACAGCGTAGGATACGGCTTCTTGCTGGCGAAGCAGCTGCGCACGTGCATGGTCTTGAACAGTCCCTGCGCCTTGATCATGTAAAAGACGTTCTCGTTGCCCGATACATAGGGCTCCAGCGCGTCCTTCAGCGCCGAAATATCGGAAATGCCGTTCAGCTCAAACTCGGTAACGCTTTCGTCAAAGTTCATCACCGTGCCGAACGCCACGCCGTCCTCCGGCTTCATGACGGCGACTCGACCGTCGGCGGTCGCCTTGTAGGCCACGCCGTCCTCAAAGATCGCCTCGCCGTCCAGCCCGGCGTAGGTGCCGATGCCGGTATCGGCATGGTGCAGAAAGTCGCGTACGGAAACGGTTTCATCAAAGTTACCCAGCATCAGCGCGTTCAGCGTGGAAGCCTGAATCAGAGTTTTCATAAAGCACAGCTCCTTTCAAAAAGCAGGGCAGTTATTTCGCGGCAGCCGGCTTGTCCGCCGGATGCTTTGTCAGAATGAACTTCACCATAAACGGGCAGAGGATATTGGTCACGGCCAGCACGAACGCCAGCACGGCGACCGAGGAATCCACGTACGGCTGGAACGCCGCGTTGGAAGCCGCCGCCATGGACGGGATTACCAGCGCCACGCCCGCCAAGGAGCCGCTGGCCACCGAGGCGTAGCCCGGGCGATGCAGCACCGTGCGTTCAAAGATATAGGACGGCGTAATGACCACGATAAAGTAGATCAGGCTCAAAAGCAGTCCCTGCGGGATCATCCTGAACGCGTCGATCAGATTGATGGTCGAGCCGAACTCAAAGCCCAGGAACGGCAGTATGATGGCGTTGCCGCCCGCGAACACCTTGCGGATATCCGTGTCCAGATTGCCCAGCACCATGCCCAGCACAAAGGGGATAATCAGCGAGATGATCTGCATGACCTGCGCCTCGCCGAAGCCCGACTGGCCGTAGAAGCCCAGGAACAAAAGCGGCAAAAGCGGCATCGAACAGATCAGCATAATACCGAAGCTCGCCTTGTCGGCCTTGTCGCCGAACGGGGAAATGATGCCCATGTACAGCGCCGCGTTCGCACTGGTGACCGCGCACACAAAGGCCAGGAACGAAATCCCCAGGAAGCCCTCGTTGCCGAACAGCGCGTAGAACAGCGCGCACAGCGCATAAGCGACGATCAGCCGCACCAGAATCAGCCGCACGCCCCGGTGCAGAGCGTCCTTCATATCGGAAAGCTTCAACTGCGTGCCCGTACAGAACAGCATCAGACCGATGATCAGCATCTGACCGGAGGAGGAGAACATATCCTTCATCGGGTTGCCCAGCGTGCTCCACAGGTCAAAACCGAAAAATCCCTTGCAGACGGTTGTGATGACGGCACCAACAATCAGAGGCACGAACATCGTGCCCGCCGGCACCTTCTGAAGCGATTTCCAGATGTTCACATTCTTCTTGTTTTCCATTGTTTAGCGCCTCTTTCCTTTCGCTTACGGGTATTATTTTACTCATTTTCATTGATCGAGCAATGGAATGATGGTATAATTTAAATGATTTCATTTGTGCTTCGAGCACAGGAAAGGAGCTGACCGCGAATGGAAGAACGACTGGCGCTGCAGGAGGCCGCATCGCTGCTTTCTGACTTCTTCGAAAAGGGCGATCTGAAGCAGCTCGCGTGGGACGCGGGGATACTCATGGACTGCCCGCTGCTGGTGCTGGACGATACCTTTCACATATTGGCGTATTATAAGACGGACGGTTTTGCCGATCCGCTGTTTGACAAGGCCGTTCAGCTGGGGCAGATCACCTACGAGGCCGGCGCGATCATCAGTAAAAGCCCGCTGCTTTCGGCCGGAAAGCCGGATTATATCAACCTGGAGGACAGCACGCACCGCCGGCGCTTCGCGCCGCTGATCAGCGCCGGCGTGCGGCATGGCTATCTCATCTGCGTGGATGTGGACGATCATTTGCAGACGGTTTCGGAAGACGTTTTCCGAACGGTGGAAACCGTACTGGCCAAGCAGCTGCTGATGGAAGCGGGGCAGCAGGAACGGCCCTTTGAAACCGCCGAGGAAATTCTGATGCATCTGCTGGACGGCGGTTTTTCTTCAGTGGCCTATTTCCGATTGCAGACCGCTGAAACGTATCTGGCCGATTTTCATCCTGAGGCGTTCGCACTGATCGATCTGGCGGCGTATCATACATTATATATTGGGAAAAGCACGCTCAAGGACGAGCTGACCTATCGCTTTTACGCCTCGCATCCCTTCCTTTATAAGGGCGACGTGCTGCTGTTTCTGCACAAGGGCTACAATATTGCCGATTTTGACGCGCTGGCCGACGAATTTCATCTAAAAGTCGCCGTTTCCGATCCCATCGGCGACCTGTTCGATCTGCCCGCGCTCTACCGGCCCGTCCGGGAGGCGCTGGATCTGATGACGGAAACGTCCTTTCACAGCGGCAGCGTTTTTCATGTTGCGCAGCTCAAGCCGCTGCTGCTGCTGTCGAGTCTGCAGACCCGCAGCGATCTGGTTTCCGAAAGGATCCGCTTTCTTTCCGTCTGTGATCGGGAAAAGGGCAGCCAGTACTGTGAAACGCTGTATTATTACCTGTCCTCCGGCCGCTCCCTGAAGGAAACCTGCGCGGCGCTGTTTACGCACCGCAATACCATTCTCTATCGCATCCACAAAATGCAGGACGAATACGGCGTTCTGCTGGATGCTCCCTCCGCCCATCTGGAACTCTTGCTGGGTGTGTCGCTGGCGCTGTTCCGCACAAAGGGCGCGGATTTCTTCCTGACGCGGAAGTGAATTTGGGCCGCATTGTAAAAATCTGATTTTTCCTATTGGCAAACGCGCGGCGATTGCTATAATGAAACTCGTTCTCATGATTTGAGACTGAGTTTCAAATGGAGTGATCCGAATGACGGGCTATCAGACGCAGCAGCGCAGTCTGCTGATTTCCTTCTTTGAATCACATCCGGACGAAGCCTTTACGAACCGGATTTTTCATTCTGGCTAACGGGAATGGAACGAGGCGTAGCAGCGCTACGCTGAGTGGAATGACCGGACGCCAGAATGGAAAAGGCGCGAGTAGATGTGTCAGTTGAATTTGAGAATAATCATATTGCTTGGTATTGCGGCAATAACGAAAAAAGTGCCAAAGGCGTTTGACGGTCAACATCCGCATAGTCTTTAGACCGTCTTGCTTGCGGAGATCCTTAGAAACCTTGAAATTAAAGAGGAAAGAGCCTTTTTCTGTTCTTTCCTCAAAATAGTTGCCTTTTGACGGCCTACCGCCCGATTCTGCCGGTGTTTTCCTGTTTACTTGGTTGCGAACACAGGCTGCCCGTTAACGGCAATATCGCCGTCAATCGGGATCAGCAAATAGCTCCGGCCATCAATGACCCTTGTTTCAAGCAGATCAGCCTGTTTGGGGTCTACCTTGATGGAAACGCTGGGCATTTCCACTTTGAACTGTTTGGGAGTTACCACATTGACTGCTGGAAGAACCGTGCCTGTGCCAAAGGTCGCGTCAAAGCCCTTCTGGAAGGCTTCGACCCGGTCTTCTGACACACCGCCGTCAGTAAGCATCCTGGCCACATCTTGTTTGGAGAGCATCAGGGGCTCATCGTCCTTGCCCTGCTCTTCGATCAGACCAGAAACAACTTCGTGCATCTCCTGCACCACATCAAGAGAGCATTCAGTACCCAGACTCTGGGCAAGCAGCGCCTGGAAGTTTTCTGTCTGTTCCGCTGCCGGCATCTCCGCTTCAACATTGAAAGCGGCCTTCAGGAAATCCGCATGCGCATCATTACAATCCTTGCTGAAGAAAAGGATCGTGTTGACATCGGCAGCGCCGCCTTCATAAAGCGGGAAAAGGAATCCAAGCGCCGGAGCACTTGCCAGCCATTCCGGAGCACGTTCGTGGAAGATGCCATCTGTGGGAAGATATCTCAGCGCAGGCTTTTCCTGTTTTACAGGGCAGATAGCGCAGAGGATGTAGCTGAAAGCCCGGTCAGAATTCTCGTAGTCGATCTCACCGTTCACATCACGCTTCCGGACATCCAGATCGTCATGCATCAAAAGGATTAACCAGTTCTCGGCATTCTGAGCATCTTCGACAGACTGCATGTCAGGATGTTCTGCGCGGATTCCTGCGATCAGGCGTGTAAAAAGCGTTTCCAAAGCTTCCTTATTATTTAGCGCTGTGTCTCTGATGCGGATAAGGAGATCATCGCTTTCTGTTGGGAACGCGATGGGGGTCAGATTCTGTCCGATCTGTCCGGAGAGGACCTTCTTAAAAATGGACATGTACTTTTCATTTTCCTGTTCGTACAATGATCCGACCGGGAGTTCGAAGCTCGTGATCGGATTCCCGATATAGTCAACATAGCAGCCGCAGATCAGCGATGGATTGCGTTTGTCAGGGTTAAGCCGTCTTTTAATCTCTGCCAGGTCTCTTTGATTCATGCTTTTCAGATTGTCCTTTCTTATTACATGTTTCTTGTCTGCATTTCGATCCCGCCTGTTCTGGATGCTCCCGGAAATTCTGCTGGGCGATTGCAGCACGAAGCATATTCTATCATCTTGTGCCCAAGGTTGCAACGAGAACACAAAATGCTGTATGATCAATTTGATCTGGACTTCATTTTTCGGGTTATGGATATTTTGGAATCTAGGTATATTTGACACGTTATCCATGCCATTTTGACCGCATATTCAACAAACATAGCCATTCAATTTCCATCGGGTAGTCAACGATCGCTTTTCTTGAACATCGGTATTGGCACGCCGGGATGCTAGAGGATTTTTAATCATTCCGCCTTGATTAGAACCGCTTAGAAATCTGTTCTAATTTTCGGTTAGAATTTTCTGCAAAATATTAGAAATTGGCTAATCGTAGAAAAATGAAGCAAGTTTACAGACGCCCTGTGGTACTGCTTTGCCATTGTGACCACGATCGGATTCGGCGACCTGACTGCTGTTACGGACTTCGGACGGATCCTGTCTGTCATCCTCGGCGCATACGGTATTGTCGTCGTTGCCCTGATCACTTCGATCATCGTCAACTTCTACGGGGAAAAAGAAGCAGGTGTCCGCAGCTTTTTCTGCGGGCACCTGCTTATATCGGGAAACTGCCGGCGGAATGTTTTATTCCACTGAATCCGCGGCCTTCTGACCGGCGATCCGGCCAAAGACCACAAAGTCCGCTACGGCGTTTCCGCCCAGACGGTTTCCGCCGTGGACACCGCCGGTGACTTCACCGGCAGCGAAAAGGCCGGGAATGATCTGTCCGTCCGTGTTCAGCACATGGGTCTGAGCATCGATCTTCAGACCGCCCATGGTGTGGTGAATGCCAGCAGTGACTTTGACTGCATAGAAGGGAGCAGTATCCAGCGGAGACGCGAAGCTGGTCCGTCCGAAATCGGGATCATTTTTATCCGCGACATAACCGTTCCATTTTTCCATGGTTGCCGCAAAAGCGTCAGCGGGGATTCCCAGTTCGCCTGCCAGGGCTTCATAGCTGTCGCCCTGGAGCATCAGTCCGCGGGAGATATATCCCTAGATCACGGAGGAAGCATCCACCATCTTCTGATCCACAACCAGCCAGCTGAAGGAACCGGGCTGAGCGATCTCAGCGGCGGAAACGACATCCCGGGTACCTACTTCGTCAATAAAGCGCTCACCGTTGGCATTGATCAGGACCGCTCCATCGCCGCGGAGACCTTCTGTGATCAGGGAAGCTGTGTCAGCCTGCACGGTGGGATGAATCTGAATCTGATCCATGTCCACGGTCGCGGCACCGATTTCGGTTGCCATCAGGATGCCCTGCCCCTGAATACCGGCGGCATTGGTGGTCATAAAGCCAGCCAGTTCAGGCTTGTACTGCACGACCATGTCCAGATTCGCGCCGAAACCGCCGGTGGCGAGAATCACGGCTTTTGCGTTTACGGTTATTTTGTTTCCGGCTTTGCCCTGCGCTTCCACGCCGCAAACCGCGCCGCTTTCATCGGTCAGCAGTCTGGTCGCGGTAACATCTGTCAGCAGCGCCAGGTTATCCCGGCTCTGGCAGGCCTGCTCCAGCAGCGGAACGGTATAAGCACCGACAGAAACCACCTTGCCGTCTTCATTTACCGGGCGGTGAATCCGTTTGACGGAAGCGCCTCCGAAGGCAGCAACATTGTTCAGATGGATACCGATGGAATCCAGGTAATCGATTGCTGCGGCACTGTTGTTTACAAGGGTATTCACCAGCTCCGGATCATTCAGTCCCTTGCCGCCGATCAGGGTATCCAGCGCAAAGAGCTCCGGAGAGTCGAAGTATTCCTGCGGATCTGCCTGCCAGGCTTCCCACTGCGTTTTAACTGTTGCGGCCAGAGCAGTGATCGCTTCATTGTCCGCATAGCCTTCGGCAGCTTTCAGGGTCTTTTCGATGCCTGCGGATTCACCGAATTCGTTTGCGTCCTGATACTCGGTCTTGGCAGCGTTCATGCCACCGGTGGATTTCACAGAGTTTCCGCCCACCGCCGGCTGGCTTTCCAGCACGAGTACGCTCCTGCCCGCGTCAGAGGCAGTTAGCGCAGCCGTCATTCCTGCGCCGCCCGCACCGATGATCGCAATATCCGTATCGATCACCAGATCCACGCTTTCCTCTTCACCCATCTCCCGCATGTAATCATCCGGATTGACGCCGGCATTGGACAGCGCTTCCCGCATGGCGGCAATGACAGCCGCACGCGTTACGCCGGCGAAGGTCGCGCCGGAATAGGTATCCACAATGCCGTTGTATTCAAGGAACGCATTGGGCCATTCGTCGATAATCTTTTTGCCGATTCCTTCTGTTTCACTATCCCCGGTAATTTCCACGGACCTGATATCCGCACCTTCCAGGGTTACGGTAACGGTGATATCGCCGCCGTATCCCTGTACGGTGGCAGTTCCGGTTGTTGCCGTGGCAGTTTCGGCAACGGCTGAAACACAGAACAGCATCATTGCCAGAGCAAGAACAACAGCAAGCAGCTTTTTCAAGAATAATCCCTCCTTAAAGTTAAAATGTAGTAAATAAATTCAGATTTGCTCTCCTGGTTTCCGTCAACTTTTATATGGACCATATTTCCTGA
Organism: uncultured Eubacteriales bacterium; assembly: GCA_902764875.1. Lineage (GTDB taxonomy): Bacteria > Bacillota > Clostridia > Christensenellales > Aristaeellaceae > Aristaeella. The sequence goes on from CACWXP010000004.1 coordinate 147,544, forward strand.
ATATTATCGGAGCGGCGCGATCGCATCCAGAATGGTTTTTTCCAGCGCTTCTCTGCCATAGCTGTCCACAGCAGCTTTGTTCTTTTCTCCGTGGGTCAGGTTTCCGGCGCCACCGATGCAGCCGTTAACGCAGGCCATACCCTCAATGAAATTGGCGTCCAGCGCATTTTTGCTCTTTTTCAGCAGGGCCATTCGGCATTCCTCGATCCCGTCGCAGGCACAGGCCTTCAGCTCAAAATCATCCAGGTGCTGTTCTTTCAGTCCTTCGGCCACAGCATCGGACAGGCCCCCGCTGCGGGCAAAGATGCGGCTAAAATAACTGGCATTGTCCAGTACATCTTCCGGAAGGGATGTGATGTCGATATCCCGGCTGTCCAGGAGCGCCTGCAGCTCTTCAAAGGTGATGGCGGCATCCACATAGGGCTTCACATCTTCCAGCTGAACTTCAGCCTTTTTCGCGGTGCAGGGCCCGATAAAAACGATTTTGACGTTTTCTTCATGTTCCTTGATGTATCTCGCAATCGTGGCCATGGGTGACAGATTATGCGAAATATAAGGCACAAGCGCCGGGAAAGCGGTTTTGACATAACGTACGAACGCCGGGCAGCAGGAGGATGTCAGGAATCCCTTTTCAGTCAGTTCCTTTGATTCTGCCTGGGCTACCATATCCGCGCCAAGGGCGGCCTCCACCACAGTGTAAAAGCCCAACTGCTTGATACCGGTAATCACCTGGCCCAGTTTGGCATAATTGAGCTGGCTGCCGATGGCAGGCGCAACCAGGGCATAGACCTTATAACGGGTATTCCCTTGGCTTTTTTTCAGCATATCGATTACATTGATGATAAAGGATCGGTCTGAGATCGCTCCGAAGGGGCATTGATAGACGCAGGCGCCGCATTGGATGCACTTTTCATCATCGATACAGGCGGCATTCTCCTCATTGATAGAAATAGCTTTGATTTTACAGGCGTTCTGGCAGGGGCGTTTCCGATTCACAATAGCGCTGTAAGGGCACACCTTGGCGCACTGGCCGCATTCCACACATTTTGTTTTGTCGATATGCGCCTCATGTTTATAGTCAAAGGAAATCGCACCGCGTTTGCAAACGTCCTCACACCGGTGAGCCAGGCAGCCCCGGCAGGAATCGGTGACCTGGTAGCCTATGGCGGGGCAGTCATCACAGGCAATATCAATTACCTGAATAATGTTTCCGCTGTTTCCACCGCCCATCGCCAGTTTGACGCGTTCGGCCAGAATGGCCCTTTCCTTGTAAACGCAGCAACGCATAGTGGGGACTTTGCCGGGTACAATCGCTTTGGGAATGTCCAGCACGTTTTCCAGCAGGGTATCATTCCAGGCCTGCCGGGCTACCTCCCGGAGCACCTTGTATTTCAGATGCTGTACCTTGGTATCAAACTTCCGCATAATGACTCCTTAAAAATAACTGACTTTGATGCGTTTCCCCATCTTTTTCAAAGCTTCCGACAATTCCTGCACCAGGTTCATCTTGATATTGAAATTGATGGGAAGGTCTGGATTCTGGTGCGCTGGATTGATGGCTTTGCCAACATAGAAATTGATATCAGTGGCTTCCTCAAACAACAGGCGGCTGATCAGGGATGCGCCGTCCTTCCCGAAACTCCAGTCCTCATAGTGTTTGTTTTCACCGATATAGTCCTTGGCATATTCGACGACCCGGTTGACGGTAATTACGCCCTCGGTCACCAGATCGACCCCTTCCAGATAGGCAATAGGCGGGATGTCTCCGGTGAAATCCAGCGAAGCGCGCAGCGGTTTATTAAGCCATTTTGCCGCGATGGAGGAAGTGGTGCCGCCGCATATAATATGCTTGCCTTCCTTGGCAAAGAACAGGCTCATCATCCGGTCGCCGTCGTCCCGGTTGCTGGGCGGGCCGAAAAGCATATTCATGGGTACACGCCTGCGGACGCGCACCACGCAGGAGGTAGCGTCGTCACCGGGCTCCCCGCCGTAAAGCTTGTTGCACTCATCCACCAGCAGGGTGGACAGGTTCTTGGCCGTGTATCCGCACAGGCTCATGGCTTCCATAAACTTGATGATATCTTCCCGTTTCCAGCCGAAGTTATAAGCCATGCCAATGCCGGCATGCGGACAGCCGTCGCTCATGGCAATAAACACGTCGTCCTCCTGAAGCCGGATCAGTGAGCGGAAGATCTGCTTTCCGCCGATGGTGGTCTCAGTACGCGGGTATTCCCAGTTTTCACCGTTGCGCAGCACAATCACCTGTGGATTGTCGTATTGGATCAGCTCCGCGGTCTGGTTGCGGATCAGGCGGATGATGGTGAAGGTGGAATAAGCCACGCCGCGTACAGAACACACCGGCAGCGTGGCGGCGATGGTTTCCACGCATTCCTCAATGGACAGCCCGGCGGCCAGCATGGTGGAAATGATTTTACTGGTCAGGGTGGACAGGATACTGGCTTTCACACCGCTGCCCAGCCCGTCCGCCAGCACGATGACTGTGGAGCCGTCCTCCTGCTCCACGACCTCCACATGGTCTCCGCAAAGCTGTTCGCCTGCGTGATTGATGCTTTTATAGCCGATATCGCAAGTCAGATCATTCATTGGTAATGGACTCCTTCAGCTTGGACAGGGCAATTTTGGTTTCGGCAGCGGTTTCACCCAGCAGGCTGGCAATTTCCTGCACAATGCGCATTTGCTTATCCACCACCTTGTCCGCCACTTCCACCGTCTGGCGGCTGATTTCCTCCCGCTGCCGGCGGGCATCTTCTTCTTCGCTCACATCACGCATGATGCACAGCAGCATCCGCCCCTCCTCGGCAGGTACGATGGTCTGCTGGATGGTGCAGCCGTACTCTGCCAGATAACTCCTCTGGTGGAAAATACCGCGGCCTGTGTTCTGCACCTTGATAAACGGTGCGGGATCCAGAATACGAACCACCTGGTCGCCCAGCACGGCGTTCTCGGAACGCAGGTTCAGGATTTTGAGGGCGGCCGGGTTAATCTGCTGCACCTCCAGCTGATCGTTCAGCATGATGATGCCGTTCGGGCTGTTGCGGGCGATGGTATCGTTGACGTTCTCCGCCTTTTCCATCAGGTATGGCAGGCACATGGAGATTTCCGCCTTGCCCTGGTAGATGGCGATCGCTTTCTCCCGGCAGGAATTGTATCCGCAGGAGCCGCAGTTCAGTTCCTGGCTGGGTTTGAATTTGCCCATCTCCCGCAGGATCTCCCGGATCTCGTCCTCGGTGGGTACGGCCGCGCGCTGTTCGATGGGTTCGAAGTGCTTGCGCAGCTGCCGGATCTCCGGCTGTCCGATCTCGAAGTCCTTGTCCCCCGCGTACCGGGATACGGCCAGGTAGTCCTTCAGCGGGCTGCGGCCGTACTTCTCCATGACCGGGCCCCCGGCGCAGCTGCCCGCGCAGGCGCTCATTTCTATGAAGCAGTGGTGGATGTTTCCCCGCTCGATCTCCTTCAGGGCTTCGATGCAGTTTTCCACCCCGTCCAGCGCCAGGTAGGTATATCCCGGCGCGTCCTGGGCCATCGTTTTCAGGATACCGCCCGTCGTCGGGAAGAACCGGGCCAGGCTGTGTTCGTCCGGGCTTTTTTCCTTCCGGATCTCCACCCCTTCTTTTTTCAGCCAGTTGGTCAGTTCCTCATACGTCAGTACCGCGTCCACGATGCCTTCGTAGTATTCGGCTTCGTCCTTCTTGGCCACGCAGGGCCCGATGAACACGGTCTTCGCGTTGGGAATGCGCCGTTTGATATCCTCGCAGTGCGCCTGCATGGGCGACAGCACGTCCGCCAGGTACGGGAGCACCCGGGGGAAATACTTCTGGATCAGCAGGTTGACCGAATGGCAGCAGGAGGAGATGACCACGTCCCGGTCCTCCTCCTTCAGGATGCGGTCATATTCCCGCTTGACCAGCGTCGCGCCCAGCGCGGTTTCCTCCGCATCGTAAAAGCCCAGCTTTTTCAGGGCCTCCCGCATGGCCTCAATGCCCACGCCGTCATAGTTCGCCACGAAGGATGGGGCCAGGGAGACCACCACCGGATCGCCACTCTGGATCAGGACCCTGACCTTTTCAGTCTCGTCCACGATCTCCTTGGCATTCTGGGGACACACGACGAAGCAGTGCCCGCACAGGATGCACTCGTTGCCGATGATATGCGCCTGGCTGCCGGAAAACCGGATGGACTTTACAGGGCAGTGGCGGATGCACTTGTAGCAGTTTTTGCAGTTGGATTTCTTCAGCGTCAGACAGTTCGGCATTGCTTACACCTTTGCTTTGATTTCTTTTTCGAAGAAGGAAGAAACGGTTTCCGGGGACACGGAATGGAATTCCCCGTCCACCGTGACGCACACGCCCTGCTGGCATTTGCCCATGCAGAAGGTGCCGCCCAGTTCGATTTTGTCGTTCAGGTTTTCTTTGGCGATCAGGTCCTGCAGCTGTTCCACCACAGAACGGGAACCTTTGATATGGCAGGAGGAACCGATACAAACTGTTACTTTCATGCGCTTTATCTCCTTTATTTATTGCAACCTGTCCGGAAAAAGGGGAGCAATGCTCCCCGCGCCGGAATGATTAATGATACTCCACTACATTAGCCCAGGAGAGCAGGAATTCCCGTTCCTTTGCATTTCCCTTCACGGATTGGCTGGCTGCCACGATGGGCATCCATTTCTGCACATACTGCATGGGAGTGCCGCTCTTTTCACAGAAAAGATTCAGGTATTCCTTTGCCCCGTCAATATCTCCGTTCAGCCAGAACAGCAGGTACGTCCTCGCCACGTCCGCGGAGGCGTTGCCCTGGGTCACATGGCTCCAGTCGATGATATAGGGGGTGCCGTCTTCGCTGATGATGATGTTGGAAGGCCAGAAATCGCCATGGCATACCTTGTTATGGGTCGGCATGCCTTCCAGGCGGGCCAGCAGGTCATACCGTGTGGTCGCGTCCAGATCGGCCTGGCTGATTTTCCGGGACATTTTGTCCTTGAGCCGGTTCAGCATAGGACAGGTTTTACTCTGCACTTCCATCTGCAGGTCCACGAATGTATTTAAATATTTCGACTTGCCGTCCGGATCTCCTTTCATGATCTGGGACAGTGTCTTCCCCTGGATGAACTCGGAGATGATGGCCCATTTGCCCTCGATCATGGTGACGCCCAAGATCTTCGGGACGTGCAGCCCGATCCCCTCGATCCGCGCCTGATTCAGCGCCTCATTGAGAATGTCTGCTTTGGAATAGTTTTCATTGAATACCTTTACGCACTGGTCCCCATCCCGATAGATGGTCTTGGCGTTGCGCACAGCAATGACGCGATCAAGATTCATGTTTTTTTCCTCCTTCTCAGTGCTTCCGGCCCGGACGGTACGCCTTCTTGACGGCGTCGTCCTCCAGGGAGGCAATATCATCTGCGGTAGGCTTGGGCGTTTCGGTAAAGTGTTTTTCTCCGTAGTATGCGTTCAGATACATCTGCCTGATTTCGCTCATCAGGGGATAACGGGGATTGGCGCCGGTGCACTGATCGTCAAAGGCCTGCTCCACCATAGCGTCCAGCCTGTCAAGGAAATCTTTCTCATCGGGTACATAATCCCGGATCGCAGGTTTGATACCCACATAGGCTTTCAGGTCGTTGATCATCTTGATCAGCCCTTCCAGCTTCTCCGCGTCATTGCTGCCCTTCACGCCCAGCGCTTCCGCCACCTCGGCGTAGCGGCGCAGTGTATGGGGATGGTCGTACTGCGGGAAGGTACCCATCTTGGCGGGCACTTCAGCGGCGTTGAAGCGCAGCACTTCTTCAATCATCAGCGCGTTGGCAACACCGTGCGCAATGTGATGGAACGCGCCCAGCTTATGCGCCATGGAATGGCATACCCCCAGGAAAGCGTTGGCAAAGGCCATGCCCGCCATGGTGGCCGCGTTGGCCATCTTTTCCCTTGCTTCCACATCGGTGAGACCGTTGTCGTAAGCCCGGGGCAGATACTCAAAAATGGTTTGCAGCGCTTTGACCGCCAGGCCGTCGGTATAATCCGTGGCCATCATGGAGGCGTAGGCTTCCAGCGCGTGGGTCACGGCATCGATGCCGCTGGCGGCGGTGAGGCCTTTCGGCGCGGTCATATGGAAATCAGTATCGATGATCGCCATGTCGGGCAGCAGCTCATAGTCAGCCAGCGGATACTTGACTCCGCTCTTTTCATCGGTAATGACGGCGAAGGGCGTCACCTCACTGCCGGTACCGGCGGAGGTGGGAATAGCAATGAAATAAGCTTTCTCGCCCATCCTCGGGAAGGTATATACCCGCTTGCGGATATCCATGAAGCGCATCGCCATATCCTGGAAATCCACTTCAGGATGCTCATACAGGACCCACATGATTTTGCCTGCATCCATGGCGCTTCCGCCGCCCAGGGCGATGATCACGTCGGGCTGGAACAGGCGCATCTGCTCCGCGCCAGCCTTGGCGCACGCCAGGGTGGGATCGGGGGCTACATCAAAGAAGGTGGCGTGCTGGATGCCCAGCTCGTCCAGCTTCTGCGTGATAGGCGCGGTGTTGCCGTTGTGATACAGGAAATTGTCGGTCACGATAAAGGCTTTCTTTTTGCCCATCACGTGTTTTAACTCATCCAGCGCCACCGGCAGGCAGCCCTCTCCTTTCAGCCACGGTCTTGATATTCAGCAAATGCTTTACGCCCACATTCTCCGATACGGAGTTTCCGCCCCAGCTGCCGCAGCCGAGAGTAAGGGAAGGAGCCATTTTGAAGTTGTACAGATCGCCGATGCCGCCCTGGGAAGAGGGGGTATTGATCACAATTCGGCAGGTTTTCATTCTGGCCGCAAAAGCATCCAGCACTTCCGGCTTCTTCTGTGTATCTGCATACAGGGAAGCCGTATGGCCGTAACCGCCGTCGGCAATCAGCCGCTCCGCTTTGCTGAATGCGTCTTCAATATCCTTTGCCCGGTACATTGCCAGCACGGGGCTCAGCTTCTCATGCGCGAATTCTTCCGACAGTTCCACAGATTCAACTTCTCCGATGAGCACCTTGGTTCCTTCCGGCACGGTGACACCGGCCAGTGCCGCGATTTTGCAGGCGCTCTGGCCGACGATCTTCGCGTTCAGCGCGCCGTTGGTCAGGATGGTATGGCGCACCTTGTCCAGGTCGGCGCCCCGCAGGAACCAGCAGCCCCGGGCGGCAAATTCGGCACGAACCGTTTCGTAGATACTGTCCAGCACGATTACGCTCTGTTCGGAAGCGCAGATCATACCGTTGTCGAAGGTTTTGGAGTGAATGACAGAATTGACCGCCAGGACCAGATTGGCGCTGTCGTCAATCACTGCCGGCACGTTTCCGGCGCCCACACCCAGGGCAGGTTTACCGCTGGAATACGCTGCTTTTACCATGCCGGGGCCGCCTGTGGCCAGGATGATATCGGCATCCCGCATCAGGGTGTTGGTCATCTCCAGGGAGGGAACATCGATCCAGCTGATGATGCCTTCAGGAGCGCCGGCCTTGACCGCTGCGTCCAACACCACCTTCGCAGCGGCGATCGTGGATTTCTTCGCCCGGGGATGGGGACTGAAGATGATGCCGTTGCGGGTTTTCAAGCAGATCAGCGCCTTGAAAATGGCGGTGGAGGTGGGGTTGGTGGTCGGGATGACCGCCGCAACCACGCCGATGGGCTCGGCGATCTTCTTCATGCCGTAGGCCTTGTCTTCCTCGATCACGCCGCAGGTCTTGGTATCCCGGTAAGCGTTGTAAATATATTCGCTGGCGTAGTGGTTTTTGATCACCTTATCCTCCACCACACCCATGCCGGTTTCTTCCACTGCCATTCTGGCCAGCGGCACCCGGGCCTGATTGGCTGCCGTTGCTGCAGCCAGGAAGATCCGGTCCACCTGTTCCTGCGTGTAGGCGGCGAATACCCTCTGCGCTGCGCGCACCCGGGCGATAGCCGCCTCCAGCGTTTCCACACTGTCCACCATGTCAAATGCTTTGGTTTCCATACTGTTCCTCCTCTTCCTGTTTTAATGCCTCACTGGCTGCCATATGGAGATAAGCCAAAGATAATGCAATGTCTTCCTGGTGTATCGTCACACCGGACGGCACTTTAATCTGTACCGGGGCAAAATTGAGAATCGCTGTCAGCCCGGCGGCAACCATCTTGTCCGCAGATGACTGTGCGGATTCTGCCGGAACCGTCAGGATGCCTGTGTACACATGATGCGAAACACAAAGGCTGGGGAGCTTGTCCATTGGATACACCGGAATGCTTCCATGGCAGCCTGGCGAAGCGGATGTGTTCTGATCAAAGGCTGCGACGATCTTCATACCGTAATCCGCAAACCCGTCATACTCCATCAATGCGGACCCCAGTTTGCCCGCACCGACGATCACCGCGGAAACGGGTACGTTCACTCCCAGTGCCCTTTCCATATCCCTGCGGAGAGCTGATACGGGGTAACCCACCTTGGGAAGCCCTTCTGCGCATACGCTGGCCAGGTCCTTTCGCACCTGAACCTCGCCAAGTCCCAGACCTTTCGCGATCTGCGTGGCCGAAATTTTGTCCGTATTCGTCCTGCGGATATACCGCAGATACATAGGCAGCCGCCCCAGTGTCGCTCTGGAAAGTGTGCCTTGCAAAGGATCATCCTCCTTTCGATATGCATTATATCGAAATGCTTTTCCTTTGCGAATTACCAAAACCGTATAATCGATATATCAGAATTGATAACCGGTCATCGATATACGAAAAAAAACTTTGCAGCCAGCGGAGAGCAGCAAAGCTTTTTCAATGGTTATCTTACTTTTTCTCTGCCAGGCAGGCACGCCTGGAACGGGTCAGTTCCGTAATAAAACGCTTATCCAGCTCTGTCAGCGAATAATCCCTGCGACGGATGAGCACATCCCTGTATACCCGCTGATTATCCGCACACTTTCGCTGCACCAGATGCATCCGCTGCAGTATCCTCTCCGGCAAAGGAGACACCCACATATATGTTTCCGGGTTTTCTGTCAGCAGATCAAACTGGCTTCCGCGCTCAAAGACAAAGATACGCCGTGGCATTTTTGGCAGTTCCTCGTTTTTTACGGCAGAAAGGGGCAAAGAGGGCACATAAGGGTCAGCGTGCGCAATCTGGATATATTGATGAAGATCCGGGAAGCGGATGCTGTCCAATGCGGTCAGGGCGCTGTCCTCACGCATGACCAGGACATATTTAAATTCCGCAACGATTTCACCTGCCAGCCCTTTTTCCTCCAACATCTGCCTGAAGTATCTGTCGTAGCCCGCCGCATAGCGGATAATGCCCAGGTTGTATCCAACTTCCAGAATGTTTTTCACGGCCTGCAATGCGTTTGTTTCCTGATAAAAGATTTCCGCATCCTCCCTGCCCAGCGTTCGGGAAAAAGCGGTGAAAGCATCTGAAATATAGCTGGCTCTGGGAACAGAAATGGAAAAACGCTGCTTTGCGGTTCTTTTTTCTTTGTACAGGCTTTCTATTTCATCTACCTGTTCTAGGATCTTATGTGCCTGACTGACAAATAACTCGCCATCCGGCGTCAGCATCATGCCCCTGGAAGAGCGGCGGAAAAACTGTATACCCAGTTCATTTTCCATCTCCCTGACCACTCTGCTCAGATTGGGCTGCGCTACGTGCAGCTCTTCAGCCGCTTTGTTGATAGAGCCGTTTTCTGCAATACAGACCACATATTTGAGATGGAGGATATTCATTCGTTTCTCTTCCCGAACCATTCAGCCGGTTCTGTTTATATTTCTCTGACAGGTGACTGCGGGGCTTCCGTGCTTCTTTCCCGACCGGATCGAAGCAAGCACATAAAGAACTATACCATCGCCATTTTACAGTAGGGTAATCCAGATCTTCTCCTTTTATTTCTGCCTTTCCATTTTTACACCACCAAACTTCCACATGCCAGATCGGTCTGGTCGCGCCGGTATATCCTTCCGGATCAACCTTTACGTCCACGACGGTGTACCCAAGCCGCATCTCCAGAATCTTTCGTATATACCCGGCTTCAATCTCTTTTCGCAACGTTTTCTGAACTTTCGAAAAGCTGGCTAAGGGAACATCTTCTTCAACAGTTTTCGTCTGTGTGGGGTAGTATCCAAAGCGCATTCCGTTGTATGGACTCATTCCCATATTCAGATTGATCCAAGGGATCCGATCCTTCCAGACCGGCAAGTCATATGGTAAATAGTATCCGATATGTCGGAACAAAGGGATGCCAGACACAGTTTGGTATGCCAGATAGTTCACCCAACATTCCTGCGATTTTCCAGTTTTGGGATCAATGGCGATGTTTACCATTACGTCAAAAGGGTGATCCATATCAAAACCGGCAGTGCCCTGGTTGACGCATTCCAACACATCCCAAACTTCCTGTGCCACATCATGAAGCGTCTTTCCACCATAATTCTCGAGCTTCATATCCAAATTCACAGGCGTATAGTAATGATTCGATTCTATCTTCATTTCGCTGAAATCCGGTTCAGATGGATCAGATGTGCGAGAAGCAGAAATCCTTTTCCCAGAATCCGACTCCCATCCATCGCCAAGTAGAGAGGAAACATCGATCACATTGTTTTCCTCAAGGCGAAGAAAAAGGATCGGCATCTTGTACGTATCCGGCACAAGTACAGGAGCGTTAATCTCTACTGTACGCCATTTCGTTTCGATGCTTTCCTGCCATCCGTTCGGATAATCGTCTTCGATCAAGTCATGCAGCTGGCCAATTGTATAGTACTTCTGCTCTGCCGTTGCGGCAGTGTATGGTATCAGAAGCAACAGCAAACACAGGATTGAAAGAATCTTTTTCATTCTGCTTTCCCTCCGATTGTTATCCGGGATAATGCGCCATTTACTTCCATGTCAGTATTTTCGGAGCATCACTTCTTTTTCGGGATGTATCCATCGGATCCAGGAGTTTTCCGGTCTGGGCATTGAGATAAAGCAGGTGCGCGCCGCTGCGGCTGTAAGGATTCGCTTCGTCCTCAAATTCCTCTTTCCAGAAATCATCCTTCGCATCCGGAAACCAGTCACAGTCCACCACCCAAGTCGGAACCAGAATCCAATGCTTTGTATTGTGGTCAGGCTCCACATAGGCGACATAGCCGAGCTGAATCCTGCGGATGTGGCGGATCAGTCCGTCCCGGATCATCTTTTCGAGTTGCGCTTTCCCTTTTTCAAAAGGAACGAGCGGTATATCCTCATGTAGAACGCTCTCTTCCTGCCATAGCTTAACAGACATGGAATAGGAAACCGGAGAGCTCATTTCCAGATTGATCCAATTGTCGTAAACACCTTCCCAACGATGGTTTGTGCGCATCCGCCCATGCTGATAGGTCAGATGCGCATTTCCCAGTGCCGGAATCCCGCGGATGACTTGCTTGAAATCAAAGCCGTATCCGCGATGATCTACCAGGGGTTGGTTGTCTTTATCCTTGTACAAGCCCATTGTATAGGCGTCCCGCAACTGCGATTCCATGGCTCCGCCGCCATATGTCGTCAGGATTTCATTCAATTTGGCTGTCAGCAGCATATAGGCTTCGCCCATCGTCATGTCGTTATTATCTGCATGGAGGTTCCAGTCAATTTCCTCCGGTAGGAATACGTCTCCCCAGAAGTGGCATCTCCCGGCGTATTGATCTGGGATCTCAAATTCCCAATACTGATCCATCGCCAGTGTAATATCTCTCCCGTCAGATCGGGCCCAGGCATCCACATGTTTGCGGGTTGACCGGGGATAAGTACCATAAGCGTCGCAAAGCGCCGGATCAAGCGACGGATAGTGCCCCACCCGGATCACAGGAGCAGATTCCACATGGGGGATGATGAACGGCGCGTCAATCGTGACTGTTTCATTCCGAACAGTCTGATAGCTTTCCTGCCAGCGCTGTCCATTGTATTGCTCGTATATTTCCGAAATCGTAAATCTGTCTTCTGCTTCCGCTGTGACGCTGAGCAGCAGGACAATCATCAGCAGTAAAGATACAAAGTTGCGTTTCATTCCGTGTTCCTCCATACTACCTGATGATCATCGGCGCAACAGCCAAAGAATAATCCGTGCTTTGATTGTCATGGACTGCTCCGGTCTGGGCGTTGATGATGATCGGCTGGAAATTCTGTGGGTTGCCAAGAAAGATGTCCGCGCCTTCATCCTTGGACGCCAGCGGTTCTGATTCCGCGTCATTGCAGTATTCGCACCAGGCAACATAAGCTGGAGCCAGCGTAAAAGGAGCGTCTCCGTTTTCATTGGCACAGTACTGCACATAACCCAGACCGACATGATATACATAACGGATATTGCCGCTCATAATCAATGCTTCCAGCCGAGGCTTCACCTGATCGAAAGAGAGCAACGGCACATCATCATACAGAACGGCGGTTTCTTTCCAGCAATAACTGTTGATGGAAAATGAATCCTGATCATAAATCGCTGCATACACAATCCCCCTTTGCTGAAGCGCATAGAGGTTATGCGGCATGGATCCGTAATGAACAAATGCCGCAGCAATCGGAGCCAGGAACGGAATACCATGCAGCTTTTGTGTACAGTACAGATAATAACAGCCCTTTTCCCGAAGATACTGACCGCTGCTCTTGTTCTGCAATCTGTCATGCAAAGCCACATCCATCAGCTTCAGTTCTATACCTGGAAACGCTTCTTCAAGACGCGACTGCGCAATGGAAAAAGCATCCCGCAGCGATAGATCATTGTTGTCGGCATATGCGCCGCCCAGGTTATATTTCAGCAATGAGTGCCAACGTTCCGTGACCTTGCCGGGTATTTCGCCAGCCTTTTCATCCCAGCCGCCGGGATCAGCATACGATAGAACTGTCTGATAATCATTGGATCTGAATTCATAATCAAGCTTTGTTCCTTTAGGCGCGGCATAGCGCTGGAGCAGTGCGCTGTATAACGGCTCTTCAACAGGCGGCATAGCCTGGACCGTCAGGACCGGGAAGTTGCTGACGTCCGGTATGTCAACAGTGCAGTCCACTTCAACAGTTCTGCCGTTTGCCTGATAGGTTTCCTTCCACTCCGGCTGTCCCATCCGATTCAGTTCTTCGATAGAATACATGTGACCTTCAGCCTGAACAGATTGAAGAAGCCATGTCGCCATAAATACTGTGACAATCATCAAAACACGTTTCATTTCAAATCCCCCGATAAAGACGGGAGGGCACGGATCACTTCGTGCCCTCCTGAGATAATGACCGGCTTACTTCACACGCACGGCCTGGCTCATATCCGCCACACTATCCTCAATGGGAGCCAGATACAGCTCGGTGGGAATGTTTTCCAGATAAGGATACTCCCTCTCTGAATACTTCAGTGATCTTGTCGACGAGATTATATTGAAGAGCCAGCGTGGGATCTTTGTCAGGTTTTTTGTGAATGACATTGAGCACCAGACTGAGTTCGATAAAGTGTTGCGGTATAAGGGCCGTTTTCTGAAAGTCTACAACTATCCGAAAAAGGCTGACGATAAAATGGCGGCACTTCATGCCAAAGTTATTTCAGTAGACAAGAAGGAAACGTTAATTACATCAGCCAACCTGTCATACCATGGGCAGGAAGGGAATCTGGAGCTTGGTACATTCATTGAATCTTCTGCTGTTGCAAAGCAGATAGATAACGTTTTTACACAGCTGATATTCAACAGGGTATTCACAGAGGTCTGACATATTATGGCTGACATTAAGTCTCCTGAAGAACGAAGCAGGAACATGCAGGCAATACGCAGCAAAGATACAAAGCCGGAGGTCTATCTGCGCAAGCTTCTATTTGCGGAAGGACTGCGCTACAGGAAGAACACTAAACGGCTGCCTGGGTGTCCCGATATGTATCTTTCAAAATACCGGACTGCCATTTTCGTTAACGGGTGTTTCTGGCATCGACACAAAGAATGTAAGTATGCATATACGCCTAAAACTAGAGTTGAGTTCTGGCAAAAGAAATTTGAAACAAACGTCGAACGAGACAAGAATGTATATGCGGAGCTTACGAAAATGGGTATCAGGTACTTGCTAATTTGGGAATGTACAATCCGACGAATGAAAGCAGATGAGCACATGAGAAAAAACATAGTGACAAAAATACAATCTTTTTTGAACGGCGAAGCAGCTTCTGAGGAATTCTGAATTCCATTGTTATTAATGACACTATTACGGGGGCATGAACGTGGTTGAAGAGAAAATCCAGCAGTTATATCAAATAATAGATGAGCTTGAGGCCGCCTATCCCGAAAAGCATTTTACATTGGATGGCATACTCATGGGCAATCTGGGAGAAGTATATGCAGCTGAGAAGTATAACCTGAAACTACTTCCTGAATCTTCAAGGACACATGATGCAATCAATAATGATGGTCAACGTGTGCAAATCAAAGTCACGCATGGAAAGAAAATTGGCCTTTATGATGAACCGGACAATTTATTAGTGCTGCAAGTTCAGCGTGATGGAACGTTTTCAGAAGTGTATTATGGGCTTGGGAAAGCCCCATGGGAAAGCGCTGAAAAGGTTCAAAAAAATGGACAAAGGTATATCACCATTGCCCGTTTAAGGAAGTTGTAATCGGAGGTTCATATGAAATCTGAATCAGAAGCTATTTCCAAATCGATAGATCTTGGGAACCTCGGAGTCATTGCACCCCATAAAGCGAAGTATTATGATCGCTATAACATGAGCTGGCTAATCGGAGCCGCTAATGCCGGGACGCAACTTAAGTATGTAACATTCTGGCACGAAGGGGAAGAATATCCCAATCATCAATTCTCGCAATGGTACCAGGGAAAGCCGTTTTCAGTAAATGGTCGAACTTATATAACCGCTGAGCAGTATATGATGTCTGAAAAAGCGCTCCTCTTCAAGGATCTGTATCATTACGGATTAATCATGGAGGAGTCATCCCCGAAGAAATGCAAGGATTTGGGTCGATTGGTTTCAGGCTTTGATTCAAGCATATGGGATGACGCATTACGAGAAATCATTTTCCATGGGAATCTTGGAAAATTCCAGAGTGATATCACTCTCGTGGATGCTCTGCTGGAGACGGAGAATGCTGTCCTGGTGGAAGCCAGCCCGTATGACGGAATCTATGGTGCAGGATTGGCTGAAAACGATTTGTTGAATCCGGATGGAAACCTTAAAGTGATGCCAGAGGACTGGAAGAATCCGAAAAACGGTAGCCAAGCAACGAATCACCTCGGCTTTGTATTGATGGGAATTCGTGACTTATTCCGTCAGCTTATGGGGCATTCCTGGCGTCCTGGGGAAGAATACCATTCCTTATGAGTCCTCCGTGCCAACTTTGGCGGAAGGCATTAGCAGAGCTAACAAATCGCTTCGATCTTGCTAACCGACCGGCCTATGCAGTTAACAGATTGCTGCCTCCTGACACGATCAGAACCCGTGAACGATCCACCTGTTTGTCGTCTGCAGAGTGCTCAAAAGCACCCGTAATCACAAGCTATTTTTCGGATCTGTGAAAAATGTCGTCTGCGTCGTCCGCCATTTTTGGCACGACCGTCCGAAAAAATTAGACGCAGAAGAAGGGGCATCCGTAAAGGCCGATTAGAAAATGGGCTAAAAAATTAGAAATCTGCTAACAGGGGTCATCTTCTGTTAGCAGATTTTTTGCGTTCCGCAGCGTACTGAAAAAGAAAAATCCTACCAGCTTCACAGTCGCCTTTTTGAGGGCAAATCTGTCGATCTGGTAGGCAAAATGGTGATCCCGGCGGGATTCGAACCCACGGCCTGTCGCTTAGGAGGCGACCGCTCTATCCTGCTGAGCTACGGGACCATACTCTCGAAAGTCCTTATTTTGCAAGGCTTCCGAGGTTTCGGTGATTGTTCACCGTGAGGCTGGGGGATGGTTTTTGCTAATCAGGAAGGTCGATTTCTAATCAGCTTTTCTAACTTTGGCGGTAGGACATTTTCCCACCTGCTGATTTTGACCTTCGGTTCAGGGGTGTCGGAGTGATCGGGATTCCGGGTCACTTCCGAACACAGTTCCCGCTTTCAGCTTCTGGAAAAGCGGTGGCCGGCCTTCTTCTTAGGAGGCGGCCGCTCTATCCTACTGAGCTACGGGTGCAGGAACGTGACTAGTATATGTTTCCGGAATGTATTTGTCAATCCCGTTGACATCGTCGGGATGATTGTTTATGATGGATCCGGTGATGAACAGATGGACAGCGACTGGAATTTGAAAGGATGCAGGCGGGACGATCCCTCCCGCTTCCGGACGCCGGAGGACGTTGTTGAAAGGATCCACGAGGTTGGATTTCTTTCGCTTTTTGCCACGGAAATCCCGGGGTTCTCCGTTGAGGAGCATACCTATGCATGGGACTGGTGGTGCGACGATCCGGCGCGGGACCCCTGGGCCTGGCGGATGGAGATTGCGAAGAGGGACGACATTGCCTACGGCAAATTCTTTGACAAGAAGGCGGGATTCATCTCCCTTTCCTGGTTCCCGGTATTTGCCAACTATCGCCGGGACGGGTACGACTACGAAGGGATGTACGACGACGGGAAACTGAACGGCCGGGCCAAAAAGATCCTGGATGCGCTGGAATTGGACGAGAACGCGGTGGGCCTGGAGCTGATGTCCGGGGAACTCCGGCGGCGGGCCGCCCTTGAAAAAGGCTTTGACAACGTGCTGATCAGCCTGCAGATGCAGAGCTTCCTGCTGATCAGCGGATTCCGGCAGAAGCAGAACAAGAAGGGCATTGCATACGGATGGCACCTTCCCTCCTTCATGACGCCGGAAACCAAATGGGGATACGACACAGTGAACAGCATCAGCGAGACGACGGAAGCATCCCGGAGCCGGATGGCGGAACAGATTCGGAAATACTATCCCGACGCCGGCGAAAAATAGATTCGGAAAGTAATGGGCATCTGATCCATGTAAATAGGAAAAAAGGAGCGTATGAAACCATGGCAGCAATCATCATCCAGACCCCCAAGGCCCCGGCCGCGATCGGCCCCTATTCCCAGGCAATTGAAGCAAACGGTTTCCTTTTTACCTCCGGACAGCTGGGGATTGACCCGGCGAGCGGCGCTCTGCCGGCGGATATTGCCGGACAGGCGAAGCAATCCCTGCAGAATCTGGGAGCGATTCTGGAAGAGGCGGGATATGCGAAAAGCGACGTGATCAAAACCGTGATCTTCCTGAAGAACATGGCGGATTTTGCCACCGTAAACGAAATCTACGCCGCTTTCTTCGGCGACCACAAGCCCGCGCGGTCCTGCATCGAAGTGGCGGCACTGCCAAAAAACGGCCTGATCGAAATCGAGGCCGTTGCACAGCGCAGCTGAGGTATTCTTTTATCAGGCGTTCAGATTCCGCACCGCGGCAAAGCCTTTTTCCAGATCGGCAAGGATATCGTCGATATGCTCGGTGCCGATGGAGAGGCGGATCGTGTTCTGCCTGATTCCCTGATCGAGCAGTTCTTCCTCGGACAGTTGGGAATGGGTCGTGCTGGCGGGATGAATGACGAGGCTCTTCACATCGGCGACGTTTGCCAGCAGGGAGAAAATTTCCAGCGCATCGATGAAGGCCCAGGCTTCCTTCTGGCCGCCCTTGATTTCAAAGGTGAAGATGGAACCGCCGCCGTTCGGGAAATACTTCTGATAGAGTACGTGATCCGGATGATCCGGAACCGACGGGTGATTGACTTTTTCCACCAGCGGATGATTCCGCAGGAAGTCAATCACCTTTTTGGTATTTTCCGCGTGCCGGTCCAGCCGCAGGGAAAGGGTTTCGACGCCCTGCAACAGGAGGAAAGCGTTGAACGGGGAAATGCAGGCGCCCGTGTCCCGCAGGAGGATGGCCCGGATATAGGTTACAAAGGCAGCGGGGCCCACAACGTCATAGAAGGAAACGCCGTGATAGCTGGGGTTGGGAGCTGCGATGTTCGGATACTTGCCGCTAGCCTTCCAATTAAACTTTCCGCTTTCGACAATGATGCCGCCCAGGGTTGTGCCATGGCCGCCGATGAACTTAGTGGCCGAATGGACAACGATATCCGCACCGTGCTCGATGGGCCGGATGAGATAAGGCGTGCCGAAGGTATTGTCAATCACCAGAGGAAGACCGTGCTTATGAGCGATTTCCGCAATGGCATCGATATCCGGAATGTCGCTGTTCGGATTGCCCAGGGTTTCCAGATAGATCGCGCGGGTGTTTTCCCGGATGGCCCCTTCCACCTCCGCCAGATTGTGGGCATCCACAAAGGTGGTTTCGATGCCATACTGCGGGAGTGTGTGCCCGAGGAGGTTGAAGCTGCCGCCGTAGATGGTCTTCTGGGCCACAATATGGCCACCGTTTGCCGCCAGGGCCTCGATCGTATATGTGATGGCCGCCGCGCCGGAAGCCAGAGCCAGGGCCGCGCTCCCTCCTTCCAGGGCTGCCAGGCGCTTTTCCAGCACATCCTGGGTTGAATTGGTAAGGCGACCGTAGATGTTGCCGGCATCCGCAAGGCCGAAACGGTCCGCGGCGTGCTTACTGTTATGGAAAACATAGGACGTTGTCTGGTAAATCGGGACAGCGCGGGAATCGGTTGCGGGATCGGCCTGCTCCTGGCCGACGTGGAGCTGGAGGGTTTCAAACTTATATGTACTCATTTTCTTTTTCTCCTTTGCAATTTCATTCTATTCCTTTTTGCGGTACAAAAAACCGGGGGCCTTTGGAAGCTCCCGGACGAAGACAAACGTAAGGAAAGGCTATCGACATCGCGCCGAAGATAACCCGACCATCCTCGCCCGGGAGACAGGCATTCGACATCCCATCCGCCAACATGCATCCATGATCCTGCCGCTCATCTTCAGCGCCTCCTTTCATTCAACTTGGATGCATCTTACCACTTATTCACCTACTGTGTCAATAGGTATTTTGAAAATTCTTTGTACTGATCCTGTTTTTCTTGATTTGCCTATTCGCCTGCGGTATAATAGGGTGAAATAAACCTCAGGAGGACACCGGCATGATTTCGACGAAAGGACGCTACGCGGTGCGCGTGATGATTGACCTGGCAGAGAACGGCAAGGAGCGCGCCATCCCGCTGAAGGACATTGCAGCGCGGCAGGAGATTTCCAAAAAATATCTGGAGATTATCATGAAGGACATGGTGGCCGGCGGGCTGGTGAAGGGCACCAGCGGAAAAGGCGGCGGATATAAGCTTTCCCGGAAGCCGGAAGAATATACACTGGACGAGATCCTGGAAACGATGGAAGGGCCCCTGTCCCCGGTGGCCTGCCTTGCCGGGGAGAACAACGTGTGCCCCCGGAAGGATCAATGCCAGACGCTTCCCCTGTGGACAGAATTTGACACCCTTGTTCACAACTTCCTTCACGGTAAGCACCTGAGCGACCTGGTTCGGAAATAAAAGCTTCCTAATTATATATACTCCTCCATCGAAAGCTGGGCCTGGGGAGGCGTTGTCTGCCCGTGGCAGTAGCCGTAATACCAGCATTCATAGGGGCAGGTGCACTGCTCCCCTACCTCGACCTGAACTTCTTCCCTTTCCTTCTGCATGCGGTTCAGGCCCCAGATATGCTCATTCACCCAGGGGGCATATCCCTTCGCCCGGTCGGTTACATCCACCGGGACGAACGGATTCTCCTCATCCGGCCCGTGGATCACGATATAAACCCTTTCGATCCTCACGCCGCAGCGACTGATGATATACACCTGAAAGCCGGCATCTTTGACAAACTGCTCCCGCACTTCGGGAGCGTTTTTGACTTCATAAAGATCGTAACCCTTTTCTGTTTTGCGGAGCAGATCCGCCGCGCAGTAGTTATTGTAATTCAGGAAGGCGGCCTCGCAAATCACCGGCGTCCCCGCCAGCAGATGCTGCTTCGTCTTTTCCGCCATTTTCTTTTTATCCGGAATGCGCGTTCCGGGGCGGTAGACCGTCATTTCCTCAAAGGGGCCGAACATGCCCATGGCCCTGTCGCCGAAATCATTGCCGGCGTCCAGCCTTTCCTGGATTTCCGGCGGAATGACCCGCAGGCCCGGTCTGTGCTTGTCGAGCCAGAGCATCTTGCGGCACTGCATGCCCCGCATAAAGTCCGTTTTCGTAATTCCCATCTTTCCGGTTCCCTTTTCAGATTCTTTCTCCGTTCATGAATCCCGCCGGGTGCTGATTCACCGCAATTGTAATGAAAGACATATGCAAAAGTCAATAAAAGATGTATAATTCCAGGTGGTGGCTCCCGGTTTTTTACCCTTGAGCGAGGCGGTGGATCATGCAGACCTACTATTTTATCCTTTTTGTTCTTTCCGCATTGCTGACCGGCGCGTACATGCTGATCTGGAAAAAGCACTACGACGTGCACCTGACGCTGGTTTTCGGCGTGATCCCGGTGACCAATCTCGGTTTCCTTCTGCAGGCCCAGGCCAAAACAACCGAGGCCGCCCTGTTTGCCACGCGGTTTGCCTACATCGGCGGGTGCTTCCTGCAGCTGTTCATCATGCTGACGATCTTCAGCCTGTGCGGCATCCGGGTGCCGAAGACGCTCCGGGTAATTTTCGCCGGGCTGAGCGCCGCGCTTTTCCTTACGGTTCAGACCATCGGCCGGAACACGCTTTTTTACCGCTCCGCCGAGCTGCGGGAGATCAACGGGAGGATGGTGCTTGTTAAGGAATACGGGATCATGCACACCGTGTTCCAGATCGTGGTGATTGCCTTTTTTGTCATCAGCATCGGCACCATCATCTACAGCCTGATCCGGAAAAACCAGGTGAGCCGCAAGATTCTGGTTTCGCTCCTGATACCTGATATCGTATGCATGCTGTGTTTTTTCCTCGGCAGGCAGATTTTTCCGGAGATCGAGCTGACGCCGGCCGGATACGTATTTGCCCAGATCTGTTACCTGTTTATCACCTACCGGATCAGCCTCTACAGCGTTGCGGACACGGCCGCCGAGACCATGATCCAGACAGGCGACACCTGCTTCATTACCTTTGACACCCGATTCAACTACCTCGGGAGCAACAGCACCGCCAAAAAAATCTTTCCGGAACTGCGCAACCTGATTGTAGACCTGGGCCTGCGGCACAGCCGGACCCTGCAGCAGAAAATTCTTCCCTGGCTGGAACAATACCGGGACCATCCACAGGACGCGGAAAAGAACCGCCATTTCGTACCCTACGGCGACAAAATCTATCTGTTCACCGTAAAATCCCTTCCAGCCCGGCGGGGGATGAAGGGCTATGAGATCATCGGCACAGACGACACCCTGGATCGGGCGCATATCAACCTTCTTGAAAACTTCAACGAACAGCTGAACCAGCAGGTTGAGGAAAAAACCGCACACATCGTTGCGATGCACAACAACCTGATTATGAGCATGGCCACGATGGTGGAAAGCCGGGACAATTCCACCGGCGGACATATCCGCCGCACCAGCGAAGGCGTGCGGCTGCTGATCGACGCCGTCAAGGAGACCGGCGCATTTGAACTGTCGGACACCTTCTGCCGCAACCTGATCAAGGCGGCCCCCATGCACGACCTGGGCAAAATCGCTGTGGAGGACGCGATCCTCCGCAAGCCCGGCCGCTTTACGCCCGAAGAGTTCGCGGTTATGAAAACCCACGCTCCGGAAGGCGCGCGGATCGTTCACGAGATTCTGAAGGACACCGACGACGACGAATTCCATATTCTTGCCGAGAACGTTGCCCATTACCACCACGAGCGTTGGGACGGCTCCGGCTATCCCGAAGGGCTGAAGGGCGAGGCAATTCCCCTGGAAGCCCGCATCATGGCCGTGGCGGATGTTTACGACGCGCTGGTGAGCAAGCGCGTATACAAGGAAAAAATGTCATTCGAAAAGGCGGACACCATCATCCGGGAAGGGATGGGATCCCAGTTTGATCCCGCCCTTGAGCCGGTTTACCTGGCCGCCCGCCCGAAACTCGAGGCCTATTATTCCTCGCTGGAATGAGGCTGTCCGCTTGCCCAATGCTTCCGGCACAAGGCGATATAGCTTTCGTTTCCGCCGAGGAGTACCTGCTCCCCTTCTTTGATGACCCGGCCATCCGACAACCGCGCGTTGCAGGTGGCTTTTTTTCCGCACCAGCAGACCGTTTTGATTTCCTCGATGGAATCGGCCCAGGCCAGCAGCCAGTGGCTGCCCTCGAAGAGATTGCCCTGAAAATCCGCCCGCAGCCCATAGCAGATGACCGGAACGTTAGCCTTATCCACAATATCGACCAGCAGCTGCACCTGGTTCTTCGTGAGAAACTGGGCCTCATCCACAATGATGCAGTCGTAGTTCTTTGCCTCTTCCAGCGTCAGATCTTCGATAAAAGTACACTCCGCTTGCAGACCGGAACGGCTCGCCACGATTTTGGCGCCGTCGCGGTTTTCCAGCGCGGGCTTCACCATCAGGGCCTTCTGGCCGCGCTCTTCATAATTATACTGGACCATAATCGCATTGGCGGTTTTGGAAGATCCCATGGCGCCATAGCGAAAATAAAGCTTTGCCATTTTCTTTCAGCTCTCCTCCCGGCATGAAAAATCTTCAGGCTTTTCCCCCAAAGCCGGGCAGATGCTCCGGCCCGAAACTCATCGGCAGCAGGTCTTCCAGCTTCATTTCTCGATAATCTTCCGGCGTTTTTGCCAGGATCACGGTCATTTCCTTCGGATTGCAGAACTCACGCATGACCTGGCGGCAGACGCCGCAGGGTGCGGCATAAGTCCTGTTTTCACCCTTTCTTCCGCCGACAATGGCAATCGCCCTGATTTTTCGCTCTCCGCAGGCGACCGCGTGATAAATGGCAGTCCTTTCCGCGCAGCAACCGGCCGGGAAGGAGGCATTCTCCACATTCGACCCGGTGTAGATCTTTCCGGAATCCATCAGCACCGCCGCCCCGACAAAGAATTCAGAATAGGGCGCATAAGCCTTTTTCTGCTGCTCGAGAGCCTTCCGGATCAGTTCCTCCCGATCAAAATCCTTTTCCATTTCGCTTTTCTCCCGCCTTTTCCGACTGAGTTCATACATTTATTATACCCAACTTTCCAGTTCTGTGCTATACTGTTTTTCAGAGAAAAAAACGGCCGCCTGCCGGTCCAAAGGAGAAAAAGAAAAATGACAGCGAAAAATCTGACAAAAGAAGCCGTTGCCGCCATGATCGACCATACCAACCTGAAAGCCACCGCCACCCGGGAGGATATCCGCCGCCTGTGCGAAGAAGCAAAGACGTACCGCTTTGCCTCCGTAATGGTCAATTCTGCGTTTACCGCCTTCTGCAAGGAGCTGGTTGCCGGAAGCGGCGTGCTGGTCGGAACGGTGGCCGGCTTCCCTCTCGGCCAGATGTCAACGGTCGCCAAGGTATTCGAAGCCGAGTTCGCCCTCAGCGACGGCGCGAACGAGATCGACTATGTGGTGAATGTTTCCGACGTGAAGGACGGGAAATGGGATCTTGTGAAAGCCGAGATGGCGAAAATGACGGAAATCTGCCATTTCCACAACGCCGGGTGCAAGGTGATTTTTGAAAACTGCTACCTTACAAAGGAAGAAATTCGCCGGCTGGCGGAAATCGCAAAGGAAGTGAAACCGGACTTCATCAAGACCTCCACCGGATTCGGCACCGGCGGCGCCACGCCGGAGGACGTACGCCTGATGAAGGAGACCGTGGGCGATGCTGTGAAGGTCAAAGCCGCCGGCGGCATCCGGGATTGGGCTTCCTGCAAAGCCATGATCGAAGCCGGCGCAGAGCGGATCGGCGCCAGCGCGGGCAAGCAAATTCTGGACGAATTCCGGCCGGAATAAAAAATAAGTCAGAACATCCGAAAAAATGTAATACTTTCGTTTGACTCTTTCGGGTAAATTCTGCTATAATACCTTCATGCAAAGCAGGTGAAAACCTGACGGTTTGAACAATTTATAAGGAGGGTTCCCCAGATGAAAAAACTTTTGGCTATCCTGTTGACCCTGGCCATGCTCTTCTCCTTCGCGTCCTTTGCCGCCGCGGATGAGAGCGTGAAAGTCGCGATGATCACCGACTACGGCGACATCACCGACCAGTCCTTCAACCAGACCACCTACGAAGCCGCCAAGGCTTTCTG
The DNA here is from genome assembly GCA_902764875.1 of uncultured Eubacteriales bacterium. Classification (GTDB taxonomy): domain Bacteria; phylum Bacillota; class Clostridia; order Christensenellales; family Aristaeellaceae; genus Aristaeella. The sequence continues at coordinate 171,647 of CACWXP010000004.1, forward strand.
CGAAGCCAACGGCCTGGACTTCCAGTACTACAAGCCCGGCTCCGACTCCGACACGGACCGGATCTCCTCCATCGAAAAGGCGATTGACGAAGGCTTCAACGTCATCATCATGCCCGGCTATGCCTTCGGACCCGCCATCCAGCAGGTTGCTCCCGAATTCAGCGACATCACCTTCATCGCTCTGGACGTGAGCGAAGGCGACATCGGTGATCTGGCTGCAAACGTACCCGCCAATCTGTACTGCGCGGTATACCAGGAAGAGCTGTGCGGCTACATGGCCGGCTATGCGGCTGTGAAGCTGGGCTACAAGAAGCTGGGCTACCTGGGCGGCATGGCGGTTCCCGCCGTTGTCCGTTACGGCTATGGCTTTGTGCAGGGCGCGGACGCCGCGGCTGCCGAGCTCGGCCTGACCGATGTTGAAATCAAATACGTGTACGGCAACCAGTTCTACGGCGACGCGGACATCACCGCCTACATGGACACCTGGTTCGCGGCGGGCACCCAGATCGTGTTTGCCTGCGGCGGCGGCATCTTCACCTCTGCCGGTGAAGCAGCGGCCAAGGTCGGCGGCAAAGTGATCGGCGTTGACGTTGACCAGAAGGGCACCATCGACGGCCTGTACGGCGACGGCATCACCGTGACCTCCGCCATGAAGGGTCTGGCTGCCACCGTTAACGCTGAACTGACCGCTGTGAACAGCGGCAAGTTCGAAGGCGGCAAGGTTGAGAACCTGGGCCTGGTTGGCGAAGATCCCGAAGCCAACTTCGTTCAGATTGCTCCTTCCACCCAGTTTGCGGACGGCTTCACCCAGGACGACTACAAGGCGCTGGTCGCCAAGATGTTCAAGGGCGAAATCACCGTGTCCAACGCGATCGACACGGAACCCGCCGTCACCGCTGTGAAGGTGGATTATCAGGGCAACATCAAGTAATGGATGCCTCTTTCCCGGGGATGCTTCGCATCCCCGGTTTTTGAAAGATGCCCCTGTTTTCCTCCCGGGAACGGGGGTTTCTTTCAGAAAGCGGAGCGAAGGCTCCGCAATCTGCATTTCTTCAAGTACTCTCTTTCAGAAAGCGGGGGCTGTGCATTGGGCGAAACGCATGCAAGTGAATATGCCATCGAGATGCTGCATATCACAAAACGTTTTCCGGGCATCATTGCAAACGACGACATCACCCTGCAGCTGCGCCACGGAGAGATCCACGCGCTGCTGGGCGAAAACGGCGCCGGGAAATCCACCCTGATGAGCGTTCTTTTCGGCCTTTATCAGGCAGAAGAGGGAACCATCAAAAAAGACGGAAAAGAAGTTACAATCAACGACCCGAACGACGCCAACGACCTGGGCATCGGTATGGTGCACCAGCACTTCAAGCTGGTGGAATGCTTCACGGTGCTGGACAACATCATCATGGGCGTGGAGCCGGTAGGCGCCATGGGCTTCCTGCAGAAAAAGCAGGCCCGGGAAAAGGTGATCGCGCTTTCGGAGAAATACGGCCTGCAGGTGGATCCCGACGCGAAGATTGAGGACATTACCGTCGGCATGCAGCAGCGCACCGAGATCCTGAAGATGCTCTACCGGGAGAATGAAATCCTGATCTTCGACGAGCCCACCGCCGTGCTGACGCCGCAGGAAATCGAAGAACTGATGAAGATCATGAAGAACCTGGCCGCCGAAGGCAAGTCCATCCTCTTCATCAGCCACAAGCTGGCGGAAATCATGGCCGTGGCAGACCGGTGCACCGTTCTTCGCAAGGGCAAATACATCGGCACCGTTGAAACAAAGAACACCACCATGGAAGAGCTTTCCGCCATGATGGTGGGCCGCAACGTGAATTTCCACGTGGAAAAAGGCCCCGCCAATCCGGGCGAGGTTGTGCTGGAGGTTCAGCACATGACGGTGGCCTCCAAGGTGCACAACAACAACGCCGTGAAGGACGTTTCCTTCAAGGTGCGCCGGGGCGAGATCGTCTGCATCGCCGGCATCGACGGCAACGGCCAGTCGGAACTGGTCTACGGCATTACCGGTCTGGAGCCGCTGGTGAGCGGATCCATCCTGCTGAACGGACAGGACATCTCGAAGTCTTCCATCCGCAAACGCTCCACCTCCGGCATGAGCCATATCCCCGAAGACCGGCACAAACACGGCCTTGTTCTGGACTACCCGCTGGACTACAACATGGTGCTGCAGACCTACTTCAAGCCCAGCTTCACCAGCAAGATCGGCTTCCTTCGCAAAAAAAACATCCAGGAATACGCCAACCGGCTGATTGAAGAATACGACGTGCGTTCCGGTCAGGGCGCCATAACGCCAGCCCGTGCCATGTCCGGCGGCAACCAGCAGAAGGCGATCATTGCCCGGGAAATTGACAAGGGGCCCGAAATTCTGGTTGCCGTGCAGCCCACCCGCGGTCTGGACGTGGGCGCCATCGAATCTGTTCACAAAAACCTGGTGGCTCAGCGCGACGCCGGCAAGGCGGTGCTGCTAATCTCCCTGGAACTGGACGAAGTGATGGACGTTCCGGACCGGATCCTCGTGATGTACGAAGGTGAGATCGTCGGACAGCTGGATCCGAAGAAGACCACCCAGGAAGAGCTCGGCCTGTACATGGCCGGGGCGAAGAGAGACGAGGTGAAGGACGCATGAAAAAGATTCTGAAAAATGAAGGCGTTCAGGCCTTCGTCGCCTCCATTATCTGCATCCTGCTGGGACTTCTGATCGGCTACATCGTGCTGCTGTTCATCAATCCGAGCGGCGCCGGCGAATCCATCGTGAACGTAATCAAGAACTTTTTCACCTGGAGCCGTCCGCAAAGCCAGATGAAACAGCTGGGCAACACGCTGGCCAAGACCATGCCGCTGATTCTCTGCTCCCTGAGCATTTTGTTCTCCTACAAGGTCGGCCTGTTCAACATCGGCTGCGCCGGCCAATATGTAGCCGGCGCCTGCGCCAGTCTTTACGCAGGCCTGGCCTGGGGATGGGGCTGGCTGCCTTGCATGATCTTCGCCATCGTGGCCGGTGCGCTGCTGGGCGGGATCACCGGACTGCTGAAAGCCTACTGCAACGTGAACGAAGTCATTTCCGGCATCATGCTGAACTGGATCGCCCTCTACACTTCCAACACGCTCCTGACCAACGTCAAGGAAACCGCCAGTCCCTACACGCTGTACCTTGACAAAACAAATCCCGGCGCGATCCTGCCGACTTTGGGCCTGGACAAGCTTTTCAACAACAACTCCAACGTGACCATCGCGGTGCCGCTGACCATTGTTGCGGCGGTCGTGATCTGGATTATCCTGAGCAAAACCAAGCTTGGATATGAACTGAAAGCCACGGGCAACAACAGAAACGCCGCGAAATACGCCGGCATGACCCAGAACCGGAACATCATCATGACCATCGCCATCTCCGGCGCGCTGGCCGGGCTCGGCGCCTCCCTGCTGTATCAGACCGGATACATGCGCTGGGAATGCACGCAGTCTTCCGTTCCGGCCATGGGATTCAACGGCATCGCCGCGGCCTTCCTTGGCGGGCTGCATCCTCTCGGCGCCATCTTCTCTTCCTTCTTCATTCAGCACATCACAGACGGCGGCCAGTACGTGAACACGAATTTCTATTCCTCCCAGATTTCCGACGTGATCTCCTCCGTGATCATCTATCTGTGCAGCTTCGTGCTGTTCATTAAACTGACCATGAAGAAGATGCTGGCGAAAAGCGACGAAAAGAAAGGGGCGAAATAATCATGCTGCTTTTGACACAATACACCCTGATCTTCGCCTCCGTTCTGCTGCTGGTCGCCCTGGGCGGCTGCATTTCGGAGCATTCCGGCGTGATTAATCTGGGCCTGGAAGGCATCATGGTGGTCGGGGCCCTGGGCGGAGCGCTGGTGATGCGCTCCCTGGGAACGACCTCCGCCCTGGTGATGGTGCTTGTCGCCATGCTTGCCGCGGCCCTGGCGGGCATGCTGTACTCGTGCCTGCTTGGCGTTGCAGCTATTCATTTCAAAGCGGACCAGACGCTGGTGGGTACGGCCATGAACCTGCTGGCCACCGCCGCCGCCACGGTTTTCGTGAAGGCCATGAACACCGCCGCCAATCCGGACAACCACTCCTCCGAGATCGAATACATCCGGGCCCGGAAAATGTTCATCGTGAACATCAACGGCTTCGAATTCAACTGGTTCATGCTAGTGGCGATCATTGCCGTGGTGCTGGTTTACTTCCTGCTGTACAAAAACCGCCTGGGCCTGCGGCTGATGGCCTGCGGCGAGCATCCGCAGGCGGCGGCCTCCGTCGGCGTCAGCGTTTACAAAATGCGCTGGACCGGCGTGCTGATTTCCGGAGCCCTGGGCGGCCTGGGCGGCCTGTGCTACATTCTGGCCGGCGTTTCCGTATGGAAATTTGAAAACGGCGTGGCCGGCTTCGGCTTCCTGGCCCTTGCCGTGATGATCTTCGGCCAGTGGAAACCCACGCGGATCGCCATCGCAGCCCTGATCTTCGGCCTGTTCCGCGCGCTGTCCAACACGTACACCGGCTTCCCGTTCCTGGCCAATCTGAACCTGCCGGGCAACGTTTACAACATGATGCCATACATCGTGTGCCTGATCGTTCTGGCCTTCACTTCCAAGGCGTCCCACGCCCCGAAGGCAGAAGGCATCCCCTACGACAAAGGATCACGCTGACAATAAAAGGAGGATTATTTACCTATGCCCATCCCAACCCCTCATATCAACGCTCCCGCCGGCGCCTTTGCCGATACCGTACTGATGCCCGGCGATCCCCTGCGCTCCAAACTGGTCGCGGAAAAATTCCTTGAAAACGCCGAACTGGTAAACAACGTACGCGGCGTTCAAGGCTACACCGGCACCTGGAAAGGCAAGCGGGTTTCCGTCATGGCCAGCGGCATGGGGGCTTCGTCCATTGGCATTTATTCCTACGAGCTGTTTGCGTTCTATGATGTGAAGAACATTATCCGCATCGGCTCCGCCGGCGCCATGAATGAAAAGGTAAAGGTTCGGGATCTTGTGATCGGCATGAGCGCCTACAACAAGAGCTCCTATCTGAAGAACTTCGGCTTTTCCGGGGACAACGCTCCCTGTGCTGACTACGGTCTGCTTTCCAAAGCGGTGGAAACCGCGAAAACCATGAACATCCCCGCCCACTGCGGCCCGCTGTTCACCAGCGAGGTTTTCTACGACGGCGGCATTGACATGCCTGTGCTGCAAAAGCTGGGCGTGCTGGCCGTGGAGATGGAAGCAGCCGCGCTGTACATGAACGCCGCCCTTACCGGGAAAAGTGCGCTGGCCATCTGTACCATTTCGGACCACCTGATTACCGGGGAAGCCCTTCCCGCCGAAGACCGGCAAAACAGCTTCCTGGACATGATCCGGCTGGGGCTTGAGATTGCGTAAAGAAAGGCGTGTTAAAGGGGGCTGCCGCAGGGCAGTCCCCTTTTTCCGCTTCTGATACGTTTTTCAGGCAGGCACGGCCTGGTTTGGACATTCGCGCGCTTTGCACGGCGGCCCGGCAATCTCCGGACACATGATTTACCCGCGAAGCGCGTCCGCAAAGGATTCGGCATCGAAGCGATCCGGCAGGCCAAGCCATTCGGCGCAGGTAGCCGCGATGTCGGCAAATGTACAACGAATCCCGAGGTTCACGCTCTTCGTCATGCCCGGCGTGTAAGCCAGGATCGGAATATCCTCCCGGGTGTGGTCGGTGGAGATATCACAGGGATCGCAGCCGTGATCCGCGGTGATGATCATCAGATCGCCGGGATGCATGAGATCCACCATTTCCTTCAGCCGGAGGTCGAAAGCCTCCAGCGCGCCGGCAAAACCCTTCGGATCATTCCGGTGGCCGTAGACGGAATCGGTGTCCACGAGGTTTGTGAAGCACAGGCCGTTGAAATCCTGCTTCATAAAGTTGATCAGCGCATCCATGCAGGCAGGGTTTCCGGCGGCGTGGTCGATCTTTGTGAGCCCTTCATGTGCAAAGATATCCTCGATCTTGCCGACACCGATGGATTCCAGGCCGGCCTCCATGACGGCCTGCGGCAGCGTGCGCCCGCAGGGGGGCATGGAAAAATCACGTCGGCGGCCCGTACGCTGGAAAGCGCCCGGCTGGCCGATAAAGGGACGGGCAATCACGCGCCCGACGCCCAGATCCCCCTGGAGCATCTCTCGGGCAATGCGGCAGAACTCATATAGCTGCTCCACGGGGAACAGCTCCTCATGGCAGGCAATCTGGAAAACGCTGTCGCCGCTGGTGTAGACAATCGGCGTATGATCCCGCATGTGCTGCGCGCCCAACTCCTCCAGGATAACGGTGCCGGAAGCGGGCTTGTTGCCAATGCACTTATAGCCGATCGCCTTTTCATAGGCATCCATGAATTCCTTCGGGAAACCGTTCGGGAAGGTCGGGAATGCGCGGGTGACCCGCACGCCGGCGATTTCCCAGTGGCCGGAAGTGGTGTCCTTTCCCTTGCTGGCCTCCCGGGCCCGCCCCCAGGCGCCGGCTACAGGCCCGTCCCAACGGTATCCGGTTGTCTCTATATTGCCAAGGCCCATGGCCGCCATGTTGGGCAGGTTCGGATGAGCGGCGGCGATGACATGTCCCAGGGTATTGGTACCGGCATCTCCGTATTCCGCGGCGTCCGGTGCTTCTCCCGCACCGACAGCATCCAGTACTGTCAGAAAAACACGACTCATTTTTATCTCTCCTTTTCAATTGTCCCTTTTCGGTCGAAAAAATTATAGCAGAGAATCTTTTGAATCACAAGCATTTCCTCTCATTTCCGGTTGTTTCCGACAATCCTTTCATGGTATAATGCGCTCAGATGAAAACACATATAAAAGGAGGGCCTGCCATGGCAACCGTTTATTCTCCCAACGAGGAATTCCATCTGAAAATTACCCGCGGCGACGTGGGCCGCTACGTCCTGCTCTGCGGCGATCCCGGGCGCACCGAGAAAATCGCTTCCTATTTTGATACGGCTGAATTTGTGAAGAGCAACCGGGAATACACGATCTGGACCGGCACACTGGAGGGCGAGAAGGTGAGCGTATGCAGCACCGGCATCGGCGGGCCTTCCCTGGCCATCGCCGTGGAAGAGCTGATCCACTGCGGATCGGACACCTTCATCCGGGTCGGAACTGCCGGCGGCATGGCCCCCGAAGTGCTCGGTGGCGACGTTGTGATCGGCAGCGGCGCCATCCGGATGGAAGGCACCACCCACGAATACGCTCCCGCCGAATATCCCGCCATAGCGGACTTCAGTGTAGTTGGCGCCCTGACCGACGCTGCGAAGGAAGACGGGGTACGCTACCATGTGGGCGTACTACACAACAAGGACAATTTCTACGGCCAGCACAGTCCGGACACCATGCCCGTCCGGGACAAGCTGAAAGGCAAATGGCAGGCATACCTGGAATGCGGTGCGCTGGCCAGCGAGATGGAATCCGCCGCGCTGTTCATCGTTTCCGCCGTCCGCCGGGCCCGGGCCGGCTGTATTGTGCAGGTGTTTGCCAACCAAACCCGTCGGGCCATGGGCCTGGAGGATCCCATGTCGCTGGATACGGACGCTTCCGTCCGCGTCGGGGTTCTGGCCATACGCAAACTGATTCAGCGGGACAAGGCTTCCTGCTGAAAAATCAACCGCTTCGGCGCCGGTTTCATTGACGAAACCGGCGCTTTGCGCTATCATAACTTCCGAAAAACACTAGGAGGAACCTTCATGAAAGCAAGGAAATCTCTTACGCGGTTTGCTTCCGTCATCACCCTGATCCTGGCGGTCTGCCTGATCTTCTCCGCCGCCGCGGAGGACGAACTGTCCATCGCGGATCTGAACCCGGAGGATGTGGAAGAAGTTTCGATGGAAGCCCCCCTTATCTCCAATCCCCTGCCGATTGACTTCACCGGCGGTTTCCCGCTGCAGGAGCAGTTCTACCTGGATGCGCAGACCTATCAGGATCCGACCATTCAGGTGTCCATTACCGAAAAGGATATCACCGATTACCTCCAGGGCTACAGAGGCAGAGACGCCCAGGCCTGGATCGTTGACATCAAAATCGGCGATGCTTCGCAGCTGCGAACCGCCGCCGCCGAGTCCTTCGAGACGACAACCACCCGGCACGTTGACGTGATCGCGGACCGTCTGAACGCGGTTGTGGCCTTCAACGGCGACTATGTGAACCGGCAGGACCGGGGCTATGTGTTCCGCCAGGGTGTTTTCTACAAGGATAAACTGCAGGGCAAGCAGGACGTGCTGCTCATTGACGAGGACGGAGATTTCCATCCGATGCACCTGCCGAAAAAAGGTGAACTTTCCGACACGATCGATGGCAAGAAAGTGATCAACGCCTTCTGTTTCGGACCGATTCTGGTTGAAAACGGCGAAATCGTCGAGAAAATCAAGGACTTTGGCTTTCTGAAACCGGAGAAAAACTATGCCCGCCTGGCCATCTGCCAATGCGGTCCGCTGCACTATAAAGTCATTCTGACCACGACCGAGCAGAGCTATACCCTCGGCCTGAAGCTGAAAGAATTCCAGCAGCTTTGCAAGGATGAGGGCGCGGTGACCGCCTATAATCTTGACGGCGGGGATTCAACCACCCTTTATTTCCACGGGGAGCGCGTGAACAACCAATATAAGGTGAATTACCGGGAAGTGCCCGATATCTTCTACTTTGCTTCCGCCTGGGACGGGGGAAACGCTGAATGAGCACCTATCTGTGGATTATGACGGCCGGCTCCGCGGCAATCTTTGCCCTGTACGGTCTGCGCTGCGCCAAGGCCGAGCGGCTGCCGGAGCTGCGAAAGAACGCCTGGCCGAACGCCCTGCTCTCCTTTGTGCTTGCCGCCACCTTCGGCACGATCCTAGCCCGGGTGGGCTATGCGCTGCTGATGTCGGAGCTGGACTTTGAATACGACGGCATTGAAGCGCTGGGGCTGCTGCTGGAGTTTGAAATTGACTGTGTTTCCTTCTTCTGCGGCGCCATCGGCGTCTGCCTGGGGGTGCTGCTGTCCAACCGGCTGACCCGAAAAGGCTCCGCTTTTGTCGGAATGGATGCCTTTGCGCCTTTCGGCGCGCTGCTGGCAGCCCTTTTCCGCCTGGGCGAGCTCTTTTTCGGCTCCTACGGCGCAGGGGGTGAACTTCCCGAAGGAAGTCCGCTGGCTTTCTTCCCCTTTGCCCTGAGAATTCCCGTGGCCGGGAGTTCTGATTACTGGGCGTGGGCGATCTGCGTGCTTTCCGCCTGTTTTGCCCTGATCTGGGCCGGAATCGCTTTCTTCAAGCTGCGCAGCCGGGGCCGCACCGGCCTTTCCTTCACGCTGACGCTGTTCTTCCTTGCCCTGCCGCAGATTCTTTGCGAAAGCATGCGGAAACGGGGAATGTTCTGGCTGTTTATCCACGTGGAAGAGCTGCTGTGCGCGATTGTGCTCGCGGGGGTCATGCTCTTCTGGATTCTGAAATCCGGCAGGACCCTTCCCTTCCTGCGGCGCTGGACCCCCTTCGGGATCCTGCTGCTTTGCATCGGACTACTGGTTGCCACCGAGTTTGCCATTGACGGAAAGCTCTTTGACCTGCTGCCTTCCGTCTGCTACCTGTTCATGATCGCGGTACTCGCCGTGATCGGCTGGGCCGGCGTCGTCGCCGCCCGGCGCTATAACGAGGAAACGTAGTTTTCATCGGTATGAAAAACTGCTCCGGCATTTCGGAGCAGTTTTTCTCTATTTGCCTGCGCGTCAGTGCTGAATCTGACCGGAAAATTCAGCCATCTTCCTTGCGATTTCTTCCCCGTGCTTTTCAAGGCCGCGGATCAGCGCATGGTCGTAGTTTTCCAGCACCCGGGTGTTCCCATCCAGCACCAGCACCGCTTCCTTCCCCTCCCGGGACGCGGGCCAGGACGGAATTGTTTCATTATTCGGATTTCCGGTTTTTGCGAAGGCTATCACACTGCGGAAGGCTTCTTCCTGAACCTTCTGCGCCAGGGCTTCCGCCCCCAGGCCGCCGGGATACTCAACCAGATCGATATTGTGGAACACATAGGGAATGTCGGAGCAATGCCAGGGCGTGTTTCCGCCGTCGATGGGCTGATCCATGTTGAAAAGGTAGCTCCAGGTGCAGTCGTTGAGCCGGCTGCGCTTTGCGATGTACGGAATCTCCGGCGCGCGGAAAATGAAATCGACACGCAGCAGATCAAGCACCTTGCGGTCGGGATATGCCTGCCGGAAAAGCGGAAGAAGCTCGTCCGCCGTCTGATCCCCCAGGGCTTTCCGGACGATCTGAACCTGTTCGGCATCCGAAAGCTTTTCCCGATCCCATGGCATAGGCGCAAAGGAAGTGAACTCCCCGAACACGCTGCCGACCATCAGCGGAACCTGCTTCGTCTCCTCGCGGAAACCGACCCGCAGCGGGTCGCCCCGGTAGAACGCGTTCGGATGCGGAGCGCAGCCTGTGTATTTCCCGGCGGCCTTCAGCGCCGGACTGACCTTCCGATACGCCCGGGCAAAGGCGGTGTAATCCGCCGTTTCCAACTCTTTCACGGTCCGGATGCCCAGTTCCTTCATCACGGCTTCGGCAAGCTCTTTTCCGCTGCCCTCCGCGTCCGCCAATACCGGGCCGATGACCCCGCTCATCACAATTCCCTTCGCATACAGCCCGTCCGCCGCCGGGGACTGCAGCAGCGTGGTCACCTTCGCTCCGCCGCCGCTCTGGCCGAAAACGGTTACATTCTTTGGATCCCCGCCGAAGGCGGCGATATTCTCCCGGATCCATTGCAGCGCCGCGATGATGTCATCTCCGCCGGCGTTGCCGGAGTTCGCATATTCCTCCCCGAAATCGGAAAGATCGAAATAGCCAAGGACATTCAGCCGGTGATTGATGGAAACGACCACCGCGTTGCCGAGGCTGCTCATGGCCGCCCCGTCGTAGGCCACCTGTTCGATGGAAGAGCCGGCAAAAAAGCCGCCTCCGTGGAGCCAGACCAGCACCGGGCGCTTTTCCCCGTCGCACCCGGGGGTCCAGACGTTCAGATTGAGGCAGTTTTCATCCATGGGCCAGTAGCGATGTGGCACATACAACTCACCCTGGGGCGGATCGTTGGTCATCAGCGGGCAGACGTAGCCGTAGCTGCAGGCATCCAGCACTCCTTCCCAGGGATCGACCGCCTGCGGCGTATGGAACCGGGCCGCCTGCGCATAGGGGATTCCCTTGAAAACTTTAAGTCCGTCCTGTTCAAACCCCTGAACCGTTCCCTGCCGGGTGTTGACCCGGGCCGTTTCCGCGTCTCTCCGGAATGATTTCACTGCTTTCGCCTCCTTCATAAAGCAACAGGCGCATGCAACGATGCGCCTTGGGAATATCGGTTTGTTTTATGCGAAACGAATCTCGTCCAATGTGTACCGGATCACTTCATCCACGTCGTCCTCCTCCGCAGGAGCAGCCAACACCAACCAGGGATGGGAGACCTCCCAGGCGGAAACCTGTTCTTCCAGCGTCATTTCTTCCACGAGCGTTCATTCCCCTCTGTTGTTTTCAAAACCACTAGGGATTGTACACTCTCTTATGAAGAAACACAAGATCTTTTTCCATATTTTGTTGTTCTTTTATTGCATTTCTGTTACATTTTATGGAATTTCCGTGCTCCCAATACCGATCAGGGAAGTGACGGAGCGCACAAACTTGCGGTTCTGATACAGGGCCTCCTTGTTCAGCATCCGCCCCCGGAACATCAGCGCCATGGTGTTTCCGCCGTCCAGGTTCAGCGCCTGAGTCACGCCCTTATCCTTCATCAACTCTGCCACACGTTGCAGCATGGTGCCCCGGCTGTCCTTCTCCTTCCGCCCCTGGACGGAAATCAGCAGATAGTGTCCGGGTTCGATCATGCCCAGGGCATGACGGGGTTCCAGGCTTCTGTAATAGGAACCGTACATCTTTTCATCGATAACCCCGTTGCGGATCAGAATCGGGCCGAAACTGAACACATTCAGCGCGCCTTTTTCGATCAGCTCCTCCGCCGTGTACTCCGTGCATTCGCAAACTTCCAGCCGCCCGTCCGGATACTGGATCATCATATCCAGATTCGGCAGGTGGGAAGTCCGCTTGGAAGCTGTTTTACTGCAGATGATTTCGCCTTCCCGAATGATAATCCCGACGGTCTGTTTGTTCTTGCCATACATACGGTCCGCATAAAAATCATCCGTAAAACCCAGCACAAATCCGGCGTCTTTCGCGATGTCGTTAGGAAAACGGCCCTTCTTTCCGGGATGCTCCGGATCCGTCATGACGGTGCGAAAGCGTTCCTCTCCCCGGGTGCGGATATCCGTTTCGAACCAGATCAGCGGAATCCGCTCATCCCGCTGACGGCGGATTTCCACCTGCAGGGAATAGCTGAGATAGATCCATAGGCCCACCTCGTCGTTTTCATAGACGAACTCCCCTTCTTCCGGAAGAAACCCTTCCGCGTCCCGCTCCGGCATTTCCGGCAGGGGCGCGGGCTCCTGCGTGACCAGCGGCTCCCGGGTAGCCCTGGGCTTTTCCCCATCCGCAGAAGCGGCATACGGAAAAACAAGAAGCAGCAGGGTAAAAAGCGCGACAAAGGCAGGGATGCTTCTTCTTTTTCCGTTCATGGATGCCTCCCGTTTATCCCGCAGCGCCAAACTGCTTTTCAAAGTCTTCCAGCGGCATGGGCTTTGCGAAGAAGTAGCCCTGATACATCTGACACCCCATCGCCTGCAGCTGATCGTACTGATCTTTCGTTTCCACACCCTCCGTCAGCGAGATGATATCCAGTTCCCGGGCCAGATTGATAATCTCCCTGACGATAGTCTTTCCGCGCCCGCCGGCATCGGCCGCCTTCCGCAGGAAAGCCATGTCGATTTTCAGCACATCCACCGGCATGTCCTTGAGCATGTTCAGGGAAGAATAGCCGCTGCCGAAATCGTCCATCTCGATGATAAAACCGTTTTTCCGCAGGCTCTCCAGCGTTTCCATCCGCTGTTCCAGGTTGGTCATCATCACGGTTTCCGTAATCTCCAGGCGAAGCTTCGCCGGTTCCACCCCAAACTCCCGAACCATACGGATCAGCTCTTCCCCGACATCCAGGAACTTGAAATCCTTCGGAGAAATATTGACGGAAATAAACCGTTCGTCCCCTTCCTGCTGCCATTTTCGCAAAATCGAGCAGCAGCAGCGCCACATATGCCGGTCAATGTCCGCAATCATACCGTTCCGCTCAAAGACGGGAATAAAGGAGGAAGGCGGCCGGATTCCGTCCTTCGGGTGTACCCAGCGGACCAGAGCCTCCGCCCCGATGGTTTTTCCGTTCCGGTCCACAATCGGCTGCAGCCAGGGACGGATCTGTCCCTGCCAGATGGCATCCTTCAGTTCGGCCGAAATCTGCCGGTTCCAAAGCACCTGGTTCCGCATTTCCTCGTCGTACCAGGCGGCGGTGATATGGTATTCTTCCTTGATGGTGCTGACGGCCATATGCGCCCGGTCGAACATGACGGATACGTCCGTCTCCCGGTTGGTGACCCGATAGATCCCGATGTGAATCAGCAGGTGATGCCTGGTCGTTCCGTCGTCCACGGGAAAGTCGCTCAGTTTTCTTTCCGTCCGCTGCTGGTCGAATTCCTCCTCCGGCAGGCACACGCCGAAGGTATCGCCGCCAAGTCTTCCGCAAACGCCGTTTTCCGAAATCTCCTCCGACACCCAGTCCGCTACGCGCTGCAGTGCGAAATCGCCGAATGCATACCCGTAGACGTCGTTGATCATCTTGAAATCGCTGATATCCGCATAAATGATCAGATAATTCTTTTCGGGATTCTTCTCCAGCAATTCCCGCGTGCGCTCATAGAGATAGTCCCGATTGTAAAGGCCGGTAAGCCGGTCGTGCCGCGCGTTGTAAAGCTTCTGCTCCATGGCGGCCCGTTCTTCGGTTTCGTCGCGAACGGTGATGTAGAAGCCGGTCATTCTGCGGTTTTTGTCCAGCAGGGGGCGCTTGCTCAGCCGGCATACCTGCGTCCCGTCCTTTCCGTTCGTGATCACCTGATCGCTCCAGCTGTCCTCCCCGGGATGGCGGTTACCGAACCTTTTCGCCAGGGCATTCCCGACGCCGGCCAGATCGTTCTCTTCCATGTGGAGCAGCTTCGCTCCGGCTTCGTTCATCCAGATGCACCGCTGGTTCGGGTCAAAGAAATACATGGCGTCCGGCTGCTCTGAAATGACGCCGCCCAGCATCCGGTCCAGCAGGCGCATCGGCCGGTAATACAGGGAGAAATAGAAGATGAGAAGGCCGAAAACGCCGAAGCCGAACATGGAACGGTCGATGGGCGTACCGCTGAAGATGTAGGCCGTTTCCCAGGCGGTGACCACCAGGATGGTGACCAGAATGACGGAATACCGCTCGGTCTGCAGCCGGGGAGATCGGACCGTCTTCACCGCAAAAACGGCCAGAATTCCCGCCAGGATTCCATAGTCCACAAGACGGTGGAACGTCTGGCCCAGCAGGGGCTCAAGCTTGTAGTAATCAAACCCGTTCACCTCAATGGGAACCAGGTTGAACGCATGGTGGAAGAAGGGGTTCAGCAGCAGCTGGATCACGTCGGCCAGCAGCAGGGCATAAACCAGATCGCGCAGCAGCATGGAAGGCCAGGTGATCCGGCAGTACCTGAAGGTGAAATGAAGCACACCGGCCATCAGAAAATCCATGCCGATATAATAGATGTATGCGCCGATGGTGGAGAGCAGTTCCGTTCCGCTGAGGATGATGATGGCGTTGCCGATCACAGGCGGAATAATCCACAGCAGCAGCGAAGAAGCGGTCGGCCCCATGGGCTTCCCCGACCGCTTTGCGACCACCGAGCAGACGCCCAGCACCGCCGCCAGCGCGAACAGCATGATTCCGAATGTGAGTCTCAAAATCCAATCTCTCCGTTTGTCCGGCCCTGTATTCTCCGTTACATCGGCCGGAGGATGATAACCATATGTGTAATTATTTTATAACAGGTCGGGCTCAAAAAGCAATCTTTTTTTTCTTCCTATAATATTCATTGAAAAATCCCTTGATTCTGCCACCGCCTTTTTTGTATAATGTTTGCTGTGCATGCGGCCGGAAAACCGGCCCGATGCAACCATTCCGCAGCAAAAGGAGCAGCCTGAAATGGAAGAAAGCAACGCCCGCAGCAATTTTATCTGGGACGCGATTGAGAAAGATTTGGCCGAGGGCCGGTATACGGAGATTCACACCCGTTTTCCCCCGGAGCCCAACGGATATATGCATATCGGTCACTGCAAAGCCCTGATCATGGACTTTCTGACCGCGGAAAAATTCGGCGGAAAGTGCAACCTGCGCTTTGACGACACCAACCCCGCCAAGGAAGACACGGAATACGTTGAGGCGATCAAGCGGGATATCCACTGGCTCGGTTTCCACTGGACCGGCGGTGAATTCTACGCCTCCGATTACTACGACAAATGCTACGAAATCGCCGAGGAGTGGATCCGCCGGGGCCTGGCCTATGTGGACGAACTGAGCAAGGACGAGATGCGCGAATACCGCGGAACGCTGACAGAGCCCGGGAAAAACAGTCCCTGGCGCGACCGCCCCGCTGAGGAAAGCCTGGATCTTTTCCGCCGGATGAAGGCCGGCGAATTCCCGGAGGGCAGCAAAACCCTGCGCATGAAGATCGACATGGCCTCCCCCAATATCGTCATGCGGGATCCCGCCATGTACCGCATTCTGTACAAGGAACACTGGCGCACCGGGAACAAATGGTGCATCTATCCCATGTACGATTTTTCCCATCCCATCGGCGACGCGCTGGAAGGCATCAGCCATTCCATGTGCTCCCTGGAGTATGAAATTCACCGGCCGCTGTACGACTGGGTGGTTGAAAAAAGCGCCGATATGCTCCCCGCCCGTCCGCGCCAGATCGAGTTTTCCCGCCTGAACATGACGGGCACCGTGATGAGCAAGCGCTACCTGCGCCAGCTGGTGGAGGGGAACTATGTCGCCGGCTGGGACGATCCCCGCATGCCCACCCTTTCCGCCATGCGCCGCCGGGGCTATCCGCCCATGGCGATCCGGAACTTTGTGGACACCATCGGCATGAGCAAGGCAGATTCCACCGTGGACTATGCCGTGCTGGAGCACTGCGTGCGCGACGTGCTGGGCGAAACCTCCCTGCGCGCCATGGCCGTGCTGCGGCCGCTGAAGGTCGTGCTCACGAACTGGCCGGAAGGCGAAACCAAAACCGTCACCCTTGAAAACCATCCGGATCATCCGGAACTGGGCACCCGGGAGATGCTCTTCGGCCGGGAGCTGTTTATCGAGCAGGACGACTTTATGGAAGTCCCGGTGAAAAAATATCAGCGGATGTTCCCCGGCAACGAGGTTCGCCTCAAGGGCGCCTACATCGTCCGCTGCGACGAATGCGTGAAGGACGCGGAAGGCAACGTGACCGAGGTGCGCTGCACGGTGGACCTTGATTCCTTCTCCGGAAGCGCCGGCGCGGACCGGAAGATCAAGGGCAAAACCCTGCACTGGGTTTCCGCCGCGGACTGCATTCCCTTTGAAGCCCGGCTCTATGAGCCCCTGCTGAACGACAACCTGGACGACGAGGAAGCGGAAGCCGACAAGAAGGATTTCATCTCCCGCCTGAACCCCGCCAGCCTGCAGGTTTGCCGCGGCGTTGCCGAAAAGGTGATCGCCGAAGCGGAAACCGGAACCAGCTTCCAGTTCCTGCGCACCGGCTACTTCTGCAAGGATCCGGATTCGACCCCGGACCTCCCGGTTTACAACCGCACCGTGGGCCTGCGGGACACCTTTGCAAAGCAGGCCAAATAACCCTATCAACCCCAGAATACCGGAGGAATCATTATGACAGTCAGAACCCGTTTTGCCCCCAGCCCCACCGGCTTTATGCACCTGGGCGGCGTTCGCACCGCGCTCTATGCCTATCTTTTTGCAAAGCAGAATAACGGTCAGTTCATCCTGCGGATCGAGGACACCGATCAGGAGCGCTTTGTGGAAGGCGCCACCGAAGTGATCTATGACACGCTCCGCGCCTGCGGGCTGAACTGGGATGAAGGGCCCGACATCGGCGGTCCCTGCGGGCCGTATATCCAAAGCCAGCGCAAGGACACCTATCTTCCTTATGCCGAGCACCTGGTCCGCAGCGGCCACGCCTATTACTGCTTCTGCTCGAAGGAAGAGCTGGAAGAGCGCCGGGCAAAGGTGGAAGCCTCCGGCGGAACCTGGAAGTACGACAAGCACTGCCTGCACCTGACGCCGGAAGAGGTGGAAGCCAAAAAGGCCGCCGGCATTCCCTGGGTCATCCGCATGAACGCGCCGACCGAGGGCGAAACGAGCTACAGCGACGTCGTTTTCGGCGACATGACCTTCCAGAACGCCGAAGCCATGGACGACATGGTGCTCATCAAGCAGGACGGTATGCCCACCTATAACTTCGCCAACGTAATTGACGATCATCTGATGGGCATCACCCACGTGATGCGCGGCATGGAATATCTTTCCTCAACCCCCCGCTACAATTATCTTTACAAAGCGCTGGACTGGGAGATCCCGACCTATATTCATCTGCCCACCGTCATGCGCGACGCTACGCACAAGCTTTCCAAGCGGGACGGCGACGCCTACTATTCCGATTACATCGAAAAAGGCTTCCTGACTGAGGCGCTGGTGAATTACCTGGCCCTCGTCGGCTGGAATCCCGGCACGGATCAGGAGTTCTTCACCCTGCCCGAGCTGGTGGAGGCCTTTGATATCCACCGGATTAACAAATCCCCCGGCATTTTTGACCCGAACAAGCTGGAATGGATGAACAGCCAGTATGTGGCGAAGATGGATCCCGACAAATATCTGGCCATGGCAACCCCCTGGTTCGACAAGGTTCTCGCCGGCAAAGACATGGATTACCGCCGCCTGGCCCAGCTGATGCAGAGCCGCACGGATATCTTCAGCCGCATTCCCGAAAAAATCGCCTTCCTGGCCAAAATGCCGGAATACGACACCGCCATCTTCTTCAACAAGAAGCAGAAGAGTGACGAGGCCGTAGCGAAGGAAGTCCTTCCGCTGCTGATCCCGGTGCTGGAAGGAATTTCCGACTGGACGGAAGAGAAGATTCACGATGTTGTCATGGAGAACATCCAGGCCTGGGGCCGGAAAAACGGTTCCGTGCTCTGGCCCATGCGCATCGCCATTTCCGGCCAGGAATCCACCCCCGGCGGCGCTTTCGAAATTGCCTATCTTCTCGGGAAGGATGAAACCATCTCCCGCATGAAGCATTCCCTCTCCCGGCTTTCCTGATTTTCAGGGCCGAATCGCTGCAGAGGAGAGATGGTTCGTTTTGACTGTGAAAAGAATCACCTGTTTGTTCATTTCCCTTCTGTTTTCCATCCTTTTCATCATCCCCGCCGGCGCGGATTCCAAAAAGGACTGGCCAGAAGGCTGGGAACGCTTTGAAATGCCCTCCGGCGGTTCCTATTACACCCCGCGGATGAATTACTGGGTCTATACGCCTTTCGACGTAAAGCCGGGGCTGCCGCTGGTGGTGTATCTCCACAGCACTCACGGCATGGCCAGGGCCGCCCTTAAGCCGGAGGAACGGGGCCTGGGCGCCCTGATCGTGGACGGATCCGTTCCCGAGCCGGAATGCATCGTGCTGGTTCCCCAGCATCCCGGATCCTACGACGACGAATGGGAACCGATTATTCAGTCCGTGAAGAGATGCGTTGAGAAAGTGATTGAAGACTACAAAATCGATACATCCCGAATCGCCGTGACCGGATACAGCCTGGGCGCCATCGGAATCTGGGACCTGGTCAATGTCATGCCCGGAACTTTTTCGCGGCTGCTGTGCGTGGACGGGCGAATCCGGAAGCTTTCCATGAATCCGGAGCTCTTTGAGGGGTGCGACGTGCTTGCCTATACGGCCTACGGAGACCAGACCGTCAACAACAACACCATCTACCGGTTCGTCAACAAGTTGAACGAACTCGGCATGAAGGCAGAGAGTGTCCCGCTGGTGACCACCCATGGGGAGATCCCCTCGCAGGTTTACACGGATGAATCTGTGCAGGAATGGCTGTGGCTGATCAGCGCCCTGGTGAAGGACGAAGACGCGGAGGATGATTTCCCCGTTATTTCAACGGCACCGGTGAAAACATGGCCTGCAAAGGAGACAGCATCTCCTTCGAAGGAAGCGTCGGAAGCGTCGCTGTCGCCGGTTTCGCCTACGGTTTCTCCGTCGCCGGATCCGGGGCCCCCGTCGCTGGTGCGGAAGACGGTGTCTCCGCTGCCGTCTCCGTAGCCGCCGGCGTTTCCGTCGCCTCTTCCGCACGCGGAGCAAACCCTTCCGGAATATTTTCCGGCGGAGAGTCCGCAAAGGGTTCGTATACGCGGGAACGGAACATCCTGTAGATCACGTCATAGTGCGGATGCTCCCGCCAGCCGCCGGCGGTGGAGGTGGAAACCCCGTCAATGTAGCAGTTCGGCAGGGCTTTCTGCAACTCCGCCAGCGTTTCCTCGCTTTCCGGTCCGGGCGATCTGCGGCTGTGGGTGAAAATCCACAGCCGTTTCAGTGATTTAAGCTCCTTCACCGGAGAAATATCGTCGATCAGGTTCTGAACAATGTTCAGATCCATCAGGTACGGCATATCCTTCAGGCAGGAAATATCCTCAATCGAATTGTTGAAGATCTCCAGATATTCAAGGTGCTTGAGGCTTCCGATGGGCGTGATGTCTTTCGCGTTGCCGGCCGCGATGATCAGTACGCGCAGCTGCGGCATATCGTACAGGAAGCTCAGATCGTCAAACTCGTTGTGCCCCAGGTCCAGCGCATACAGGTTTTTGCAGTATTTGACGATGTGCATCTGGGCGCAGGAATGCCATTCGGGATAGTATCCGTGCAGCGTGGAAAACGCCGTGTCGTCCGTGCGCAGCGTGTGCTCCCCGAAGCGCATCGTCATTCCGAATTCAATGTTCGGAAAGCGCTCGTGGATCTCGTCCGCCTTGTTGTTATACACAAGGATGTCGAACATATCCACCTTTTTCAGGTTCGGAAATTTTTCGAGGAACGCATAAAAATCGCTCCACCGGTTCACCTTCCACATACCTTCCAGGTTGATATATTCTGCCTCCGAATCGGCGCTGAAATCCTGAAACGTAATCGTTTCGCAAAGCGCGCCCGCGGGAATCATCAGAACCATCAGGAAGATCAGCAGCCTCCGGAGTTTTTTCATAAGTTTTCCGCCCCTTCCTTCATTCGCTTCTGTTTCTCCATCCAAACCGTCAGCACCGCCACATCCGCCGGGTTCACGCCCGGAATCCGGCCCGCCGCCCCCAGCGACACGGGCTTTTGCTTTGCAAGCTTCTGCCGTGCCTCCAGGCGAAGATGCTCAATGTCCGCGTAGGGAATATCCTCCGGCAGGCGGATTTCCTCCATTCGCCGGGCCTGTTCGATCAGGTGGGCCTGTTTTTCCAGATAGCCGGCGTATTTCACCGAAATCTCCGCCTGCTCCCTGGCGGCGGGGGAAGCTTCTGCCCATTCCGGTTTCAGCTCCGTCAGATCCGCAAAGGCAACCTCCGGCCGCCGCAGCAGCTCCTCCGCGTTCAGCGATCCGGCCGTTTCCGGCTGGTTTCTTTCCCGAAGGAAAGCGTTCAGCGCCTCTCCCGGCGCAAACCGGGTGGTTTTCAGTTCCCGGATCAGCTGTTCCGTTTCCGCCTGCTTCCGCCGGGTCCGCTCCATCCGCTCTTCCGTCGCCAGCCCGGCCTGCCACCCGATCTCCGTCAGACGAAGATCCGCGTTATCCTGCCGCAGGTACAGCCGGTGCTCCGCCCGGGAGGTCATCATCCGGTAGGGCTCGTCCGTTCCCTTTGTGGTCAGGTCGTCCGTCAGCACGCCGATGTAACTCATGTCCCGGGTCAGCAGCACCGGCGCCTTGCCTTGTATATGCAGCGCCGCGTTCATGCCTGCCAGCAGCCCCTGGCAGGCAGCTTCCTCGTATCCGCTGGTGCCGTTGATCTGCCCGGCAAAGAAAAGGCCGCCGATCCGCAGGCTTTCCAGCGTCGGCCGCAGCTCCAGGCTGTCGATGCAGTCGTATTCAATGGCGTAGCCAAGCCTTGTAAACTCGCAGTGCCGCAGCCCCGGGATCGTCCGGTACATGGCCCACTGTACATCCTCCGGCATGGAGGTGCTCATGCCCTGGACATACCATTCCCGGCTTTCCTTTCCCTCCGGCTCGAGGAAAATCTGGTGCCGGTCCTTGTCCGCAAAGCGCACTACCTTGTCCTCAATGCTCGGGCAGTAGCGGGGGCCGATGCCGTGGATTTTCCCGCTGTACAGCGGCGCCCGGTCCAGGTTGTCCAGGATGATCCGATGGGTCTCCGGCGTGGTCCAGGTCAGATAGCAGCTGTAGGTGTTTTCCAGTTTCCGGTCCGTCAGGAAGGAGAAGGGAACCACCGGTTCGTCCCCCTTCTGCTCCTGCATTTCGTCGAAGTCGACGGTCCGGACGTCCACCCGGGCCGGCGTTCCCGTTTTGAACCGGCGAAGTTCAAAGCCGAGCTCCCGGAGGCTCGCGGACAGCAGCGAAGCGTTCATCAGCCCCTGGGGGCCGCCGTCGTGCCTGTGCTCCCCGATGATGATGCTGCCCTGCAGGTAAACGCCGGTGGCCACCACCGCCGCGCGGCAGGGAATCCGCGCGCCTGTGGCGGTGGTCACCGCGCTCACTTTTCCGTTTTCCGTTTCAATGGAGGCCGCTTCCCCCTGCCGCACCGTCAGCCGATCGCAGGTCATCAGCGCCTTCCGCATCCGGTTCTGATAAGCCTGCTTGTCCGCCTGGGCCCGCAGGGAATGCACCGCGGGGCCCTTGCCCATGTTCAGCATCCGGCTCTGCAGAAAGGTATCGTCGATTGCCAGGCCCATTTCGCCGCCCAGCGCGTCCAGTTCCCGAACCAGGTGCCCCTTGGCCGATCCGCCGATCACCGGGTTGCAGGCCATCAGGGCGATCCCGTCCATGTTCAGCGTCAGCAGCAGCGTGTCTATGCCCATCCGGGCCGCGGCCAGGGCCGCCTCACATCCGGCGTGCCCGGCCCCGATTACAATCAGGTCAGCCATTGCTCTCCCCATCGTTTCCGGCAGGCGGTGCAAGGGTCGGTTCGCCCCAGTGCCAGGAATCCGTCGACCGGTAGGGAACCTGCTCGTCTTCCGGAATCCACCATTTCTGCCCGTTGTCAAAAACATATCCCGTGATCGTCACAACCACGTAGCCGTAAAGCCCGGTTTCCCGGTAATTGTAGAAGTTGAACCGCCCATGCACCGAACGGTCGCCGGGTTCCAGCGCCAGCGGATAGCTTCCGTCGAAGGAGGTCGCCCCGTCCACCGTGCAGGGGATCGGGTTTCCCTGTGTGTCATAGCAGTCCACCCGGAAATATACCGTGTTCACCGTGTAATACCGGCTCATGTTCCACAGCACGATCTTGATCTTGTTGTAATCGTCGATGAATGCGCTGCCGCACATCACCATGCCGTTGAAATCATCGACAATCACGTTGGTGGTGGTGGAAAATCCGCCGTCCCGGGTGGTGGCCGTAATGGTGGCATAGCCTTGCCTGTTTCCGTAAACCCGGCCGTAGCTCGTGCCGACGGAACGGATGGAGGCCACGTATTCGTCGCTGCTGGCCCAGTCAATTCCCTGGTTCGACGCGTCGTTCGGATACACGGTCGCCTTGATGTTGGTCGTTCCGCCCAGCTGTGCGTAATACTGCGCGGCCATGGGGTTGATGCCCTCCACAGCCTTCAGGATGGTCACCCGGTAAACCCGGTAGCGGTTGCTGCCGTCCGTCGCCCGGACCTCGATATCCGCCTGGCCCTTGCCGACGCCGGTCACGATGCCGTTCGCGTCCACGACAGCCGCTTTCGGATTCCGGCTCTTGAAGGTAACGTCCTTGATCGTCGCGTCGTCCGGAATAATCTGCCATTCCAGCTGCCGGCTTTCCCCGATGTAGAAGGAAAGCCCCTTTTCATTTGTGAACTGGATGTCCGTCACCATCTGGATCACGTGCACCGGAACGGTCACGCTCACCTCCGGATTGGAAACGCTGGAGCAGGTGACGATGCATTCGCCGGCCTTCCGGCCCGTAATGGTTCCGTACCCGTTCACCGTCGCGATCGATTCGTCCGAAGAGGTCCAGATCACCTTGCGGTTGCTGGCGTTCTGCGGCAGCACCTGCACGTGCAGCTGCGGCGCGCTTCGCTTGGTCGCGACGGTCACTTCCGTTTCCTGAACGGTGATCTCCGTCACATCCTGCGTCACGGCGACGGCGAAGGTCGCTGCCGCGTTCGTCCCGTCCGTGGCTTTTGCCTCAATGTAAACATCGCCCCGCCCGACGCCGGTCACAAGGCCGTTGGCGTCCACCGTAGCCACCTTTTCGTTCCGGCTGCTCCAGACCACCTGCTGAACCGTTGCGTTCTCCGGCGAAACCGCGGCTTCCAGCTGCAGTGTCTTTCCCGCGGCGACCGTTTTTCCCTCCGCGCTGATCGTGATTTTCTTCACCGGCTGCGTCACCAGCACATGAAACTGCTCCGTCACTTCGGGGCTCTGGTTGCTGCGCACCGTCAGCACGCACTCTCCCGGCTGAGAGGCAATGAACTGCCCGTCCCGGCTGAGCAGGAGAATCGTCGGGTCGCTGGTTTCAAAGGTCACCTTTTTGTGTGCGTTCGCTACATCTTCGGGCAACACCGTCGCCCGGGGCCAGAACTTCTTGCCCGCCGGCAACACCAGAATCCGGTCCGTCAGCGGTTCGTCCGTTTCCCCCCGCTGCAAAAGCGGGAGAATGTTCTCGTCGTCCGGCTCGTAAATCTGCAGTCCTTTGGTATCCAGAACAACCTTCGCCACCTTGCGGCAGACAACAACCTTGATCTTCGCGGTCCGCACGGCCTTTTCGCCCTGCGTCAGCTGCGCCGTCAGCCAGAGTTCCCCCGGGTTCACGCCGGTCACCGTGCCGTTTTCGTCCACCGTGGCAATCGTTTTGTTCAGGGAATAGGTCACTTCCCCCTCTGCGAAGGCCCCGTCCCGGATCAGTTCCGGCGTGACGCTCTCATCCGCGAAAACCTGGATCGATTCCGCGGAATACTTGAATACATCTGCCGCCAGGGCCGGCGCGGCCGCCGCCAGGCAGATCAGCATCATCGCCAGGGCAATTAACAGTCTCTTTTTCATCTGTGCACCTCCAATTTCAAAGTGCTCGGCACTGATACAAACGATCAGCGCCGTGTTTCCCTTCCCGGGGCATGAAAACGGCGCCGCCGCGCGGCGCCGCCTGCCTTGTCACAGTGTTTCCAGATAGGAGCGGACCAGCTCTTCCAGCAGGGTATCCCGATCCACCCGGCCGATCAGACTCCGGGCGGAATTGTAGCTCGTGATGTAGGTCGGATCCCCGGTCATCAGATAACCCACCAGCTGATCCACCGGATCGTAACCTTTCACCTGCAGCGCCTGGTAAACGAACGACAGGATATCCCTGGCGTCGTTCCCCGTTCCGACAATCGGATTGTGCTTCATGGTGTTGAACTGATCCTCCACACCAATCCCCCCTGTTCCCTTCTGATCTTGCCTTTTATTATACTCCATACGGGCCCCCTGTGACAAGCATAGAATATGTCTTTTCAGCAATTCCTCTTTATGATACACTGATACCGTGCCCCATCTCCCGGAAAGGAGCAGTTCAATGGCTTTGGATCATGATCAGGAACCCGGCGAGCTTGTCTGTGAGGAAATCCGCTGCGAGCATCTGGTGCGGGATCAGTGGATCGATTTTCGCCGCTCCGCCTACCGTTTTCCCGACGGCCGTGTTTTCGAGCCGTATTACAGTTACACCCGCCGGGATTACGCCGTCATCGTCGCCACCGACGAGGCCGGCGATGTTCTCTGCGTTCGCCAGTTCCGCCAGGGGATCCGCCGGGTAACGACAGAATTTCCCGCCGGCGGTATCGAGCGGAAGGACGGAGCATCCTGCACCATGGAGCAGGCGCTTGCCGCGGCGAAACGCGAGCTGCGGGAAGAGACCGGCTATGAGTCAGACGCCTGGACCCACCTGCTCACCATTCCCTCCCAGGCCACGCTTTCCGACAATATGGCCTGGCTTTTCAGGGCGGAAAACTGTCGCCTCGCCGCTTCCCAAAAGTTGGATGATATGGAACTTCTGGATGTGCAAAAATACTCCCCAAACGAAATTGAGGAAATGATCTTCTCCGGCCGCTTCCAGCAGGCGGTGCATGTGGCGGCCTGGCTGCTGGCCCGCCGGCAGTGAAAGGACGGTGGCTCATGTCAAGGCGTATCATTCTGCTGATGCTCGTCTGCCTGCTGGCTTTCCCCGCCGTCTCCGCGGCGGACCGCACCTCCGTCGGCGAGGCCGCCATGGCGGATCCGTTGACGGTCACCTATCTTGATTTCGGAACAGGCTATACCGATCTGAATGTCATCATCAAAACCCTCGAAAAATATCCGAATCTGGAAAAGGTGGATATGTTCGGAACGCCTGTCTGGCGGAGCAATATTGAAGATCTGACCGCGCGCTTTCCGCAGATCGAATTCGGCTGGACCATCCGTTTCGGCGACGGTCATTCCGTCCGCACGGACGCGACGGTTTTCTCCACCCTGCATTTTTCCGATTCCACCGTGCATTACACGAAGGATATTTCTCTCCTCCGCTACTGCAAAAAGCTGAAAGCCCTGGATTTCGGCCACAACGCGGTGGACGATATCTCCTGGCTCCGCGACCTTCCGGATCTGAGGGTGCTGATCATCGCCATCAACCGGATTAAGGATATCTCTCCCCTGGCCGATCTCAAAAAACTGGAATACCTCGAGATTTTCAATAATTACATCACGGATCTGTCCCCCCTGGCGGGGCTGACCCACCTGATGGATCTGAATCTTTCCTACAACCTGGTGGAGGATTTTTCCCCGCTCTATGGCATGAAATCCCTGAAGCGGCTCTGGCTCTTCAATTCCGTGGACAGAAGAAGGACGGAGGTTCCTCCGTCCGTCCTTGAAGCATTGAGGGAAAATCTCCCCGACTGTCAGATCGACGCCACTTCCCAGCCGACCCTCGGCGGCTGGCGGGAGCATCCGCACTATGACGTGATCCACGCAATGTTCAAAACCTCGGATTATCAGCCCTTTGAAGATTCCTGGCCCGACAGTCCGGCGGACTGATTCGCCGTGTGCCGATAGAGCAGCAGCATCCCCAGAAGGATCGCCCCCATGATCCAATATCCGCCGTGCATGCCCATAAACTGGCTGGGGCTGCGCTGGCGAAGGAATTCCGTGCCGACAATCGCGCCGAAGCAAAGGAACATAATCCCCGCGGGAAGAATCTTCCGCCAGCCCCTGCGGCCCGGAAGCCGCAGGCACGCCAGCACCGTCAGAACCATGATGATCACGGCGCAAAGCAGCTGCTCCACGCACACAAATCCCCATTTCATGTTCTGGCTCCGCATGTTTTCCAGCAGGATCTGGCAGATGCAAAGCCGGAACACGGCATTTCTGAAGCGTTCTCCCGGCCGCCCCTCCGTCCGGATCAGCGAAAGCGCGCCGATCACCAGGGCAACCGCCGCTTCCCACACGAAAACCGCCACGTGCGGCTCCCCGTATTTGTTGAAAACCGCCAGGATCAGATAAGGGGATCCTTCCGGAACCTCGATAAACCGTCCGGTGCCCAGCGCGCCCAGCTCAACCTCGGCCAGCCGCAGCCCGGCGATCAGCAAAGCCCCCGGCAGCACAAAGGTATCCAGCACCTTTCCGGCCGGCTTTTTTTTCATGATTTTCGCGCTCAGCAGCACCCCCAGGCAAACGCCGGCGGCTCCGCCGACGAAGCTGAAGGTTTTCGGCTTCATGTTCAGAAAAACGTCCCATTCTCCCCACTGGACGATGTTCCCGCTCTCCATCAGCAAAACATAAACCAGCTTTGCCATTGCGAATCCGAGCACGCAGCACACCGGCAGGGAAAGCAGCGCGCACCCCGCGCCGGAAAAGTCCCGCCGAATCAGATACAGCGCCGCAAACAGAAGGAACGCCGCCGCAACCGATACGCAGACGTAAATCAGGTAGGTGGACATGAATCGCTCTCCGTTCTGTCAGGATCAGTCTCCCGGATAAGCGGAAGCAAAATAGATAATGTCGGCCAGCGGCCGTTCGTTGTCGTTTTCCGGGTCGTTAATCTTTTCTCCGTTGAAAACCATCACGGCGCTGTCTCCGCCGTCCAGGTTATAGGCCACCAGCAGGTCGTCCATCCCGGCCACGTATTTGCGGAAGTCTTCAAACTGGAACCCCCGGCTGCCGCGCTTGTAGGGGCCCGTCACGATCACGCGGTACTGCAGGTGCCCGGTCTGGGCAATCGCCACCCGTTGGGAATAATGATCGTTGATGATCCAGTAAGGGCTTTCCCGCATGCTGATCTTCCCGTCGTTCACCAGCAGCGGCCCGAAGCAGAAGGCGTTGATAATCTTTTTCCCGTCAATCTCCGTCTGCCCCTGCATCTTTGCGGGCTGCGAAATGCCGTGGAAGTCGCCGTCCTCGTCGATGGCCAGCACGTCTACCCGTGTCCGGTCCCAGTGATCCTGGAAAGCAATCCCCTGCCGGATCACAACCTCGGTACCGGCCCGCTGATAGCAATAGAAGTCGCCGTTGATCGCCAGCACGGCGTTCATCCGCCGGGCCAGCACGGAGCCGAACTCCGTTCCGTTGGAGTCGAATTCCTCCGCCGCCGCAGTGCGCAGCTGGCTCGCGTCCGCAATCTCAACGTCCGCAATCCAGTACAGCACACCGTTCACGTCGCCGGTGGAAATCTTCACATGGATCGTCGGATCCTCGTATTCCGTGTCGGAAATAAAGTACTTCTGGTTCAGCTTCATCCCGCCGCTCAGGTCGATCGGCAGCGTGTAGTGGGGCGTTTCCGTTTCCGCGAAAGCCCCGCAGCAAACCGGTAAAACCGTGAAAATCAGTGCCGTCAAAAGGGTCAGGGTCTTCTTCATTGCCATTCTCCTCCGTGAGTCATGATTATATGCGTTCCCCCTTCCGCTGTCAAACTTACGGATCCTCTTTCGCGTCTTTCAGCTTCTCCGGATAGCGGTATACAGCGGGATCGTACACAAAGGGTTCGTCGCTTGTTTCCGGCGGGTCGTAGCCGAACATTTCGCTCACCGTCACGGGTTCGAACCCCGCCTCCAGCAGCATCGGAATCAGTTCCACCAGGCAGTTGTAATCCCCTTCCCGGGCGTGGAACAGCAGGATGCTCCCGTTCTTTGTCTCCTTCAGCGCCTTTTTCGCGCTTTTCATTTCGCTC
Organism: uncultured Eubacteriales bacterium; assembly: GCA_902764875.1. GTDB lineage: Bacteria > Bacillota > Clostridia > Christensenellales > Aristaeellaceae > Aristaeella. Next base: position 200,014 of record CACWXP010000004.1, read on the forward strand.
ACGTCCCAAAGGATCGCGTGCCCGTAGCCGATCTTCTTCAGCATCGTCATCACGTCGCGCATCCCGGTGTCGTCGTCCTTCTCAAGGTTCCCGAAGGGCGGACGCAGCCAGCGCACTTCGTAGTGATAGCCCAGCACCTGGTCCAGCGTCTCCTGGAAATGCAGCAGGGACCAGACCAGTTCCCCGTCCGTTTTTTTCGGCAGGCTGTCGTGATACATCGTGTGGCAGCCGATCTCGCATCCCGCGTCCAGCAGCAGCTGCCAGTGCTCCCGGTCCTGCTCGTGCAGGTTGGTTCCGATGGGGAAGAAAGTCATCGTAATGCCGTGCTGCAGGCAGAGCTCCACCGTTTTCCACGCCCATTCCGGCTCGTTGATATCGTCCATCGTGATGGCGATTTTGTTGCTTTCCCGGTCTCCGAAGCGAACCGGAAAACGTTCCAGCCCGGTTTCGGCGAATCCCGCGCCAAGCGCAGAAATCATCATCAAAGCCGCCAGCAAAGCAACAAAACCTTTCAGTTTCCGTTTCAATCCAACCACCGTCCCCTTCGTCTGTAAGTCCCGTCTTTTTCCAAAACTCAAAGCCCACGATCCACTAAAGCTCCCTGAATCCTAAATCCTGTATCCTAAATTCTCCCCGTCTCCTACTATCCACTAACCACTAACCACTATCCGCTGCCGCGCCATAGCGCGGCCTCCCCGTCCCCCGAAACCCTCAGGTCATTGACAATCCATACTCCGTCAACTACAATCATACTAACCGTATTGGAAAGGATGAATGAATCATGAAATCAGCCCTGCGTTTTCTCACTTTGCTGCTGGCCCTGCTGCTTTTCGTTTCCGCCGCCGCGGCGGACGGAAAGGCCAAGGCCCGCGAAATCACGACCGAAGTCGTGCAGGAGGTCCCCGCCGAAATCCAGGCTGTGCTGGATATCGCCTACGACGAATGGCAGGAAACCGACGGCCGGGAGCTGAAGCTCCTGAACAAATTCACCGAATGGCGCGGCGCCGGCATCGATTTTGAATGGTGCGGCGGCTTTGTCACCTGGTGCATGCTGGAAGCCGGCATCCCCCAGCAGGAGAAAAACAAAACACCCCATGAGGAAGTCGAAGGCGTGGTTCATGTAAAGGAAGCCGGCCAGGGAAAACTGCAGGACGGCTACGGCTACATGAACCGCCTCACCCGCGTTCCCCAGAAGGGGTTCCTCGTCGTCTACGGCAACGGGAAGCAGTTTAACGGCGTCCCCGCCGGCGGCTCCTATCATGTGGGCCTGGTTTACGACGTGGAGGATCTGGGCGACGGAAAATACAGAATCACAACCATCGAAGGCAACGTGGATTCCCCCGGCGACGCCACCCATTCGAAGGCGGGTCACACCATCCGGATGTACACCCGGGATTATGACCTGAACGCCGCCAACGCCAACAAGAAGAAGGAAGATCTTTCCCTCGTGCCGGAAGAAGAACGGACGCAGGAGGAAAGCGCCCTCTTCTCCTATGACTACACCTACGGCAACCCGAATCTGTATATCAACATTTTCCTGATGCCCTGGATCCCGGAGGAATAAACCGTTTTCCGTTCGCGTCTCCCGGATTTAGCCCCCAACTTCTTTCCCTGTCTCTTTGATAATTTCACTGCCGTATTTGCGCGCCAGGCGCCCGGCGTCTTCTCCGGAGATCATCACGGTGATCTCCGTTCCTTCGTCCGTGTGCGTTTCCGAAATCACCCGCCCCGCCGCGTGGATCTCGCTCAGAATGCCGTAGCGGCTGAAGGGAATCATAAACGTGACCGGCACGTAGGTCTCCTGAATCGCCTCCGCGATAGCATCCTTCAGGTCGTCAAGGCCCTGCCCCGTTTTGGCGGAAATCAGGATTGCGCCGGGCAAAGAAGGCGGCGGATCGGCGATGTCGCATTTGTTGATCACCTCAATCCGCTTCTGCTCCGTGGCGCCCAGTTCTTCCAGCACCTGTTCCACCGTGTCGTGCTGATGCCCCATCTCCGGGCTTGATCCGTCGGAAACGATCACCAGCACATCCGCCAGCGCGGCCTCCTCCAGTGTGGAGCGGAAGGCGTCCACCAGCGTATGCGGCAGCTTCCGGATAAACCCAACCGTATCCGTCAGCAGATACGGCGTTTTTTCCGCCGTTTCCATTCTCCGGCTCACCGCGTCCAGCGTTGCGAACAGCTGATCCTCGGCGTAAACGTCCGCTCCGGTCAGCGCGTTCAGCAGCGTGGATTTTCCGGCGTTTGTATAGCCCACCAGCGCCACCACCGGAATCTCGTTCCGCTCCCGGCGCTGGCGGCGGATTGCCCGCTGCCTTTCAAGCTCGTCCAGCCGCCGGCGCAATTCCGTTATCCGCTCCCGGATCCGCCGCCGGCTCATTTCCAGCTTGCTTTCGCCGGGGCCCCGGGTGCCGATACCGCCGGCCAGCCGGCTCAGCACCGTTCCCAGCCCGATCAGCCGGGCGCTGCGGTATTGAAGCTGTGCCAGCTCCACCTGCAGTTTGCCTTCCGCGCTGGTGGCCCGCTGGGCAAAAATGTCCAGGATCAGCATCGTCCGGTCGATCACCTTGATCCGCAGAACCTCTTCCAGGTTCCTGGCCTGAACCCCGGTCAGCTCTTCGTCAAAGATGCAGACGTCCGCTTCCAGCGCCTGGCAGTCCCTGGCCAGTTCCTCCGCTCTCCCCTTGCCGATGAACAGGGCGTTGTCCGGCTTGTCGCGCTTCTGCAGAAAGCTTCCGACCACCTCCGCCCCGGCGGTTTCCGCCAGCTGCCGCAGCTCTTCCAGGGATTCCCGGCTTTCGATGCCCATCAGCACGGCTTTTTCCCTGTCGTCCGCAACTGTCTGCACCGATTCCCTGCCCACCACTTCGTCGCTCAGCTCGATCCGGTTCATCCATTCCGCGTCCGGAACCTTGTACCAGCGAACGGGTTCGTCCATCAGGATGCCGTCATTTTCGCCGAGGAAAGCGGTCTGCACAAAAGTGGGTTCTCCGTTCTTCACGCCAACCGCCGTCATCGCGTCGTAGCGGAAGATCTTCAGCGCGCTCAGATCCACGTCACTCAGCCGTCCGTCTCCGTCGGGATGTGTGTGCACGCAGCGGATCCGGCTCAGCCGCTCCGCGTTCCGGCGAAGCCGGTAGTCCGTCAGTTCCACGTCGCAGTCCGTTCCGATCGCAACGTTCACGATCTCGCCGTCCCGCGTCAGATAGATCGCGATCTCCCGGTTCATCGCGCAGGAGCATTCCGCCAGCAGCTTCATCAGCTCCCGCGGAAGATACGCCCCGTCTTCCAGCTCATAACCGTAAAGGCTGTCCAGCCGGGCCAGCATGGCGTCCTTCACGCCTTCCGTGTTTCCGTTTACCTGTGTTTTCATTCAGTCTCCCCGTTGTTCTTCCTTATCCGTTCGGCATCGCCAGCGCGGCATATCCTTCGCCCCGCAGGTGCATTTTCGGCGCGCTCTTGGGAAGCAGGCAGGTTTCCCCTTCCGAAAGCCGCATTTCCCCGCTGTCCCATTTCAGGCTCAGCTCGCCCTTCAGCGATGTCAGTATGCCGAATTCGCCGATCTCCGGCAGAATCTCGATCCCGCCGCAGCGGATTACGTCCAGTGTGAACTCTTCCTCGTTCAGCAGCCGCCGCGTACCGTAGGCTTCAGAAACCCGCACCGGCCTCGGCGCGCATTTCAGGTCGGCCACCGCCAGCCCCTGTTCGATGTGCAGTTCCCGGCCCTTTCCTTCCGCGTCCTTCCTGTCCCAGTCGTAAAACCGGTAGGTCACGTCGGAGGATTCCTGAATTTCATAAAGCATAATGTCTTCCCCGATGGCGTGCACGCATCCGGCGGGAATGTAGCAAACGTCTCCGGGCGTCACCCGCACCCGCCGCAGCAGGCGTTCAACGGCTTTCCCGTTTTCGCAGGCTTCTTTCAGCTCCCGCAGCGTGGTCCCCGGCTGAAGGCCGTAAACCAGCTCGCTGCCTTCCGGCGCGTCCAGGATCAGCCACGCCTCGTTTTTTCCAAGCTTCCCGTGTTCGTGCGCGGCGGCGTATTCGTCATCCGGGTGCACCTGAACGCTCAGTTTGTCCCGCGCGTCGATCAGTTTCAGCAGCAGCGGGAAAGGGCGGTCCCAATATTTCCCGACCAGTTTCTCCCCGAATTCGCGGATCAGTTCCGGCAGTTTCCGCCCCAGGCTGTCCGTGCTCTCGTGTCCCGGTATGCAGCTCACTTCCAGGCTTTCGCCGGTGGGCCGGCCTCCGGTTTCCTTCCCGTAGCGCTGCCGAAGCCTCTCCCCACCCCAGGGGGTCTCCTCCCCGCCGCGGAAAGCCGGCGTCATCCGGATCGGCCACAGCGGCGTTTCCCGCTTCAGCCGCTTGTCAAACGCCCAATAGGTCTCCTCCGGCGTGTCGTCCCAGTGCACCGTGCCGCATTTCCGGAATCCCATTTTTTCGTAAAGCCGCAGCGCCCGCCGGTTTTTCGTGTTCGTGTCGCACCGCACGCAGTCGCATCCCGCCCTGCGCAGCAGCTGGATCGCGTCGTCCAGAATATCCCCGCCGATCCCCTCGCCCTGCAGCGCCGGATTCACCGCAAGCCGGTGGAAAATCCCGGGCCGCATTCCGCCCGTCCAGCTCACCTCTGTGTATTCGGGATCCACCGTTTCCGTCAGCGCAATAGCGGCCTCAATCCGGCCACCCTCCAGCGCAACGTACATTTCGCCCCGTTCCACGTCCCCGCGGATCATCTCTTCCGTCGGATAAACGCCCCAGTTCCACTGGTTCAGTCCGTCCTCCTTCATCGCTTCCGCGGTCCGCCGGTAAAGGCCGTAAAGTTCCTCAAGGTTCTTTTCCTCTGCTTTGATCAGTCCCGTCATTTTTCCGGTTCCTCCGTTTATTTTCCCGTTGACCCGAATCCGCCTTCTCGCGTGCCGAAGTCCCCGTCTTCCTCCGCCGTGCCGAAGGGAAGGAAAACCCCCTGGCAGAAGCGTTCTCCCCGCCCGATGACAACCGGCGAATCCGACGGATTCCGCAGTTTCACCATGATATGGCCTTCGTTCTTCGCGAAGGCATAGTCGCTGTCGATGATTCCCGCCGTATTGCAAAGGCGGATCCCGTGCTTAAAACCCAGCGAGCTTCTCGGAAAAAGCATCAGCACCCAGCCGTTTTCCATCTCTGCCCGGATGCCCGTGGGAATCAGCGCGCTTCCTCCCGGGGGAATCACTGTCTCCGCCGGGGAAACAAAGTCGTATCCCGCGCTGCCGGCCGTAGCCCGCCGGGGCAAAGGAATCTCTTCCAAAGGCAAAGCCGCCGAAACCCGGTCTCCCATGGCCTCAACCCACTGTGCCGCGGAAACATGTCCAAACCGAGCAATACTCATCCAAAAACCTCCTAAAACCTGACCGCGTCCGCCAGCCACCCGAACTCCGCCAGCCCAAGCTTCTCTCCCCGTGGGCCTATGGGGACGGTTCTTTTCGGTTCACTTTAAATCCGTATATCCTAACCCCGTAACCGCGTCCGCCAGCCGTCCGAACTCCGCCAGCCCGAGCTTCTCTCCCCGAACCATCGGATCAATTCCGGCCGCCTCCAGCCATCCGGCAGCCTCCGCCCGCTCCACCCGGAACGCGGCGCACAGCCCGTTCAGCAGCGTTTTCCGCCGCAGGGCAAAGGCGGCGTTCACCACCCGGAAGAACATTTCCTCGCTCTCCACCTGCACCGCGGGTTCCTTCCGCATCGGCAGCAGAATGAACGTGCTGTCGACCTTCGGCGGCGGGGTAAAGCAGCTTGCGGGCACTTCCATCAGCCGCCGCGGCTCGCACATGTACTGGCAACGCACCGCCAGCGGCCCCCAGCCGTCCTCTCCCGGCGCCGCCATAATTTTGTCGGCCACTTCCTTCTGCACCATCAGCGCCATCCGGCTGATCGGGAGTCCGGCTTGGTTTCGCACGCGCACCGCGGACGGACAGTCGTCCGTCTCGCGCACCGCACGCGGCATCGTAAGCAGCCGCTGGATCAGCGGCGTCGTAATGTAGTAAGGAATATTCGCCACCACCGCGAAGGGCGGCTGCAGCGCCGCGGTGATCTGCGGAAGGTTCACCGTCATGATGTCTCCCTGAACCACGCTCCAGTTCTTCTCCTCCGCCAGGAAGGCCTGCAGCAGCGGAATCAGCCGTTCGTCCAGTTCAATGCTCAGCACTTTCCGCGCCGCGCGGCAAAGGTGCTTCGTCAAACTGCCGCATCCCGGCCCGATCTCCAGAACGTCCTCGTCTCCGGTAACCCCGGCCGCCTCCGTCAGCGCGGCCAGCAGTTCCTCGTCGTAGATGAAGTTCTGTCCCAGCGACTGCCTGTAGCGCAGGTTGCTTTCGCGCATCCGGTCCTTTGTTTTGCTCATGCTCTTTCTCCCCCGCTCACTTTCCGGGAAGCGGCTCGCCGAAGGGAATCCATTTTGAATTCCTCAGGCACCACCGGTAGTGGTCGTACCGCTCGTGTTCCCGCCATCCTTCCGAAGTCGCGTGCTTCCCGTTGAAAACGCACTCGCACCCCGGATGTGCCGCGGCAAAGCGGGCTTTCTCCTCTTCGGTCAACCCGTCCATGTGGTTCCCCCAGAACCGTTCCAGCTTTGTCAGCCCATCCAGTGCCGAAAGGTCCGTCACCTTCTTTTCATAGCAAAGGTTCAGGTCGATCAGCTCCCGGCAGTTGGCCAGGGGGCTGATGTCCTCCGTCCCGGTGGTAAAAAGCTCCAGATACTGAAGATGAACGAGGTTCCCGATCGGCGTAATGTCGTTGATGCCCTGGTTTTCGCCGAGAATCAGCAGTTCCAGATCCGGGCAGTATTTCAAAAAATCCAGATCCGTCAGCGAGTTGTGCCCCAGATCCAGCGCCTTCAGCCCACGCACATACCGCAGCGCTTCCAGGTCTTCGCTGATCATCCGCTCCGTTTCCGAAGGTTCGTGAAAGGTGGAATAGGCCGTGGCGTCGGAAGCAATCCGGTGATACCGCCCCAGCCGCACCATCCAAACGAACTCAATCCCCGGATATTTTTCAATCAGCTCCGCCATCTGTTCGTTCTTCAGGTTCAGGTGCTTCGTCAGCGTGATTTTCTTCACCTGCGGGCAAAGCGTGACAATTACCTCAAGGGTGTCCGCGTTGATGCCGCTGGCCGGGTTCAGGTTCACTTCCGTATCCCCGTCGCAAAACGTGACGTCGCCCCAAACGGAGGTGAAGTGCAGCACCGCTCCGTCGCCCATTGCGTCCTTCAGGCGTTTCAGATCCGAAGGCACCCACCGAACCCGCCCCACATCCAGCTCCGAAGGCCGGTTCTCCTGAACGTAAGACATAGCCGCGTTGAAGGATTTGAAGGCCGGTTCATCCGCAAGAGCCGGGGAAAAGCAGAAAGAAAGGCAAAGAAAAGCAGCAACAACCGCGGCAGAAATAATCCGCCCCGTTCGCGAAAACCGTCGAATTCCCGAATGTCTCAATCCGCTCTCTCCCTTAATCCTAAACCCTGAAACCTCTCCGTCCGTCCCAAACCCCTAAATCCTAAATCCTATATCCTAAATCCTCTTCGTCCGCCCTAAACCAACTATACACTATACACTATCCACTGCCGTGCATAGCACGGCCCATCCCGAAAAGTATACCGCAATTTCACTGATAAAACAATTCCGAAGCCCGCGGAAAACCAATGGAAAGCCATGGAAAAGCACCCGGACAAAATCGTCCGGGTGCCGGGGTGTTTCCGGGAATTATGCCTGTCCGGCCAGCTTCTTGTAGCTTTCGCGGCGGACCTTGGCGTCCTCTTCCTGCTGCACGAACAGTTTCGCGGCAGCTTCCGGGAACTGCTGGGCCAGCGAGGTGTAGCGCACTTCGCCCTTCAGGAATTCCTGATAATCACCGGTGGGATCCTTGCTGTCGACGGTCATCGGATTCTCCAGTTCGGGGTTGTAACGGTACAGCTGCCAGTAGCCGCACTCAACGGCCTTCTTGATTTCCGCCTGGGCCTTGCCCATGCCGCCCTTGGCCTTCAGGCCGTGGTTGATGCAGGGTGCGTAGGCGATGATCAGGCTGGGTCCGTTGTAAGCTTCCGCTTCCAGCATGGCCTTCACGACCTGCTGCGGGTTGCTCATGGCGACCTGCGCCACGTACACATAGCCGTAGCTCATGGCCATCATGCCCAGATCCTTCTTCTTCGTGCGCTTGCCGGCCGCGGCGAACTTGGCCACGGAACCGGTGGGCGTCGCCTTGGAGGCCTGGCCGCCGGTGTTGGAGTACACTTCGGTGTCCAGCACGAGGATGTTGACGTCCTGGTTCTGCGCCAGCACGTGGTCCACGCCGCCATATCCGATGTCGTAGGCCCATCCGTCGCCGCCGAAGATCCAGATGCTCTTCTTGGTCAGCAGGTCCTTGTTGGCCAGGATGAATTCACGGCGTTCGCAGCCCTTCTTGTCAGTCTGGGCTTCCAGCGCTGCAACCAGCTTTTCGCCTGCCTTGCGGCTGCCTTCGGCGTCGTTCATGTTGGCCAGCCATTCCTTCGCGGCCAGAACTACTTCTTCCACCTTGCCGACTTCGGTCACTTCCGTGATCACTTCCGCCAGCTTGGCGCGGCGCTGCTGGGTCGCCAGGTTCATGCCGAAGCCGAACTCTGCGTTGTCTTCAAACAGGCTGTTGCTCCATGCGGGGCCCTGGCCCTTTTCGTTCGTGGTGTAGGGGCAGGTCGGGGCGCTGCCGCCGTAGATGGAGGAGCAGCCCGTCGCGTTGGCGATCATCATCCGGTCGCCGAACAGCTGGGTAACCAGTTTCACATAGGGCGTCTCGCCGCAGCCGGCGCAGGCGCCGCTGAACTCGAACAGGGGCTTCAGGGCCTGGCTGTTCTTGATGCTGCCCTTGTTTTCGATCCGGTCCGCGATTTCCGGAACGGTCATGGCGAACTCCCAGTTCGCTTCTTCCTTGCGCTGGGTGTCCAGCGGCTTCATGACCAGCGCCTTCTGGGTGGGATCGTCCTTCTTCTTGCCGAGGCAGACGTCAACGCAGTTGCCGCAGCCGGTGCAATCCAGCGGGCTCACCTGCACGCGCAGCTGCAGGCCCGCAAATTCCTTGCCGATGGCTTTCTTGGTCACATAGCCTTCCGGCACCTTCATGTCGTCGGGCGTGTAGATCGTGCGGATCGCGGCGTGCGGGCAAACGATGGAGCACATCGCGCAGCCGACGCAGATGTCGGGCTCCCACTCGGGAACCGTCACGGCGATGCCGCGTTTTTCGAACTTCGTGGTGCCGGTGGGCACGATACCGCGGGGATCCAGCTTGCTCACGGGCAGCTTGTTGCCTTCCTGGGCCAGCACGGGCGCGATGAATTCATCGTAGTAGGGGGTCGTTCCCGGAATCTTCGCGGGCACGGCGCCTTCCGTGGTGGTTGCCCAGTCCGCGGGGATGTCAACCTTCACCAGGCCGGTCAGGGCGGCGTCGATCGCGGCGAAGTTCATGTTCACCACGTCCTGGCCCTTCTTGCCGTAGGAGGCCACAACCTTTTCCTTCATGTACTTGTCGGCATCCTCGTAGGGAATGATGTCGGCCAGTTTGAAGAAGGCGGCCTGCATGGTGGTGTTGGTGCGTCCGCCCATGCCGACCTTGCGGGCCAGGTCAATGGCGTTGATGATGTAGAACTTCGCTTTCTTGGCGGCCAGCTTGTTCTTCATGGAAGCGGGCAGGCGCTCAGCCAGCTCTTCCACGCCCCACTGGCAGTTCAGCAGGAAGGTGCCGCCTTCCCGCAGCGGCGTCACCATGTCATACATGGTCACATACGCCGGATTCGAGCAGGAAATGAAGTCAGCGTGGTCGATCAGGTAGGGGCTCTGAATCGGCTTGTCGCCGAAGCGCAGGTGGGAAACGGTCAGGCCGCCGCTCTTCTTGGAATCATAGAAGAAGTAGGCCTGAGCGTATTTCTCGGTGTGGTCGCCGATGATCTTGATGCTGTTCTTGTTGGCGCCGACCGTACCGTCGGATCCGAGGCCGTAGAACATGCAGGCGCTGGTGCCGGCGGGAGCGGCCGCGAAGGTCTCGCCCAGCTTCAGGCTGGTGCCGGTCACGTCGTCTTCGATACCGACGGTGAAGTGGTTCTTCATTTCGCCGTCCAGGTTGTCAAACACAGCCTTCACCATCGTGGGGGTGAATTCCTTGCTGCCCAGGCCGTAGCGTCCGCCCACGACCTTGATGTCGCCGCGTCCGGCTTCCGCCAGCGCGCTCACGACGTCCAGGTACAGGGGCTCGCCCAGGGAGCCGCTTTCCTTCGTGCGGTCCAGAACGGCGATCTTCTTGACGCTCGCCGGCAGAACCTTCATCAGGTATTCAACGCTGAAGGGACGGTACAGGTGGCACTTCACAACGCCGACCTTCGCGCCGCTTTCGAGCATCTTGTTGACGGTCTCGTGGGCCACGTCGCAGCTGGAGCCCATGGAGATGATCACCTTGTCGGCGTCCGGGGCGCCTTCATACTGGAAGGGCTTGTAAACCCGGCCCGTCAGCTTGGCCACTTCGTCCATGCATTCTTCAACGATGGCGGGAACGGCGGCATAGAACTTGTTGCCGGCTTCACGGCCCTGGAAGTAGATGTCGCTGTTCTGGGCGGTACCGGCCTGATGCGGATGTTCCGGATTCAGGGCGCGGGCGCGGAACTCTTCGATCTTGTCCCACGGAACGAGGGCCTTGATCTCTTCATAGTTGTTCTTGGTGTCGATGGCGTCGATCTTCTGGATTTCGTGGCTGGTGCGGAAACCGTCGAAGAAGTGCAGGAACGGCACGCTGCTCTTCAGGGTCGCCAGGTGGGCAACCAGGGCCATGTCGTGGGCTTCCTGAACGGAGTTGCTGGCCAGCATGGCGAAACCGGTCTGGCGGCAGGCCATGACGTCGCTGTGATCGCCGAAGATGTTCAGCGCGTGATACGCCAGGGCGCGGGCGCTGACATGGAAGACCGCGGGCGTCAGTTCGCCGGAGATCTTGTACATGTTGGGGATCATCAGCAGCAGGCCCTGGGATGCGGTGAACGTGGTGGTCAGGGCGCCGGCGCTCAGGGAGCCATGCACCGCGCCGGCCGCGCCGGCTTCGCTCTGCATCTCGGCGATGCGGACCGTCTGTCCGAACAGGTTCTTCCGGTCATGGGCCGCCCATTCGTCCGCAACTTCCGCCATGGGGGAAGAAGGCGTGATGGGGTAGATCGCTGCCACATCGCTGAATGCGTACGCAACGTGGCTGACGGCGGTATTACCGTCAATGGTCAGTTTGATCGACATGAATTTACCTCCTTATTCTAAACCGTTTTCCCCGCAGAAAAGCACGAAAAAAACAGTCTGCCTCATATCTGAAAATTATATGCCCTCTTCCCTTCAATGTCAATGTATAGTTGCCTTTTGTAATGCTTTTGTGATAAACTACCCACTATCCACTAACCCTCTGGAGGAACACCATGGACATGAAAACCCGGATCGCCGCGCTGGCGGCGGAATGTATGAAATCTCTCTGGCCCGATGCCGAGGGTCTTCCCGCGGCCGAGGAGCTCCGCGGCCTGCTGGCCGTCCCGCCGGATCCGGCGTTGGGCGACTATGCTTTCCCCTGCTTCCGCCTGGCCAGGCCCCTGCGCACCGCCCCGCCGAAAATCGCCGAGGCGCTTTGCGCCGCCTGGAATCATGCGGAGGTCGCCTCTGTCCGGCCGGTCAACGGCTATATGAATTTCTTCCTGAACCGCGAAAACTTCGCCGCCGAAACCATGGCCGTCCTCCTGTCGCAGGGGGAACGCTTCGGTTCCTCGGATCTCGGGAAGGGCAAAACCGTCTGCCTGGACTATTCGTCGATCAATATCGCCAAGCGCTTCCATATCGGCCATCTCTCCACCACCATGATCGGCCACAGTCTGAAGCGGATCTTCGACTTCCTGGGCTACACGACCGTGGGCATCAACCACCTCGGCGACTGGGGAACCCAGTTCGGCAAGATGGTCTGCGCCTACAAGAAGTGGGGCAGCCGGGAGGATGTGGAATCCCGCGGGATCGACGCCATGACCGAGCTTTACGTCCGTTTCCACGAGGAAGCGGAAAAGGATCCCACCCTGGAGGACGAGGGCCGCGCCTGGTTCAAAAAGATCGAGGATAACGATCCCGAGGCCATGGAGATCTTCTCCTGGTTCAAGGAGGTCACCCTCCGCGACGCCGCAAAGGTTTATGAAAAGCTGGGCGTCACCTTCGACAGCTACGCCGGCGAAAGCTTCTATAATGATAAGATGGAGCCCGTCATTCAGGAGCTGCGGGACAAAGGCCTCCTGGTCCAGTCCGAAGGCGCCTGGGTTGTGGATCTGGAGGAGGACAACATGCCTCCCTGCCTCATCCTGAAGAGCGACGGCGCCACCATCTACGCCACCCGCGATCTCGCCGCCGCCATCTACCGTCAGAATACCTATCATTTCGATAAGTGCCTCTACGTCGTGGCCTATCAGCAGGATCTCCATTTCCGCCAGGTCTTCCGCGTCCTCGAAAAGATGGGCTATCCCTGGGCAAAGGACTGCGTCCATGTTGCCTTCGGCATGGTCAGCTTTGAGGGCGAGGCCCTCTCCACCCGCAAGGGCAATGTGGTTCTCCTCGACGATCTCCTGGACCAGGCGGTGGCCAAAGCCCGGGAAATCATTGAGGAAAAATCCCCGAATCTGGAAAATAAAGACGAAGTCGCCCGCCAGGTCGGTATCGGCGCCGTGGTCTATACCGATCTGTCCGCCAACCGGATCAAGGATATCGATTTCCGCTGGGAGCGCGCCCTGAATTTCGACGGCGAGTCCGCTCCCTATGTCCAGTATACCCACGCCCGCTGCTGCAGCGTCCTGCGCAAGGCCGGCGATCTCGTCAATGCCGCGCCGGACTGGTCCGCCCTCACGGACGACGAGGCCCAGGCTCTCCTGCGCCTCCTGTCCCGCTTCCCGGATGTCATCCGCGAAGCCGCCGACAAGTATGAGCCCAGCATGATCACCCGCGCGGTCACCGATATCGCCCAGGCGTTCAACAAGTATTACTACGAACACCGCATTCTCGACGGCGAGCCGGCCCAGGCCGCGGCCCGGGTCGCCCTGACAGAAGCCACCCGCGCCGTCATCAAAACCGGCCTGTACCTGATCGGCATCGAAGCGCCGGAGCGGATGTAATATAAAGCCATCTTCGCAAAAACTTTGCGATAGGCAATCGTGAAAAGAAGGATTTTTACAATCCTGTGACGAATTTCTTAAGGAAGCATTGATTTTCGAAGTAATGATAACCTCCCGGATCCCATTTGAAGCATTCAAAGGCAGGTGTAATCCATGAGCAGAAAAAGAAAAAAGAGCAAGGCTGTCCCGGTTGTTCTGATCATCACCATTCTGGTGGCGGCGCTGGCCGTCGGCTGTTTCCTCATCAAGCCGATGGTAACCGATCCTCTCCGCAAGGCTTCCGCTGAGGAGCTGGCCAAGCAGCAGAATGAGATCAATCAGAAGAACCAGGAGATCATGGCGGAGTATAACGCCACCATTCTGGATCTTCAGAATCAGCAGTCGGCTGTCGAGCCCACCAATCCCTCCTGGCCGGAACATAAGTCCGAGGGGTGGGATATCATTGATCTGACCAATTATCCCCTGGAAAACCCGACGGCTGTCTCCGCCACCCGCCAGGATCTCATGTACAACGGCATGCTCCTGCTGAACGAGTGGCATTCCCGTCCGGAAGACTTCAATGATTCCGGCGTCACCAGCGTCGGCAAGCATCTCGGCGGCAACAGCAAGATCCAGGTCAAGGATTACAATGTCTCCCTCTTCCCCGTCGCCTCCGATGCGCTGATGGAAGCGCTCACCGCGGCAAAAGAAGAAGGTCTTGAGCACTTTATTGTCGAGGAAGGCTACCGTTCCTGGGAAACCCAGAATCAGTATTTCCAGAAGCGGATGGAAAAGCTTTCCACCAAGTATTCCGGCGATGCGCTCATCGCTGCCACGAAGAAGGAAGTCAACTATCCCGGAACCAGCGAATTTAACTCCGGCCTGTCCTTCACTCTCCGGCTCTACGACAAGAACAATGCCGAAGTCGCCAAGCCGAAGTATTCGACCACCGAGCAGGGCAAGTGGATGAACCGCAACTGCTGGAAATACGGTTTGATCTTCCGCTTCCCGCTGTCCGCCTGGCCTCTGGAGGAAACCCAGGATAAGAGCTTCAAAACCGGCGTGTCCGTTTCCCTGAATCTCTATCGCTATGTAGGCAAGGGCAATGCCGCCGTCATGCATTACTATGACTTCTGCATGGAAGACTACATCGAATACCTCCAGGAGCATCCGCACATCGCCGTCTTTGAGGACGGGGTCCTGAAGTATGAGATTTACCGCCAGGCCGTCGGCGACGCGGATTCCTTCAATGTCCAGCTCACCCGCAATGCCCGTTCCTGGACCTCTTCCATGGATAATATGGGCGCGATCATCACGGTCTTCGACTATTGATATGCATACTCTTCTGATCACCGGCGCCTCCCGGGGCGTCGGCCGGGCGCTGGCGCTGGCGTGCGCCGCTTCCGGAAACTACAGCAAAATCATACTGAACGGCGGCTCCGATGCCGCCGCGCTGGAAGAGACCTCCCGCCTTGTGGCAAAGGCGGGGGATCTTCTTTGTGTTTCTTCCCTCGGCGATGTCGGAAATCTGGAATATGTGGAATCCCTCCGCCGGAATTTCGGTCCCGTCGACGTCCTGGTGAACAATGCCGCCGTCTCCTGGACCGGCCTGCTCACGGAGATGTCCCCGCGGGAATGGGACGCCCTGATCCGCACGAACCTGACCTCGCTCTATAACACCTGCCACACCTTTGTTCCGGATATGGTTTCCGCCCAGAGCGGAAAAATCCTGAACATCTCCTCTGTCTGGGGTATCGCCGGCGCCTCCTGCGAGGTGGCATACAGCGCCTCCAAAGGCGCGGTCAACGCCTTCACCCGGGCCCTGGCCCGGGAACTGGCTCCCTCCCATATCCAGGTCAACGCCCTGGCCCCCGGCATCGTGGACACCCGCATGAACGCCCACCTCTCGGAAAACGAAACCGCGGAAATCCGTTCACAGATTCCCGCGGGATATATCGTCTCTCCCGAAGAGGTGGCCGAAGCCGCCCTTCGCCTTCTCGAAATGCCCGAATACTTCAATGGTGAAGTGGTCCGCCTCGACGGCGTCTGGACCTGAGTCAACCCGGTTCACTACCCACTATCCACTATCCACTATCCACTATTCACTATTCACTATCAACTATCCACTATCCACTTACTTCTTCTTTTTCTTATTCTTCCGTTCCTGCTGCTTCTGCCATTTCTTCAGCTCGCCGAATTTATCCTCCTGGTTCACGTACCAGTCTTTTCCGTCTGTCTCCATCGTAATATTGCCCCAGCTCGTCACCTTCCATGCAACGCCGTTCTGTTCCATCTGTTTCTGGCAGGCTCCGACCCGCGCAACCTTCCCGGTGATAATGGTGAGCTTCGGTGAAACCGCCGCCAGCAGTTCCCCGTTCATCGCGTTCTTCCCGTGGTGCGGCGCCGTCATGATATCGGATTTCAGTCCTTCTTTTCCGTATTCCTGCGCCAGCATCTGCTGGATCGTCCCGCCGATGTCCGCCGTAAAAAGAATCGAAGCGTTCCCGAACCGGATCCAGAAGATGCCGCTCATATCGTTGATCATCATGCTTCCGCCGTTTGGCTTCTTCGTCTGGCCGTCGTAGTGATAAACCTTGATCCGCGCGCCGCCCAGCTGGAATTCGTCCCCGCTGAAGATCTGCCGGTAGGGAATCCCCTTTTCATTCAGCAGCTTCACTGTCCGCTTCTGAAAGGTGTCCACCGCGTCGTCGTAGTTTTCCCGGAACGGCGAATAGAAAACGTCCGTCGTCAGTTTTCCGGTCCGGATCGCGTTGTAAACCGCGTCAACGTGATCGTCGTGGGGGTGGGAGTTGAAAATCATGTCCACGTGCGAAATATCATGCGCCGCAAGGAATTCCGTCAGATAGCTGGCGTTCTTTCCCCCGTCCAGGATCATCGTCTCCCCGTCGCATTCCAGCACGTACGCGTCGCAGTCCAGCGAGTAAAGCGCATAGATCCGAAGCAGATACTGGTCTTCCCAGCCCTCAGGCTTCTCCTGGTCAATGTAAACATCGCCCATCGCCCCGCCTGCCAGCACCAGCGCCAGCACAAAGCACAGGATTCCGCACACTTTCCTTCCGAACATCGCCAATCTCCTTCTGCCGGTTTCCCCGGCGCTTTTTTATATCATTTTCCCGCGCTCCCCGTCAAGTTCTATCCCCTACTGACAATTGACAGGTTTCTGTGTTATACTATGCCGTAAATAACTCCCGAAGAGCTTCGGCCCACCCGCCGCAGCCGGTCAGAAAGGATTCGACGCCATGAACCGTAACACGCTCCGCTGGATTTTAACCGGCCTGATGATCCTGGCCCTCGTCTTCACTCTTTCCTGGCCTTATGTTTCCGAGGCCGAACTCGTCGTTGAAGATATCAGCGGCGTCCTTCCCCTGGATTATCTCCAGGGCGGAAAGCCGCCGAAGGCCGAAGGCTGGACTTTCGAGGGTAAGCAGCCCGTGTCCTATGAGGATTCGACCATCAAGGTCACCTTTGAACGCGAGGAAATCTCCCATCAGCTTATTTCCGGTAAGCATTCCGGCAAAAAGGTGAAGGATGAAGCCTGGGTCGTCCGCGTTAAGATCGCCGACGTAACCCAGCTCCGCACCGCCATCGCCCAGGAAAAATACACCAGCGGCGGCCAGGCCGATGCCGCCGCCATGGCCAACAGCAAAAATGCCGTCGTGGCCATGAACGGCGATTTCTGCAAGTATGAAAAGGATGTCGGCTACCTCGTCCGCCAGGGCGAGCTCATCCGCGATGCAACGGGCAACGGCCGCGGCCGCATTTTCGATATGCTCATCATCGACAGCGCTGGCGATTTCCATGTGGTCTATTCCGCCACAACAGAGAAAATCAACCAGTATATCGCCGACTATCTGGCTCCCTTCGGCCTTTCCATTCTGGATACCTTTAACATCGGCCCGGTCCTCGTCCTCAACGGCGAGGTCCAGGATGTGTCCCAGTCCGAAGCCGCCCATCAGGGAACCTATGAATGGAAAACCCCGATCCAGCGGATCTGCATTGTCCAGACCGGTCCCCTGGAATACGCCATTGTGGAAACCGGCGGCAAGGGCCAGCAGACCTCCGGCTTCACCATGCAGGAGTTCGCCGAATATGTGGCGGAAAAATGCCCCGGTGCCCTCATGGCCTATAATCTCGATGGCGGCGGCTCCGCCAGCCTCATCGCCTGGAAGTCGGCAAAATCCGGCAAGGGCGAAATGATATGCCGGAACCCCGGCCACCGCAATATTTCCGATATTCTGTATTTCGCTTCCGCGGAGGAATGATCTATGGAACCGATTCAACTGGGTGCGCTGAAAATCTATCCCTTCGGGCTCTTCTTCGCCATCCTGCTGATCCCCTTCTTCGCGGGCGTCGCTTATCTGATGAAGAAAAACGGGCTGAAGTCCGGAACGGCCAGCTGGTTCGCCGTCCTGGCGGTGCCGCTGTGTTTTGTGCTCGCCCGTCTCGGCTTCTGCCTCTTCTCCATTGACCAGATATTCGGTTCCGGGGATTATGCGTCAATTTTCCGCGTGTCCGAGGGCGGTTTCCTCCTCTGGGGCGCCATCGCCGGTGCCCTCCTCGCCGCGAAACTCACCGGCAGGGCAACGCGCCAGTCCGGCGGCGTCGTGGCGGATTCAATGATCGTCCCCGCCTGTCTCCTGATCGTGGCGATCCGCCTGCTCTGCGGCCTCCTCTTCAAAGGCTTCGGCCTCGGCCTTCCCCTGGATTACTGGTTTGATCCTGAAGAGACGGATTTTGCCTATCGTTACAGCGTCTGGCCCCTAGAGGATTATTCCTTCTTCGAGCGTTTCCCCTTTGCCGGCCTCAGTTTTTATGATTACTGGTGCTGGGCCGTCTTTGTGCCCCAGGCCATCTGGGCCGGCGTCATGGCCTTCCTTCTCTCCCGTGTAAAGGATATGGCCCCCGGGGGAAAAACTGCAAAGTTTGTGATACTGCATTCCTGCGGTACCATCGTCCTGGAGTCCATGCTCTACGGCGGCGAAATCGTCCATCTTCCCTGGCTGGCCTTCGTCAAGGCCAATCAGATTCTCTGTGCCGTGGCTCTTCTGGCGGTCATCCTCGTCTGCCTCCGCCGCCTTCCGAAGGAAAACCGCGGAAAGGCAGCCCTCGTCGTTTTCCCCCAGTTTCTGATCGCGATCGGCGTCATCATCCTCCTGGAGTTCGCCGCCTTCGAAAAGAAGATTCCTGAAATCGAGTGGCTGCCCGCCGATGCCTGCCATCTGCTGATGGCCCTGGCCTGTCTCTGGATCGCCCTGGCCATCCGTCCGCTCTGGAAAAAGGCCTATGCCCTCCGGTCCTGATCTTTCCAAAGGAGTTTTCAATATATGAAGCGCCTGCTTTCGCTGTTCCTTGTCTTTGCTCTTTTGCTCCCCTTCTGCGCCTTTGCTGAGGAGGATGCGGAGCCCTCTGCCTTTGACCATTCCGTCGACAGCTTATTCTCTCAATATAGGACCCGCTGCGGCGAAATCGTTGTGGCAAAGGAAGGAGAAATCATCTATCAGCGGAGCTACGGCTGGGCGGATCCGGAAAAGAAAACGCCTGCAACTCCGGATCATTATTATCGCCTCGCCTCCGTCTCAAAGATCGTCACCGCCACCGCCTTCATGCGCCTTGTGGAATTCGGCCTGGTCGATCTGGATGAAAACATCGGTGAATATCTCCATCTTGCAGATGAAAAGCCTTTTTTCGCCGCCAGTCCCCGTTATAAAAAGGTTGGAATCACGCCCCGTATGCTCATGTCGCATACCGCCTGCATCTGGTGCGATAAGTTCAGCCCCCGCCCCGGTGTCACCAAGGCCCTGGATTTGCAAAAGAATAAAGGCCATAAGGAATACTTCTACGATGACAAGCCCGGCACGGCCTACCATTATTCAAATTACGGCGCCGGAATCCTCGGCTGCATGATGGAAGCCGTCACCGGCAAACGCCTGGACGACGCCGCTGCGGATCTGCTTTTCGACCGCATGGGCATTGATGCCGGTTATTCCCCGGAATATCTGAAAGTCCCCGGGAACACAACTTCCAATGTCGTCCGGGAATATGGTGAAACCATCGACCTCGACAATGATTACGTCTTCGGTTATGGCAATTGTTATATGAAGTGTTCCGATCTCTGCAAAATCGGCATGATGCTCTGCGACGGCGGTCTCTTTGAGGGCGAACGTATTCTGGAGGCGGAAACCGTTCAGGAAATGATGTCCTCCCAGAAGGGAAAAGGCGGCATCACCGTCGATCCCCCTTACGGCCTGAACGTCCTCCGCGTGGATTTCTCAAAGCTCTTTGACGGCCGCCTGGTCTATGGCCATCAGGGTGTGATCGACAACATCCTCTGCCTCCTGATCTTTGATCCGGAATCCCGCTTCGTCTTCGCCATGACCAGCGTCTGCCGCGATCCGATGGAGCAGATCAAGGTGGACGGAGGCCTCCGCGCCCTGGATTTTTATCTCCTCCGCGCCGCCTGGAACGAATTCGGGAAATAGAGAATTTACCCCACGGGATTCTTGTCTCATTGGGCCCACCGCAACCACGAAGATGCCATTTCGTGGTGCGTTTATGCTCTTTTATACCCGTCCCCAATCACCAATTCCAGATCCGCCGGCTTTGTTTTTTCAAGGCAAAGCCTGACATTCGGCATGTCGCTGAAGTCGACGAACCTGACGGCGGCTTCTTCTGGAACGCCTGTCTTAATTCTTCTGTCAATCAGACGCTTTCTCAGGAGCTCTTCATCCGCCCGGATCGTAACCTTATGTTCAATCATGCCGTTCCCTCCGCGCATGTGATTCCCTTTCAGATTGGGCTGATCCGGATCACATGGGAATCCTGAATGGCAAGAACATCTTCCGTGAATCCGCTCCTGCTCGCAAGCAGATAGTAGATTTCCCGGCCTTTGGACTGAACAAACTGTGCCTTTGTCTGCAGCAGCTGCAGCTCGGATAATCCGATGGCTTTGTTGCGATATTTACATTCACCAATGATCATATGGTGATCGTCATATGCGACCACATCCACTTCGCTTTCCTTCCACTGACCATCCTCCCGAATATTTCCCCACCATTTGCAGACAGAGAACGGCATAAACGGAAAGCGTCCCTGCAGGCCATATTCGTAGCATTGGCCGCGTATAATGGATTCATAGACAAACCCGAGATATTCCTGATATTGATGATTCAGAATATACGGCATCGCCTTTTCATGAGCAACGGTGATCATGGATACCCGTGGTTCGATAAACGAAAAATGAAAGCGGTATAAAAGGTCAGAAATGAAATAGCGTTTCGCATTTTGCTTTCCGGAAAGCGGATTGTCAAGAACGGATAAAATCTGCAGATCAATCAGTTTGCTCAGATAAGCAAAGACAGCCCTGGGATCCATACTGCACTTTTCGGCGATCTGACCGGATTCCTTTTCTCCCGTACCGACCGCGCGCAGGATAGACATATAGATCGTAACCTCCCGGACTTCCTGCATCAGGAGGTTTTCGGCTTCCTGAAACAGCTGCCCCCGCGGGTTAAAGAACAGATCGGCGTCCGCTTCTTCAACGGAAGGATAATTCTTATACAGCATGACATATTGAGCTACCCCGCCGGTTCTCGCATAAACGGCCACTGCGTCCTCAAACACGGGAAAAAGCTGATGAACTTCTCGAAAAGAGAAAGGAAGAATCTCAAGAATTCTGTCAAAGCGTCCGTAAAGCGGCGCTTCCCTGTCTCCGATCTGTCTCTTCATGAAGGAAAGACTGGAACCCAGCAGAATCAGTTTGTTGGTTCCAAGTCCGTGATCAATAATCCACTGAAACTCAACGGGGACGTTTTCATTTCGTTTGGCCAGGAAGGGGAATTCATCAATGATAATAATTTTGTCTGTTACGCCGGTCTGCGTCAGGTACTGAAAAACTTTCCTGAAAGAGTTGAGATCCTGCAAAATGAATGCATCTGGGACAGTCTGGCACAGGATCTCTTTAAAATCTTCCAGGCATACCGCATAATCGAAGCTGGTACATTGATAATATACGCATCGATTGCTTTCCCCAAAGGAATGGAAGAAATCCATCATTAATGCGGTTTTCCCGGTTCTGCGGCGGCCGTAAACGGCCATTGCCTTATTTGTCCCGCTCTGCGCAAACTGCTCCAGTTTCTTTTTTTCTTCTTCTCTGAAATATAGCATGAATGATCACCACCCTCTCCGGCGATCCTCAGTATATCTCTCAAATCTAAATTTGTCAAATCTGGATTTGTCAAATTTAGATTTGATACATCAACCGAATCGCTTCCGCGCACCCGTCGTGATCGTTATCCGAAACCACCACATCCGCCGCTTCCAGCACCTCGGGTTTCGCGTTTCCCATGGCCACGCCCAGCCCGGCCGTCCGGATCATCGGCAGATCATTCGGCGCGTCCCCGACCGCAATGCTTCTTTCGGGATCGATCCCCAGATATCTGCACAGCGCAGCCAACCCTGTTCCCTTGTCCACGCCTTTCGCGCTGCACTCCAGGGAGGTTACCTCAGAAAACACCTTTTCAAGCTGCAGATCCGCCAGCCGTTCCTTGGTCCGAAGCCGGTCTTCCGGATTCGTGTGATACACGTTCATTTTCAGGATTTCCCCCTGATGCGCCTCCGCGAAGGCCCGGATATCCTCCACCCGGGTCATGGCCCGTTCATACATCGGCCGGTAGGGCTTCATCTGATAGTCCTCCAGCCGGTCCATCTGATCCCGCTGCACGGCGTCACAGTCCGCCAGCACAATCTGCGGCATAATGTCCCGATCCTTCACCGCGTCCATCACCCGCATGGCCAGTTCCGCCGGGATCGTCTGCAGACCGAAGGCCCGTCTTTCCTGCACATCGTACAGCCCGGCGCCGCTGGCGAACACGGCATACCGGATTTCCGGCAGCTGATCAAAATACTCTTCCATCTCGCAGACCGCCCGTCCGGTGGCATACACAATCGTCTTCCCCAGGGAAACCGCTTTCCGGATTTCCCGGAGCGTCTCCTCGGAAACCTGCTTTCTGCTGTTCAGCAACGTCCCGTCCATATCCAGGGCAATCAGCTGATAATCTTTTTCCCCTTGCATTTCTTTCCCCCAATCCTGAAAAAGAGAACCGGCGTCACCGCTGGTTCTCTGTTGCCGTATAGGCGACGGTGGATCCCGCCGGTACGGAATGCGTCAGCCAGGTGTTGCCGCCGATCACGCACCCGTCCCCGATCACGGTATCTCCGCCGAGGATCGTGGCGTTGGCGTAAATCACCACATGGTTCCCGATATCCGGGTGGCGCTTGATCTTTTTCACCGGATTCCCGTTCTCGTCCAGTTCAAAGCTTCGTGCGCCGAGCGTCACGCCCTGGTACAGTTTCACATGATCTCCGATGGTCGTTGTTTCGCCGATGACAATACCCGTTCCGTGATCGATGAAGAAATACTCCCCGATCGTGGCCCCCGGATGAATATCGATACCGGTTTTTTCATGGGCAAATTCCGTCATGATTCTCGGAATCAGCGGCGCCTCCAGCAGCTGCAGTTCGTGGGCCAGGCGGTAAATGGAGATCGCGTAAAACCCGGGATAGCAGATCATGACCTCCTCCCGGCTCACCGCCGCGGGGTCCCCTTCATACAGGGCGTCCACGTCCTTCAGCAGTGTCTCCCGGATCCGGGGCAGTCGCGCAATAAACGCGTCGCATACGCTTCTGGCCTTTGTCCCGGCATCCTCCGCCGTCTCCTCCCGGAACCGCATGGCGGCGCACAGCTCCGTGTACAGCAGCGCCATCGTGCTCTGCCGAAGCTGCTCGTCCTCCATCTCCGGATCTTCCCGCCGGAAGCACATCGGGAACATCAGCGCCTGAAGTCCCTTGATCACCCGCACCACCTGCCGCCGGTCCGGCGGCATTTTCCGTATTCTTTCGTCCATCTTTTCCGGTTCTCCCGTTTTCTCCCGACAGAATTTATTTAATGCATTCCACCTTGATTGTGTTGGTATTGCCCGGCTCGCCGTTGATCTGTCCCCCGGTCAGCACGACGTTGTCGCCCTTCTTCAGTTCAAAAACGTCCCGGGCGATCTTCAGATCCTGCCAGAACATCACGTCCACCGAGGAATAGCTTTCCGTCAGCACCGGCGTAACGCCCCAGGACATGTTCAGCTTCCGCCAGGCCCGCTCGTCGGTGGTGGTTCCGATAATGCTGACCGGGCAGCGGAACCGGGACACCATCCGCGCCGTGCGCCCGGAAATGGAATTGACCACGATCGCCTTCGCGTTCACGTCCACGGCCATGGAGCAGATCGCGTGGGAAACGGCGTCCAGGTTGCTGTGGATCGTAAACTCCATGGTCCGGAACCGCTCGGCATAATCGATGCCGGCTTCCGTAAACTTTGCGGTATCCGCCATGGTCTGCACCGCCTGAACGGGATGCTTCCCGGCGGCGGTTTCCCCGCTGAGCATAATGGCGGACGATCCGTCGTACACCGCGTTGGCCACGTCGGAAATCTCCGCCCGGGTCGGCCGAGGGTTCTGAATCATACTTTCCAGCATTTCCGTGGCGGTGATCACGCGCTTTCCGAGCATCCGGCATTTGCGGATCAGGTACTTCTGCAGTGCCGGAACCTCCATGAACGGGATCTCCACGCCCAGGTCTCCCCGGGCCACCATAATGCCGTCGGCCACCTCGCAGATCTCCTCCACGTGGTCCACGCCGCTCCGGTTTTCGATCTTGGCGATGATGTCAATGTCCTTCCCGCCGTTTTCGTTCAGCAGGTTCCGCATGGACTGAACGTCTTCCTTTGTGGAGACAAAGGATGCGGCCACAAAGTCAATGCCGTTCTCAATGCCGAACAGCAGGTCCTTTTTGTCCTGTTCCGACAGGAAGTCCTGCTTCAGCACTTTTCCCGGAAAGTTCATGCTCTTCCGGTCGGAAAGCATGCCGCCGTTCTGCACCCGGCAGACCACGTCGTTCCCCTGAATGCTTTCCACCTTCAGGATCACCAGCCCGTTGTTGATCAGTACTGTGTCCCCGGGGAAAAGCTCTTTGGTCAGGTTGGCATAGGTCACCGCGACCCGGTGCTCGTCCCCCTGAATATCTTCCGTGGTCAGGGAAAACAGTTCCCCGTCCTGAAGGGTCACCGGGCCGTTCGCGAAGGTTTTGATCCTGTATTCCGGACCTTTGGTGTCCAACATAATGGCAATGGGCATATTCAGCTTTTCCCGGACGTTCCGGATCATCTGAATCCGTTTCAGATGCTCCTCATGGGTGCCGTGGGAAAAGTTCAGCCGTGCCACATTCATGCCGGCCTTGCACATGGCCGTCAGGGTTTCCTCGTTTTCACAGGCCGGGCCGATGGTGCAGATGATTTTCGTTTTTCTCAGCATTTTTTCTCCCTCCGGTTCTTTTCAGCGTTCAATCCTGCTGATTTTTTCTTCCCGCAGGCCTTGGGCGTCCCCATGATGGTTCCCTCCTCGTTTCCTGTCTCGTATTTTTGTTATTATATCATAATTGTTCCTTTGACGGAAACTTTTCCTGTATGGTATGATGAATATCCGTTTTTTTATGCGGACGGAGGCTGAAAAACATGACATTCGCATATAAATCCATGACGAAATGATTTTCACGGCAGGAGGATGGCAATGGAACAATATCAGGTAACCGGCATGAGCTGCGCCGCGTGCTCCGGTCGGGTGGAAAAAGCGGTCTCCGGCGTGCCGGGCGTAACGTCCTGCTCCGTCAGTCTGCTGACGAACTCCATGGGCGTGGAGGGAACGGCTTCCCCTGCCGACATTATCCGGGCCGTGGAAGACGCCGGATACGGCGCTTCCCTGAAAGGCGCGGCGAAAGCAACCGCCTCCGGCGATGCCCCCTCCTGGGCCGACGCGGAAGCGCTGAAGGATCATAAAACGCCCAAGCTGAAGAAACGGCTCCTGTTCTCGGTGCCGATCCTTCTGGTGCTGATGTATTTCTCCATGGGCCATGGCATGTGGGGCTGGCCAGCGCCTGCGGCTTTTGACAATCATGTTTTTCTCGGATTGTTTGAACTGCTGCTGGCGGTGATTGTCATGATCATCAACGGGAAGTTCTTCACGTCCGGCTTTTCTTCCCTGCTCCACGGCGCACCCAACATGGACACCCTGGTGGCGTTGGGCTCCGGTGCTTCCTTTGTCTATTCCCTGGCGGAGCTTTTCCTGATGATCCTGGCCCAGGGAGAAGGCGACCACGGCACGGTGATGAAGTATGGGATGAACCTGTATTTTGAGTCCGCGGCCATGATCCCGACGCTGATCACCATCGGAAAAATGCTGGAGGCCATGTCCAAAGGCCGCACGACCGACGCGCTGAAAGGCCTGATGAAGCTGGCGCCGAAAACCGCTGTCCTGCTGAAGGACGGTGTTGAGACGGAAGTCGGCATCGAAGAAGTCAATACCGGGGATGTATTCGTGGTTCGCCCCGGAGAACAGATCCCAGTGGACGGCGTTATCCTGAAAGGTATGACCGCGGTGAACGAATCCGCGCTGACCGGGGAAAGCATCCCGGTGGACAAAGCCGAGGGCGATCCGGTTTCCGCCGCGACCATGAACCAGCAGGGGTATATCGAGTGCTGTGCCACCCGCGTGGGTGAAGACACGACCCTGGCCCAGATCATCCGCACCGTTTCCGACGCGGCCGCCACCAAAGCCCCGCTGGCCCGCATCGCGGACAAGGTTTCCGGAATCTTTGTGCCGGCGGTCATGGGGCTTGCCCTTCTGACGATGATCGGCTGGCTGATCGCCGGAAAGCCCTTCTCGTTTGCCATCGCCCGGGGAATCTCCGTGCTGGTCATCAGCTGCCCCTGCGCGCTGGGGCTTGCCACCCCGGTGGCCATCATGGTGGGCAGCGGCGTCGGCGCGAAAAACGGCGTGCTGTATAAAACCGCCGCCGCGCTGGAAGGCGCCGGCAGGACGCAGATGATCGCCCTGGATAAGACCGGAACCGTAACGGAAGGTCAGCCCCGGGTTACGGATGTGATTCCCTTCGGCATGGATCAAAAGGAACTGCTTTCGTTGGCCGCGTCCCTGGAAAAAGACAGCGAGCATCCGCTGGCGAAGGCTATCATCGCCGAAGCGGAAGGCCTGACGCTTTCGGAAGTCAGCCATTTCGAAGCCCTGCCCGGTCATGGTCTTCGCGCTACCCTGAACGGAAAGGAACTGGTGGGCGGAAGCCTGAAATACCTTACGTCCCGGGGGTTGATCGACGAATCCGTATCCGCGCAGGCAAACGCCCTCGCGGAGCAGGGAAAAACACCGCTGCTGTTTGCCCTGGACGGAAAGCTGATCGGCATG
The DNA here is from genome assembly GCA_902764875.1 of uncultured Eubacteriales bacterium. GTDB lineage: Bacteria > Bacillota > Clostridia > Christensenellales > Aristaeellaceae > Aristaeella. The sequence goes on from CACWXP010000004.1 coordinate 226,466, forward strand.
ATTGCGGTGGCCGATCCTATCAAGCAGGATTCGGCGCAGGCCATCCGGGAATTGAGCAATATGGGCATCCGAACCGTACTGCTGACCGGCGATAACGAGCGAACCGCCCGGGCCATCAGCGAACAGGCTGGTGTGGATCAGGTGATCGCGGGCGTTCTTCCGGAAGGCAAGGCGGATATGATCCGCAAGCTCAAGCCGCTCGGAAAGGTCGCCATGGTCGGCGACGGCATCAACGATGCTCCCGCGCTCACGGTAGCCGATAACGGCGTCGCCATCGGAGCCGGTACGGACGTGGCCATTGACGCGGCCGATATCGTGGTAATGAAAAGCCGCCTGACGGACGTAACGGCGGCCATCCGTCTGAGCCGGGCAACCATCCGGAATATTCATCAGAACCTGTTCTGGGCGTTTTTCTACAACGCCATCTGTATCCCGCTGGCCATGGGCCTGTACGGCATCGAAATGAAACCCATGTACGGCGCGGCGGCCATGGCGTTCTCCAGCTTCTTCGTGTGCATGAACGCCCTGAGGCTGAACCTGGTCAACCCGCATGACGGAAGGCACGACCGGAATGAAAAGTCAATACCCGCGGAAACGCTGGAAGAAGCGGTTACCGCGGCAAAAATAAAGGAGGAAAAAACCATGACAAAGACACTGAAGGTGGAAGGTATGATGTGCATGCACTGTGAGGCACGGGTGAAGAAGGCCCTGGAGGCCGTTCCCGGCGTGGAAAGCGCTGTGGCGGATCATTCCGCGGGAACTGCTGTTGTCACCCTGAGCACCCCCGTGGCAGACGAAGCGCTGAAAGCCGCCGTTGAAGCCCAGGACTACAAAGTACTCGGAATCGAGTAAGTCCTCAGGTCGGCTCATCGAGCTGCGTTCCATGCTGTTCAGCCCGGGCGGTCATTTCCGCCCGGGCTGATTTGCTGTCTTTTCCGTTATACCGCCACTCCTGCATTCATTCCTTCCGCTGCCATCTGGCTTCGCTGTTCAGCCAGCTGTTATATCCGGCCTGCGCTTCCTGGCTCTCTTTCTTTTCCTTCCAGGCCTCAATTTCCGATCGAATGGCCAGCATCTCATCAATAATCATCTCCACGGTTCCGGGTTTCGCCTGATACAGATACGATGTCAGCCGGTCAATACCCTTGGGGCTTCCCAACTGTTTGGCCAGAAGATCCGCAAATTCCTCCGGATATCCCAGAGAAGAAACGGCTGCTGCAAGATGATCCCGGGATATGGCCCATATTCTCTGATTCGATGTCATTTCTCCTCGCCTTTCCTGATCTGATCAGGGTACATGCCCCGCGCAGGCCTTGAAAACAAAGGGCCTGCGGGAATGATACCACAGTTTTTCGTGCTCCGTAAAGGGGTACACGCAGGGGTAAACGGATTTTTCGTTTACCCTTCGTCGTGTACCGTACACATTGTGGTCTGCCACGCGGAGGACATGTGGATTGTCCGGAAGTTTGCCGATCCGAAAGCGAACACTATATATATAGAATCAACATCTTCCATAATGATGAAGTCAACAGGAACGGAGCGCAGCTGATCTTTATTTTCTTTTTCTGCCCGTTGTTTAAATATATCTGCCGGTGATGCTTTCTCTGCAGGATCGGATTTCTTCCGGTGTCCCGCACGCAACGATTCTCCCTCCGTCTTCACCGCCTTCAGGCCCCATGTCAACGATGTAGTCAGCAGAGCGGATGACATCCAGGTCATGTTCAATCACAATGACCGTTGCGCCATGGTCAATCAGTGTCTGGAAAACCTTCAGCAGGGTTTCCACATCCTTCGGATGCAGTCCGATGGTCGGCTCATCAAAAACGAAAACAGCATCATCCTGTTGTCTTCCCATTTCAGACGCAAGCTTCAGCCGCTGCGCTTCACCTCCGGACAATCCCGGCGTTTCTTCACCAAGCGTCAGATAGCCGAGTCCGAGATCCTGCAGGATTTGCAGCCTTGGTTTCACTGTTTTCATTTCCCGACAAAAATCAAGCGCGGTGCTAACGTCCATCTCCATCAGCTCAGGCAGCGAGCGTTCCTCTCCCGCCTTGTTTCGGCAGCATACTTTTTTTGCGTCTTTTTTGTATCGTGACCCGCGGCATTCCGGGCAGATGATCTCCACATCCGGAAGGAACTGAACGTCCAGCGCGATCTGTCCTGTGCCATCGCAGACCGGGCATCGGAGTGATCCTGTATTGTAGGAAAAATCCCCGGCCTTATATCCTAGCTGCTTTGCCGATTTGGTTCCCGCGCAGATTTTCCGAAGTTCGTCATGAATGTTAGCGTAAGTGGCAATCGTGGAACGGACGTTGATCCCGATCGGTGTCGCGTCAATGAGTTTTATGTGCCGGATTCCATCCGCTTCGATCTTCCTGACATGATCGGGCTTTTTTTTGCCGTTGCAAAGAGTCTCCAGCGCCGGAACAAGGCTTTCCAGAATCAGGGTTGTCTTCCCTGATCCCGAAACGCCGGTGATCACAGTCAGCGCTTTTTTCGGAATACGAACAGACAGTGGCCTGACCGTATGGATCCGGTCTGTGTCCATGCGGATCTCTCCGCCTGCAAACAGTTCTTTTCCGGTGCGCTTCCGGACCGGAGCCTGCTTTCCGGAAAGATACCTGCCAATAGCGGAGACTTCGTTTTCTTCAATCTGCCCGACAGTTCCTTCCGCGATGACGGTTCCGCCATTTCTTCCGGCTTCCGGCCCCATCTCGATGATCCAGTCAGATTCCTTCAGAATCTGTGTGTCATGATCAACCAACAGAACTGAATTACCGTCCCGGACCAGATCATGCATCACCCTGTTCAGCCCGACAATATTGGCTGGGTGCAATCCGATGGAAGGCTCATCCAGGACATACAGAACACCTGTTGTCCGGTTACGGACCGCCCGGGCCAGCTGCATCCGCTGCCGCTCTCCGGTGGACAGGGTCGAGGACGCTCTGTCCAAAGAAAGATACCCCAGTCCCAGGTCCAGCAGCCGGGCCGCAGTTTCCAGATAGGACTCGCAGATGTTATGCGCCATCGGGCGCATTTCTTCCGGCAGGGAATCCGGAACACGTCTGACCCATTCAACCGATTTTTTCAGCGTCATTTCACAGGCCTGATCAAGCGAGATCCCCATCAGCTTCGGTGCTCTGGCTTCCTCCGACAAGCGTGTGCCATGGCATTCGGGGCAGACATCCTCCTTCAGGAATTTTTCCACACGCTTCATACCCTTTTCGTCCTTGACCTTGCTCAGCGCGTTCATAACGGTTGCCGTTGCGCTGTAATAGGTAAAATCCATTTCGCCGGCGGTCGCTGTGTCTGCCTTTTTCGGGCGGTAGAAGATATGCTTCTTTTCCATGGGACCGTCAAAGACGATCTCTTTTTCCCGCTCAGTCAGGTCTTTAAACGGAATATCCGTCCGTACACCCATGGCTCTGCAAACGTCTGTCATCAGGGACCACATCAGGGAATTCCAGGGAGCGACAGCGCCGTCATCAATGGAGATGCTCTCATCCGGAACCAGGGTGCTGCGGTCCACTGTCCGGACTGTGCCTGTCCCTCCGCAGCATTTGCAGGCCCCCTGCGAATTGAACGCAAGTTCTTCCGCCCCGGGACCGTAAAAGCGTTCGCCGCATTCCGGGCATACGATCTCCTGCATCAGTGCCACCTGAAACCCGGGCTTCACATAGTGTCCGTTGGGACAACGGTGGGATGAAAGACGTGAATACATCAGCCGAAGACTGTTCAGCAGTTCTGTGCCTGTGCCGAATGTCGAGCGTATTCCCGGCACACCGGGCCTCTGATGCAGCGCAAGTGAAGCGGGGACATACAGCACCTCATCCACATCCGCCCGGGAAGCCTGCGTCATCCGTCTCCTCGTATAAGTTGAAAGAGATTCCAGGTATCTTCGCGATCCTTCCGCGTAGAGAACGCCCAGGGCAAGAGACGATTTTCCGGATCCGGACACCCCCGCAATTCCGACAATTTCATGAAGCGGAATGTTCACATCAATGTTTTTCAGATTATGGACGCGCGCTCCCCGGACTTCAATATTTTTCGGTTCATTCATGATTCAAGGCTCCTGTAAAGATCTGAAATACTCGTTCTCATTCAGAATATAGCTTTCTGTTTTCATTTCCCCAGGTACATAACTGATCCAGCACTTTCATGAGGGAGCGTCCCCGTTCTGTCAGGGAATACTCTACTTTTGGAGGAATTTCAGGATACATCTTTCGATGGATCAGTCCATCGCGCTCAAGCTCCTTCAGATGAAGGCTCAGGGTTTTATCCGCAACCCTGCCAAGATATCGCTGCATTTCATTAAACCGCACAGGCTCATACTCCATCAGGCAATAAAGGATAACAGGCTTGTATTTGCCGGAAATCAGCGAAAGTGTATAACTGTATCCTGTATCGGCAAAACTTGCTCCCTCGATTCGTTTTCTTTCCATTGCTTACCTCCTGGTAAGTTCCTTTCATGAATGTTGGTACTTGTATTTATATCAAATGAATGATAGCATGAAACTGCCGATCAGGCAAGAGACAGGAGGATGAAGAAAATGAAGAAAAACCTGGGACTGGTTCAGGCTGTTTATCCGATGCCGGTGCTGATGGTAGCCGCCTATGACGAAACAGGCAAGGTAAATGTCATGAATGCCGCGTGGGGCATGATCTGCGCCATGGATAAGATCGCGCTGTTTATTGATGAAGATCATAAGACAACGCAGAACATTCTGAAAACGAAAGCCCTTACAGTCGCCCTGGCTGACAAGGCGCATATGGATGTTGCCGATTTCTTTGGTATTGCTTCCGGTAACAAGATGAATGATAAGTTTGAGCGCACCGGCTATCATGCCATCAAGAGTGAGCATGTGAACGCTCCCATTATTGAGGAATTCCCGGTGGTTATGGAATGTGAGCTTGCAGAGGTTATCAATACTGATAACATGTACGCGATTGTTGGTAAAATCGTCAATGTGGCGGCAGACGAAGCTGTTCTGGATGAAAAAGGAAAGATTGATCCTGCAAGACTGAACGCTCTGATTTTCGATCAGTTCAAACATGGTTACTATGTTTCCGGAGAACAGGTCGGAAAAGCCTGGAACGCAGGCGCGGATCTGATGAAAGAATAATCAGTTGCTTTTATCGCGCCAGGGCAGTGAATCCTGACAACCCGGTTCCCATCCGTTTCCGAAATTGTTTGCAGGCGGACAGTTTTCCATCGTCGATACGCTCAAAAACACCTACCCAGAAAGGATCTTCAAAGAATACCGTCAGGCTTATTCTCATGCATCTTTACCGACCCATATCGCATCTCATACATATCCATTACTCTTCTCATGAATGATCCATGGCAGTCACAGTGATCCTATACAGACAATACAGCCCTGCGCTCAGCAGCACAGAACCAACGATATCCGTGAGCCAGTGCACTCCGGCCACCAGTCTGCCAATCACCATGAACGCGGAAAACAGGATGACAAAGGCAGATGTGATCCGCCTGACTGTCTGGCTCTTTGCCCGCCTGTTCACCTGGAACAGCAGCGTGGGCATCACGCTGAGCACCAGCAGGGTGGTGGAGGATGGATAGGACGCCTCCATGGCTCCGTCGATCAGGATGGGTCGGTAATTGATGGGGATCATCTCAAAAATCAGATACCCTAAAATGACCAGAATGTAATACCCACCCAACAGCAGGATATCCATGTCCACTTTGGCAATACTTTTCCTGCGGATCCACTGCGTGAGGCCCAGCAGGCCGAAACCGATGCAGACCGCGATGAGCACCAGCCCCAGCCAGTCCGTGATAGTATAGATGCCCATATGCACGCCTGTCAGGCGGTGAAACCAGATGTTGACAGCGGCAAAACCTACGCTTGTTCCATTCACACCAACGGGCTGCACATCCACCGTTTGAATCAGAAATGTCCAAAGAACAAAACTCAGAAGCA
>CACWXP010000005.1 GCA_902764875.1 uncultured Eubacteriales bacterium
TTCGTGCTTCACGCTGCCGTCCCGGTATGTCTCCTCGTCCGTTTCCGGACGTTCCGTGGTTTCGTCGTCCGGAATCGCGTCCGAATATGCTTTCTCTTCATAATCCGTTTTCCGCTCTGACATAGTCATCCATCCCCTCACACCGTCTTCCGCATATCCCGATAAATCACGCTGCTCAGCGCATGCATCACTGCGTTGTATTTCGCCTGATCCGCAAAAAGGCTGGTAAAAGCATCCTGCGATTCGGTATAGCAGTCCTGGGCAATCAGGTTGAAGAATTTCGGGAACACGCTGTCGTTGAAAATCTGCGGGTCAGACGTTTTCGCCATGGTCTGAAGTTTTTCATCCGCCATCAGCTTATCCTTCATGGCGCTGACCACAACCCGGTCCGCGTCTGTAAAGGTTCCGTTGTATTGCTCATTGATCTTGTCGATGATTTCGTCCAGCGGCAGCTTCTTTTCCGGAGAGGCCACGCTCCGCGCGTTCACCGGCACCAGCACCGTTGCCGTCTCCCTCAGGTCGATGGATCCCTCATAGGTCTTCTGCAGCTTATAGTATTCAAGCTTCAGCTTCCCTTCCAGGTCGATCATCTCTACCTGATCCGGCGGAATCAGCCCCAGCAGGTAGCTCAGAAAAACATATTCCTCATGCAGTTCCCTGTCGAACATTCGCACAATCTGGCTCAGATACCCGTACCATTTCACAAAGGAACGGCACAGCCGCCGGAACTGATATCTGCCATCCGGTTCCAGCTTGTTGTACCGATCCGCCACCGGTTTCAGGATGCTGCTCATCCGGCCCATGGCCTTGTCGTCCTGCTTGCTGAAGCTGAAATATTCATTGGCAAAGGTATCAACATCGTTGTCCGAATACAGCGCATACCCCCGCAGTTCATTCTGTGCCTGATACAGCAGGTCCGTATTGACCTCGCTCTCCAGGATCGTTTCCTGATAGAACGGCTGGAAGGCCTCCTGAATATCCTCCCGGGTGTTCACAAAGTCCAGCACGAACGTGTCCGATTTCAGCGGATGAATCCGGTTCAGCCGGGAAAGCGTCTGCACCGCCTTCACGCCCCGCAGTTTCTTGTCCACCACCATCGTGTGCAGCAGCGGCTCGTCAAACCCGGTCTGGTATTTCTCAGCTACAATCAGCACATGGAAGTTATCGTGGAACTCGCTCTTCGTCTGGGATTCGCTGATATGCGTACCATCTTTCCGCACGTTCAGTTTCGGCTCGGTGTATTCCTCCCCGTTGTCCTGAATCGTTCCGGAGAAAGCCACCAGCAGACCCACGTCCCTATATCCGTTCTCTTCAATGTATCGCTTGCATTCCTGATAGTACCGCACCGCCGCCAGCCGGGAGGACGTAATGACCATCATCTTCCCCTGCCCGCCGATCTTGTGGCGTGTGGTCTCCATATAGGTTTCGACAATGATCTGCGCCTTCTGGCTGATGTTATACGGGTGCAGCTGTTCAAACTTCCGGATCACCTTCGCCGCCCGGCTGCCGGGCACGTCCGGATTGTCCGGAATCGTCTTCGCGATCTTGAAGCAGGTGTCATAGGTCATGTAGTTCTGCAGCACGTCCATGATGAAGCCTTCCTCAATGGCCTGCCGCATGGAATAGATATGGAACGGATGATAGGTGCCATCCGTATACTCCGTGCCGAACATCTCCAGGGTCGTAGCCTTCGGCGTCGCGGTGAAGGCAAAGAACGACAGGTTCCTGTGTCGGCCGTGGATGATCATCTCCCGCACCAGCTTGTCTGTCGGATCGACCTCTTCCTCCGCCTTGCCCTCGATCTCTGCGTATTCCCGCAGGGCATCCTCCGTGTTCGCCAGCGCCGCCTTCAGCTTCAGCGCGGAAGTCCCGGTCTGGGAGGAATGGGCCTCGTCGACGATGACCGCGTAGTTCCGACCCTTCGCCGCATCCACTTCCTGATAAATCACCGGGAATTTCTGCAGCGTCGTCACGATGATCCGCACCCCGGCGTTGATCGCGTCCCGCAGATCCCGGCTGTTCTTATCCTCCCCGATGGTTTCCACCGCGCCCAGGGTGTGATCAAAGCCGGAGATTGTTTCCTGCAGCTGGGCGTCGAGCACGGTCCGGTCGGTGACCACGACCACGCTGGAGAAAACCGGTTTGTTCTCCGCGTCATGCAGAGATGCCAGCCGGTAAGCCGTCCAGGCGATGGTATTCGATTTTCCGGAACCGGCGGAATGCTGAATCAGATAGTTGTGCCCTGCCCCGTTTTCGGACACGTGGGCAATCATCTTCCGCACCGCGTCCATCTGGTGGTACCGCGGGAAGATCAGGCGCTTCTTCTCCGTCACCTTTTCCGTTCCGTCCGGCAGGGTCTTCTTTTCCCGGATGGTCTGCAGATGGATAAACTTCTGCAGAATATCCATCATGCTGTCCTTCTGGAACACGTTTTCCCAAAGATACGCCGTCGGATATCCGTCCGGATTCGGCGGGTTTCCCTTGCCGCCGTCCCGGCCGGCGCCGTTGCTTCCCTGGTTGAAGGGCAGGAAGTAGGTGTCTTTCCCTGCCAGTTTCGTTGCCATCCATACTTCCGTATGGTCCACGGCAAAGTAGCCGAGGATCCGCTTGTTGAACTGGAAGCAGATCTCCCGCGGATCCCGGTCATACATCCATTGCAGTTTCGCGTTGTCCGCGGTCTGTCCGGTATACTGGTTTTTGAGTTCAAATGCGAACACCGGGATGCCGTTCAGCACCAGCACCATGTCCACGCTCTTGTTGTTGTCCGCGCTGTAATACCACTGGCGGTAAACGGCGATATGGTTCGCGGCGTACTGAGCGGCCGCCGTCTGATTCAGGGAAGATTCCGGCCGGAAGTAGCACACCCGGAAGGAGATTCCCCGGTGTTTGAATCCATGCCGCAGCACATGGATCAGCCCGAACATATCGCAGGCATTGTTGAAGGCCATGCAGAACTTCCGCACCGTGTCCATCTGGTTGGCGTTCACGAACCGGGCCCATTCCTTCGGCTGTGTCCGCTGAATGAAATCGATCAGGGTATTGACATACAGGCCCAGCGATGGATCGTAAGCGTCGCAGCCCTTCACATACCCGCCGGAAGGAGACAGGAAGGAAGCCTCGATATCCGATTCGAAGCTCTTCTCATTGGTCTCATTGATCGGCATATTTACGCCCCCTCGTCTTATTCCCGAATCTCCCACCAGCCGCCCTTGGGCGAGCCGTGCCGGATCAGAACACCCTGTGCTTTCAGCTCAGCCTGAATGCGCTGGATCTGCCGCTCGGACATATTGGCAAGAGCGGCAATCTCCCGGGCGGAAGCCTTCGGTTTCTTCTTCAGAACTGCCATCACCGCATTCTGTCCTTTACCGCCATTTTCTACGACACTATTTACGACATTATCTACGACATTTCCTGCCTGACCTTCATGAATTTCCTGCAGAAGGTTTCGAATCAGCCGGAGAATGAACGAAGTAAATACTTCGTTTTGCGCGCTGTTCTGCGCAACATTCAGGGCCTGGTAATACTCCTCCTGATGTTCATGGATCATGTTCTCGATCGGCAACCAGGCAAAAATCGGCCGCCATTGCTGCAGAATCAGGGAATGCCAGAGTCTCCCCGTTCGCCCGTTCCCGTCAGAGAACGGATGAATATATTCGAATTCGCAATGGAAGATGGCCCCTTTGATCAGCGGATGCACAGATGTGGTGCGCAGCCAGTCAAACAACTGCCGCATCACTTCCGGCACATAAGCTGCCGGCGTTCCCGCGTGCATCAACTGTTCCCCACGGAACACACCCACGTTGCCGCTTCGGAAGCACCCCGCGTCCGGAACCAGATCCTGCATCATCATCCGATGCGCCAGCAGCAAATCTTCCATGGATTCCGGATCCAGTTCGCTCAGACGCTCATAAGCTTCATAGGCGTTCTGTACTTCCCGGATATCTTTCGGCGGTCCGAGGACACGCTTCCCGTCAATAACCGCCGTCACCTGGTCCAGGGATAATGTATTCTGCTCGATGGCCAGAGAAGAATAGATGGATTTGATCCGGTTCTCCCGCCGCAGTTTCGGATCCGGAGTAAACTGCCCGTCCACAGAAACGATCCCGACCAACTCGCTGATCTCTGCCATCAGGTTCATGATCTCATCCGTCATTTGAAAAGGAGGTGAATAGCTGCTCATGCGGGTACCTCCTTCTTGCCGGTGACATATTCGTAGATGAGGGATTTTTTGTAGGAGTCGAGTTCTTCTACTACTTTTTCTTTTTTGAAAATCAACTGATCAATTTCACTTTTTTTTCGATCAAGATATGAAACTATTTCTTCTTGTTCATTAATATCCAACAATAAAATGGGAATATTACCCACTATCGATGTATTGAGATTCTGCATTGTTGTTCCAACTGAATGAATCTCTAAATACTGTTTAATACAAGGATTCTGTAAATAATACGATAAATAGGCTGGAACAATCTTATCATTTAGTCGTATCTGAATACAGCCAGTACCACAGATATAGTCTCTTTTATCATCGATCACACATGCGCAACGTCCCATTTCGCCTCGTCTTCCAAAGACAATATCTCCTCTCTTTAGTATATGTCTTGATAGTTCATAAGCTTTAGATTTAGTTATGGTACAACTATTATCAGGTATTATTTCTCCATTAGAAATATTAGCAGGATTAACAACAACAATCTCGTTTGATACGTACTCATCAGCATGAAGCTGACTTCCAAATGGACCGGTTTGAATTAATTCTATCCCTCTGTTTAAAGATGATACACTCCATTTGTCTGGTATTTTTCCTATCCACCTAACTCCGCTATCTTTCATCTGCCGATCAGGCCGAATACCTTTTGTAACGGCATGCGTGATCACAGCCTGTTTCAGCTTCTTGTATTCCTCGATGGAAGCGCGGGTTTGTTCGATGACAGAATCAATATGATCGCACTCTTCATCAAGATAAGCAACGATTTGTTTTTGTTCATCAATCGACGGGAAAAGAATCGGTTGCTTCTTCAATTCTTTATAACCAAGTGTCAATCGAATACCAGAGCCCATATTGTGCAATGCCTTTTTTGTTTCGTATCCCTTGAACAAATACGTAGCATATTCTGGAGTTATCAAATCTTGATTAGGCCATAATGCAAGATAAGCTGATGTTATTACTCCTTTTTCTTTAACTAGTCCTGTTCGGAGTGTTTTGAAATCATAATTCAGATTTAACCCATTTATCATTACAGTACCAGGTTCAACAATAGTATAATTCGTTATTGTATCCGCTACGTAGTCATCACTATCGGCATCAAAATTCTTCTTTGGTATTATTTCTCCAAACTTGAACTGTAAAGCATTTTGAACATTGCCATCAGTGTTTTTTGTTTTTATTTCTCGGAAAGCGCGCTGAGCAGGCAACACCTTCCACCCTGCCGGTATCTCCCCGATCCACTCAATCCCCGAATCCTTCATCTCTCTCGCCATACTCACGCCTCCTTGTGGAACAGCGCCTGCAGGCTGGCTGAGATATCTTTTTCCAGTTCCGTAATCCGGGCCATGATGTTCTCTACGGGTTCCGGAGCCTGGTACTCATAGAAATACCGGGTCATGGGGATTTCATAGCCGACCTTTGTTTTCTTTTCATCAATCCAGGCATCCGGTGCATAGGGCAGCACTTCCCGTTCGAAATACTCCCGGATATCTTCCTTCATGGGGACGTTCTCCGTATCCCGCAGATTGGCATCCGGAACCGGCTTTCCTTTCTTTAGAACGGGATTGCCGTTCTCATCCTTTTCCGGGCGTTCCACGGTGATCTTGTAATACCCGAATTCTTCTGTATCAAAGATCTTGCTCTGGCAATAGATTCCGTTTTTGTCGCCGTAAATGGCATCATTTTTGAATTCGCCGTATGCCTGCACAATCAGGTTCCGGCATTTGTCGGTGATATCGTTCCGCTTGGTGCCGATGCTCTTCCGCCGCGGCTCGAAGCAGTGGCTGGCGTCAATGAGCTGCACCTTCCCGGCCCGATGTACGGGCTTGTTCTTGGAGCAGATCCAGATATAGGTGGAAATGCCGGTGTTCATGAACTGATCCGTACTGAGCTGGATGATGGCGTCGAGCCAGTCGTTTTCCAGAATATATCGCCGGATCTCGCTGGGACCGCTTTCCGCGTCGCCGGAGAACAGCGGGGATCCATTCTGGATGATCGCCATCTTTCCGTTCGGGGCCAGTTTGCTCAGGCCATTCAGGACAAACAGCTGCTGTCCATCGGAAATCTTCGGCAGGCCCGGGGCGAAGCGCCCCATCTCTCCCAGGGCGTGTTCCTTCTCAACGGCTTTCTGCTCCCGCTTCCAGTCGATTCCGAAGGGCGGATTACTGATACAATATTGGAAGGTATATCCCTGGAACTGATCGTCCGACAGGGTATCCCCGAACCGCATATTGTTCGGATCGCCGCCGCGGATCATCATATCCGCCTTGGCGATGGCAAAGGTGCTGGGGTTGAATTCCTGGCCAAAGCAGGTGACCTCGATTTCGCTGTTCAGGTCATGAATCCGCTCCTCCATGCAGCTAAGCATCTGACTGGTGCCCATGGTCATGTCATACACAGTGACGTTGCCGCCGCGGGTCAGGTCCGCATCGGAAAGAAGCAGGTCCGTCATAAGGTAAATGATATCCCGGCTGGTGAAATGTGCTCCGGCTTCCTCGCCGAAAGACTCGCTGAACCGGCGTACCAGGTCTTCAAAGATATATCCGCAATCCACCGCACTGATCTTGTCCGGCCCGAGGTAGCCCTTCGGGCTGTTGAACTCCTTGATGGTCAGATACAGGGTGTTGCTCTCGACCATGCGGCGGATGACGGTATCGAAATCGAACTTAGACAGCACGTCCTGCACATTCCCGGAAAAACCGGCCAAATAGTCCCGGAAGTTGGCCTCGATGTTCTCCGGATCGGAAAGCAGAGTTTCAAAGGTGAATTTGCTGGTGTTATAGAACTGATAGCCGGAAGCCTTGGTCAGGAAACCGTCAATGACCGCCAGATGCTTCACTTTTTCATAGGTATCCTGCACCGCCTGCCAGGTCGGCAGCAGGCAGTCATGAAACCGCTTCACAACCGTCATCGGCAGAATAACCAGGCCGTATTCATGGGGCTTGAAAGGCCCGCGCAGCATGTCCGCCACGTTCCAGATCATGGTGGCCTTTTCAGCGATATTTGTTCCAACTACGCCGATTCTGTCATTACTCATTCAGGGATCCCTCTTATTTCTGCTGTGTGATGTCTTATTGTACCACAAAAATGCAGGAACAACAAATTTCCGGCACATACAGGTGATTTTTCTTTAGCTATTATTTAGAACCGCCCGATTCCCAGAATGTCGGATCCTCCGCAATTCGATTCAGTTGCTCTGCAATATCCACAAACTCCCGGTTCAAATCCAACGTTTTTACGCTGATTCGATTCCCGCTCATCAAGTAGCTGCCGTCCGGCTGGATTTGCTCATCAGTCTTTGCATACAGCAGCATTCCGGACACAGAATCCCATTCCGTTCCGTATTCCTTCTCCTTGTTTTTCACATAGGTGAAAATTTGATAAAGATTGTTGGAATGGATTGTGCTGACATTATACTGTGTTTGCATGGTATGGGTATAGTAGAAAGCATCAAGAGTGTTATTTCTTCCTTGCAAGACTTAAGATTACACTCACCACTAAGAATACCACTATAATGATAATAAGCATGTTTTCTCCCCTCCTTTCAGATTAATCAGGAGTATTTAATTACCAAGGATTATCAGCCCATCGAACAGTATATTCAACTCCCATCTCCTTTCCCAAATTGACGATATACCGCTCCAGCAGCGTTTTCGTATTGTTTTTTGCTCTTCTCAGCAGAGCCTGATCATTTTCAGCTTCTTGCCGCATATTATTTTGCGCGGCTGCGTAAGTTTCTGCTCTTTCCTCTCCCGAAATTGAAGCAAGTAGACCTGTCTCATCTACTGGATCTGAAAAAGAATCAGCATCAATGTTCAGCACTTTGGCATCTGGTACATATATGTCAACAATACCTCCATCATCCGAGTTATTAATCAATATTTTATCCTTTTTTAAATCAATTCCGATATCCACCGTTCCACTGTATTCCATCCAAAATTGTTTATATCCGGTTTTCAACAAATCATTAAATGGCCATGTAAGGATATCGCTGATGATTTTTTCAGCTCCTTCTGGTTTTCTTTCATAAACCGCAACATTATGATAATAAGTCCTTAGCGTAGCTAATTCGCAAATTTCGCTTACAGAAGAAATCTCAGACACGTCAAACTTCTTTTGCTCTTCCTTCTTTATCGGAATATTAAAGACACCGGCAACTAAGGCAATACAGACAAGCACTTCAATGATAATCGGATAATTATTTTTCAAAACAGTCATAACAGGTTTCATTGCTACAACGCCTCCTAGCTTTATCATAGCCCGTCATTTAAATACCAAAGTATAACCTTGCGGTTTTAGGATCGGAAGCAGTAAACCTTTTATTGTTGCCTCCAGATTTTCCCTTGCCACAGCTTTAAGCTCTCCTGATTCCGTCGCTTCTTTTTCTGCATCTTCTTTACTATATTTCAACATTTCTGCTACACTAACATCTGTATTCGAGGGAAGAATCTTCATTGAGTCTTCATCGATAATATTAACCTTTACTTCTATCTCAGGTAAAACAACGGTAACTACCTTTTTATCCGGATCAACATCAAAACCAACATCCTTCATGTCGATACCGGCCTTTACAGCAGCATTATAGCAAATTTTGCACCGAACTTTCTCCCTGGTATCATCCGTATATATGTCCGCAATACCTCTATATCTGAATTCAGCCGTAGAAAGCTCAGAAATGTCGATTGCCTTTGTTAACGTAGACGATGTAATGATACTAACTTTCTGAGAGCTATTTTGGAAAACGAAACGATATATCGCCGATACAGCTATCGCGACAATCCCGATAATCAAGACAATCCTGAAAAGATTCTTGTTCATGTCATCCTCTCATCACACAAAAATGTCCTGTAAATTTTACCAAACATAAAACTCGATGTCAATTCTGCTAAATTTTCCTGCGAGGCGAATAAAACGGGGATAAGCATACGCTTCCCCCGCTATACAGAAATTCCAATCCATCATTTCTTCATCTCCTGTTCAATGGTCTTCTCCGCCATCTGGATCAGCCGGCTGGGGCGAACGGAGAGTGCTTCCGCGATGCGCCAGAGGGTGTCGGCCCGGGGGATCTTCTCTCCGCTTTCCAGGGCAGCCAGGTGGCTGCGGGCGATGCCGGCAAGGCCGGAGAGCTGTTCCTGGGTCAGGCCTTTCTGCACGCGCAGGGTGCTGATCACGATACCAACGGTTTTTCTGTTATAGGGCATTTTGAGTACCTCCTTCTCGTTGCTCCTATAACAGCCCTTGTTTTTTTCGCGAGGTCCTGAAAGGGCACTGCGCCTTGCAGTGCCCTTGTTGGAGGTCATTTCCCGTTGCCTGATGAGAGCGTCCCCTTTCTGTTTTGGGTCTGCCCTGAAAGGATAACAGGATCTTCAGCGGATTTTGTCCTCTTTAGCTGACAAGATGGTTCCGGTCCTTTTCTTGTTGCCGATCATCATTCCCGTCTCATTTGTTTTTGTCGTTCATTCTGCTCACGCCCAGCCAGACCAATAATGGAATCCCCAATACCACTAACAAAAAGAAACCCATCGTAAGCTCCTTCCTGAATCTCACCCTTCTCCTTCCAGCAGATCCTGGATAATGATCTCCGGAGAAAGCGGTGTCCAGTGGCCGGGGAGGCAGATCTCCGGATTGATTTCCCGGACGGTTTGTGCCAGTTTGTCGGCCAACGTCTGATCCACCGTCCATTCAGGGAATGCTCCGCCGGTGCAATCGCCCAGGATCAGCAGCTTTTCCCCGGGGATCTCAATCAGCGTTGAATCGTCTGTGTGCGGTGCTTCCGCCTGAAAAACCCGGATGGGGCAGTCGCCCGCGTCCAGCAGCATTTCGCCTCTGAAAACCAGATCGGCCGGCGTAACCACCACCGGTTTCCCGTCTTCGTATTCATTACGGATGCGTTCATCCATTTCAAGGAAGAATGCGGTTCCTTCTGTTTCAAGACGTTTGCGGAATGCATCCAGATACTGATTGGTCCGATCATTTGCAAGGCACAGCCCATGGACCGCATGCATACCGAAGGTATGGTCCCAGTGCCAATGGGTGATCACGGTCAGTTTCGGCATCGGCAGGCCTTCTTCTTCCAGCGCACGATAGAATTCCCTCGTGTGCTCCTTCGAATGCCCCGCGTCCACCGCCAGGCTCCAGTTGTCTCCGCGGATATAGCTGAGGTTCGGGCGGTCCCGTTTCTCTTCATAGGGATAAACCCATACCCGTTCTGTCAGTCTGTTCAGCTTCATGTGATTTTCTCTCCCTGTTCCTCTGTACCGTGAACTCAATAACAATCCGGAGCTTCGATGCCGTCATACCAGACATAATCGCAGTAGTGCACGTCGTCCATATTCACATAAGGCGAAAACCGCCGGAACAGACGCTGGTACTTCCCTTTTCCCTGATCCGTCAGCGGCCTTGATTTCGCGTAATGATCCAGAGCGCTTGCCTGCGGCAGCGCACAGGCATCCATGGCGCGCTTCACTGTTCCCGGTCTCACGCCTCCGGATTTCCCCGATCCAGCAGGAAGGTTGCCGTCTCCTCGCCCGTTCGTCTGTTTCAGGTCTGCTTAATCCCGCGACAGTCCCATTCGCAGAATCAGAAGCAGGATGCGTTTCGCCGCGGCCTGCAATTCGCCGAGCGTAAGAGGATACGGAACTTCTCCCGGTTTCTTCCCAAGCGCGTTCAGAATATCATTGACGTCATCATCGCTTCCCGGCATTGTCAGATCGTTTCCAGCCTTGATACATCCGGAGGCAAACGAATTCCCGTATTTATATTTCGGGGTTTCCGCTCCGCCGAACGTTTCTCCGGTTGTGCCCCAGTCGGTCATCACAATTCCGTCAAATCCGCATTCATCCCTCGCAAAGGCCGTGACCAGGTCATAACTGTTTGCGGTATGCTCGCCGTTAATCAGATTATAGGAAGTCATGATGGAGAAAGGATGTGCCTCGCGGATACAGATTTCGAATCCTTTCAGGTATATTTCGCGTATGGCCCGTTCATCAATATGGGCGTTGACGTGATTCCGGTTGTCTTCCTGGTTATTGAAAGCGAAATGCTTGATGGTGGTCCCTGCGCTCTTATGCTTCTGCACGCCGCGGGTATCCGCCGCCGCACACCGTCCGGCGATCAGGGGATCTTCGGAATAGTATTCAAAGTTCCGCCCGCACAGCGGATTCCGGTGAATGTTCATGCCCGGCGCCAGCCAGAGGTCCGAGCCGAATTCCTCCATTTCACCGCCGACAATATCCCCGGCCGCTTCCACGGCTTCATCATCCCAGGTTTGTGCAAGAAGGGTTGCGATCGGAATGGCTGTCGTATACTGATAATAATCTTCCGCGTCCTCCGGAATCTCCGGTTTCGGGTCTCCTCCGGTGACCAAATCAAACGCCGGGAACGGCGAATCAATCATATAGATCCTGCCCTCTTTGTCCGCTTTGAAATGCGGTGTCAGCCGCAGGCCGGCCGGTCCGTCGGGCAGAATCAGGTTGCGTACGCCCCTGTCTTCCAGCAGAAGGGAAGTCGTATCGCCCGCGGCTCCCGGGCAGGCCGTGGAGGAAGCGCCAATCTGCGGGCCGGAATTCTCCAGGATGCTTCCCCGCGCCGTGCCGACGCACAGTGTTGCCATTTCAAAGGGTGTCAGCTGGCTGAGCAGCTCGTCCAGCGTTGCCTTCCCGCTTTGCACGTCCGCCATGGTAATCTTCTGTGTTTTGGCCGTTTTGGGGATTTCCTGCGCCGCCCCGGCGTAGGAAGCCCGGCGCGTCTCAATCTTCCCGGCATCCAGACGGACCACGGGAGCCGCCTTTTTCTCGCTTTCTTCCTCCGGATAGGCGTAGGGTTTCACACCCGCGGCGGACATCAGCTTCATTTCACAGTCCGCCGGCAGCAGATTCCTGACTTGGAAGGTGACTTTCTCTTCGTCCAGCTGCAGGGCAAGAACGACTTTTGTATTGCGGGAATGGACCCCTGCACGCACATAATAGGTGCCGGGTTCCAGAACCCACGCCGCCCGGGCCGGATCATAGGAAGCCATGGAAGCCGTTTCAAACCGGATCGTCAGGGTTTCCGATCCTCCTGGCGCCAGTTCCTTTGTTTTCGCGTATGCGGCCAGCTCCTGGTAGGGTTTTTCCAGTTTCCCTGCCGGCGCCGAGCAGTAAACCTGAACCACCTGCCGGCCCGGCAGGGTTCCGGTGTTCGTCACGCGGACATGAACGGCGACTTCCCTTTCATCCGCTTCGCATCCGGTGCATTCAAGGCTGAAAGTCGTGTAGGTCAGACCATACCCGAAAGGATACTGCGGGGTGATATTGAATGTGTCGAAATACCGGTATCCGACATAGATTCCTTCCGCATAGTACTCATCGTCCGTGTCGCCATTGCAATGGCTGAAAGTGGCGGATGACGGATAATCCGAATAATTCACGGCCCATGTAGTGGTCAGATGTCCGCTGGGCGCCTGCTTGCCCGTGAGAACGTCCGCAAGGGCATAGCCGCTGTAATTGCCGGCCTGGCTCATGTTCAGGATCGCGTCGACGCCTTCAACCGCTTTGAGCGCCTTCATGTCGATCACACTGCCCACATTGAGAACGACAATCGTCGTCCTGTACGCGGCTGCGACCTTTTTCAGGCTGTCAATTTCCACCGGAAACAGATCATATTCACCCGGAAGCGTATTCCTGTCCTTCCCTTCGCCGGAATTGCGGGAAATCACAAAGACGGCCGTTTCCGTTTCATCCGGAAATAAATCCTGTTCCTCCACAGGAATGATGGGGGGAGCGATAAACGGGTTCTCAAACAGGTCCGCAAACGCTCCGAGCCCCTTCTCACTGAAAGCCTGCCTGATTTTCTCAAAATAAGCCGCTTCAGCCTCATGGAAGCTTTGACAGTCGCGGTCGATCCAGTCTTTTGTAAGAATGCTGAAGCCGGCGTCTTCCAGTCCCTGCTCAATGTTCACGGTTTTCCGGCTGTTCACGTCCCCGGAGCCTGTGCCGCCTTTGATCGTGCGGCGGGCGCCGTTGCCGTACAATGCGATTTTTCCGGGTTTTCCGGTCAGCGGCAGTGCCCCGTTGTTCTCCAGCAGCACCATTCCCTGTGGTGCAAGTTCCCTTGACCGCTGCCCGTTTCTGAGTTCCCGTTCACTGACTTCCGGGGTTTTTGATGCATAGATCTTTGCCATGTCTCTCTCCCCTTTTTGATTATTCAGGTTGTTCTCCGTCGGATGACTCTGCAAATACAGGCTCAGTATACTGTCTTGTTCAGGTCGTGTCAATAAAACGACATCGTTTTGCGCTCATTTTGTGACAGCTTCAAGCCTATTATTTAATGGGTTGATTCGGCTGTGAAAATTTCCTCTCCGAACGTCAAAATAAACCGTCATATCTTTCGCTTCCCGTTCTGTTTTCCGCTCTTCCCCGGTATTATGATGTGTGTACGGTCAGGGAAATGAACCTGGCCGGCAAGTACCGGAAGCGTCTGATGTAATCCGCCGTCACGGAATACACGGAAGGCGAAGGAGGAAGAAGAAATGCTGCTGCTGATTGTTGCTTTGATCTTCGGCGTTTTGCTGCTCAGCAGAAGCCCGCGGCTTGAAAGAAGCTCGGGCGGCTATGTGGAACCGGCGAAGCATACGGTCCGCGCCTATGTGGACGGGAAACCTGTGAAGTCCTATTTGAAAGAGTAAGAAGCAATGAACGCACCACGAGAGGCAGCTTTGGGAAAAACCCGTCAAAGCGTATAGCCGATCAGCAGGCGCAGCGTGTTTTCCGCGCCTTCCCTGTGGCTGCGCTCATACCCGTGGGACGCATACACGCCGGCGCCGATCAGTCCGTGGCGCAAATCGCTCCCGGCCCTCAGGGTGGCTTCCACGTCGCTGCCGTAATCCGGATAAATATCCACGGCATAGTCCGCGCCGCTCTTCTTTGCCGCCTCGATCAGCCCTTTCACAACCGGATAGCTGTAGGGTCCGTGGCTGTCCTTCGCGCAGATGGACACCTGTTTTTCGCTGCAGGTCAGCCCCTGGCCCACGCAGCCCATATCCACGGAAATGGCCTCGGTGCATCCTGCGGGCACATTCCCGGACCCGCCGTGGCCAACCTCTTCATACACCGTGATATGCGCGTAAAGCGCGCGTTCCGGCTGAATTTTCCGGTCGTGAAGATATTTGGCAAAGCCCAGCAGAATCCCGACGCTCAGCTTGTCGTCCAGGAAACGGGATTTGATGTATCCCGATTTCGTCATCCGCACATTGGGCTCGAAGCAGACAATATCCCCCACCGTGATCCCCAGCTTTTCGGTATCCTCTTTGGTTTTCACGTCCTCGTCGAGCACCACCTCGCAGGTTTCCCAGGTGCGCTTGGTGTCGTTGTACTCGCCGTTCACATGAATGGAGGCGTTGCAAAGCTGGAACGTCCCTTCGTAAATGCCGCTGAACTTTGTAACAACGCGCACGTTCTCCGTCTCCGCGTTGTTCGGGTTCATCCCGCCGAGATTGGTCAGGCGCAGGCGCCCGTTGCTCTTCACCTCCGCCACCATACCGCCGAGCGTGTCCGTGTGCGCTTCCAGCAGCAGCCCGTTTTCCCGATCTTTTCCGCCCAGGGATACCAGAACGCCGCCCTTGTTCGTCAGCTTTGCTTCAAACCCGAGCTGCGCAAACATTTCCTTCACCCACGCGGCCGCTTCCTCCGTATACCCCGTCGGTGAATCGATGTTCAGGAGCGTTTCCGTCTTCTCCATGATGAAATCCGTATATTCCTTCAGCTCTTCCGGAGCTGCCTGCTTCCTTGTCTTCCCGCTCATGGTCTTCTCCTCCTTGCCTCTTTCTGGCTCTTCGCCGAGGATTATAACGCACTTACGGGTCGCATGCAACGTCCCCATCGGGGTCGGTCCGCCCCGCCGGTCCGTTACGAACCGCTTGCAAAAACCCGGAAAAGATGGGATAATGAAAAAAACCGGAATACAGGCTTGAGAAGGAGGAACCGCATATGACGGAAGAAATGAAGAACTGTTCTTACTGCTCGGAGGGCGCATTACTGGATGCCTTCGGCATCAAAATCGGCGAACTGCCCATGTCAAAGGTTATCCTGTTTAAGGAACAAAGCCACCGCGGCCGGGTCATCGTTGCCTGTAAAAAGCACGTGGATGACATCACGATGCTCACCGCGGAGGAACGGGTGCAGTATATGGAGGACGTCAGCCATGTGGCGGAAATCCTGCATGAACTGTTCCATCCGGACAAGATCAACTTCGGCGCTTACGGCGATACCATGCACCACCTGCATTTCCATCTGGTGCCGAAGTATAAGGATGGCTTTGAATGGGGCGGCGTTTTCGCCATGAATCCCCATGAGGTCACGCTGACCAAAGAAGAGTATGACGAACTGATCGGCATGATCCGCGCCAGGCTCTGACCCAGCCTCGCCTGTGATATAAGCAGTGGGATTCATCTTTATAGGAAACGCCGACTGCTGAAATCTAGCGGACGGGCATAACGGTCATGATCCACCCGACGGAAAGAACGCAGCTGATGACGGAATGAAGCCAGCCGCCCCGCAGCAGATCCTTCTGGCTGTATCCGCCGTACTCCATCATGCAGGGAACGGCGGCGGTGGGCATCGGGGTCATGTACGCCGTCAGGGCGCCGGCCTCAATCAGGATCAGCAGCCCGCGGGGGTCACCGCCGACCTGGTGGCAGGTCGCGATGGCAATGGGGAAAAAGATCAGCATCGCGCCGCGGTTGGACATGAACTGGGCCAGCAGGAAGGGAAAAAAGAAGAAAATCAGCCCGACGAGATAGTTGTTGTTCACTTTTGTCACAAAGCCGGCAATGAAACCGCCGATCAGATCGCCCGCACCGGTGCCGGAGAGGGCCCCGGCCATGGCGAGGGAGCCAATCGTCAGCAGGAGCATATTCAGCGGGATGGACTTTCCCGCCTCCGCCGGCTTAAGAACACCGAAAACAATCATGAGCACCGCACCGGTCAGGCAGATCTGCCAGACTTCAACCGTCTGCAGAATACTGCCCTGAAGCATCAGCACCGCCGCCGTGGCAAAGAAAATAACAATCCCGGCCGCCTCCGAAAAAGAAGACAGGGACGCCGTTCCGGCGCTGTCCGCGGTCTTCTCTGCCGAAGGCATGCGGGAAGGCTGTTCAGGGCAGAAACGGGGCATGACAAAAGCGCAGTACAAAACCGTGCAGATCAGCAGCGGGAGGCGTGCGATCATGGGATCGAAAAATCCCACAGCCGGAATGCTGCCGGTAAACTGCGCAAGATGGCTGTAGTAGGCGCTGATATAGCTGCTCAGTTCGGCCGCCTACGTGGCGCCGGCGCCGATGGGCAGGGTGCTGCAGGTGGAAATGGATACGACGCCGATCGCCATCACGAACCGGGAGGCGGAAAGTCCCATGGAGCGGACGGTGGCCAGGCAAAGGGGCGCCACGATCCCAATCACGATCACAGGGCTCTGCACCAGCTGGCTCAGCAGCATGGTAAGCATGCAGTAAAGCAGCAAAACCAGCGAGGCCTTTCCCCGGGCAAGACGGGAGATGCGTCCGGCAAGGGCTGAGCAGAAGCGCGTTCTGCCGAACCCCGCGGCCACCACGCTCATGGCCCCGATCATAATGACGACACCGTTGGAAAAGCAGACCAGCGCCTCCGCCGCGGAAAGGCAGCCGGTAAGGGAAAGCGCCGCAACGGACGCCATGGCAACCGTGGCCAGGCTCCACACGCTGGCGATATAGCCCGCGCAGGTCAACACGAAAATCACCAGGCAGACGATAAGCTGTGTTGACATGGCTTTCCCCTCTTCAATCGTACGATTTTGGATGCAGTATACCATACTCCGTCGAAATCATCAAATGATTCGGTGAATGCCGGTTGTCCATAAAACAGTTTTCAGCAAGATGATATCAATGGGCTCCCGCACAGGATTGGTTTCAGAGTAATTGAAGAAGAGCTGGAGAAACGGATGACAAGTCCTGACCGAGGAGCGATGGTCATTCTCTATAGTGCTCCATCATGGCTTTAAACAACTCCGCTGTGGACGGAGGAGTAAAGGTAATGGCATTTGCCCCGGCCTGCACCGTTCGGGCAATGTTTTCCTCGGTGTTTCCGCCACTGGCTATGATTGGCACATCAGGGAAATGCTTTCGGATATGCGCGACGACTTCCGGTGTCCTGCCTGCACAGGCAATATTCAGAATAGAAGCACCCGCCTCCAGTCGGGCAGAGATATCCGTATCGATGTGTGTCACCGTAATAATGACAGGGATATCCACTGCCGCGGACACCGCGATCAGGTTCAGATTGGTGATGGGTGCGTTCAGGATCACACCCATCGCGCCTTGACTCTCCACATCTTTGGCCAATCCCACTGTTCTGATTCCCTTGGTTGTTCCGCCTCCGACACCGCAGAATACAGGAATATAGGAAGCCTTAATAATGGCATCGCTGATCGCCTGCTGAGGTGTAAAAGGATAGACAGCAAAAACAGCATCCGCGTCACAGTTCCGGATGATGGCGAGATCGGTGGTGAAGACAAGGGTTTTGATTCTGCGCCCGTTGATGATGATTCCGCTGGCGGAATAACAGGCTTCCGGCATTTTCAGAATGCCATGGCGCAGAGGGCTCTCAATATGGGGGATATCTGCTTTGTTCATTCGGATCGACTTCACCCTTTCAAAAACAGCCCCAGGACAGCTGCCATCCGGCAGTATGTTCTGGGGCTGCTACATTTCCATTACTTTGTATTGACTTCAAGAACGTATTGTTTACGTTCCTCGGGAATTTCGCTCCACAGCTGATCCGCTTTCGGTTTCCAGCAGTCCGCATAATGATCGCATTTGCCACAAAGATGCTCAGCGGATTCCGGAGACTGCAGGTCTGTGGATCTGGCACCGGTTTTCTCAATGATGCCCCGGAGTTTTTGCGGATTCTCCAGCATAGGGCAGGGCTG
The DNA here is from genome assembly GCA_902764875.1 of uncultured Eubacteriales bacterium. GTDB lineage: Bacteria > Bacillota > Clostridia > Christensenellales > Aristaeellaceae > Aristaeella. Next base: position 18,143 of record CACWXP010000005.1, read on the forward strand.
GAACATGTTTTCATTGAAGGGCTGCCCGTCGTGATAGGCCTGGAAGAGAGGAGACCGGAGCCCTTCCAGAATTGTTTTCTCCCTAATGTTGGAATCCGAGTAATGCACGAAGACGCAGGGATCCATATCTCCGTTGGCATTGATGTGGAAATAGCGGCGGCCTCCGGCAATGCAGCCTCCCACGAACTCCGCGTCATTCTGGAAATCCATGGCGAACAGAGGCTTGCGGGTGCGATAATCCCGGATGCGGCGATAGACGGTTTCCCGCTGTTCCGGATTGGGCATCAGTTCAGGCGCGGCGTCATTACCCACCGGCATGTAGTGGAAGTACCAAACAAAGTATGCGCCTTTGGCAATCATCATGTCATAGTATTCTTCCGATGTGATGGAATCATAGTTGGCGCTGGTATAGCAGCAGGAAATACCGTAGGCCAGCTTCTTTTCATGCAGAATGTCCATGGCCCGAATTACTTTGGCGAAGACTCCGTCACCGCGCCGGAAGTCCGTCGCCTCTTCCATGCCTTCCAGGGAAATGGCAGGCACAAAGTTTTTCACCCGGAGCATATCTTCCGCGAACTGTTCATCAATCAGGGTGCCGTTGGTAAAGCATAGGAAAATGCAGTCGTCATGCTTTTCGCACAGCCGGATCAGGTCGGCTTTGCGGACCAGCGGTTCCCCGCCGGTGTAGATATACATGTAGACGCCCAGTTCTTTGCCCTGACGGATAATATCATCAATCTCGTCGTAGGAAAGGTTCAGCCTGTTGCCATATTCCGCGGCCCAGCAGCCGGTGCAGTGCAAGTTGCAGGCGGAAGTGGGATCCAGCAGAATGGTCCACGGGATGTTGCATCCGTACTTCTCCTTGAGTTCCAGCTGTTTGGGCCAGCCGATCATGTTCTCGTTGATGAAAAAGTTCACCGCGATGGTTTTAAATACATCCCGGTCTACATCATTGATCAGATGACGGATATAGCCGTAGAACGGATGATCCGGGTTTTCTACCGCTTCCCGCACCTGGGCCAGCTGGTGGGGATACATTTTCCCGGCATATTTATCCGCCCAGGACAGCAGGGTTCGCATATGCTTTTCCGGATCCTTGTACAGATAGTTGAATGCCTGTTCCAGTCCGAATTTCTTCAGGGTGGTTGAAACGCTCATGCAGACAGCCTCCTTCAGGTTTGATTTCGGCATCAGCATAAGCGTTTTCGGACAGGGCGTATATAAACAAACGGAGCGATTTATACAAAAACCGTACACTTTGGCCCATTTGTCAAGAAACAGTATGATCCACCTGCTTCTGGACAGCTTCCATGCGCCGGTCCAGCGCATCCCCCATCTCGGCACATTCCTTCAGTTCCTTTTCGATCTCCGGGGAAATGATCACATCTTTCTTATAGCGGATCTTATGTTCCATGCTGGCCCACCAGTCCATGGAAATCGTTCGGAACTGAACCTCCACCTTCATCAGTCTTTTCTGATCATGCAGGAAAATGGGAATCTGCACAATCAGGTGCAGGCTTCTGTAGCCGTTTTCCTTGGGATTGGCAATATAATCCTTTCTCTTGATCAGCGTTACATCGTCCTGCTTCAGGAAGGCCTCCGCCAGCATATAAATGTCTGAAGGATAGGAACAGATGACGCGAACTCCTGCCACATCATTCAGATGCTCCTCAATGCTTTCCACCGTCAGCGGAACTTGCCGGGCGGTCAGCTTGTTCAGAATGCTTTCCGGGGATTTCAGGCGGGTTTTGATGGCTTCGATGGGATTGCGATCATATTGCAAGCTCAGTTCTTCATTGAGCACGTTGAATTTCGTCTCCACGGTCATCATGGCGCAGCGATAAAACGCCATCAGTTCCCTGTAAGGGAGGGCAACCTGCTGAAGGCGTCCTTTCATGCTGCCCTGAGACAGACGGGAGATCAGATTCTGTTCCAGCGGGTTCAGTTCATTTCTGTGGAATTCCATACTGAAGACTCCTTTATTTAGTCGATGGATGGTGATGTTCCGGAGTGGTCAGCTTGCCGATATCCGTGTTCTCTTTTTCAACATTCCCGGGATTTTGTGTTGGTTATTCGTCCTCGGGTGCCGGTTTAGTTGATTAACAGACGAATGATATTCGACTGTTTATTGATTAGGGACAAAAATGATATTATAATACGTTTAGTTGGTATTGTCAACGTACTGTCGATTTTACACGAACGAACACGACCCGTTTGATGAGGAGGAAACGAGTCATGAAAAGCAACCAGACCAAGAAAGCGCTGGCGGAAGCGCTGAAACAGCTGCTGACCAGGAAACCGATCAATAAGATCACGATTAATGATATTACGGAGCAGTGCGGAATCAGCCGCATAACCTTCTACTATCACTTCAAGGATATCTACGATCTGGCGGAATGGACGCTGGAAGAAGCAATACAGCAGATCATTGGCGAGAATCGGTACGCGGATAACTGGCAGCAGGGGTTTCTGGATCTGCTGAAAGAAGTGAAAGATAATCAGAAGCTGTACATGAACGTTTATCGTTCCATGGATCGGGAAGCGATCGAACGGTATCTGCTGAAGAAGGTAGAACCTCTTCTGATGCCTGTGGTGGAAAAGGAGGCCGCAGGGATGGGCATCAGTCCGGAAGGAAAACGCGTGGTCGCCATCTTCTACACCTATGCGTTTATCGGCGTTGTTCTGGACTGGATCAGCAAGGGTATGCCCCTGACACCGCAGCAGGTAGTAACACTGACTGCGGCAGTTGTTCAGGGCGATTTCAGGAATTCCCTTCAGAACCTGAAAAATCTGGACATATCGCGGTTTAACGCGTAAAGCAAGAAAAGGCGCGGCATTGCTCGTGGGTAGAGCACCGCCGCGCTTCTTTTTTTGATGGTGAAGTAATCATTCACTGGAAATACTGTCAACAGACGAACTTTTCGATGTGCGAAGCAACTTCATCCGCAATGGCTCTGTGTCCATTCTCATTGGGATGAATTCCATCGGCGCACATGAGGTCTGGAAAATCCAGCTGCTCCAGCATCCAGGCACGTACATTCAAGAAACGGCAGTTTTTTTCGATAGCGATATCCCAAACGGCAATGGCATACCGCTCCTGCCATCGGCAGATGCTTTCAGGATCATCTTCCAGGTAATGAAGAATGTTTTCACTATTCCGGTTCCGGGAAACCCACTGGAAATATCTGGAACCGATCAGAGGCAGACAGGGTATCAGAATCGGTTCCAGTTGCCGCTGCCTTGCTTCTTCTACGAAAGTGCCAAGCACTTTGCGAAAGTCTGCAAGGGGAACCTTTCCATCATGGAAATGAGCCGGGTCATTGGATACGGCATCCCAATCCAGATCACAGTCATTTCCTCCGAATTGAATTACACAGCTTGAACCCGGTTCAAGCGGCAGATTTCTGAAGTCACGAAGCCCATCCAGTACAGTGTGTCCGTGAACAGCGTAATTTCGAATCGGATATCCAAGATGTTTCAGCAATCGGATGCAGCCCGATCGGGATACCCGATACTGGTTGTTTTCATCCAGAACGATCCCCTGACTGGCGGAATCGCCAAACATATATATCTCGGACATTATCGTTTCGCACCCTTTCATATCTGGTATTCGAAACTATAATAAATCATACGCTTTACTATGTCAATAGTTTTCGTTTGACAATATCTTGGAATCATGATATCTTTTGATCAGCTATCAAATGATTTCCTTTGAGGAGGGATCTTTGTTGGAACGAGAGGAAATCATTCGTTCTTTGGAAGGGCTCAGACTGCCGGAATGGGAACAGCTGCCGGATTTTGGGCTGTATATGGACCAGCTGGTCACTTTTGTCGGGCGTTCTTTTCCGGGAATCAGCGGCAGGCTTGACCTGACACCAAGCATGATAAATAATTATGTGAAAGCAGGACTGATCGAAAAACCTTCCGGGAAAAAATACAGCAGGAATGCGCTGGCCCAGCTGTTGATGATCTGCTTGCTGAAACTGACCACACCGCAGAACATTCTCCGCAGACTGCTGCATCCGGAAGATGGAACGGAGACAAAGACGATGTATCAGACATTCCGGGCGACGCAGGAACGTATGGGCGCAGAAATCAGCCGTATGAAAGATTCTTCTGCGCTGGTTTGCGCTATGGAGTCATCTTTCCTGCAGCTGGCGCTTCGCCTGTGGGATGATTCCGGCGAAAAGAAGTAATGAGGGCAGTGCCTTTTCCAGAAAACAGGGATTGCCCCATGTTCCCTCTGAACACGGTTCTACGTTTAAAAACGCAGCCGTGTTTTTTATTTGGAAAAATCGGAAGACGAAGATTGAACAATTCAATCGAATTGCACATAAATTTATCATTTTCCCCATTCTGTAAGTGGTGAAAACACACGATGCCCGTTATGCTGTAATTGTTGAAGAATCTGCGGAACCAGGGAGGGACTGAATATGAACTATTTTCTGGGAAATATGCTTCCGGAGGAGCGAAACGCTTTGCCGGATTTACGAACCACGGCGGCTTTTGTTTCCTGGATTACTGAACGCTATGGAGATCAGCCCGCACTATCCAATGAAAAGGAAAGCGTCACATACCGAGAACTGAGGCAGCGGGTTGCCGGAAAACGTCATCTGCTGGCCCGAATGGGAATGCCGAACGGCACGAACGTGGGCCTGCTGGATGTAAACAGCGTGGAGGAGGTGGAATGGTTTCTGGCAGTGACCAGTTATGGTTGCTGTGCGGTGATGCTGCCGCCATCCATGAGTCCGGAAGTACTCCGGAGAGCAGCGGATCATTATGATCTGTCCGCTCTCATTCAGGGAGATCAATTCGCTTCCAAAACAGAAGGTCTTTCCCTGAAAACCATTTCCATGCATGAAATGGATGATGAAGGTTCGGATCCAAAGGACGTACAGGGTACGGATCTGGCCGCGATTTTCTTCACCGGTGGAACGACAGGCACGCCCAAAGGGGTGATGCTGAGCCATCAGGCACTGATGCGCGGAGCAAAGAACGGTACCTACCGCCGGGGAACGATTTACGGCCAGACCCTGGTAGCAGCTCTGCCCTTTACCCATGTGTTCGGGATGATCTTCAGCATGCTCAGCGGACTGTATTGTGGATCCCATGTGTGGGTCTGCTCAGAGATGCGCCTGTTATTCCGGGAAATGGGGCGTGTTCGGCCGACCACGATGATTGCCGTGCCCGGAATGGCGGAACTGATGCTTAGCGTTGCAAAAGCAAAGGGGATCGAAGCGCTGGGAGGACGCCTGAAGCTGATTATCTGCGGAGCGGCACCTGTGCCGGCGAAACTGAGAGAGGGATTCGACCCCCTCGGAGTGGAAGTGCTGGCAGGCTACGGTCTGACAGAGACGGCTAACCTCGTCAGCGGCAATCTGGATATGTTTTTGCATCCCGATTCTGTCGGAAAACAGTATCCTGATCAGGAATACCGTCTGGTGGAGGGAGAACTGCAGGTCCGCGGGGATATGCTTTTTGACGGCTACTGGAAGGATGAGGCAGCGACCCAGGCAGCCATGACGCAGGACGGATGGTTCCGGACCGGTGATCTGGCCCGGGTGGATACCGATGGTTTTTTGTACATTATAGGCCGTTCAAAGAACCTGATCATCCTCAGCAACGGAGAGAATGTTTCCCCGGAGGAGGTGGAGGCCGCCTTCTACCGCAGTCCCTGCGTGCGGGAATGTCTGGTTTCCGAAACGGCCATCAACGGGAAGCCTGCCATTCTCCTGGAGGTTGTGCCTGCTCCCGGGGTGGATGAAGAGATCGTGATGTCCGTCCTAAAAACCATTCGGGAGGAGCTGCCGTCGCCTATGCGCCCGGCCAGGATGATCCTGCGGAAGGAAGAGTTCGAAAAGAGCGCAAGCATGAAGATCGTTCGAAAGAAGGGATGAATGATGATGGAAACGCTGAAAAACATTTTCTCGCTTGTCAGACCGGAAATGGATGTGTCCTCCATCACCCGGGATACGCAATTAACGCAGGAGCTTGGGCTGGATTCTCTGGATTTTGTCCTGCTGATGATGGAAATCGAGGAAACATATCAGATTCAGTTTTCCGGTATGGAACACTTTGAGACGGTGGGAGATGTATGCGATTACATTGCAGAAAGAATCCGGGAGAACAATGAACCGGCAGCTTGCAGTCATCCCTGATCGGATTGCAGAAACATGATGATGAAAAGCGTGAAAAATAATGTGAAGTTGAAGGATCGGCCGGGTTTCGAGACTCTTGGAATGAGAAACCTTTACCGAGCGCTGTATCCGTTCTTTCATTGCAAATGCGAATTTCCGGAAGAAATCACATGCAGTGATGAACCTACGGTGTTTATCGCAAATCATTACCGCGTTTTTGGCCCGATTTCCTTTATTCTTTCCGTGCCATTTGTCCATTGTGCCTGGATGAATGAGGATCTTGTTACTCCTGAGAAAACGGAAGGTGCGGTATACCAGGGTGTGAAAGAAGTATTTCCATATCTGAAACCGCGCTTTATCCGGAAGATCTGCTCCTTTTTAAGCGGACATGTCTGTTCCGTTATGCTGCATTTCGGATATATTCCAATTGACCGGAACGATGCCGGGAAACTGATCGGCACTTTGCGCAAGAGTGTACAGACACTGCAGGATGGGAACAACATTCTGATTTTCCCGGAAAAGGGGAATCCCGGTTTTTCCCTGACGTCTGTCACGGAGTTTTATGAAGGCTTCGCAACCCTGGGAGCCTATTATCAGAGAAAAAACGGGAAAAGGCTGCGCTTTTGTCCGGTTTATATTGATGAGCAGCATCACATCATTCGAAGCGGTGAGCCGGAATATTATGATTGCACGGAGCGAAACATGCGGGAGGAAAATGAACGGATTTCTCACGCCCTGCATGACCGGATTGCCGAGATGGCTGCGTGTTCTCACGGGGAGGAAAAGGAACAGAGAACCCCGAAGCGGATCGGACTAATGCATCTGTGCAATGTGCTGCGCATTCTGATGTTGATTCCCCTGCTCATTGTCATGCACTCCCCGTCAGGCACAGTGACTCTGGCACTTTATCTTCTGTCGCATGTTTTACTGGCGGGGTTCAGTACCGCAGTTGGAACGGTACCCGCAACCAATCATATTTCATGCATGATTTCTCATTTCATCAGCATTCTGACAGATTTATGCGTGCTCATCCATTTTCGTGCAAACAGGTGGCATGATTTCCTGACGGTTGGTCTGATCCTGAACGGTCTTGTGTTTCTCATCATGAATATTTATGTGTATCTGAAGGAGCGGAAATGCGCTGGAACCAGCTATTTTGATTCAGTGTCCGTCAGCATGATCGGATTTGTCAATTTGCTGCTGATCACCAATGTTCGGCTGACCCGGGCGATGCTTCACACAGTACTGTTGTTTTCTGCAATCTTTTTAACGCTGTCAACGGTTTCCGGAGTGATGTTCAACCGGAGACTGCTGTAAGCAGTCTTTCGTTGGTGGAGAAAAAAACATGGATGAATCAAGAAGAGCGGATTTCCGGCAGGTGCGACAGAAGGATGGTGGAAGATGGACAATATTCTGTCCTATATCAAATGGCGAGGGGATTTGACTGTCAGACAAAGCAGATTCAATGAGGTGGACAACCTGATATTATCCACATTGAGCTATCTGAGCTTTGATGGGATCATCCCGGAAAGTCCCGCTGGAAGTATATCCATCGGACAGGCTGCTCAAAGGTATTTTAGGCTTCATCCGCTACCGGATGAGCAGGACATCGAAAAAATGAATACAGGATCCGGACGGGAGTGGATGTTTTATCTGATGGCTTCTTCCCGACGTTTCCGGAATATGCGCCTGTCAAATTATAAGAATATTCTTGATCCGGAGAGTGTGAAACAGTTTACCGCCATGACTATTCACACATCCAGAAACGACTTGTACATCGCATATCGCGGAACAAACGATACCCTGACAGGCTGGAAAGAGGATTTCCTGCTGGCTTGTCTGCCTGAAGTCGCTTCCCAGGAGGAAGCTGTGAATTATGCCAGAACAGTAGCGGAACAATATACGCAGAAACGGTTGTTTCTGGGTGGTCATTCAAAGGGCGGTAATCTGGCGGTTTACGCCGCAGTGAAAGTACCCATGAACATTCAGGATCGGATTCAGACTGTCTGGTCTAATGACGGACCGGGCTATCAGGAGGACTTTATCACATCCGAATCCTATCTTCGCATGGCAGCGAAAATCCATACGATTGTCCCCAAATCCTCCGTCGTCGGTATGCTGATGGCTCATGATCATCAATACACCATTGTGGACAGCTATCAGAAGGGACTGCTGCAGCACGACGGGCTGTCCTGGAGGGTCATTGGAAATCAGTTCGTACACTTCCCGGAACTGACCAGGGAAAGCCAGGCGGCAGGGCGTAGTATACGGACATGGCTGGATACGCACCCGCAGGAGGAACGGCTGGCTTTTGTGAACGCACTGTTCGATGTGCTCAGCGCAACCGGTACACAAAAACTTTCTGAAATTCGTCGGGATCGGATTAAATCGATGATTGTTTCTCTCCCTTATTATCGGGAACTCCCCAAAGACACGCGGGAGCAGATTCTTCGATTTTTCGTACTGCTCAACAGCGTTACTCTACGCCTGAACAATGAAACGGCGATTGAGAAAACTTCCAGAATGATCGGAAAGATTTCCTTTTCCACCCGCAGCGCAGGACGAAAAGCGAGAGAAGAAAGAAAACGGTAAGCAGCAGATGAATGTAGCATGATACAGGAGGAGTGAACATGCGGCAGAAAGGCGATCATCCAATCACCGCGGAAAGAATTGCAGTTGAGCGAATCCTATGCGGCATTCTGGCTGCTTTTCTTGTTCTGCTGATCATTCGGCAGCTTTTCCGGCTGGGATGGACCTGGATTGGGCCTTTCCTGGTTGCGCTGCCAATTGCTGCGTTATTGCAGCCGGCAGTTTCTTTTTTCAGCGACAAATGCAAAATGCCAAAGGGGATTGCCGCATTGATTCCGGTTCTGTTTTCAATATTATTGCTGTGCATCTGTCTGTTTTTAATCGTCAGCCATCTTGTGAGGGAAACAGAACAGATTGCCAGCAATCCTTCGGTGATTCTGACCGGTTTAACGGATATATTTCAGCAGATCAGCCATAAACTGGAGACGATGGCATCATCCCTGGGGCTGGAAGGAAGGACATGGGCCATGGAATTCACAGGGGAAATATCGCAACACCTTTCTTCCTGGCTTACCGCGTCTGCTGGAAAACTCAGCTCCTTTGCGGGACAGCTGGTTTCCCATGTGACAGATTTCATTGTTTTCCTTACTTTCTGTATGATGGGACTGTTTTTCCTGACCAGAGATTATGACCTGATCCAAAGCATGTTCCAAAAATGGAAATCCAGTCTGTTGCGTGGGGAAGCACGAAATCTTTTTCAGGCAGGATTAACAGGCGCTCTGGGCTATATCAGGGTGCAGGCGTTTTATGCCATTGTTTCTCTTGTTGCGGGTATCGTTTTCTGGAGCATACAGGGGAATCCCTATGCGGCTATTATTTCCATCACAGCGGCTGTTCTGGAGTTTATTCCTGTTGTTGGGAACGGCACCGTGTATCTTCCCTGGGCTGCCGTGGAGATTCTCCTTGGCAATTTCTCAGCCGCGCTGTATCCGCTCGGCTTTTTTCTATGCCTGCTATGGTTTCGCAGGCTTACGGAACCGAGAATGCTGTCCAGAAAAATCGGGATTTCACCATTGCTCAGCCTGATCAGCACATATGTAGGGCTGAAAGCAGGAGGTATCGGAGGAATGATTACGGGACCTGTCATGATGACAGTGTTGGTTACTTTCGTTCGCGGTTCCTGGCTGCAGATATTGAAAACGGATATCAACACAATCCGAAGCTATTTGCATCATCGGTGGCATCCGGAAATTTCTGGGGAAACCCGGGGGAAATAATGTCTTACAAATGCGCTGGAATGTACACATTTTCATCATTTCGCCCTTTCTATAAGTGGTGAAAGCGAAAAATGCCGCATATGCTGTATTTGTCCCGGAACACTTAACGAATTTGCGAAGGAGGAATCAGCATGTATTATTCCAGTGGTAATTATGAGGCATTTGCACGTCCGGAGAAACCGGAAGGCGTCGATCGGAAAAGCGCCTATATTGTCGGTACCGGACTGGCTGCGCTGACGGCTGCCTGCTATCTGGTGCGCGATGGACAGATGAAGGGCAAGCGGATTCATATTTTTGAGAAAGATCCGATTCCCGGCGGAGCCTGTGACGGATGGGAATATCCCGGTCTCGGATACGTGATGCGCGGCGGACGGGAAATGGATAACCATTTCGAGGTTATGTGGGATCTGTTCCGTTCCATTCCTTCCATCCAGACGGAAGGCGTATCCGTACTGGATGAGTATTACTGGCTGAACAAGAAGGATCCCAATTTCAGCCTGTGTCGCGCGACCGTCAACCGTGGTCAGGACGCGCATACCGATGGAAAGTTTGCCATCAGCGACAAAGGCGCGATGGAAATCATGAACCTGTTCTTTACCCCGGATGAGGAACTGTATAACAAGAAGATTACCGATTATTTTGACGACGAGGTGTTGAACAGCAATTTCTGGCTGTACTGGCGCACCATGTTCGCCTTTGAAAACTGGCACAGCGCACTGGAAATGAAGCTGTATATCAAGCGGTTCATCCATCATATCGGAGGATTGCCGGATTTCAAGGCTCTTCGCTTCACAAAGTATAATCAGTATGAATCCATGATTCTGCCCATGATCAAATATCTCGAGAGCCATGACGTGCAGTTCCATTACAACACAAAGGTTGTCAATGTTCAGTTTGATATCCTTGCCGACGGAAAGAAATACGCCACCAGTATCGAGGTGATGCACGAGGGAGAAAAGGACTATGTCATGCTGACGGACGATGACCTGGTGTTTATCACCAACGGCGGATGCGTGGAGAATTCCACCATGGGCAGCCAGAACAAACCCGCGGAATTCAATCCGGAGATCAGGCCCGGAGGCGGCTGGGATATGTGGCGTCGGATTGCCGCGCAGGATCCCTCTTTTGGTCACCCGGACAAGTTCTGCTTTGACCCGGAACAGACCAACTGGATGAGTGCCACGGTAACCACCCTGGACTACCGCATCATTCCCTATATTGAAAAGATCTGTAAGCGGGACCCCTTCAGCGGAGGCGTGGTGACCGGGGGGATTGTGACGGTAAAGGATTCAGGATGGCTTATGAGCTGGACGATCAACCGGCAGCCTCAGTTCCGCAATCAGCCGAAGGATCAGTGCCTGGTGTGGGTGTACGGACTGTTTACAGACAAGGACGGAGATTTCATCAGGAAGCCCATGCGGGAATGTACCGGGAAGGAAATCTGCATGGAATGGCTGTATCATCTGGGCGTGCCGGAGAGCGATATCCCGCGCATGGCGGAGGAAAGCGCCAACACCGTGCCGGTGATGATGCCATATATTACCGCGTTCTTTATGCCCCGCGGAAAGGGAGACCGGCCTGATGTGGTGCCGGAAGGGGCTGTGAACTTCGCTTTCCTGGGGCAGTTTGCCGAGACGAAACGGGATACCATCTTTACGACGGAGTATTCCATGCGGACCGGTATGGAAGCGGTCTATACCCTGCTGAACATCGATCGGGGCGTGCCGGAAGTCTGGGGAAGTACCTATGACATCCGCGATCTGCTGAATGCCAGCGTGAAGCTCCGGGATGGCCGTCCGCTGACAGATATGAAACTGAACCTGATCGACAGAACCGCGATTCACGAGCTTCTGAAGCGCGTGCACGGAACGGATATTGAAAAACTGCTGAAGGATTATCAGGTCATCTGATTGCCGCGGTATGCCTGCTGCAATGAACAGAAGCAAGATCTTCAACAAGGAGTGTGGAATCCATGATTGAGAAGGTAAATCCGGGCCATCCGGATAAAATAGCGGATCGAATTGCAGGCGCACTTGTGGACTGGGCATACACTGCGCATAAGGATCCCAGAATCGCTGTGGAGGTGCTCCTGGGGCATGGGAATTGCCATATCATTGCGGAGACCTCTGTCCATATTCCGGAAACCAGCGTACAGGAGATCGTCTCACGGATCGCTGGGGACGTGATGCTTGATTATCTGGAAGTGCCGCAGGATATTCACCTGGCAGAAAATCAGGATGGTGGCGTTCGTTGCGGCGACAACGGTATCTTTAAAGGAATGCCGCTGACAGAGGAGCAGAAGAAGCTTTCGGCGATAGCCCGGAGCATCTATGCGAAATATCCGTATGACGGGAAGTATGTGCTGAACGGGGAGCAACTGATTATCTGTCAGAGCAATGCAGGGAGGGCTTCCCTTGCTGAAGACTTTCCTGTTGCGCAGATCAATCCTTTGGGAGACTGGACCGGAGGCACTGATGTGGATAGCGGAGCCACGAATCGCAAACTGGGCAGCGATATGGCAGACAGCGTTACCGGCGGCGGACTGCATGGGAAGGATCTTTCCAAGGCAGATGTATCCGTGAATATCCACGCGTTTCTGAAAGCACAGCGAATCGGAGCGCCTGTTGAACTGTGCTGTGCCATTGGAGATGAAAGAGTGGACGGTGTCCCCTATGCTGAGATCGTTGAAGAAGCCAGGAACTATGTCAGGTCCGTCGGAGGATTTGAGAAACTGGCGGAATGGGGCCTTTTCTGAGACTTCCGGGAACTGAATGAAAAATAAATGATTGAAAGAAAAGGAGTGCAGCCCATGAATCTTTCGGAGAAACTGAAATCCATTGGTGTAAAACAGGTGCTCAAATATGTGGATAAGGATTTTGAGCATAACGCGGTGAAAGTTTGCGACTGGCTGATTGACCATGATAAGGATGGCGGCGTGAAAAACGAAGCCACCATGGTGCGGAATGTGCTGCAGGATCCGGACAGCAACTGGTATCAGCTGGTGAAGAGCCTGTACACGGAAATTGATGACGAACAGCGGAAAAGACTCCTTGAGAATTTTGTGATCAATGCCTGCCTGATCGGCACACCCACCGGTTTTGAAAACAGTGTCCGGTATGACTGCAATGTGCCCTGGGCGATTCTGATGGATCCCACATCCGGCTGCAATCTGCACTGCACAGGCTGCTGGGCTGCGGAATATGGAAACAAGCTGAACCTGACACTGGAGGAACTTGACAGCATCATCGCGCAGGCGGAGGACCTGGGATGTTACTTCTTTATCTACTCCGGCGGGGAACCGCTCGTACGGAAAAAGGATATCATCACCCTTTGCGAACGTCATCCGGAAGCGGCCTTCCTTTCCTTTACCAACGGCACCCTGATCGATGAAGCGTTCGCGGATGAAATGCTACGGGTGAAGAACTTTGTTCCTGCCATCTCCATCGAGGGCTTTGAGGAGGAGACGGATTTCCGGCGCGGAAAAGGAACCTATGCTTCCGTTGTGCGGGCCATGAATCTGCTGAAGGAACGAAAACTGCTTTTCGGAGCGAGCTGCTGTTACACGTCAAAGAATGTGGAAGTGATTGGGAGCGAAGCATATTTTGACAGCTTGATTGATCTGGGCGCAAAGTTCATGTGGCTTTTCACCTACATGCCGGTTGGCGTGGACGCGGTGCCGGAGCTGATGGCAAGCAGCGAGCAGCGGGAGTATATGTACCATTTTGTCCGGGCTATGCGGGATAAAAAGCCCCTCTTCACCATGGATTTCTGGAACGATGGGGAATACGCGGACGGATGCATCGCCGGAGGACGGCGCTATCTGCATATCAACGCCAACGGAGATGTGGAGCCCTGCGCCTTCATCCATTACAGCGACAGCAATATCCGGGAAAAAAGCCTGCTGGAGGCGCTGCAGTCTCCGCTATTCATGGCCTATCACCGGGGACAGCCCTTTAATGAGAATATGCTCCGCCCCTGCCCGCTGCTGGACAATCAGGGGAAACTGGCGGAAATGGTAGATGCGTCCGGAGCTCATTCCACGGATCTTCAGAATCCGGAGGACGTGCATGAACTCTGTGCCAAGTGCAAAGCTGCTGCTGACTGCTGGCAGGTCACCAGTCAGGAACTCTGGGAGGAGGACCATGGACCTGAAAGGTGGGAGGCCAAAAAAGTCAAAATCGCTGAACGGAATCAGAAATTGCAGAATAAGGTCAGGCGTGCCTGAAAGGAAGGATCTCTGAAAGGAACAAGGATCCGACGGCAGAGCCATCGCGAATAATGAGAGGAGAATATGAAAATGGCAATATTGAATCGAAGTATCAGAAACATGGTGCTTGCGGGAATCGGTGCGGCAGCGCTCGCACATGAGGAAAGCAGCGATCTGCTTCATCATCTGGTTGAAAAAGGTGAGGCAATTGTCACAAACAGTGGGATCCAAAATGAGCTGCTTCATCATGATCCGGATGACATGAAAGAAACAGAAACGCCTGTGGATGAAAGCGCATGGCTGGATACACTCTGCAGGATGACACCCGATCAGCTGGGTGTCTTGAAGGAAGCGATTCATTCGGTCGAATGGGCCAGGAACAACAATGCTGGCGATGAAAATGCGGACGAGGAAGAAGGATAAGAAGTATGGCCAGGGAACTGCGTACTGATCAGCGGAAGCGTTTTGCGCAAATTATCGAAGTGCTTCGCCGCAACGAGATATCATCCAAAGGAATAACGCCGGATAAGCTTGCCGCCATTATGGAGGAATTGGGGCCAACGTTTATCAAACTGGGGCAGATTCTTTCCATGCGATCGGATTTTCTTCCCCAGGAATACTGTGACGCGCTGGTCCACCTGCAGACCCACGTGGAACCCATGCCATTCGAACAGGTCAAATCCATCCTGGAGGACGCTTTCGGGCGTCCTCTTCAGGATGTGTTTTCTTTTTTTGAACCGACAGCGCTTGGAAGCGCGTCCATCGCGCAGGTTCACGCGGCGGAGCTGCCATCAGGAGAAAAAGTGGTTGTCAAGGTACAGCGGGAAGGGATCCATGAGGTTATGAACCGGGACATCATTCTCCTGAAAAAAGCAGCCGAGGCGCTGAAATATACCCCGCATCACGGACTGGTGGATTTCAACCGGGTGCTGGATGAAATGTGGGTTGTCGCGCAGCAGGAGATGAATTTCCTGACGGAAGCGCAGAACCTGGAAACCTTCTCCCGGCTGAACGCGGATACAGCCTATATCACGGCTCCTAAAGTATTCCCCACATATTCCACAGGAAATGTACTGGTGATGGAGAGAATCGATGGGATCCCAATCAATGATAAAGAAGCGATGGTTCAGGCCGGATATGATCTTGACGAAATCGGGCTGAAGCTTGCGGACAACTATGTCAAGCAGTTGATCGAGGATGGCTTTTTCCATGCGGATCCGCATCCGGGGAATATCCGCATCCGGGACGGAAAAATCGTTTATCTGGATATGGGGATGATGGGATCCCTGTCAGAAAGAGACCGAAAGGTTATTCGTCAGGCAGTGGAAGGCGTTGCGAGAAACAATCCGGAAGCCTGTAAGAAAGCGGTGCTTCAGTTGGGTGTGATCACACATGAAATCGATCACAGGGCATTGTACAGGGACTGCGAAACCATGCTGGATCGCTACGGATCCATGGAACTGGGCAGTATGGATCTGTCAGCCGTGATGAAAGATATCATGGATATCATGAAGAAGCACCAGATCGGGATGCCCGGCGGGTTATCCCTGCTGGTGCGTGGGCTGGCGACCGTGGAAGGCGTTATTGTGGATATCGCACCATCCGTGAGCGTAACACAGGTCGCGACAGCCAGAATCAGCAGTATGTTTCTGCGGGATTTTGACTGGCGCGGAACGTTGACTCGGGATGCTTATACACTGTATGAAAGCGCGCAGAAATCCCTTGATATCCCGGCTCTGGTATCTGATACGCTGCAGACAGGATTGAAGGGGGATTTGAGGAAGAAGGTTGAGATCAGCGCCGATGAAAAAACAGAAAAACTTCTGCGCGTGCTGGTAACGAAGCTGTGTATGGCATTGATTTGTGCCGCTCTGGTTCTTGCGGCCAGTATGATTTCCGGGTCGGCTATCGTTGTTTTCGGACTGAGGGCAGAATACTGGCTGCTTGTTATAGCTGCCATTCCTGGCCTTTATTGTTTTCTGGCTCACAGAAAGTAGGATTCATTCTGATTACAATAAAATATTACAGGGTAACTTCGATGGCTCTTTCATTACCCAGCTGGCAACTTGAACCCTTGCGATTCTCGTAGTATTACGGAGCTCAGTTCGGTTGTTTTATGGTCAGATCCAGAGTATAATACAGGCATTCGAACGGGAGGTGATTGTATTGGCTCAATTTATTCGGCTTTTCAAAGCGGGCAAGCCAATCACCATTGAACAGGGGACCAACAAATTTCGCCTTCCTCTCTTCTATGCCATACCGAAGGAAATGGTTCGCCAGGAGAAATCGTATCTGGACTTTCCTCGCTGCCCCTATGAACCGATCTGGACAGATCTGTATGAAAAGCAGATCAACGATGACTCATTCCTGCAGCTGATCATGGATTCATATGCCTTTACCTTCTGGCAGTTCATCGATGTTCCGGATGGAAAAGGCGGTTATAAGCGGATGACCGAAAGCTTTAATCATTATTCCGGAGATTTCCCCGTCTGGACACTCTGCTATATGGCACTGTCTCCCATTCAGGAAAAAATCGGACGTTTCGGATACTCTTTTCAGAATCTTGGACGTTATCCCCGGGGCAAGGAAGTCCCATGGCAGTCCTATGAGGATTTTGCCAGCGAAATCGCCGCAGTGGCTCCGGAAATCATCAAAGAACAGAACTGGCAGCCGCTCATTGATGACGCCTGGCTAAACCGAACTCAGGAGGATTATTCCACCTTTTCCAGCAGAGCGAAGACAGACTTCTATCGGGCATGGAATCATTCCCGCACGAAAATAGGTACAATGGAGTCCCTGGATCCTGATGAAAGTACAGCGGAGTCTGTTGCCCTTGGCCGCGAAAACTTCGAAGATGAGATCATCAGCAAGCTTCGGATCGATGATTTCGTAAAGACGCTTTCTCCCCGTGACCAGCGAATCTGGGAACTGAAAGCACAGCATTATACGGATCTGGAGATTGCCGCTGAAGTTGGTTATTCCACACACAGCGCAGTCGTCAAGAGGCTGCGCCATATGGCGGAATGCTATGACCAATATGTTCAGAATGAGTATGAAGATTATCTGAGGAGCTTTGACTGACGGCACAGAAAATCGTAGAGATATTGTCCACAGATTTTTTTCAAAGCCTGGAACATTTTCCATCTTCCCGTGTCGTATATCGGTGGAGGGCAATCTCCACCATGCACTCGGACCGCTGAGCAGGGCAGCGGTTTTTTTGTGCGTAAATAAAAAACGGTGCAAGGCAGCGCCGGGAAAGGAGAACGGATGAAATATATCAACAGTTACCGGACTGGCGGAAGGGAGGTGAAGGAAACATGACCGGAAATTATGAAAAAACACTGCAGCAGCTCGAACAGGCTGATGCGAAACTTCAGAGAGCGATTGAAAAGAAAAAGGAACTGGAAGCCCGAAAGAAGATGCTTCTGGAGAGGTCAGAAATCGAACGGCTTTGTTCCCGCGGAACGATCCTCGAATCGTTTCTGAAAGAACCGCTTGTTCTGACAAACGATGACATTTCTTCCCTGCTCGATCTCGTATTCAGAAGCGGTTTCACGCAGAAAAAGCTGGATGAAAAGCTTCGGATGAGAAAGGGCATTCCGCAAACGATCATTCAGGAAGATGACGAAAACTTCGAAGACCCGGAATAATCATTACACACCCTACTGGCAGAGAGCCGCTCCGTTTGCGAGCGGCTCTCTGCATTTTACCGAAGAAAAAAGGAGAAGGACGAATATGGAAAAACTAATCGATGTGAGAAATGAAGAAGAAGCAGGGAATCAATATCCCGGGAAGAATTCCGGAGAATCCGTACTACTGGTCAGGTTCCTCCGTGGGAGCCATGCTCGAACGGCGTGAGTATACCGGCTGCCTGGTAAATTTCAAAACCTATTCCAATTCCATCTGGGATAAGGAACGGCGGAGAAATCCGGAAGAAAAGCTCAGAATCTTTCCAGGCCATCACGAAGCCATTGTCACCGATGCAGTTTTTGAGAGAGTTCAGGAGATCAGGAGTCATCGTCACCGGCAGACCCGAACCGGGAGAAGCAGCATGTTTTCCGGGCTGGTCTATTGTGCGGACTGCGGAGCACGAATGGTGTTCAATTCGTACAATAACTACAAGGCTGAAAACGCTTTCTTCGACTGCAGCAGCCATCGCAAAAGCAGTAAGCTGAAGCGGTGCAGCGGGCACTATATCCGGGAAACTACGCTGGAAAGTCTTGTCCTGAAGCATATTCAGATGGTAACGGCCCACATTTTCTGCCATGAGGCATATTTCCGGCAGATGATGACAGAAAAGCATCTTCTGAAGAGCCAGGAAGAGATCCATGCCAAAGAGAGTCAGTGTAAACGGGACGAGAAGCGAGTTGCTGAGCTGAAGCGCCTGTTTATCAGGATATATGAGGATAATGCCTGTGGCCATCTGAGTGATGAACGCTTCCAGATGCTGAGTGAAAGCTATGAGACTGAGCAAAAAGAATTGGAAACGGAGATCAAATGGCTCCGGGAAGAGATTACGGCACAGGAAAACAGAAGCTCATCGGTTGATCAGTTTATCCGGATCGCAAAGGATTATGTGGGAATTGAGATACTTGACGGTTATATTCTGCACGAAATGATCGAAGGCATCTATGTCGGCGCCCCAGATAAGAGCAGCGGTCATCGGACGCAGGCGATCCACATTAAGTACTGCGGAATCGGGTTTATTCCCCTGGATGAACTGATGAAGGCCGAATCTGCCTGAAAAATCGGGCGAAACGCAAGGAAGCAAAAGGCTTTGAGCCTGTTTTCAGAAATACTGTCTTACGAACAACCGGCTAATGACGGTCTGTGATTGTGGTACCGGTTCTGGCATCGCAAATCGTACTGAAGCCGCTTTAAACTGTGAGAAAATGGATTTTTGTTGATTTCTCACAAAATAAAAACAGGTTTTCGCGTTATAAACTGTGAGAAAACGTATTTTTGATTCCGAGATCACTAAATCTGTCATGGTCTCTGCGAAAAGCCATCTGGATGACGACTGCGTCGGCTCGCGGTATTCACAATGACAATTCCGGCACAAACCAGCAGCAACGCGAAAAGCCCGGTCAATGAAAACGCTTCGCTTCCTTCGCCTTCCAGAAACAGCGCGGAAAGCAACACACCCATCACCGGGTTCATAAAGCCAAGAATAGAAACCCTGCTGACGGGATTATACTTCAGCAGAACGCCCCAAAGCGTATATGCTCCTGCGCTGATGAATCCCAGGTAAAGCAGATTCCACACACAGCCCTGCGTGTAGAAATGAAGCTGTCCCCCCATCAGAGAGCCGATGCCGAACAGAACAGCTCCGCCGATGGCGAATTGATAACCGCTCAGCGTCACCGGGTTTTCGTCCCTGGAGAAAACCTTGATCAGGCATCCGGAAATGCCGTAGAAAATATCCGCCGCCAGCATGGCCCCTTCGCCGGCCAGCGTGATGGCGCCGCCGGCAGTCAGAGCACCGGGTCCGCCCATGATCAGAATAATACCCGCGAACCCGACAATGCATCCGATCAGCTTTCGCGGCGTCATCTTTTCAAAGCGGAACAGATACACAGCAAACAGGATGGCGATAAAATTCCCGGAGGCGTTGATAATAGAACCCCGGACGCCTGAAGTATTTGCCAGCGCCATGAAGAAAAAGTAATACTGCCCCACTGTCTGCACCAGGGCCAGTATTCCGATTTTACCCCAGGATTCCGCCTTTGGAATCAGCATTCTGCGGGAAAGAAGGGAACCGAAGATGATGGTCATGACCCCCGCAATCATGAAGCGGGCTCCCGCCAGCACAATCCTGGAAGCTGTGTCATCAGCCGGAATCCGGAATAGTTGATACGCAATTTTGATGGCAGGTGAAGCGCTGCCCCAGAGGATGCAGCAAAAAAGCGCCGTAGCAAAAACAACAGGAAAACGCGTCCAGATTGTGTTTTTCTCCAATGACCCGGATGCTTTCCGTTCAACGCTCACTGCCGTCACCCCCACAATGTAATTCGTCGCCGGGAAACCATTCCCCTTTATCCTCGGATAAGACATCCATAAATGTAATTCAAGCTGTACTGGATGAAATCCCGGATACCTCAGTGAATGTCGGTCTGTGACTATGACATCGGTTCCGGCATCGCAAATCGTGCTGAAGCCGCTTTAAACTGTGAGAAAATGTATTTTTAGTCGATTTCTCACAAAATAAAAGGATGTTTTCGTGTTATAAACTGTGAGAAATGCCTTTTTGATCCCGAATCCGATTGACAATTCCGACGTCGTATTCTATAATGAAGCCGCTTTAAATTGTGAGAAAATGGATTTTTGATACTTTCTCACAAATTATAAGGAGGTTTTGGCGTGATAGGTCGTGAGAAAGAGCAAAAAGAACTGCTTCGAAGATATCGGGGAGATCAGGCGGAGTTTATTGCTGTTTATGGCAGACGCCGCGTCGGAAAAACCTTTCTGATTGACGAAACATTCCGGGATAAGATCACCTTCAGGCACGCCGGATTGTCTCCCGTTGAGGGAAAAAAGCCCGGACAAACGCGGGATCAGCTGGAGCAGTTTTATTATTCTCTGCTGAGATACGGCATGAAGAAAAGCCATCGGCCGGCGACCTGGCTGGAAGCCTTTTTTATGCTGGAAACTCTTCTGCAGGAAAAGGATGACGGCTCTCGCCAGGTGGTATTCCTGGATGAACTGCCATGGCTGGATACACCCCGATCCGGATTTATAACTGCACTGGAGGGTTTTTGGAATAACTGGTGCTGCAATCGTCATAATCTGATGCTGATTGTCTGTGGAAGCGCCAGCTCCTGGATTCTGGACAAACTGATCAATAACCATGGCGGGTTATATGGACGAATCACCCATGAAATAAAACTGGCGCCTTTGAAACTTAGGGAATGCGAGGCACTGTTCCGTGAAAAAGACATACAGCTTTCCAGATATGATATCACTCAAAGCTATATGATTCTGGGGGGAATTCCCTACTATCTGGGTTACTTTGAACCGGAACTGAGTCTTGCGCAAAATATCGATCGGCTTTTCTTTGAAAAGCAGGCAAAGCTGAAGGATGAATACACCCGGCTTTTTACATCCGTTTTCGATTCACCCAAATATATGAAAAGACTGGTTGAATGGCTTGCCGGGAGAAACAAAGGCTATACCAGAAAAGAAATCGTCGGCTCCGGCTTGTTTTCTGAGGGTTCAAAACTAACCGATGCTTTATGGGCCCTGATCGCGGGTGATTTTATTGTTCGGTATGTCCCCTTTGGAGCCAGCGGGCACGATGTTCACTATAAACTGATTGATCCATTCTGTATTTTCTGGCTCCGTTTTCTCTCCGTTCCAAAGGACACGTCATCAAATTTCTGGCAAAGTATTCAGGAATCCCCCCGCGCCAACGCCTGGAACGGGCTGGCGTTTGAACTGGTTTGCTTCAATCATGTGGATCAGATAAAAGCAAAGCTCGGAATCAGCGGAATCAGAACAAATGAGTCAGCCTGGACGCTGTCCAGCGGAGAAAACGGCGGCGGGCAGGTCGATCTCCTGCTGGATCGGGCAGATAATGTCATCAACGCCTGCGAAATCAAATTTTCAGCAAAACCATATGCCGTGAATAAAGAGTACTACCATCTTTTGCTTCACCGTCATGAACTTTTGCGCGATTCTGTTCCCCGCCGCAAAACAGTCCTGAACACTCTGATTTCCACCTTCGGCTTGGTTTACAATGAATACAGCGGCATTTTTTCAGGCGTTGTAACCATGGACGATTTGTTTGCATGACCCCATCATCCTCCATGTTGACTTGAACCCATTTTTCAGCGGTCACCTGCAAAGGTAAATGCAACTTTGCACGAGTAAATGCACTTCGAATCAGGCAGAACAACAAAAGTGCATAGCTCGGCGGCGGCACCGGCCGGCGGGTGCTGGCCTGGAATGATCAGCTGATGGCCGTGGAGGTTTCCTTTGAAACCGGCGCGGTCGGAGCGGATCACACTCATTCCCACACCCAGTGCAGCTATGTCCTCTCCGGGCATTTCCGCTACACCGTGGAGGGGGAAAGCACAGAACTCGCGCCCGGAGATTCCATTGTCGTGCCTTCCGGGCTGGTGCACGGCACCATATGCCTGGAGAAGGGGGTTCTGCTGGATATCTTTACGCCCTGCCGCCGGGATTTTCTTTAATGAGTCCCGGAAAAAATGGCTGTACAACCGTCCGGAAACGTGATTAAATATACTTATTGACGATAAATGATGCCGGCCGTGTCATCCTGAGTGCAAAGATTCATCCAGGCTGGCAGAATCATACGTTAGCGAGTATAAGGAAGCACAAACCAAAAATAGGAGGAAGAAAGCAATGAAAATGACATTCCGCTGGTATGGAAGCCAGTCCGACCCGATCCCGCTCAAGTATGTCAAACAGATTCCCGGCATGACCGGCCTCATGGGCCTGCTGGACAAACCCGCCGGCGTGGACTGGCCGGAGGAAGAGTTCGTCGCCCTGAAAAAGGATGTCAACGACGCGGGCCTCGAGATTGAGGTCATCGAATCCGTGAACGTCCACGAGGATATCAAGACCGGCCTCGGCCGGCGGGACGAGTATATCGCCAACTACATTTCCACCGTCCGCATGCTGGCAAAGCACGGGGTGAAGGTGATTGTCTACAATTTCATGCCCGTCTTCGACTGGCTGCGTACCGACCTGGCCCGGGTGATCCCGGAGGACGGCAGCAACAGTCTGTATTTCGACGAAAAGGACCTGGGCGAGATGGGCCCGCTGGAAATCGTGAGAAAAACCGCGGAGGACAGCCAGGGCTTCAGCCTGCCCGGCTGGGAGCCGGAACGGCTCGCCCTGCTGGAAACCACGCTGAAGCAGTACGAAGGCATGACCCCGGACGGGCTGCGGAAAAACTTCAAGTATTTCCTGGACGCCGTCTGCCCCGTCTGCGATGAGCTCGGCGTACGCCTGGCCTGCCATCCGGACGATCCCGCCTGGCCGATCTTCGGGCTGCCCCGCATCACCCACAGCCAGGACGATTTCGACAAGATGGTAAAGCTGCACGACAGCCCCGCCAACTCCCTCTGTCTGTGCACCGGATCGCTGGGCTCGAACCCGGACAACGATATCCCGGCGATCATCCGGCATTTCGGAGAGATGGACCGCATCGGTGCGATGCATGTACGCAATGTGAAATATCTGGGATATCACCACTTCCGGGAAGCCGCTCACCTGAGCAGCACCGGTGATCTGGATCTGTATGAAATCATGAAGGCCGTCTACGACACCGTCCCGGACACCTATGTCCGTCCGGACCACGGCCGCATGATCTGGGACGAGAAGGGCCGCCCAGGCTACGGGCTGTACGACCGGGCCCTCGGCGCCGCCTATCTCAACGGCCTGTGGGAAGCCATCGAAAAGAACGCAAAGTAAGTTGGCAGCGAAAACTCGCCATAATAAGGAGGAAATCTGTATGAAAGTAAATCTTGCATCCCTGCAGGACCGCGCCGGATGGGAAAAGGCAGGGGTACGCCTGCCGAAATATGACATCATGGAGATGCGCCGGAAGACGGCGGAAGCGCCGATCTGGGTGCATTTCGGCGCCGGCAACATCTTCCGGGCCTTTATCGCCGCGCTCCAGCAGCGGCTGCTGGACGAAGGCCTGAGCGATCGGGGCATCATTGCCGCGGACACCTTTGACGTGGACAATATCCGCATGATTTACGGCGGTTACGACAACCTGACCATGAGCGTCACCCTCAATGCCGACGCCACCATTGACAAGGAAATCGTCGCTTCCGTGTCCGAGGCGCTCGTGGCCCAGCCCGCGGAGGAAAAGGATTACGCGCGCCTGTGCGAAGCCTTCGCGGTCCCCAGCCTGCAGATGATCTCCTTCACGATCACCGAAAAGGGCTACGCCCTGCGGCAGATCGACGGGAACTATATGAAGGTCGTGGCGGAAGACCTGGCCAACGGTCCGGAAAAAGCCCGTCACGCCATGACGATCGTCACGGCCCTGCTGTATCACCGGTATCAGAGCGGGAAAAATCCCATTGCCGTGGTCAGCATGGACAACTGCAGCCACAACGGCGAAAAGCTGCAGGGAAGCATCCTGGAAGTGGCCAAAGCCTGGCAGCAGAACGGCTTTGTGCCGGAAGGCTTTGTCGCCTGGCTGTCGGATGAAAAGCAGGTTTCCTTCCCCTGGAGCATGATCGATAAGATCACGCCCCGCCCCGCGCCGGAAGTGCAGAAGATGCTGACGGAAGTCGGCATTGAAGACATGGCGCCGCTGGAAACGCCCCGGGGCACCTTTGTCGCCCCCTTCGTCAACGCGGAAAAGGCGCAGTACCTGGTCATCGAGGACAAATTCCCCAACGGCCGTCCGCCGCTGGAAAAAGCCGGTGTATACTTCACCGACCGGGATACCGTTAACAAGACGGAGCGCATGAAGGTCACCACCTGCCTGAACCCGCTGCATACCGCCCTGGCGGTTTACGGCTGCCTCCTGGGCTACACCCTGATCCGCGAGGAAATGAAAGATGAGGATCTGGTGAAGCTGATCCGCCGCCTGGGCTATCAGGAAGGCCTGCCGGTGGTCACGGATCCGGGCATTCTGAGCCCGAAGGCCTTCATCGACGAAGTGATGGAAGAGCGTCTGCCGAACCCCTTCATGCCGGACGCGCCCCAGCGCATCGCCACGGACACCTCCCAGAAGGTCGGCATCCGCTTCGGTGAGACCATCAAGAGCTACCTGGCGGAAAACCGCTCCATGGATGAGCTGGTTTCCCTGCCGCTGGCCATTGCCGGCTGGCTGCGCTATCTGCTGGCCGTGGACGACAAGGGCGATCCGATGCCCCTGTCCGGCGATCCGCTGCTGGAGGAACTGTGCCCGATGCTGAAGGGCATTGAGCTGGGCAAACCCGAAACCTGCGGAGACAAGCTCACCCCAATCCTGTCCAACCCGATGATCTTCGGCAGCGATCTCACAAAGTGCCCCCTCGGCGAAAGAATCAAGGGCTATTTCCTCGAAGAAATCGCAGGCCCCGGCGCCGTCCGCGCTACCCTCCGCCGCCATCTGAACTGACCTTAAAGGCAGTCCACCCAATCAATTTCTCTTCCGGCGCCTCCACCGGCTCCGGAGGAATCTCCAAAAATGCAGCGTAAACTTACCCCTTCATCATCCTTTTCAGCGGAATCAGCAACTTGTTGATCCGCTGAATTTTGTATTCATTCACAACAAAACTCCCCCTCTTTGAAGAATTTGTTGAAGAACAGATATAAAGCGGTGCCGGATACGGCAACGATTCAACATTTCATATATTTACACTGACATGAAATTGAATTCAGGAAGACCATCTTGATGATTGTCCTTTATTCCTGCTGCAGAAGCAATGTAATCTTGCTCCTGATCAGGTCAAAGGCCACGTCGTTCAGGCCGCTGTTGATCACGATGTCCGCCAGCGCCCGAGTGGGTTCCACATAAAGATAGTGCATGGGCTTCACCGTGGTCAGGTACTGCTTCGCGATGCCTTCCACGTCCCGCCCGCGCTCCTTCACGTCCCGGATCACCCGCCGCAGAATCCGTTCGTCCGCATCCGCTTCCACATAGACCTTGATATCCAGCAGCCGCCGCAGTTCCGGATTCTGAAGCACCATGATGCCTTCCACCAGGATCACGTCCGCGGGCTTGATCAGGACGGTCTCCGAAGAACGGTTGTGAACCGTATAGTCGTACACCGGGCATTCCACCGGCTGCCCGTTTTTCAGGCTGTACAGCTGGTCGATCAGCAGCTCAGTCTCAAAGGCGTCCGGATGATCGTAATTGATCTTTTTCCGTTCCTCAAAGGGCAGGTCGTCCCTGCGCTTGTAGTAGTTGTCATAGTAGACCACCGAGACCCTGTCCCCGAAATTTTCCTTCAGCCGGTTGGTGAAGGTGGACTTCCCGGATCCTGTCCCGCCCGCAATACCGATGAAAATAGGCTTCTTCATGAAACCGTCTCCTTATCCGTTTGTTTTCTCTCCCTGTCCGTTTTTCCGTTCCAAAAAGGGGACGCACCATGCGCTGAAACACAGTGCGCCTTGTTTCCCTTTCCCGGCTTCCTTTCAGCCGCGCTGAACATGGAACCCCCGTTCATACGGTTGAAGAGGAAGCACCTCGATCACGGATTTCTCAATATGAAGATGCTTCTGGCTCTTCAGCTGAATCAGGAACTTCCGAAGCTGCGCCGTCCCTCCCTGGGCCTCCAGCAGCACGCTTCCGTCCGACAGGTTTTTCACCCAGCCGGTCAGATACAACGGTTTTGCCAGATACATCGCCGTATACCTGAATCCGACATGCTGCACTTTCCCGAAGCACTGAACGCGCCATCTTTCCTGTGCCATGCCTTTGCCGTCAGATCGTATTCTCATCGCTGAGCAGATCCGCCAGCAGCTTTTCCTTCACCTGTGACACATCCGTTTCCCGGATCTTCTGCCGCAGCGGCAGCACCGAGCGCGGGGATACGGAAAGCTCGTCAATGCCGATGGAAAGGAAGGTCTCCGTCAGTTCCAGATCCGCGCCCAGTTCGCCGCAGATGCCGACCCACACGCCATTTTTATGGGCGTTGTCGCAGACCATCTTCAGCGCCCGGAGCACCGCGGGATGATGCGGATTGTAGAACCGGCCGAGGTCGGCGTTCTGCCGGTCGCAGGCCAGGGTATACTGGGTCAGGTCGTTGGTGCCGCAGCTGAAGAAGTCCACTTCCTTCGCCAGGCGGTCGCTCATCAGAACGGCGGCCGGCGTTTCGATCATGATGCCGATCTCTACGTCCTCGCTGAAAGGAATGCCTTCCTTCGTCAGTTCGTCCCGCACCCGGTCGCACATCTTCTTGGCTTCCTTCACTTCCCACACGCTGGTCACCATCGGGAACATGATGCCGAGCCGGCCGAAGGCCGACGCCCTGAACAGTGCCCGCAGCTGGGTATGGAAGATTTCCGGCCGGTTCAGGCAGATCCGCAGCGCCCGGTTGCCCAGGGCGGGATTTTCCTCCTTCGGCAGGTTGAAATAGCCGATCTGCTTATCCGCGCCGATGTCCAGCGTGCGGATCACGACCTCCCTGCCGCCCATGTCGGCCAGCACTTTCTTGTACGCTTCAAACTGCACGTCCTCCGAGGGGAAATCGTCACAGTTCAGGTACAGGAACTCGCTGCGGAACAGGCCGACGCCGCCGGCGTCGTTGCTCAGCACCGCCGGCACATCGTCCGGGCCGCCGATGTTGCAGTAGACCTTGATCTTCTGGCCGTCCAGGGTCTCATTGGGCTGGCCCTTCAGCGCCTCCAGCATTTCGCGCATCTTCTGCTGCTCTTCCATCTTTTTGAGCAGATGTGCCTTCGCGTCTTCGTCCGCGTCGATGGTCACGTTGCCGGTGCCGCCGTCGATGATGACTTCCTTGCCTTCATATTCCGGTTTCAGCTGGTCGCCCACGCCGATAATGGCGGGAATGCCCATGGTCCGGGCCAGAATCGCCGTATGGCTGGAGCCGGATCCGCCCTCGGTCACAAAGCCGAGGATCTTGCTCTTGTCCAGCTGCACCGTCTCGCTGGGCGCCAGGTCGTCCGCCGCCAGGATCACGGGCACCGGGGAGTTGATCCCGCCCTGCACCACGCCGGTCAGCGCGGCGATGATCCGCGAAGAAACATCCTTCACGTCCGCCGCCCGGGCCTGGAAATACGGATCCTCCATGGCCGCGAACATCTCGGCAAACTGCGCCGCGGTGTCCGTCACCGCCGCTTCCGCGTTCAGCAGCGTGTCCTGAATGGCCGTCTGAATCGCTTCTTCGTATTCCATGTCCTCCGCCATCATCTGATGGGTTTCGAACAGCAGCGCGGCCTCGTCGCCGGCCTCTTCCCTGGCCTTTTCCGCCAGTTCGCCCAACTGCTCGATGGCCTTTGCCTGAGCATCCTTGAAGCGGTTCCATTCCGCTTCCGCATCCGCTACCTCATAGCGGGTAATCGTGGCCTTTGCGCGCTGATAGTAGTACAGCGGTCCGATCGCCACGCCGTTTGATACGCCTTTTCCCTGAATGAGGATCATCTTATTTTTCTCCTTTTCCTGTCATACTGAAAAACAAACGGCTGTCAAAGCGGCAGCCGTTTGTTCGGGTTCGGATTACAGATTGGCCTTAAAGAATTCTTCAATCGCGGCGGCGGCAACGTCTTCGTCCGCGCCTTCAATCGTGACCTTCACGGTGTCTCCCTGCTTGATGCCCATACCCATCAGCGCCATCAGCTTCAGGGCGTTGACTTCCTTCTCACCCTTGCTCACGGTGACGGTGGAAGCATACTTCTTGATCTCCTTGACCAGAATGCCGGCAGGACGGGCATGGATGCCCACGGGATCGGTGATTGTGTACTCAAAAGACTTCATGGTTTTTTCCTCCTCATCTATTCGTCCGCATGCTGCGGATCGGTTCAAAAGTTATTTCAGTCCGCACTCGACGCCTTCCAGGTCGTCGGAGTTGGTCAGCAGGACCGCCACGGTATCGCTGTAGCCGGCGGCTTTGATCTTGGCCCGGTCAAAGCGGATCAGGGGCTGGCCGGCCTTCACGGCGTCGCCTTCCTTTACCAGGCAGGTAAAGCCGTCGCCCTGCATGTTCACGGTGTCCACACCCACGTGGATCAGCATTTCCATGCCGTTGGACTCGACGCCCACCGCATGCTGGCTTTCCGCCACGGAGGAGATGGTTCCGTCGAAGGGCGCCACCACCACTTCGTCCGTCGGTTCAATGCCGACGCCGTCGCCCAGCACGCCGGAAGCAAAGGTGTCGTCCGGAATGGCGTCACGGGCAATGACGTTGCCCTTGACCGGCTGCAGCACGGTTCCGGCCGCGCAGCGGATGACGGAAGCCGTCGGCGCTTCAAATGCCGCGGCTGCCGCTGCCGGTGCGGGCGCCGCCGCGGGAGCGGTTTCGGGCTGTTCCTCTTTCCAGATCACCATCGTAATCGCGAAGGCAATGCCGGACGAGATCAGCAGTTCAACCACATAGATCGGAATATTGTTGATGGCCAGCAGGCCGGGAATACCGGTCACGCCGTAGGTCGTCGCGCCCAGGCCCGTCAGGGATCCGAACAGCGCGCCGACCGCGCCGCCGATGACGCCCGCAATGAAAGGCTTCATGAAGCGGAAGTTCACGCCGAAGATGGCCGGCTCGGTAATGCCCAGGGATGCGGACAGCGAGGACGGCAGCGCCACGGACTTGAGCTTCGCGTTGCGGCACTTGATGGCCACCGCGAGACAGGCGCCGAACTGCGCGAAGTTGGCGGCCGACGCGATGGGCATCCAGATGTTCAGCCCCAGCGCGCCGCTCAGCATGCCGGCCTCAATGACGTTGTACATATGATGCAGGCCCATGACCACGGTCCAGGGATACAGCGCGCCCATCACCAGCGCGCCGATACCGCCGGTGGAAGTCACCAGCCACTCGGCTCCCTGCAGCACCCAGTTCTCCAGGATGGAGAAGATCGGTCCGATCACCACGAAGGTGGCGAAGGCCGTCACCAGCACGGTCACCAGGGGCGTCACGAACAGGTCGATCATCTCCGGCACATGCTTATGCAGCCATTTTTCCACCGTGCTCATCAGCAGCACAGCCAGAATGACCGGGATGACGTGTCCCTGATAGCCGACCTGGGAAATGCTGAACAGTCCCAGGTTCCACACCGCCGGCTGGTTTGTCGGCGAAACGTTCCAGGCGTTCATCAGGGCGGGGTGCACCATCATGATACCGATGACGCCGCCCAGGAAGATGTTGCCGCCGAACACCCGGGCCGCGGAAACCGCGACCAGCACGGGCAGCAGCGCGAAGGCGGTGTTGGCCACCATGTCCAGGAAGCCGAACCAGCCGCTGGCCGCAAAGGAAGGAATCGCCTTGGCCAGCGCTTCCACCAGACCCATCATCAGACCGGAGGCCACGATAGCGGGCAGGATCGGAACGAACACATCGCCCGGCGTCTTCAGGATCTTCTTCCACAGGGGCATTTTGGACGCCGCCGCTTTCTTCACGTCATCCTTCGATGCCGCGGAAACGCCGGCAACGGACAGGAATTCGTCGTACACCTTATTGACGGTACCCGTGCCGATGATCAGCTGCAGCTGTCCGTTGGATTCGAACATGCCCTTCACGCCATCGACATTTTCAAGCGCCGCCTTGTTCACCTTGCTGTTGTCAGCGATGACCAGACGGAGCCGTGTTGCACAGTGCGCCGCGCTGATGACATTGGAGCCGCCGCCGATATTGTCGGTGATCTCCTGCGCACATTTCCGGTAATCGAGAGCCATGGGTTCATTCCTCCTTAATTTGTCGGATCGTCGTCCTGTCGGGGGGGGATGGGTGCCTGGTTTCTGTTATGGTGTTTTCCGCGTAGCTCCATCATACACGAAACAATCCCGGAAGTAAAGGAAAAAACAGAAATCCGGATTAAATCAGGCCCAGGCGCTCAAACGCCTGATACAGTCCGTCGTCCTCCACCGCCGGGCAGACGATGTCGCTGATGGCCTGCAGCGCCGGACTGCCGTTTTTCATGCACACGGAAGTCCCGACGGTCTCGATCATTTCCAGATCGTTCATGCTGTCGCCGAATCCGATCGTATCCTCAATGGAGGCGCCGAATTCCTCCGCCATCCGCCGCACGCCCCGTCCCTTGTCGTATTTGCGGTTGATCAGCTCTCCGTTCAGGCAGTTATGCGCCGCCACGTCCTGCACCACAAAGTTGTAATCTTTCTCCAGGGCCTGCCGGGCCGGCTCCAGCTGCTTTGCCTCCCGGCACATGAAAACAATCTTGTAGATGGGGCTGCCGTCGTACTCCTGCATCGGGAGAATGTTCAGCTGTTCCGCCAGGGCCTTGCGCCACCGGACCAGTTCGCTGTTTCCCTCTCCCGCCTGCGCCAGGAAGTCCCCCAGATCCTCGTCGCCCCAGGTCTTGTCCCGGGCTTCGATCGTCCGGAACACGCCCTCCTGTTTCAGCAGGCGCATGCCGGTCTCAAACTCCTCCTTCTCCATCGGGCAGTCAAACAGCACTTTGTCCCCGGCGAACACATACCCGCCGGCGCCTGCCACCGCCCCGTCGAAGCCGAGGGCCAGCACCGGCGCCATCATGCCCGGATTGCGTCCGCTGCACAGAAATACCTTATGTCCCTTTTCCCGCGCCGCCCTCACGGCCTTCATGGCGCTCTCCGGCGGGGTGTTGCTCCCGGGGATCGTCAGCGTTCCGTCGATATCCAGAAAAATCAGTTTCCTGTCCATGTGTTTCCGCCCCTTTCTCAAAATGTGTGCAGAAGCCAGCGGAAGCTGCCCCCGTCCAGGCGGACGACGCCGGCATCGTCTTTCTCCCCGCTGATCAGGTCGGTGTAGTCCTTTTCATCCCGCAGCCAGGCATTCTGCGGCTCGTCCGAGAAATTGAACAGCGCCAGCAGCTGTTCGCCCCGGTAATACCGGCCGATGCCCAGCACATGGTCGTTCCCTGTGTCCAGCAGCCATACGTCGCCTTCCGAATCAAACACGTTGTATTTGCCGCGAAGGGTTTCCAGCTGCCGGATCGCTGCGAACATCTTTCCTTCCGGCGTCGTTTTCCGGGTGCGTTTCGCAGCCTTCTCCCAGTCCATGTTGCCCCGGTGCAGATAGCGGCTGTCTTCCTTTTTGATTGGGTCGTCGTGATAGGTGTTGTCGTTCTCCTGGGCAATTTCATCCCCGCTGTAGAGCACCGGCACTCCGCTGAGGGTGAACATGAACGCGTGCAGCATCGTGTCCAGCCGCAGCGCTTTGTCCAGCGCTTCCCTGTCTCCGCTTTTCAGTGCCGCTTCCACGCCGCACAGGGATGCGGTGGTGCCGCAGAGCCGGGCGTCGCCCAGCCGCGGATCGTCGTTATACAGTTCTCCCCGGGCGCAGCTGCCTTCCCACTTTCCGGTCAGGTAGTCGTTCAGGAACCTTTTGTGCGGGATTTCCTCCTGGGCAAACTGCCGCAGGAAATCATAGTCCAGGCCCCAGCCGATATCGTCGTGGCACCGCAGATAGTTCAGGAAGGTATATGCATGGGGCAGGCTGAACACCTGGCGCATCTGATGGGCCAGCAGCCGCACGTCCTTCGTCGCCACCGTATGCCACAGCGTCGCCATGGTCGTCACGTTATACAGCATGTGGCATTCCGGTTTCTCCACCGATCCGAAATACGGAACCACCTTGCTCGGTTCCATCACGACCTCGCCCAGCAGCAGCGTACCTGGGCAGACGATCTCGCAGACCATCCGCATGATCCGCACCAGGGAATGCACCTGCGGCAGGTTCCGG
Organism: uncultured Eubacteriales bacterium; assembly: GCA_902764875.1. Lineage (GTDB taxonomy): Bacteria > Bacillota > Clostridia > Christensenellales > Aristaeellaceae > Aristaeella. The sequence continues at coordinate 50,619 of CACWXP010000005.1, forward strand.
CAGGTGGTTCCCAGCAGTTTCCAGATGTACGGCACCGCGTCCAGCCGGATGATATCCACCCCGTGGTTGCACAGGTTCAGCATGTTGTCCGTCATGTCGTTGAACACGGTAGGATTCATGTAGTTCAGGTCCCACTGATAGGGATAGAAGGTCGTCATGACTACCTTCCCCGCTTCCTCGCACCAGCTGAAGTTGCCCGGCGCGGTGGTGGGGAATACCTGCGGCACGGTTTGTTCGTAGGCGTTCGGAATCTCCCAGCTGTCATAGAAGAAATACCGGTCCCGGAATTCCTTTTCCCCGGCCCGTGCCCGGCGGGCCCATTCATGGTCCTCGCTGGTGTGGTTCATCACAAAGTCCAGACACACGGCGATGCCCCGGTCGTGGCAGTCCTCCGTCAGCTCCCGCAGATCCTCCATCGTGCCCAGTTCCGGCTGCACCTTCCGGAAATCGCTGACGGCGTATCCGCCGTCGCTCCGGTCCTTCGGGCTTTCCAGCAGCGGCATCAGGTGCAGATAGTTCACACCGCAGTCCGCGATATAGTCCAGCTTTTTCCGCACGCCCTGCAGCGTGCCGGCAAAGGCGTTCACATACATCAGCATGCCGGTCAGATCGTGCCCCTTGTACCAGTCCGGACACGCCTCCCGGGCCCGGTCGATCTTCCGGAGGGATTCCGGACGCTCCTCCCAGCAGCGGTAAAGCATATCCGTGAAATAGGTATACGCCTGAACATCGGAATGGTACAGTTCATAGTACAGCCATTGCAGCTCATCCTGATGGCGGCGGAAGCGCTCCGCGAACTCAGTCTGCCAGTGTTCTCTCAATGCAAACCCTCCTTTACTTCCTGAAGTGTCGGCATCGCCGGGATCGCCCCCGGCCTGCTTGTCGTGATGGATGCGGCCTTATTGGCGAAGCGGACATACTCATTGATTTCTTCTTCGGTCAGGCCCTCCAGCCCGCCGCGGGCCGCGATCCGGCTCAGGAAAGAGCCGAAAAAGGTGTCTCCTGCGCCGTTGGTATCCGCCACTTTGACCGGGAATCCGGGAACCGTTCCCGTCATGTCCCCGCAGCGCCACATGGCGCCCTTCGCGCCGAGCGTCACCACCGCCAGGTGCACGCCGAGATCCATCAGTTTTTCCAGCGCCGCCTCCGGCTCCTGCACCCCGCAGAGCAGCATGGTTTCCTCGTCGCTGATCTTCACAATGTCACACAGGGGAAGCACCGCCCGCATCTGCAGCACGGCCGCGTCCTCATGCTCCCACAGCGAAGCCCGGTAATTGGGATCGTAGCTGATCAGCGCCCCGGCATTCTTGGCCGCCTGCACCGTCGTTACCACGGCGTCCCGGCAGCGGGGGTCCGTCAGGCTCACGCTGCCGAAGTGAAGGATGCCGGTTTCCCCGATATCCCGGACCGCCTGCTCCGCGTCGATCATCGTGTCCGCGCCGGGTTTCCGGTAGAAGGAAAAACTGCGCTCTCCGCTCTCGTCCACCATCACGATCGCCAGCGTCGTATTGGCCGCCTCTGTCGTCTGCAGACCGTCCGCCGCAACGCCGTTGCGGATCAGGGTCTCCCTCAGCATCCGCCCGTAGAGGTCGTCTCCGACGCAGCCGACAAACGCGGCCTCACCGCCGAGCTTCGAAACCACCACCGCCACGTTGGCCGGAGCCCCGCCCGGATTGGCGGCAAAATGCGGAATCCCGTTGCCGTCAATATGCGTCTGTGTCATGTCCACGAGAATTTCACCGATCGCCGTAATCTTCATTCCGTCACCTTCTTTTCTTTATGTGCTTATGAACGATCAACTTTGCCAGCCATGTATTTTTCTTCCCTGGTCCATTCTCGCATATTCTTTTATTCTCCTGTCGTTTCGTGCAGGAACGTGTCTCTTCTGCCATTGTAACATAAAAAAAGCATTCGGCATAGAGTCCTGTTCATCTTTTTTTCGCAGACCGTTTCATCATGCTTTCGCTGACGACAGCGGAAAAGATTCCCATACGAAAAAAACCGTCAGATGAAAACATCCGTCGGCAGAAGCCCGTCCGGGGCCTCGGAACACAGCCTTTCCCGGTGCCTCAGCATAAAACAGCGCCGGAAAGGCTTGTGTTCCGAGGCATACGACATCAACTTTCGCTCTTCGACCAGTACCCCCTACTCCTCTGTTTTCAAAGCCGCGACCATATCAATGTGCCGGTTTTTCCGGGCCACCATCAGCCCGACAACCAGCGAAACCCCAAACGTCAGCAGGATACTGATCAGCCATGTCGCGGGCCCCAGCACCAGCTTCAGTTCATATTCCGCCGCCAGCGCCGTCAGCAGGTACTGCAGGATCCCGATGCCGGCCGGAATCCCGATCGCGATGCCCAGCACCGTCAGCCACAGGTTCTGGCTGATCAGCAGCCGCCCAATCTTCGAATCCTTGAATCCGACCACCTTCAGCGTCGCCATCTCCCGGTACCGCTCCGTGTAGCTCATCACGCCCAGGTTGTACAGCACGACGATCCCCAGGATCACTGCCGCAATCACCAGCAGCAAGATCATTTTGTTCATCAGGTCCATGAACGTGTCAAAGGAATCCATGATGCTCTGTTTGCTCTGCTTGTTCAGGATGTGCCCGTTGTCCGGGATCTCCGTCTCATCCGTAAAAACGCTGGAAACTTTATAGGAAATGCCCGTCCGGTCCGCGAAGGCTTCGGTCATGAAGATGCCCTCCGTCATGCTGTCCAGCACCCCTGCCACCGGAACCGTGTAATGTTCATTGCTGTCGTAGGGGGAGAACGTCAGCGAGTCCCCGGCCTTCAGGCCGTAGTCCCGCGCGATCCGCGCGCAGATATAAACGCCTTCGTCCGTGAGCGGAACGATCTTCATGTCCGTGTCCGCGAACCGCACCTTGTCGTGGGTAATCGAGTAGATCTCCAGGGAATATCCCTTGTCCCCGATCTGGATCGCCGTCGATCCCGCCCAGTCGCCCTTCAGGGATTCCGCCAGCGCTTTCCCTTCCTCCAGGGTCATATTCTCTTCGTCCAGGTTCACCCGGGTGGTATAGTGGATCGCTTTCTCATAGAAAACATCCAGGAAAGCGTCCATCGTGTCTTTCATGCCCAGTCCGCCGACCAGCAGCACCATGCACCCGACGATCCCAAACAGCGTCATCAGGCTCCGCGCCTTGTGGCGCACGCAGTCCCGCAGGTTCCATTTCGTTCCGAACCCAAGCCGTTTGAACCGTTTTGTTTCCTCAAAATGCAGGTGCATCATCCGCTTGGGCGAGTACGGCCGCAAGGCGTCCGCCGCTGTTCCTTCCAGCATTCTGCGAACGGAGAGGAACCCGATAAACGTCAGGAAAGCGATGATCCCGACGATCACGATCCAGGTAAACCCGGGCGCGTGCAGCGTCCAGCTGGGAATGTCGATATATGTTGCCATGGCCCCGTCCGGGTTCATGATGAAATATCCCAGCCCGTAGCCGATCCCGATCCCAAGCACCGTCCCCAGCAGCCCGATGATCAGTGCGTAGGCGCTGTAATGCCGCAGGATCCGCCGGTCCTTAAACCCCAGAGCCTTCAGTGTGCCGATCTGCGTCTTCTCGCTGGCGCAGATCCGGTGCATCGTCGTCACCATCGTAAGGATTGCAATGGCCAGGAACAGTACCGGCAGAATCCCCGCCATCGTTTTTCCTTCGTTCACCTCGCCCATGGTCTCCGCCCAGGAAACCGTTTCATCTTTTGAAAGGATCAGGCGCGTGCTCCCCAGAGCCTTGTCCGCCGCCTCGACAAATGCTGCCTTATCCATCGCGGATTTGACGTTGATCTGGTGATACAGCGATCCGATCAGTGCTTTATAAATCGCCGGAATGGACCGGTCCAGCATCGCCGGAGAGATGTAGACGAATCCGTAGCTCGAATAGTCCGGCATCATCTGGGTCGAATCCGGCAGACAGATCATGTATTCGCTGCTTTTGACGAGGCCCTTGACCGTCCCCGAAACCGTCACCGTCTGATACGTCAGTTCCAGCGGATCGCCGACGGAAATCCCGTTGGCCTTCGCGTAGCTGTCGGAAAGCCAGAACCCGTCCGGATCCTCCGGGCTGTAGGCTTCGCCTGCCATCAGCAGAATGCCGCTGACGTTCATGTTTTCGCTCACCGTCAGGGCCAGTGTGTCCGTATCATTCTTCACCGCCACGTTCAGGCTCAGGAACCGCGTCGCGTCCGCAACGCCTTCAATCCCTTTGACGGCCTCCAGGTCCTTCTCGCTGAATCCCTTGTCGCTGTAGATCCGGTAGTCCGCGAACCCTGTCGCGTCGTAAACTTCCTTTGTGTTCACCTCCAGGGTGTACCATTCCACGTTGAACCCCAGGAACACCCCGATTCCCAGCGCCACCATGATGACCATGGAGATAAACTGCGCCTTGTATTGCCAAAGCGTCCGGAATAATTTCTTCAGTAACATATCCCAAACCCCTTTTTTCAAGCTCCCGAAGGTTTCCTGTTTCTCACCAGTCGACTTCGTCGACTGACATCGGATTTGCCTGCTCCTCACAGCTCTGAATCTTTCCGTTTTTCACACGGATCACAACGTCCGCCATCTTCGCGATGTTCTGGTTGTGCGTCACGATGATGATCGTCTTGCCCATCTCCCGGGCCATGGAAAGCAGCAGCTTCAGCACCACGACGCCCGTCTCCGAATCCAGCGCCCCCGTCGGTTCATCGCAAAGCAGGATGTCCGGGTTCTTCGCCAGTGCCCGGGCGATGGAAACCCGCTGCTGCTCCCCGCCGGAAAGCTCGCTGGGGAACTGGTGAATATGGTCCGCCAACCCCACCGCCTTCAGCATGTCATGGCTCGAAAGCGGCTTCGGCGCGATTTCCTTCACCAGCGCCACGTTCTCAATCACTGTCAGCGTCGGAATCAGGTTGTAGCTCTGAAAAACAAATCCGACGGATGCCGCCCGGTAATCCGCCAGTTCATTGGCTGAAAGCGTGGAAATATCCCGCCCTTTCACCATAATGGTCCCCTCCGTCGGGTTGTCCAGTCCGCCCAGCAGGTTCAGCAGCGTGGATTTTCCCGCTCCCGAAGGCCCCAGGATCACGATGAATTTTCCTTCTTCCAGCTGCAGGTTCACCCGGTCCAGCGCCCGCTGCTCATGGTCTCCGTTCCGGTAGACTCTTGAAACTTCCTTGAACTCCACAATGGCCATGATGATTGAACTCCTTCCCATTCTTCCTTGCTTCCCAACATGGTTAGAATAAACTAACCATGGATGCAGTATAGTTATAATTACCTAACTTGTCAAGTCATTTTTGAACAAAAAGATGCCGGCGGCGCCCGTCATGGAGCGCCGCCGGCAACCAACCGGAAACCATCCGATCCTTCAGTTATTCCAGACTCAGTTCAGACGCCAGAATGTTCCGGCATTTCCGGATGACTCCCGCCGTTCCCGTATTCGTCACGTTCTCATTCATCAGGAAGGTGATCTTCTCCTCCGGGAGATTTGCAAAGTAGGTGCCGAGCCAGCCGTCCCACCCGTATTCTCCCTTTGAACCGAAGAGAATGCAGGAATCCGGCCGATCGCAGACCCGCACCAGACAGCCGTAATTGTATCCGGTCAGGGCGTCCCAGATATCCCGCCGCTGTTCCCCGTTCAGCCGGGGAGCCGTCATAAACCGTACCGCCGCAGGCGACAGGATCCGGCGGCCCTGATAAACTCCGCCGTTCATCAGCATCGTTGCAAAAGCCGCATAGTCGTCCAGCGTGGAGACCAGGCCCGCACCGCCGGATTCAAAGGCCGGCGGCCTGTCATACTGTCCCACCGCCAGGTGCAGCTCCCGGTATTCTTCCAGCCCTCCGGAAATTCTTTGGTAACAGGTCACGAAGCGGTCCGCTTTTTCCGCCGGTACGAAAAAGTCCGTATCCTTCATGCCCAGCGGCTCAAACAGCTCCTCCTTCAGGAACTGTCCGAAGCGCTTTCCACTGACCGTTTCCACCACCGCGCCGAGCACGTCCGCGCAGGTGCTGTAGCGCCAGCGGCTGCCGGGCTGGAAGGCCAGAGGCTGCTCTCCGAGGCGGTTGCAGAATTCCACCGTTCCCATGCCGCCCCCGGCAAGGATCTGCCGGTGATCTTCCTCGAACACCTTCGCCGCGTACTGCCCCGCAGCATCCACGTCCGGATAGCACAGCCCGGCGGTCATGGTTAGCAGTTCCAGAATCCACGGCGCCCGCAGCGTCGGTGCAACGCTCCCGTCCGGGCTCACCACCCGCGGGTTCCTGAATCCGGGCAGGTACTGATCCACGCCGTCCAGCAGATCAATCAGCCCCCGGTCCGCCAGGATCATCACCGCCGCAGCGGTGATGGGCTTGGTCTGGCTGTAAAGCCGGAAGATGGAATCCCGGGAGACCGGCTTTCCGCTTTGAATATCCGCCTTTCCGGCCTGCGCGTAGCACAGTTCCTCCCCGTCCCGCAGAATCAGCAGATTGTACCCTGCCGCTTCATGGTTTTCCACCGCCCGCTCCATGCAGACGGTCAGTTTCTCTTTCAGTCCCATCCGGAAGCTCCTCCTAAAAAAACTTGCTCAAACAGTTGACTCTGTTTGTAAGACTCTCATTGAAAAAGGCGCCAGCGGCGCCTTTTCTTTATTCGTCCTCTTCGTCCTCGTCCGGCAGGTCTGCGTTGTGGAACACGTTTTGCACGTCGTCGTTTTCCTCCAGCAGATCCAGCATCTTCTGAATCTTCAGGACGGTGTCGGGATCGGTGACTGCCACCGTGTTCTGCGGAATTTTCTGAATCTCCGCCGACAGGAAGGTGAAGCCCTGTTTTTCCAGGTTCTCGCGAACCGTGCTGAAATCGTTGGGCGCGGTGAGGATTTCGTACACGTCCTCTTCCACCTTGACGTCCTCGGCGCCGGCGTCCAGCGCGGTCATCATCATCTCGTCCTCGTCGCTGCCGGGCTCGCGTTCTACCACGAGCACGCCCCGCTCGTCAAACATGAAGCCCACGGAACCCGTGGTCCCCAGGTTGCCGCCGTACTTGGCGAAGCAGTGACGAACGTCGCTGGCCGTTCTGTTCCGGTTGTCGGAAATCGTATCCACGATGACGGCCACGCCGCCGGGGGCATAGCCTTCATAGGTGATTTCTTCGTAAACCACGTTGCTCAGCTCACCGCTGGCCTTCTTGATGGAGCGCTGGATATTATCGTTGGGCATGTTGTTGGCTTTCGCCTTGGCAATAATGTCCCGCAGCTTGCCGTTGGATTCGGGATTGGCGCCGCCTTCACGAACCGCGATCGCGATCTCGCGGCCGATCTTGGTGAACACCGCGCCGCGCTGCGCGTCTGCCTTGCCTTTTTTCGCCTGAATATTATGCCATTTGGAATGACCGGACATGTTATCTCCTCCCGGAAAATAAATAAAATACGGGATATTATATCATTCCGGCTTCCGCCGCGTCAAGCTTTCCCTTTTCACGTTTCAGGCGGGGACGATTTCGCCTTTGTTCATGCGGAAAACCCGATCTGCGATTTTCAGAGCTTCGTTTTCGTGGGTAACAATGAGGATCGTTTTTTGCTGCTGATGGGCGGCAGTCTGCAGCGCTTCCAGCACCTTCTCGGTGTTTTCCTCGTCAAGATCGGCGGTGGGCTCGTCAGCAAAGAGGACCTCCGCTTCCGTCATCAGGGCCCGGATCAGCATAACGCGGCGAAGTTCGCCGCCGCTGAGTTCCCGGGGCATGGCGGATCGGAGGGGCAGAATCTCAAAGCGATCCAGCCATTCTTCTGCCTTCGCTATGCTGTCCACTGCCTCACGGCCCGCCAGGCGGAGCCCCAGGAGGCAGTTGTCGAGGACATTCAGCGTATCCAGCACGGCACGGCCCTGGGGAACGACGGCCAGATGACGGCCGCGGAAGGCAGAGTTCTCCCGGTCATCCGGACCATAGAGATTGCGCCCGTCGGCGGAAACCAGGCCGGCATCCGGAGCCAGCAGGCCGGCGAGCATGCTGAGGAGAGTCGTTTTTCCGCTGCCGGAATGGCCGGTCAGAATGGTCACGGCGGCTTCGGGCAGGGAGAAATCACATTCCTTTACGGCAAAGAAGTAATTGCTTTCCCCGGCTTTCCGGAAAAAGCGTTTGCTGATGCCTTTTGCGATGATTTCCATAAAAAAGTTATCCCTCCCTCAGAATCAGGCCGGTATCCGCCCGGCTGAGCTTGCGGGCGGAGACGGCGGCAGCCAGCGGACCGGCCAGCAGGCAGCCGAAAAGGGCAGCCAAAGCCAGGGTCGCGGCAGTACCGGCGGAAGGCAGAAGGAACGGGAGACCCAGCGCGTTGCCAAGGGCGCCGGAAAAGGCATGAACCAGGAGAAAGCTGAGGCCGACGCCCGCGGCGGAACCGAGCAGGCTGACGATCGCGGCCTCCCGGAAAACCAGACCGGCCAGTCGGCCGCGGCTGAGACCGCAGAGGCGCAGGGTTGCGAATTCCTTTTTCCGCTCACCGGTCATGAGGGTGAAGGCCGCGAACAGCACGAGCCAGACCAGTACCGCTGCGGCGATGATCAGGAGGGTCAGGATCCTTTCGAGGCCTGAGAGGCTGTCCGCCACGGTGGTAATCACACTGCGGGTCTGAACGGCCTTCACCTTGCGGACGTGGACATTGATGCTGTCCGCCACATCCTTCGGATCGACGCCTTCCTTCACCTTGATGTAGACGGCGGAAACCGTCTCTGACGGATCGCCGCTGATGGAACTGTAACCGCCCAGATCTTCGGCGGCAGTCATCAGCGTGCGGATGGTCGGGAGGGTGCAGTAGACGGCGGTGTCCAGGCCGGTGCCGGTGGGTTGCAGCTGACCCGCCACCGGGCAGGAAATATTATAAAGTTTGATGCTTTCGCCGGGATTTGCGTTGACCCGGCTTCCGACCAGGAGGCGGCCTTCGTCAAGGGACCCCTGGCGGCTTTCCTTCAGCCAGGAGGAAACGGTGAAATCCGATTCCGGATCAAAGCCGATCACCTGGATCGGGATGGAGCAGCAGCTGGCCCGCATGCTGGAAAGGAAAATCTGGGTCGAAAGGCGGCTGATCCCCTCGGTTTTCGCGATTTTATCGACGGTGGACATGTTCATATAATACGGGCCGATCGTCCCCTGGAGAAAAAGCGTGTCCAGATCCGTCTTCAGGGCGGCCTTGGCGGGCATCACGATGACGTCCGCGCCGAGGCGGTTTTCAAGGCTGCCGAGACCTGTGCGCAGGGAAGAGAGCACCAGGCCGCCGCCGCAGAGGGTCAGGCTCAGGAGCAGCACCAGAAAGAAGAGCGCCGCGGTTCGGCCGGGCCGGCCCAGGAGATTTTTGACGGCGAGTCTCTTCATGCAGCTTTCCTCCGGCGAAGATTGCTGACAACGGAGGCGAGGAAGAGTACAAAGAGGGCGGCGGAAAGAATCCGCACAGCGGGCTGCATCACACTGAGGCAGTGCATGGTGGACATCATGCAAAGCCGGCACAGGACGCCGGGGACAAGGAAAAGAATGACGGAGAGGATGGCCCCGGCGGCGCCCGGAACGACGGACATCAGCGGAGAACGGCGAACCGGTGGCAGGAGCGGCAGGAGAGCCAGCACTGCCAGGACGCCGGAAAGAAGAACGGAGGCGGTTCCGGCATCACTGCAGGGACCGGCGGAGCCGTCCTCATGGACACAGGGGCCGAGGAAGGTTGCCGTTCCGATGCAGAGGAACAGCGCCAGGGCGGCGGTCGACAGATGAAGAACAAGGTGACTGCGTTTCATAGGGACGCCTCTCATTCCACGAAATTTTCGTTGATGATTTCCCGGGCGACTTTGCCGTGTTCGAGGACGATGGTCCTTTGAGCGGCTTCGGCCACCTCCGGGTCGTGGGTGACAACGATGAGGGTCGTGCCTTCCCGGTGGAGCTGGCGGAAAAGATCCAGGACGATGTTTTCATTGGCTTCGTCCAGGTTGCCCGTGGGCTCGTCGGCGAGGATCAGTTCCGGGTGGTTGATGAGGGCCCGGGCCACGCAGACGCGCTGCTGCTCGCCGCCGGAAAGCTGGCTCGGAAGATGCTTCGCGCGCTCCCGCAGGCCCACGCGCTCCAGGGCGTCGAGGGCTTCCTTTTCATCCGGCAGGGAGTGGTAATACTGGCTGACCATGATGTTTTCCACGGCGGTGAGGTAGTTCACCATATGGAACTGCTGGAAGATCAGACCGATTTTGTCGCGGCGTATCTCCGTCAGGGCTTTGCCGGACTCCTTGGAGATGTCCTTTCCGTCCAGCAACACCTCGCCGGAGGTGGGCTTGTCCATGCAGCCGATGATGTTCATCATGGTACTTTTTCCGCTGCCGGAAGGACCCATGATGGCCACCCATTCGCCCTTATCCACGTGAAGGCTCACGTTGTCGAGGGCTTTCAGATCGCCGTAGATCTTGGAGACGTTTTTGATTTCAAGAAGTTTCATGTTGTAACCTCCGTTCGCTCAATCTGCGCACAGCTGCCCTGGGACGGCGTCTGTGCTTGTTTCGCGTTTACGAGTTTGTGGCATTTTCCTTACTCGCCTTTCAGGACCAGGGCCGGGTCGACGGCAACGGCGCTGCGGATCGGCAGGAGGCAGCTGATGGCCGCGATGATCATGGAAACCGCTATGGTTGCCGGAAGCAGCAGGGGCTGCAGTGTGATCGGGGAGCCGAAGACGTTAACGCTGATGACCTGGGCAAAAACGAAGCCGAGCAGACCGCCCAGCAAACCGCCCAGCAGGCCCAGGAACAGGCCCTCGCCGAGGAATTCCGTGCGGATGCTGTTGTCCGAGGCGCCGAGGGCCTTTCGCAGGCCGATTTCCCGGCGGCGCTCCGTGACCACGGCCATCATGGTCGTGCTGACGGAAATCATCGTCAGAAGGAGGACCACGACGGTGACCAGGTAGACCAGGGACTGGAGCTTGCCCAGAACGGTGGTTTCCGAGCGGGTCACCCGCTTGACCAGGCGGGCAGTGACACTCGCAGTGTCCGCGCCCTTGCCTTCGGCGATTTCGGAGTTTGCTGCACTTGCGTTTGCGGAGTTCGCCGCATTTGCATTGATCGTGTCGGCGATTTTCTGGAGATCTTCAGTGGAGGCAGCCTGGACGCTCAGTTCCATGACGTCAAGGCGGCCGGGTTCGCCGGTCATGTCCTCCAGATCCCTCAGGGACATAAAGATGTAGTCTTCCTCTTCGCCGCCGGTATCCAGAATGCCGGTAACAGTGAAGGTCCGCTTCGATTCGACGGGAGCGGAGCCGGCCTGAACGGCGCGGGCCTCGTTAATAGCCTGGACGACAGCGCCGGAGGAAACCGTGGCGCCGGAAAGTGCGTCAATGCCGGCTTCGTTCAGGGTGAGAGGCAGGGATTTGCCGATGAACTGGGCCAGGAAGGCTTCATCCGTCGCGGTGCGGCCGCCGAACTCCTCCGTCTGGAGGGAAGCGTCCACAGCGATGGTTTTGATTTTCGATTCATCGTCAAGGGTCACCGTTACGTAGATCAGGGCGTTCTGCCAGCCTTCCGCGGAACCGGTGAGGGTGGCGCCGGGCTGACGGTCCTGCTCCGCGGCCAGGTCAGCGGCGGTGTCTTCACCTGAAGTCTGGCCGGCGGCAGATGCGGAATCAGCAGCGGCTTTGGCAGTTTGAGCTCCGGCCTGCCAGGTCAGTTCCATGGAGCGGCCGACGCGCATGCCGAGCTGATCGGCAACGGCTTTGCCCAGGAGGACTTCCCGGTCGTTTTCCGGGAGGCTGCCTTCAATATGAAAATAGGGGCTGGTTTTCATCACCTGTTCAAAATCCGTGCCGGCGGTGGTGAAAGACAGCTGGCGGGAAACCATGTCCATGCGCACGTAGCGGTAGGGCGTCGCGCCGATCAGGGCATCCGCGGGCAGGGATTGCAGCGCGTTTTCGGCGCTTTCACGGGTCATGGAGGACTCCCCTGCGGGGAGGAGCAGCATGTTCGCGCCGTAATTGCGGAACTGGGCGCTCATCTGGCGGGGAACGTCATAGTAGATTGTGACGAGGCCGGAGAGGATGGCCGCGCCCACGGCGATGGACAGCAGGGCGATCAGCATACGGGAGCGGCGGCGCAGGAGCGAGGCCGTGATCATCCGAAGGAACATTTTTCTTTTGCTCATATCAGTGTCCTCCGTGCAGCACTTCGGCGGGGCGCAGACGCAGCACCATCCGGATGGCGGGGATGCAGCCGGCCATGGCCATCAGGACAATGAGGCCCGCCACGATGGGAATCACCAGGGGCTTCATTTCGATGGCAGATCCGAAGACGTTCCAGCCGATGAGCTGGGCAAAGCCGAAGCCCATAAAGTAGCCGGCAACGCCGCCGATGAGGGCGGTCACGAGGATTTCCGTGACGACGACGCCGGTGATCTGGCCGTCCCGGGCGCCGATGGCCTTCAGAAGACCGAATTCCTGGCTGCGCTCCATGACGCCGGCGGTGACCAGGTTGGAGATGCCCAGGGAGGCGCCGATCAGGCTCATGGCCGTGATCAGGATCATCAGGAGTTGGGTTTTATCAAGGATCGCGCCTTCCCCTTCCGCCACCTGGCGGACGGCGGAGGCCATGGAGTCCGTGATGACAGACTGGATCTGATAGCAAATGGCGGAAACGTAGGCGGTGCAGTACCAGGTTTCGTAATCCTGGGAGGAAAGGGCTGCGGGATTCAGCGCGGCCCGGCGGCTGAGCTCGTTGTCTGGTGTGGTCAGGGCGCTGACCTCGATAGAGGCCACCTTGCCGTCCAGGCCGGAAAGCTTCTGAACCAGATCCAGGGTGCCGTAGAGCTGGTCGTCGGCGTCGTCGCCGGAATCGAAGACACCGACGACGGTGACAGTCTCCGCTCCGTTCTTTCCCGTCAGGGCGACGGTGTCACCGGCCTTCAGGTTCTCCCGTTTTGCCAGGGCTGATCCGACCATGATTTCGGTATCGGCATCGCCGGAGGCTTCGTCGATCCAGCGGCCGTCGGTCAGGTCCCACCAGGTCCGGAGGTTGGTAATGCCCGTGTCCACACTTTCGCCGGTGGGCAGATCCAGGTGGTGATTGTACCAGGAGCCGGTCAGGGGAATCCGGGTATCGCCGGCTGTGGCTTCACCTGCGGCTGCTCCGGCGGATTCGGAGCCTCTGTTATGGGTCAGCGTGACCGTGGTTTTCAGGAAGGGGGCGAAGTCCGTGATGTTGTAGGTCCAGAAGATGGTTTTGATTTTTCCGAGTTCATCTTCCGCCAGATAAGCCGTGCCCAGCTCGCCGCCGGATTCTCCGTTCACGCTGTAGATATCATTCAGCAGGCTGGAGGATTTGGGTTTCACGACGATGTTGGCGCCGTAGGTTTTCAGTTCCTGGTTCACCTTGTCCCCGACATCCAGCATGACGTTGAGCATGCCGGTGGCCAGGGAAGCCCCCAGGGCGACGGTGAAGGCGATCAGCAGCATTTTTCCTTTCTGGCGGAAAAGTGCGCCGCGGATCATGCGAAATAACATAGTGAGTCTCCTTAGAACTTAAATTCAGATTCGCCGGCAATGATGTCTTCCAGCCGGAAGACCATTTTTCCGTTCTCGATGGCGTAGTTCAGAGGAATCGGGTTGCAGCCGCCGGGGAAACCGATGGTGCGGATGTTCATGACCACGTCACAGCGCTTGCACACCACCTGGTTGCCGCGTTCGTAGTAGCCGGCGTTGCCGCAGACGTCACAGGCGTCCAGGCCGACGCCGTAGGCGGCGCTGTTCGGCTTTTTGATGACGATCCAGCGGACGGCGATGTTTTTCTTTGTAACGTATTCAAAACGATGGAGATGGCCGTCGCTGATGTCCTCCAGATCTATGAGAATCCGGTCACCGTCCACTGTATAGCTTTCCGGGGAGGAGAGCACCACGGGACGGGTGGCGTAGGATTTCACCGCGGTCATGCAGACCATGAAGACGGCGAAAACCGCCAGGGTCCGGACGGCCATGCGGCGCAGTTTCCGGTTGTTGAAACGGTGGCGCCGCAGTTGGGCGGGGTTGTCATAGGGCTCGGTAACCCGGATGTGGTCGATGAACAGCTTCAGCGGAATGATCATGGCGATGCCGGCGACCAGCGCGGAGAAAAACAGGATATTGCTGGAGGCAAAGATCGTCAGGTCGGAGGCCCAGGGGAAACGGGCACTGTCGTAGCGGACGGGCCAGGGGAACTGCTTGATGTTTGCTGTCCAGTAGCGCAGGATGATGGCGAAAACCCGGAAACAGCCGGACAGCAGCGCGGCCGCGGTCACGGCGACAACGGTTCCCCGGGATTTCAGGCGTACCGCGCCGCGGTAGAGCCAGCGGGCATACAGCGCCAGGAGGATCAGCGCCAGCAGCCAGCCGGCCAGGCGCAGGAACCATTCTTCCGAGATGACGCCTTTGCCCATTGTGTCGAAATTGATGGGATCGGAGATGATGCCGGGCATCTCGCGGACGGTGAGGCCGAAGACGGCGATCGCCGCGAAAACGCAGACGGCTGCGCCGCCTGCTTTCAGGCCTGCGGCATCCGGATCCGGGCAATCCTTCCTGCCGAAGAAGGCCAGCAGGATCAGGAAACCCAGGGAGCCGGTAATGATGATCAGGGTGGTCCAGATCGCCTGCTGCGAGATGTTCAGCCATGTGTTCAGCTGACGGTTGGCCTGCAGATCCATCCTGGCAGCCGCGAGGGCGGCACTGGCGAGGAGGCCGGCAATTCCGCCGGCCCAGAGGAAGGGCCGGCCCCGGCGGCCGTATGTGCGCCGGACCACAGCAGCGATCAGCGTGATCAGCGTCACGGCGATCAGCAGGTTCTCCACCGTCGAATAGAGATATTTGAGCATAAGCATGATCTCCCGTCATGATACAAAACCGCCGGGATGCAGTCCCCCGCGGACCGCATCCCAGCGTCATAAAAACCCGATATCAGGCTGAAAATGTGATTACCACTTCACGCTGAAGTCCCAGTCGGTCCAGGTGACTTCCAGGGGCTCGGTCCAGTCGGTTTCGAAGTTGCCGTTCACGCCGGTTTCCTTGTCGGTGTGCAGCACATAGCCGTTTTCCGCGGGGCTGATGATCTGGAGGGTCAGGCTGTAGCCCTTTCCTTCGGGAATGTTGATGTTGGCGCCGTAGTGCGCGCCGTCGGAGGCGCTCATGGGCATGAAGGAGCCGTCCACCAGCTGGTTGCCGTCCTTGTCTTTCACGACGTAGTTGATGGTCAGATAGGGTACCCAGTTGCCGACGCCGAAGCCGTATTTGTCGCTGTTGGCCTTGATGTCCGCTTCAATGTGGCAGTTCGCGTCTTCCTTGGCCAGGGCCATTCCGGCGGGGGCCAGGTCCACGGGCTGGAAATACACAGCCGCGATATTCATGAAGTCCACAACCTGTTCATTGTCTTCCAGACCGTCGGGTCCGATGACGTATTCCGGGAATTCACCTTCCGCCGCGTCCTCCGCGAGAGCGCAGCCGATGCCCAGAGCCATTACCGCGGCCAGAACCAGAGCCAGAAACTTTTTCATTGATTTTTCCTCCCTTGTTGCTTTACTGTGAATACCTTTGTATGTCCGGGCCGCCGGCGGGGCGGCGGCCGAAACACCGAAGTAACCGTCAGGTTTTCTGCGCCATGCATTCAGCGCGGACCGCGGCAATTTTTCCGCGGTAGTGAGCGATCATGAAAGTGATCAGCAGGATGATCGACAGGATCAGCTGGGGCACGAGGGTTTCCAGGTAGGGATAGATACCGAAGAGCTGAACCACATCGTTTTCCGGGATGCCGGGGACCCGCAGCGTCATATCGAAGACGCCGCCTTCCGCCAGTTCCTTGATGCCGCTGCCCAGGAAGCTGACGCACATGACGGCCATCAGGATACTGGTCGCCGTGAAGAACACCTTGATCGGCAGTTTGATGGAAAGCTTTGTGATGGCCAGGTAGACAAACACCAGCACCACGCAGCCCACGCCGAAGCCGGCCCAGACCATGCCGGGATGATCGCCGCTGAGCATCGGCTGGTAGAAGAGGACGACCTCGGCGCCTTCACGGAAGACGCTGAGGAAGGCCGTGAAGGCCAGGGCGAAGGAGCTGCCCCGCTCCAGGGAGGACTTCACCTTGCCGTCAATGTAGTTCGTCCAGGCCGCCGCTTCGGATTTGGAAATCATCCAGTTGCTGACATAGAAGATCACGCATACGGCAATCAGCGCCGTGACGCCTTCAATGATCTCCTGTCCCTGGCCCGCACCGGCCACCGCCTGCTTCACAAAGTAGAGGATGACCGCCGCAGCAAAGGAGGCGAGAATACCGGCAATAGCGCCGATATAGATGTTCCGCAGACTTTTGGCGTTTCCGCTCTTGGTCAGGTAGGCGATAATTGCGGCGATGACCAGGATGGCTTCCAGGCCTTCCCGCACGATGATGCCGAAAGACCCCAGGAAAGTGACCCAGCCGGGATCGCTTTTTGCCGCTTCCGCTTCGGCTTCCGCCTGCACGGCGGCGGCTTCTTCGGCCTTTGCGGCGGCTTCCTTCTCGTCGATGGCGGCCGCTTTTTCCTTCACAACGGATTTCAGACTCTTCACCGCGTTATTGAAGGTCCGGCTCTTGTGGGCCTCGGCCGTCGCCTTTTCCTTCAGCGCGGCGAACTGGGCCTCCGCTTCCTCCCGGGCTTCAACACCGAGTTCCGTGTAGATTTTGTGGCTCAGGCCGCTTTCCTCAAAAACGCTGTAGTAGGCGGTGTTGATGTTATCCAGGGCGCTGTCTTCCTGGAAGGTATCGTAAGCCTCCTTTGCCGTTTCGAGGATCTCATCCATCGCGTTCGCGGCTTCGGTCCAGCTGGCGTACATCGATTCGGAACCGCCGTTTCCGCCGTATTCGGCGAAGGGATCCGAGGCGACCTGTTCGCCGCCTTTCCAGTAGGTAATCTGGCTCTGCCGGTATCCGTCCATGGCGGAAAGCTTGTTGCAGTCCTCCCGGATGATTCCCTTCAGCCGGTTCAGGGCCGTCCGGGCTTCCAGCCGGTTGTTTTCATCCGTGCTGTCCCGCTTCAGCAACCCCTTGCAGTTGGAGAACTCCATCTCCGTCTTGTTCTTCCGCGGACCGGAGATGCGGTTCATGACATTCATTTCAAAGGCGATATCGTATACCTTGAAATAGGCGTTGGATACGTCGCCCACGGCGTCCTGGGTGTTGCCAGCCAGGTATTCCTCAAAGGCGTGGTCCAGATACTGATCCATCTGGTTGGCTTCCAGCTCCCAGCGGCCGGCTTCGTTCGCGGATTCCGCGGCGGCGAAACTCAGCGACAGCATCACCGCCAGGATGCACAGCATCCAACGGGCGGCTTTTCCGACTCTCATGCGATCGCTCCTTTCGTCGTTAGAGTCATCTAACGCAAAATGAATCATATCACAGGAGTTAAGATCGCGCTATCCGGATATTGACTTTTTGAAACCGTTCATTTGTCTGATATTTACCTCTTTCGCCCTTTTTCGGTCAAGGACTGGCAAAAGCCATTAGTTTGTGCTAATATATCTAACTGGTTAGAAGCAACTAATCCGTTACGAGCAGAGAACGGGAGGAAACCGGACGTGACGCAGGGCAGAAAGAAAACCGGTGGGGAGATGCTGGCGCAGGCAGCTTCGGAATACATTGAAACCCATTATAAGGAGAAATTTTCGCTGCAGAAGATGGCCGGCGATCTGTATGTGAACGGAAGCTATCTGCTGCGCGTTTTCAAAAAGCATACCGGTACCACGCCGCTGGCGTATCACAATCATGTTCGCTGCGCGCAGGCCCGGGAACTGCTGGGGGCCTCCGAAAAGAGCGTATCGGAAATCGGCGAAACCGTCGGATTCGTTTCCTCGGCGCATTTCTCCCACGTATTTAAAAAAGAAGAGGGCTGCACGCCTTCCGAATACAGAGCCGGATGCGAAAAACACTGAAAGCATCCGGCAAAAATAAAGAGTATACTTGTCTGATGTTGACCTGTTAATGAAAAAAGTTTATGATATATCTATGAACGATAGGCAATGCCAACCGTGTCACCCCGGGTGCAGCGAAGAATCCAACAGGCACTCGCTGCAACTGGCACAATAGTACGTCAGGAAGTATCATACAGGCACGGACAGGAAATAAAAACAAATGACAGGAGCAGGACAATGAACATTTACGAATCGGCGGAAGATTATCTGGAGCAGATCCTGATGCTGCTGGAAAAGAAGGGCCATGCCCGATCCATCGACATTGCCACGGGGCTGAACGTTTCCAAACCGTCCGTCAGCGTGGCCATGAAAAAGCTGCGGGAGAACGGGTATATCCGCATGAGCACGGACAACCTGATTTCCCTGACCGACAAGGGATACGCGATCGCGCGGAAGATTTACGACCGGCACCAGGCGCTGACGAAATACCTGATCCAGATCGGCGTTCCCGAGGAGATCGCCCGGGAGGATGCCTGCAAGATCGAGCATGATCTTTCCGAGGAGTCCTTTGCCGCCATCTGCGAACAGATCCACTGAAACGTGTAAACGGGTTCCGAAACCGGAGCCCGTTTTTTCATGCTTTTCTTTGATTACGACTGATGCGCCCGGAGCTTTGCGGAAATCGCGCCGCCCAGCAGCTGTATCAGCTGAACGATCACAACCAGGATAATCACCGTCAGAATCATCAGCGGGGTATTCATCTTCTCATATCCGTAGGTCAGCGCCAGGTCGCCGACGCCGCCTCCGCCCACATATCCGGCCATGGCCGACGCGCCCAGCAAGCCGATGGTTCCGGTGGTCAGCGCCAGCACCACCGAACCCAGCGTCTCCGGAATAATAAAATAGCGGATCACCTGGAAAACATTGGCGCCCATGGCCTGTGCCGCCTCAATGATCCCCGGGGAGCATTCCAGCAGACTGTTCTCGATTAACCGGGCCAGATACGGACTGATGTAGAGCACCAGCGGCACCAGTGCCGCCGTGGATCCGATGGTCGTTCCCATCAGCAGCCGGGTAAACGGCATGATTGTCACCAGCAAAATTACAAACGGCACCGAACGCACCACGTTGACATAAAAGTTCAATACTGCGTGGACAACCCGCGCCCCCGGTCCTTTCAGAATGCCGCCCTTCCGGGTCAGCACCAGTGCCAGCGCCAGGATAAACCCGATGATTGTTCCGATCAGCAGCGCCCATCCGACCATATACAGCGTCTGCTGAATATTCGTCAGCAGCCGGCTCCATTTCACCCCGAAGATCTTCGTGTTCAGAAAATCATCCATGTCCTCTGTCCCTCCTTCCGGCTCAGGCGCTTTCCGTAACCGTCCGGTTCTCCCAGTCGATGGTCAGCCGTTTCCGGATGGCGCCGGACTGGTCAATATAGGCCTCCGCCTCGTTAATGGCGTCCGTTTCCCCGATCAGCTGCAGGATGAAAACACTCATCATGCTGCCCTGCATGGGGGAAATATTTGCCCCGACAATATTGACGTCCAGCCCTTCCCGCCGGCAAAGGTTCGCGATCACCGGCTCGTTCACCGTGTCCCCGATAAACTTCAGCTGTTCCAGCCGGTAATGCCGGTTTTCACTCCGGATCGTGTCGTAGAAGGTTTCCGGCACCTGATCGTTGATGACCGTACGGACAAAGCGCTTCGTAACCTCCGCCTGCGGCCGTCCGAAAACGTCCAGCACATTGCCCTCCTCGACGATTTTCCCGTCCTCCATCACCGCCACCCGGTCGCAGATCAGCTGGATCACCTGCATCTGGTGGGTAATCAGCATGATGGTGATCCCCATCTCCCGGTTCACACGTTTCAAAAGCTTCAGAATGGACTCCGTGGTCTGCGGGTCCAGGGCGCTCGTCGCCTCGTCGCACAGCAGGATCTCAGGCGCCGTCGCCAGGGCTCTCGCGATGCCGACACGCTGTTTCTGGCCGCCGGAAAGCTGGCTGACGTAGGCGTCCTTCTTTTCACCCAGTTCGACAAAATCCAGTACTTCCGAAACCCGCCGCTCAATCTCTTCCCTTGAGCGGCCTTCCATCCGCAGCGGAATGGCGATGTTGTGGAAAACCGTCTTCCCCTCCAGCAGGTTGAACTGCTGGAAAACCATCCCGATCTTCCGCCGCAGGTTCGTCAACTCCCTGCCTGTCAGGGCCGCCAGGTCCTGCCCTTTCACCCGGACCGTCCCGCCGTCCGGCGTCTCCAGCCGGTTCACCAGCCGGATCAGGGTGGATTTCCCGGCGCCGGAAAAACCGACAATTCCGAAAATTTCCCCTTCACGGACATGGAGGCTGACGTCCTGCAGGGCGCGGACTTCCATGTTTTTCTCCCTGAATGTCCGGGATACATGTTCCAGCTGAATCATGGTTCAGATGCCACCTTTATTTGTTTTACTCGTCCTGTGCCGCAACTGCCCGCGCGTGGTCTTCCTTGATCCTGCCCAGCAGTTCCGGATCCAGGATCAGATCCATGGCCGTCAGCGCCAGCGCTTTCGCTCCCAGTGCGATGGAGCGGAATCCGGTTTCGCTGCGGCATGCTTCCCGCTTTTCAATGCTGTGCCCGGCCACCGGCGTTTCGCTGATCCGGATCATCGGCTGAATCACCGGGATCACCTGGGATACATTCCCGACGTCCGAGGAGCCGAGAGGAAATACTTTGTCTTCGAAGGTCTCTCCGAGGGAGACCAGGTTTTTCCGGTACACTTCGTCAAACGAAGGCGTCGGAACCACATTGTCGATCAGGTTCCGCTGCGCCGGTTCCAGCAGACCCGTGCAGCCGGTCTGCAGCGCGGCGCCTTTCACGATGTCCTCCAGCTGATGATATACCTTCATCATCCGCTTCACCGTCGCCGCCCGGACGTAGAATTTCCCTTCCGTCAGGTCCGGGATGATGTTCGGCGCGTCTCCGCCCTTTGTGACAATGCCGTGCACCCGAACATCCGCCGGCAGCTGCTGCCGCATGAGGCCGATGGCATTAAAAACCAGCACCAGCGCGTCCAGCGCGTTGATCCCGTCCTTCGGGCTGGAGGAAGCGTGCGCCGCTTTCCCCCTGAACTCAATCCGGATCGGTGCGCAGGCAATCTCCGGATGGGTCAGCTCGTGGTGGTCGGATCCGGGATGCACGCACAGCGCGGCGTCCACGTCTTTGAAGTAGCCTTCCCGGACAAAGCTGCCCTTCGCGCTGCCGTTTTCTCCGCCTTCCTCGCCGGGGGTTCCGTAAACCCGGATTTCCCCGCCGATGTCGTCGATCACCTGTTTTAAAGAAGCCGCAGCCAGCAGCGAGGTCGCTCCGAACAGGTTGTGGCCGCAGCCGTGGCCCAGGCCGGTCAGCGCGTCGTATTCCGCCAGGAAAGCCAGCACCGGCCCCGGCTTCCCGGATTTGTATACGCCGGTGAACCCGGTGGGATGCCCCGCCACGTCCACTTTCACCTCAAAGCCTTCCTTTTTCAGCTGTTCGCTGAGCACACCGCAGGCAAAGTACTCGTGATTGCTGGTTTCCGGTTTCCCGTGAATCTGCAGCGCGATCTCCCGATACACCGGGTATTGCTTCTCTGCATATTCAAGAATCCTGTCCCTGAAAGCCATGCCGATCCGCTCCTTAAATCATGTAGTAATCCCATTCTCCCGACATCTGGTTCCTGCACTCCTGAACGAACTCGGCGAGCGTCTTGTTTGCCGCGAACCCGTTCAGGAAACCGTTCATTTTCTCCCAGAGTCCGGCGTTCACCGCATTGCGCAGGCTGCGTTCGTTCCGGTCTCCGGAAGTATTCTGCGGATCCAGGATACTTTTGTCAAGCGCGTTCAGAACATCCGCAATGCTGATCCGGTCCGCCGGCCGGGACAGCGTGTAGCCGCCCCGCAGTCCTTTCTGGGCGCGGATCAGCCCGGCCTGTTTCAGATGCGTCAGAATCTGTTCCAGGTATTTCTGGGAAATACCCTCTCTTTCCGCAATGTCCGGCGCGGATACGCTGGTTCCGTTTGCCGCGTACATCGCGATGTCTGTCAGCGCCAGCATTCCGTATTCAACCCTTGTGGATACCTTCATCCGGCAATCCGCCTTTCTTCGCTGTCTGTGTCCGGGAAACCCTCAGCCGCCGATCACCCGATATCATGATTTCACCCGGTTCCGTACAAACAGCGCTCTGTTGAACGTCCTCCGCGCCAGCAGATTCCCAAGGCTCTGCAGCAGGAAAGTTACCAGCAGGAGAATGATCACACAGGCGTTGACAATATCCGGATGGTTCTGGTTCTGTCCGTAGTTGATGGCGAAGGAGCCGATGCCCCCCGCGCCGACCGCCCCGGCCATCGTGGTCAGGCCGATCAGGCTGATCGCCGTCACCGTTGTCACGCGGATCAGGTCCGGAACGGCTTCCCGAAGGTAAACCCGGAAAATCAGTCCGGCCGTACCGCTGCCCATGCTCCGGGCCGCTTCGATCTTTCCGGCATCCACGCCGCTCAGGGCCACCTCCACCTGCCGGGTGTAGAAAGGCACCGCCCCGAAAACCAGCGGCAAAATCGCGCCTTTGACGTTGATGGCCGTACCGACCACCGCCCGTGTCAGCGGAATCAGGAAGATCAGCAGGATGATGAAAGGAATGCTCCGGAAAACGTTGACGACAGCGTTGACAACCTGATAAACCATCAGGTTCTGCCGGATACCTTCCTTTTTCGTCGCCACCAGCAGCACCCCGAAAAGCAGTCCGATCGCAAAGGCAATCAGCCCCGCTTTCCAGAACATCTCGAACGTTGCGCTGAAGCTCTTCAGGAATTTGTCCCGATAAGTCCACAGATTAGGCGCCGCCGTTTTGAGGAACTCTTCCATCCCGAATCACCTCGCATCTCACATGATGTTCCTGCAGATAGGCCATCCCTTTTTCAACGCTCTCCGGTGCTCCGCTGAGAATGCCGACAATGCCGCCCAGCGGTCTTCCCTGAAGGTATTCCGCGTCCGCGAGCAGCAGGTTCAGATCGATACCGGTTTCCTTGGCCGCGCTGGTCAGCACATGCTCCCCGACGCATTCCTTCTCAAACACCAGCCGGACCAGCATCTCGCCTTCCCGGATCTCAGCCAGCTCCGCGTTTTCCCGGATCAGGCTGTCCATCTTCCCCAGCAGCGAGGAAGAGGCCACAAACCGTTTGCTGATCTCCGCCTTCGGGTTTGAGAAGATGTCGTATACGTTTCCTTCTTCCACGATCCGGCCGTCTTCCATCACGGCCACACGGTCCGCGATCCGCTTGACAACCGCCATCTCATGGGTAATCAGCACGATGGTAATCCCCAGCTTCCGGTTCAGTTCCTTCAGCAGCGACAGAATGGATTCCGTCGCCTCCGGATCCAGCGCGCTGGTGGCTTCGTCCGAAAGCAGAATCGGCGGATTCGCCGCCAGGGCCCGGGCAATGGCCACCCGCTGTTTCTGGCCCCCGGAAAGCTGGGAGGGAAAAACGTTCGCCTTGTCCGTCAGGGCAACCAGTTCCAGCAGTTCCCAGACCCGCTTCTCGATTTCTTTCCGGTTCCTGCCCGTGTGCTGCAGGGGATAGGCAATATTGTCAAAAACCGTCAGCCGATCCAGCAGGTTAAACTGCTGGAAGATCATGCCGATGCCTCTGCGCATCGCACTCTGTTCCCGGCCGGTCATTTTTCGGCCGTCAATCGTCGCCTGTCCGTCCCGCAGAACGACAGCCTTCCCGTCTCCGATCCGGATTTCCCCGGAATCCGGATACTCCAGCAGATTGAGGCAGCGCACAAGGGTTGATTTACCCGCGCCTGAATACCCGATCACTCCGAAAACGGATCCTTTTTCAACCTTGAACGACACATCGTCAAGCGCCGTCACATCCCCGCTTTTCAGATGGAATGTCTTGTTCAGATGCCGTACTTCAATCATTGCGGCTGCCTCTTTTCTGCCGGTTCTGCTGTGTTTTCCGTATTCAGTCTTTCTTCAGCCGTCCGGCTTGAAGTCGCCGCGGCGTTTTCTCTGTTTCTTATTCGGCTGCTCCGGCGGCCTCCTTCAGGGCGTCCAGGGAGTCAAACTTCTGGGAATAAAGCGTCAGCGGAGCAATCAGCGTGTCACCAATGACGGTCAGATCGTATCCGTTGTCGCCCGCGTCCTTGTTCAGGTAGGCCTTGTGCTGGAAGGCGTTCAGGTCGATCTCGCCGGCGTTCAGCGCTTCGTTCGGCAGGTTGTAGGCGTCGAATTCCACCAGTTCGATGAAAATCCCCGCGTTCTCTTCATCCAGAACCTTCTGAACCGCTTTCCACTGATCGTTGTTCGCGCCGCACACGCCGACCTTGACAACCGTCTTCCCGGCCGCATCGGATGTGTATTCAACGATCTCCTGCGCCTGCTCCTTCGTCAGCGCAATATTCTCGTCGTAGGGGAAGGCCGGGAAGAAAGCTTCCTCATAATTCACAAGCAGAAACTCAGCCACAGCCTGGGTCTGGTAGGCTTTCACAATCGTCGCGTAGGTTTCGTTATCCTTGTCCGCTGTCCGGGCCACGATGATGTTCACATAGGGGTTATCCCCGCTCTCGCTCTGTTTCTCAATGATCAGGCCGTCCTTCGAAGGAATCAGACCGTAGGGAATCGCATAGGTGCCGTTGATCGTGGAGGCGCCGAAGTCCGACAGCGTGGAGGGCAGGGTGTTTGCCTGCACCGGAACCACTTCCACGTTGTAAAGATACCCGGTGATGTCCGCAATTTCCGGTGTATATCCCGCCTCCGGATTCACGGTGATCAGTCCCGCGGTCTCCAGCAGCTTAATGCCTCTGGAAAGGTTTGTTCCGTCGTCAGGAATACCGATCTGAAGGGTGTCCGCCGCAGCCGCGGCCGTTGTCAGAGCCAGTACCAGCGCCAGTGCCAGCGCGAAAATCTTCTTTGAAAGCTTCATTGGGTTTTCCCTCCTGATAATCATTCTTTTCGTTTTGTTTTTATGTTTCACTCTGCCGGAAGCAGCCCGCCTTACCGCACCCGGAAGCGCTTTGTCGCCGTGTGCTGCTCCCGGTTCCGGAAAGCCGCCTTAGTCTGCCAGATTAGCAAACAGCTCCTCCGGAATCCACCAGAGACCTCTCCACTCGCCGTCCGGAGCGTTCTCCTTGTCAAGATACTCCTTGAATTCTTTGGAGTGATACGCGTCGACAATCGCCTTGGCCCAGGGGGCGTCCACATTCTCGGCCTTCACGACCACCTGCAGAATCAGGTGCGGCAGAATGTCTTCGTTCGCCAGCGCGGTGGAACCGTCAATGCCTGCGTTGTAAACGACGGAGCCGGTGATCGCCGCGTAATCGTAGTCCTGGATGGCCGCGGGAATGGTCAGGCTCTTCTGCTCAATCAGTTCCAGCTCATAGGGGTTTTCCACCACGTCATCCACCGTGACCGCGGAAATATCCACCTTCTCATCCAGTTTAATCCAGCCGATCTTCTGCAGAATCGCAAGGCACCGCGCCGTGTTGCTGGCGTCGTTGGGAATCGCAACCGTGAATCCCTTGCCCACTTCGTCCAGGCTCGTGTGGTTCACGGAGTAGATGCCGGCCGGCACTGTCGGAATCACGCTGATGGGCGTCAGGTCGCCGTTGTTGTTAGCGTTGAAGTTGTTGGCATAGGCGGTGTGCTGTTCAACATTCACCTGCACCTCGCCCGCCTGCAGCAGCTGATCCGCCACCAGCAGTTCGGAAGTCTCGACGACTTCAAAGGTGTAGCCCTGTGCTTCGAGGATCGGGATAATCGCTTTCTCAAACAGTTCGGTGTAAGGTCCCTGGGATTTGGAATACTTGATGTTCGTCCCTTCGCCTTCCGCGAAGGAAGCGGCGGCTGTCAGCAGCAGGGCTGCGGCAAGGAGGATCGCAAAAATCTTTTTCATGGGTGGTTTCCCCTTTCTTTCGTTTCATTTCTGTTTTATTTCCGGCCCAATAAAAAACCGGAAGCTTTTCCTGAAGCTCCCGGGCATGTTCGTGCAATCGGCTCAAAAATCAGCAACATCGCACCGTCTGGAGGCGCGCAAAGCAATCGCCGGACGCCCCAGTCGCATCATATGCCCGGGAGATCAGCATTCGACAACACATGCCGCCAGCCAGTTTCTTCGTCTCGTTCCTGAACATTGCCCGTACCTCCTTTCGAATGGATTGACCGAAGTATATCACCAATCGCCTACTATGTCAATAGGTATTTGGAAATTTGTCAAAAAAACCCGCAGCCCTTTGTTTGCAATGGCCCGCGGGTAAGCGTCTCCGGTTTTCCCGAAATGTTTTTACTTGTTTTCGCTCCGGCTGTGATAATCGTCCAGCGCTTTCTGAATCGCTTCCTCCGCCAGCACGGAACAGTGCATCTTGTAAGCCGGAAGCCCGTCCAGCGCCTCCGCCACCGCTTTGTTCGTCAGCTGCATCGCCTCCGAAACCGGTTTCCCCTTGATCAGTTCCGTGGCCATGGAGCTGGACGCGATGGCGCTGCCGCAGCCGAAGGTCTCAAACTTGACATCCTGAATGATGTCATCCTCTATTTTCAGGTACATTTTCATGATATCGCCGCATTTGGCGTTCCCGACTTCCCCGATACCGTTGGCGTCCTCCAGCACGCCCACGTTCCTCGGATTCCGGAAATGATCCATCACTTTGTCGCTGTATAATGCCATGGTTCTGCACTCCTCTTCCTTATAATAAATGCGGTTTCTTTCCGCTCTCCAGGTCCCGCCAGATCGGCGAAAAACTCCGAAGGTAACCGACCACTTCCGAAACCGACCGGATGATATAGTCCACGTCTTCGTCCCGAAGATCCTCCCCGATGCTCAGCCGCAGGGAACCGTGGGCCACATCGTGCACCCGCCCGATGGCCAGCAGCACATGGCTCGGATCCAGGGACCCGGAGGTGCAGGCGCTGCCGGAGGATGCCTCAATGCCTTTGTCGTCCAGCAGCAGAAGCAGCGATTCGCCTTCAATGCCCTCAAAGCAGAAGTTCACGTTTCCCGGGAGACGCCGTTTCGCGTCCCCGTTCAGGGCGGAATGCGGAATAGCCCCCAGTCCCTGAATCAGCCGATCCCGCTTTTCCGTCAGAATCTCCGCGTTCCGCGCCATATTCTCTTTTGCTTCGGCCAACGCCGCGGCCATGGCCACGATGCCCGGGACGTTCTCGGTGCCGGCGCGCTTCCCGTTTTCCTGGGCGCCGCCTTCAATCAGGTTGGAAAGCCGCACACCCTTCCGGGCATACAGGAACCCGACCCCCTTGGGTCCGTGGAACTTATGCGCGGATGCTGAAAGCAGATCAATCCGGTCCGCCTCCACGTCGATCGGCAGATGCCCGACGGCCTGCACCGCGTCCGTATGGAAAAGCACCTTGTGTTTCCGGCAGATTTCCCCGATCTCCCGGATCGGCTGAACCGTTCCGATTTCGTTGTTGGCAAACATGACCGTCACCAGGCAGGTGTCTTCCCGAAGCGCCTTTTCCAGTTCTTCCGGCCTGACGATCCCGTCCTCGTGAACGTCCAGCAGTGTAATCTCAAAACCTTCTTTTTTCAGCTTTTCAAGCGTGTGAAGCACCGCGTGATGTTCAAACGCGGTGGAAACAATGTGCATCTTTCCGTTTTTCCGGCCCAGTGCCGCGGCGCTCAGAATCGCCTGATTGTCCGCCTCGCTTCCGCCCGAAGTAAACAGAATTTCCTGCGGCTTCGCGCCGATCACGTCCGCAACGGTCGCCCGCGCCTCTTCCAGAATCTCCTTCGCCTTCTGGCCGATGCTGTAGAGGCTGGAGGGATTCCCGTAATTCTCTGTAATCACGGACATCATGGCGTCCACCGCCGTCTTGCTCATTTTCGTTGTCGCTGCATTGTCTGCGTAAATCACAGTAAAAGATCTTCTCCTTCCCGGCTGATGCCTACTGCATCTTATACCTATTCACCCTTAATGTCAATAGGCAATAGATCGTCAAAAAACGGATCCGGCTTCTCAGAGCCCGCGCTCCGCAAAGACCGGATCCGTTGGATGATGAAGCTTCAGCTTCCGAGATACGCCTTCCGGACGTTGTCGTCGTGCATCAGGTCGTCCGCGTCCCCCTCCATGGTGATCCGCCCGGTCTCCATTACATACGCCCGGTTGGCCACAGACAGCGCCATCTGCGCATTTTGTTCCACCAGCAGAATAGTAGTTCCCGCCGCGTTCATGTCCCGAATGATCTCAAAGATCTGTTCCACCAGGATCGGCGCCAGGCCCATGCTCGGTTCGTCCAGCATCATCAGGCGGGGCTTGCTCATCAGTGCCCGGCCCATGGCCAGCATCTGCTGCTCACCGCCGGAAAGGGTGCCGGCAATCTGCTTTTCCCGTTCCTTCAGCCGGGGGAAGAATTCATATACCTGCTCCATGGACTTTTCCGTCTCTTCATTGGGACGGCTGAAGGCGCCCATTTCCAGGTTTTCCCGGACAGTCATCTGCTGGAAAATCCGCCGTCCTTCCGGGCAGAGGCTCAGCCCTTTGTAGACCATCTTGCTGGCGCCCGTGCCTTCCACCGGCATTCCCGCGAAGGCAATGCCGCCCTGTCGGGGCTTCAGCAGTCCGGCAATGGTATTCAGCGTCGTGGATTTCCCCGCGCCGTTCGCACCGATCAGCGTAACGATTTCCCCTTCGTTCACCTCCAGGGAAATCCCCTTAATCGCATGGATCGCGCCGTAGTAAACATGAATATCCCGAACTTTCAGCAGCGGAAGTTTCTTTTCCTCGCTCATGCTTCCGCCTCCTTCCGCTTGCCCAGATAAGCCTCGATCACGGCCGGGTTCGCCTGAATTTCATCCGCTGTGCCCTTGGCAATAATCTTGCCGAAGTTCAGCACGCAGATTCCCTCGCAAACGCCCATCACCAGGCTCATGTCATGCTCAATCAGCAGAATCGCGATCTGGAACCGGTCCCGGATCTTTGCGATATTCTCCATCAGCTCCTCGGTTTCGTGTGGGTTCATGCCGGCGGCGGGCTCGTCCAGCAGCAGAAGCTTTGGATCCGTCGCCAGTGCCCGGACAATCTCCAGCCGGCGCTGTGCGCCGTAGGGCAGACTGCCGGACTGCTCATCCGCCAGATCCTGCATTCCGAAGATATCCAGGAGCTCCATCGCCCGTTCGTGCTGGTATTTTTCCTGTTTCCAGTACCGCGGAAGACGCAGAATTCCAGTAAACATATCGTACCGGATCTGGTTGTGAAGACCGATCCGCACGTTTTCTTCCACCGTCATTTTGTCAAAGAGGCGAATGTTCTGGAAGGTGCGGGCAATACCGAGCCGGGAGGCCTGAACAATGCTCATACCGTGCAGGTCCTTGCCGTTCACCAACACCGCTCCGGAAGTGGGTTCGTATACTTTGGTCAGCAGGTTAAACACGGTTGTCTTGCCCGCGCCGTTGGGGCCGATCAGGCCGGCGATCTCGGTTTTCCCGATGGTCAGATTGAAATCGTCCACAGCCTTCAGGCCGCCGAACTCAATCCCGAGATGACGGGTTTCCAAAACCGGAATCTCATTCACATCCCTTTCCGGAACGATGGAATACGTGGGCATCGGCACCATTTTTGTGTCGCTGCGGTGCTTTTTGATGTCCGCCATTATGCCTCACCTCCCGAAACGGAATTCTTCTTTCCGCGGAAAAGTCCCTTGACCGGCGCAACCGCGCGGCCGAAAACGGAGCGGATCAGCGGATTGTTCGTGAAGATCATCACCAGGATCAGCACCACCGCGTAAACCAGCATCCGGTAATCCGCAAACTCGCGCAGCACCTCCGGCAGCACCGTCAGGAACGTTGCCGAGATCACAGATCCCAGCACGTTTCCGAGGCCGCCCAGCACCACGAACACCAGAACGTTGATGGACTGGTTGAAGGTGAACTGCGTGGGAACAACGGTGGAAGAGTTCAGCCCATAAAGCGCACCGGCCATTCCGGCCAGCACCGCTGCCGTCACAAAGGCCATCATCTTGTATTTTGTAACGGAAACGCCCATGGATTCCGCGGCGATCCGGTTGTCCCGCGTGGCCTGGATCGCGCGGCCCGCCCGGGAGTTGACCAGATTCAGCACCACGATCAGCGTAATCATCACAAGCACAAATCCGACGGTAAACGTGGAAATCGGCTTGATTTTCACCGCGCCTTTGGCGCCGTCCACCAGCATCGTCACATCCGCAGGAAGCTTTTTGTTCAGGAACGCGAAATGAAGCTGTCCATCCGCCGTGCCGACGTAAAGCACGTTCACCAGGTTCCGGATAATTTCACCGAAGGCCAGTGTAACAATGGCAAGATAGTCACCGCGAAGCCGGAGAACGGGAATGCCGATCAGTACGCCGAAAATGCCCGCGACAATGCCGCCGCCGGCAATGGCAAGAACCAGCCGCAGCGTGGGATCCTGCATGTCAAAAGCCGCCAGCAGCCATCCGCTGATAATCGCTCCGGTATAGGCGCCGATGCTCATAAAGCCGGCATGTCCAAGGCTCAGTTCGCCGGAAAAGCCGATGACCAGGTTCAGGGAAACCGCCATGATGATCCAGGCGCAGATGGGCACCAGCAGGCCCTTCAGGGAACGGCTGATGGTCTTCGCGCCGATCATGTTCTGCAGAATGATGTAGGCGGCGATCACCAGTGCATACGTGACCAAATTGTAGATGAGGCGTTTGCGTTTTGCTTTCGTCATATTCCTCACCTCATACTTTCTCACGCATGGGCTTGCCCAGCAGTCCGGCGGGCTTCACCAGCAGCACGATGATCAGCACCGCAAAAACAATGGCGTCTCCCAGTTCCGTCGAGATGTAGGCCTTGCCGAAGATCTCAATTACGCCTAGCAGAATCCCGCCCAGCATCGCACCGGGAATGGAGCCGATCCCGCCGAAAACAGCCGCCGTAAAGGCTTTGATGCCCGGCATGGAACCGGTGGTGGGCTGCAGAATCGGATAGGAAGAGCACAGCAGCACGCCGGCCACCGCCGCCAGCGCCGATCCGATGGCAAAAGTGAGTGAAATCGTCCGGTTGACGTTAATGCCCATCAGTTCCGCCGCGCCCCGGTCTTCGGATACACACCGCATCGCTTTGCCCAGCTTCGCTTTGGACGTGAACAGCGTCAGCGTCACCATGATCACAATATTCGCAACAATCGTAATCAGGGTGGCGGATGAAATGTTCAGCTGTCCGATGCGGATGTTGCTGCCGTTGATAAAAGTGGTCGGGAAAGATTTCGGATTCGCTCCCCAGATCATCAGGGCAATGTTCTGCAGCAGATAGCTCATTCCGATGGCCGTAATCAGCACAGCCAGCGAGGTTGCCTGCCGCAGGGGGCGATAGGCAAAGCCTTCGATTGTCACGCCCAGCAGCGTGCAGAACACCATGGCCAGCAGGATTGCCAGCACCGGGGGTATGCCCCAGTACTGCAGTCCGCAGAACGCAATATACGCGCCGATCATGATGACGTCGCCGTGTGCGAAGTTCAGCATTTTGGCAATGCCGTAGACCATCGTGTAGCCCAGAGCGATAATGGCATAGATACTGCCAAGACTCAGTCCGTTTATCAGGTGATCAAGAAAAATCATACCGGTCGGTTCCTCTCAGATCAGGATAAAAGAAAAAACAAGCGGGACCGGTCCCGCAAAAAGGACCGGTCCGCAAAAGCGCACAGCGATCAGTCTTCGAAGACATACACTCCGTTGACGATGGTGGCAGCCATAGGCGTTTTGGTGACGGCGCCGGATTCGTCCCAGGTCATGGAACCGGTCAGGCCATCCACCTGGATTTCCTTCATGGCGGCGATCAGCAGATCGCAGGCTTCTTCGGGAGCCATTTCGGCGGTGATGCCGGCCTTCTCCGCGGCGGCGAGCAGGATGTAGATGCCGTCATAGGCGTCCGCGGCGAACTGGATGGGCGTCTCGTTGAACTTCTCCTGATATTTGGCAACGAAGCTCTTGACCCTTTCGTCTTCGGAAGTGGCAACGAAGGGGGTCAGCAGCATGACGCCTTCCGCCAGGGAGGTGTCAAAGCCTTCAACGGACAGGATGCCGTCCATGCCGTCTACGCCGAAGAAGATCGGCTTGTAGTTCTTGTCGGAAGCAGTCTTCAGAATCAGGGAAGCAGGGGTGTAATACATGGGCAGGAACACGATTTCCGCGCCAGCTTCCTGCGCCTTGCCAACCTGAACGGTGAAGTCCGTGGTCTCATCGGTGAAGGTTTCTTCGCTGACGATTTCCAGGCCCATTTCGGCAGCCTTTTCCACGAAGGTGTCACGGATACCGGTGGAATACACGTCCGCGTTGTTGTAAATCACTGCGATCTTGGTGCCCAGCTTGTGTTCGGCAATATACTGCGCGGAAGCAGAGCCCTGGTTCGGGTCAGTGAAGCAAACCTGGAACACGTTGTCCTTATCCTCGATAACAGCGGTGGAGGAAGCGGAAGGCGTCAGGAAGAACACGCGGTCCACATAGCCCTGGGCGCCCGCGGCTTCACAGGGCTTGGAGGTCGTGGAGCCGAGGATCATCTGGGCGCCGGCGTCCAGCGCGGCGTTGTAGGCATTGATAACCTTTTCAACGTTGTGTTCGTCGTCTTCGGTGATCAGTTCAATCTGATACTTTCCGCCGGCGGCGTTGATCTCGTCCACGGCGATCTCGGCACCGTGCTGGGTTGCCAGGCCGTAAAGGGCTGCTGCGCCGGTGGTCGGACCGATATGGGCGATCTTCAGCACAACGGGTTCTTCGGCCAGGGCGGCACAAACGGTCAGTGTCAGCGCCAGTGCCAGAAGCAAAGCGATCAGTTTCTTCATGTGAGAATTCCTCCTCTTTCTGTGAAGCCTGTCGGCTCCTTTGTCAGGTTTCCCTGATTTGTTCCTTATCATACGTCCGAAAGAAAACATTCGTCAAGAAAACAGCTGTTTTCCCTTTGTTTTTTTCGGCAGTTTTCAGGCTTTGGGGGCCTGTTTCTGCTGAATTCTCCGCAAAAGCGGGAAAAGCACGCCTCCGGCGCTGTTGCCGGCCGTCATCACAAGCACCCATCCCAGCGTCTTCCAGCTCCACATGCCGGCCATGGAGAAGTAGTACATGTTGGCCACGCAATGCTCAAAGCCGCACAGGATAAATACGGCCACCCCGAAAAACAGGCTCAGGTATTTCCCGGCGGGATGCGGGTTGTTTTTAAAGCCTTCCACCGCCAGCCAGATCAGCACGTTGCAGAACACCGACAGCAGGAAAATGCTTGCCGGTCCGTCTCCGAGCTTCACGCTGCAAAGCGCCGCCGCCTTTTCCGCAAGCGCCGGACCGATCCTCGTCGCCCGTTCCGCCGCGGCCGTCAGGAAGGCGCCGCAGAGGTTTCCGAGCCAGATCACAGGCAGCCCCAGGGCGTACTCCCGGTCGTTGTCGAAAACGTAACAAACCTTCCCGGTGTAAAGGTTGAATCCAAAGGTGCAGACCGCGAACAGCCCCACCGTGAAAAACAGGGCTCCAAGCACCTTATTGTCCAGCGACAGGAAAACCGTGCCGCCGACGGCAATGCTGATGCCCGCCAGGATCCCCCCGACAAAAGTCTTAAGCCACTTCATTTCTCCAGGACCTCCCGCA
Source organism: uncultured Eubacteriales bacterium (assembly GCA_902764875.1). GTDB lineage: Bacteria > Bacillota > Clostridia > Christensenellales > Aristaeellaceae > Aristaeella. Next base: position 84,092 of record CACWXP010000005.1, read on the forward strand.
GATACTGCCCCGTATAGGAAGCCTCGCAGGCGGCCACCTCTTCCGGCGTCCCTTCCGCAACCACGGTGCCGCCGGCGTCTCCGCCCTCCGGACCCAGGTCAATAATGCGGTCGGCGACCTTGATCACGTCCAGGTTGTGCTCAATCACCAGCACTGTGTTGCCGGTCTCCGTCAGCCGCTGCAGCACGCGGATCAGCCGGTCCACGTCGGCGGCGTGAAGGCCCGTGGTGGGTTCGTCCAGCAGGTAAATCGTCTTCCCGGTGGCCCGCCGGCTCAGTTCCGTCGCCAGCTTCACGCGCTGTGCCTCGCCGCCCGACAGCGTGGTGGAGGGCTGCCCCAGCCGCATATACCCGAGCCCCACGTCGTAAAGCGTCTCCAGCTTGCGCAGAATCTGCGGATGGTTTTCAAAGAACAGCAGCGCTTCCTCCACGGTCATGTCGAGCACTTCGCTGATGTTCTTCCCCTGCCATACCACTTCCAGCGTCTCCCGGTTATACCGTTTCCCGCCGCACACGTCGCAGGGCACGTACAGGTCCGGCAGGAAGTGCATCTCGATCTTTTTCATGCCGTCTCCCTGGCAGGCTTCGCACCGGCCGCCCTTCACGTTGAAGGAGAACCGGTTCTCCCGGAACCCGCGCATCTTCGCCTCGGGGCTCATGGCGTAAAGCTTCCGGATCATGTCGAAAAGCCCCGTATACGTGGCCGGGTTGCTCCTGGGCGTCCGCCCGATGGGGCTCTGGTCGATCATGATGATCTTGTCGAGCTTTTCGATGCCCTCGATCTCGTCGAACCTGCCCGCCCGGGTATTCGCCCGGTTGAGTTTTCTGGCTAAATATTTATAGACGATCTCGTTCACGAGGCTGCTCTTCCCGCTGCCGCTGACTCCGGTGACGCAGGTGAAAACCCCCAGAGGAATCCGCACGTCGATGTGCTTCAGGTTATGTTCCGCCGCCCCGCGCACCGTCAGCCACCCGGAGGCTTTCCGTCTCTTCGCCGGCACGGGGATCCGCTTCTTTCCGCTCAGGTACTGCCCTGTCAGGCTCGCCGGGTTGGCGCAGATTTCCTCCGCCGTCCCCTCGGCCACGATCTGCCCGCCGTGCTCGCCGGCCCCGGGCCCCACGTCGATGATCCAGTCCGCCGCCCGCATGGTTTCCTCGTCGTGCTCCACAACGATCACCGTATTCCCAAGGTCCCGCATGCGTTGCAGCGTGGCGATCAGCTTCGCGTTGTCCCGCTGATGCAGCCCGATGCTGGGCTCGTCCAGGATGTACATCACGCCCATCAGGGCGCTGCCGATCTGCGTCGCCAGGCGGATCCGCTGGGCTTCGCCGCCGCTGAGGGTGCCCGCCCCGCGGGCCAGCGTCAGGTAGCCCAGCCCCACGTCCCCCAGGAACCCGAGCCGCGCGTCGATCTCCTTTAAAATCTGTTTCGCGACGATGGCGCTGCTGCCCTCCAGCTGCAGTTCGCTGAAGAATTTCCGGGCATCCAGGATGCTCATCCCGCTGACCTCCGGCAGGCTTTTCCCGCCCACCGTCACCGCCCGGCTTTCCGGCTTCAGGCGCTGCCCGCCGCATTCCGGGCAGACCTCCTCCACCATGTACTCCTCGTACATCTGCTTCATCGCGTCCGACGAAGTCTCCCGGTACCGGCGCTCCAGCGTCGGGATAATCCCCTCAAACCCCGTCGTATAGCTGCTCATGCCCCGGGCGCCTTCATAGGTGATCTCAATTTTGTCCTTCCCCGTGCCGTAAAGCAGCGCGTCCATGCCCTCCCGGCTGATCTCCTCCACCGGGGTGTCCATCGAAAAGCCGTATTTATCCCCCAGGGCGCTGAAGTACTGGGCCGCGATGCCGTTCTCCTCCCCGGTGTTGAACCCGGCCGCCGTCAGCGCGCCTTCCCGCAGGCTCAGCCGCTCGTCCGGAAAAACCGCCTCCCGGGTGATGACCATCCGGATCCCGAGCCCGCCGCAGGCCGGGCAGGCGCCGAAGGGGCTGTTGAAGGAAAACATCCGCGGCGCCAGTTCCTCGATGGAAATCCCGCAGTCCGGGCAGGCATAGTTCATGCTGTAAAGCGTCTCGCCCTTTTCAAACCGGTCGCAGATCACGAGCCCCGCGCTCTTCGCCGCCGCAGCTTCGATGTCCTCGGCCAGCCGCTGGCGGAATTCCTTCGTGTCCCGCCGCACCAGCCGGTCCACCACGATCTCAATGGTGTGCTTCTTCTTTTTGTCCAGCGCCGGCGCGTCCTCCAGGTCGTAAAGCTCCCCGTCAATCCGGGCCCGCACATAGCCGCTCTTCCGTGCCCCTTCCAGGATGTCCCGGTGTTCGCCCTTCCGCCCGCGCACCAGCGGGCTCAGGATCTGCAGCCGCTCGCCCTCTTCCCCCCGGCACACCGCGTCCACGATCTCGTCCACCGTCTGCTTCCGGATCTCCCGGCCGCACCGCGGGCAGTGGGGCACTCCCGCCCGCGCCCACAAAAGCCGCAGGTAGTCGTGCACCTCCGTCACCGTGCCGACGGTGGACCGCGGGTTCCGCCCCGTGGTCTTCTGGTCAATGGAAATCGCCGGGCTCAGGCCGTCGATCCCGTCCACGTCCGGCTTATCCATCTGCCCGAGGAACTGCCGCGCATAACTCGAAAGGCTTTCCACATAGCGGCGCTGGCCTTCCGCATAAATCGTGTCGAAGGCCAGCGAGCTTTTCCCGCTCCCGCTCAGCCCCGTAATCACGGTCAGCCGGTCCCGCGGTATTTTTACGCTGATGTTTTTCAGATTATGTTCCCGGGCGCCCCGGATCTCCACATATTCCCTCATAAACCCCTACCTCAGGTTCTGCTCCGCCACGGTCGCCGCGCCGCTGTCCTCCCGCGTGGTCGCCCTGCCCCGCGCTTCATGCACCAGGTCTTTCGAATAGAACACCGCCTGGTTTCCGCCCTGGGCCTTCGCGAAGTACATGGCGATGTCCGCCGCCCGGTAAAGATCCTCATAACGCCGTTCCATTCGGTTGGTCATCACAACGCCGACGCTGGCGGAAATCTGAATGTTCGTCGTCCCGTCCGTCACCCAGCGGCGCACCGTACGCACGACCTCCTCGGCCCGTCTGCGCACCCATGACTCCTCCGGCACGGCTTTCATATAGATGATGAATTCGTCTCCGCCCAGCCGGCTGAGCACGTCCGAATTCCGGAACATCTTCCCGAGATCCCTCGCCACCTCGATCAGCACCCTGTCGCCCGTCTGATGGCCGAGTTTGTCGTTCACGCTCTTAAACCGGTCCAGATCCAGCAGGATCAGCACGCCGGTCTCCTGGGTCTGCTCCAGGTGGTCCTGAATGTCCTCCTGCGCAGCCGTCCGGTTCATCAGCCCCGTCAGCAGATCCGTGTCCGCCTGCCTCCGGCTTTCCTCCCGCCCGATGATCAGGCTCACGCGGGTCCGGTTCATCGTGTAGAAAGTCACCATCCCCACCGCCAGGTACATCATGCTGAACATGAACCGGCTGTCCGCAACCTCCGTCCGCGCCGCGATCCACCCGGTCATCAGCGCAAGATAGCTCAAAAGCTGCATCAGCCCCAGCCGCCACGCATAGTCCAGCAGGTAACACCCCACCGCCACCTGCGTCCCGACCCAGAAGGCGTCTGAATTCAGGTAGATGCTGCCATAGATGCAAAGGCAGTACAGCGCCAGGCTCACCAGGTACCCGGACCCCAGCAGCAGCGCCCGGGGCGTATGCTTCCGGAAGGAAGCCCATGCCGCCAGCGCGCCGCAAACCAGCACCGCCAGGCAGAACCACAGCCCGTCCAGCGCCTGCCGCGTTGAAAGCCCATAGGCCATCATCACCACTGCGTCCACCAGCGCCATCACGCTCAGCACCCGGATGGAAGCCCGGTTGCTCCGCCGCACGGCGTCCCGGTACATGTCGAACACGTCCGTCTCAAACCCGTACTGCGAAAGCCACCGGAAAAACCCGATCTCCTTCATGCGCCCTTGCACCTTCTCCCGTAAAACCCGTTTACCTTAACCCTGAATCCGTTTACCTAAAACCCAAACCCACGCAGCTCCTGAATCCTGGGCCTGCAGGGACGGTTCTTTTCGGCCCACTTTTTCATTCTGTATCTCTTCTTTCGCGGCATTATCCGCCATGTAAACTACCCCAAGCCGCAAACCGCAAGAGCCTTTCGGGTCATTGCGATTTTGCGCCGTTTTTTCGGCTGAAGGGCCTGACTCCTAAACCAGCCGCAAAGCCGGCATGGCGTTCAGCTCCAGCCCCGCAACCTCGCCCCGCATCAGCCGGTAATACGCCGCGCTGCCGATCATCGCCCCGTTATCCGTGCAAAGCGGAATCTCCGGCATGTACAGCGCAACCCCCAGCCGCGCGCACATCTCCGCCGCCATCCGCCGAAGCTCCCGGTTCGCCGAAACCCCGCCGGCCAGGGCGAAAGCCACCGCGCCTGCGTTCTCCCCTGAACCTGAAGCCCCGCCGGCCGGCGCTGAAGCCGCCGTTCCTTCTCCCCTCAATCCTGAATCCTGTTTCCTGAATCCCGGCGCAGCCAAAAGCGCCTTCTCCGCCGTCTCGATCAGCTGGCTGCAAACCGCCCGCCGGAAGCTGGCCGCCAGGTCCGCCTTCGGCAGCGCCGCCCCCTTCATCTCCATCCCGTGCACCAGGTTGATGAACGCCGTCTTCAGCCCGCTGAAGCTGTATCCGTATTCCTCCGCCGTCTTCGGCCGGGGCAGCGGGAAAGCTTCCGGGTCGCCCTCTTCCGCCAGCGCGTCCATCCGCGGCCCGCCGGGATAGGGCAACCCCAGCACCCGCGCCGCCTTGTCAAAGGCTTCCCCCGCCGCGTCGTCGGCCGTCCGGCCGATCAGGCGGTATTCCCCGTATCCGCAAACCTCCACCAGGTGGCTGTGCCCCCCGCTCACGACCAGGCAAAGGAACGGAGGCTCCAGTTCCGGGTGGGAAAGGTAGTTGGCGCTCACGTGGCCTTCTATGTGGTTCACCCCCACCAGGGGTTTCCCCGCCGCAAAGGCCAGCCCTTTCATATAGTTGACCCCCGTCAGCAGCGCCCCGACCAGCCCCGGCCCCTTTGTCACCGCCAGCGCGTCGATCTCTCCCAGCGCCGCTCCGGCTTCCTCCAGGGCCTTTCCCACAACCCGGCCGCAGGCTTCCATGTGCGCCCGGCTCGCAATCTCCGGCACAACCCCGCCGTAAAGCTCGTGCAGGTCTATCTGGCTGAAAACCACGTTGCCCAATATCTTCCGCCCGTTTTCAACCACCGCCGCCGCCGTCTCGTCGCAGCTGGTCTCCAGCGAAAGGATCCGCACCGTCTCCTTCTCCCGAAGCCCCAAAGCCGCTTCCCGGCTCATCGATAAATAACTCATGCCCGTCCTCTGTCCGCTAACCACTAAAATCCCTGAAACCTATCCCCTGTACCTTAAACCCAGCAACCCCAACACTGTCACCGTTGCAAACAGCCCGAACCTCAAAAGCCCGATCACTCCGAGCCGGATGAAGAACGAAACCGGCATCAGCCGGATCAAAAGGTCCGTCCGCGGGTCCAGCAGCCATCCGCCCTGCGGAAAAGCCACCCGGTGAAACGTCACAAACAGCCCGTCGAAATCAACCGCCGCCCAGATCCCCAGTACAACCGCGATCCCGAAAAACCCGGTCAGGCCCCATCCCGCGCCCTGCAGAAAGAGCCTTCGGGCCCTGCCGCAGAAAACCCCCGCCGCGCAGCACGCCGCGCAAACCGCCAGGCTCCCCGCGCAAACCCATCCGTCCAGCGCGATCAGCCCCCGGCAGTCCGCCATGTGCGCCGCCTCGTGGGCCTGGAAAACCTCCCGCCGCCGGCAGGCCCCGTTCGGGTCCTCTTCCGCCGCCACGTACTGGAATTCCGCCCGCTTCCCCGTCAGGTATTCGGCCGTCATCGCCCCGACGCCCGCGTAGTCCTTCTCCGCGAGCCCGGAAACCGCCGGCGGCGCCGCCCGCAGCATCTCCGCCGCCAGCAGCCCGCCGTCCCCGGCCACCCACCGGATCACCAGCGTCACCCCGAAAACCATCCAGGCAAACCCGAAGATGGCCCCCAGAGCCTTCCGAAACCCCGTCTTCAAAATCCCTGAATCTCCGTAACCCCGTACTCCCTGAATCCTATATCCTGAATCCCAAATCCTCGTAACCCCGTACTCCCTGAACCCTCTTATTGCATCTTCAGGTAAGCCGTCACAAACCCTTCCAGGTTCCCGTTCATCACGTCGTCAATGTTCCCGCTCTCATAGTTCGTCCGGTGGTCCTTCACCATCGTGTAGGGCTGGAAAACATAGCTCCGGATCTGGCTGCCCCATTCGATTTTCTTCATCTCGCCCTTGATGTCCGCCATCTGCTGCTCCTTCTCCCGCTCCCGCAGTTCCAGCAGCTTCGCCTTCAGCATCTTCAAACATGTGGCCCGGTTCTGAACCTGGTCCCGCTCCGTCTGGCATGCCACCACGATCGTCACGTCGTCCTTCACGTACGTCATCCGCACCGCGCTGCTCGTCTTGTTCACGTTCTGTCCGCCGGCGCCGCTGGAGTGGTAGGTGTCCACCCGAACGTATTTCATGTCGACCTCGATCTCCCCGTTGTCCTCCTCCAGGATCGGGGCCACGTCCAGGCTCGAAAAGCTCGTGTGCCGCCGGGCGTTGGCGTCGAACGGGCTGATCCGCACCAGCCGGTGCACGCCCTTCTCGCCCCGCAGGTACCCGTAGGCGTGGTCGCCGCTCACCTCAAAGGTCACGCTCTTGATCCCCGCCTCGTCCCCGTCCAGCAGGTCCAGCAGCTTCACCTCAAACCCCATCCGCTCGCAATACCGCGTATACATCCGGTAAAGCATCTGCGTCCAGTCCTGGGCTTCCGTCCCGCCGGCCCCCGCGTGCAGGCTCAGCACCGCGTCGCTGTCGTCGTAGTCACCCCGCATCAGGGTCTCCAGCTCCAGCGCCTCCGCCTGCTCCTTCAGCCTTGCCAGCGCCTCGCCGGCCTCTTTCACCATGTCCTCGTCGTTCTCTTCCTTTGCCAGTTCCATCATGGTGTCGATGTCGTCCGCCGCCGCCAGCAGCCCTTCGTAGTGCTCCAGCCGGTTCTTCAGGTGCCCAAGCTTCTGGTTCACCCGCGTGCTCCGCTCCGTGTCGTTCCAGAATTCCGGCTGGTTCATCTCTTCCGTCAGCTCGTCAATCTGCTCCTGCATCTGGTCAATGTGCAGTGCTTCGCCCGCCGCCAGTATGCTCTTCCGGATCCCCGTAATCTCCTGCGTGTATTGTTCCAGTTCAATCATTTTCTACTCTCCCACAGCAGTTCTTGTACTTCTTCCCGCTGCCGCACGGGCACGGGTCGTTCCGCCCGACCTTCTGCGAAGCTTTCACCCGCCTCGGCTGCCGCGGCCCGTCCCCGGCCAGCCGCGCTTCCGTCGGCTTTGCCGCCTGCACCCGTTCCGGCGTCACCTGCACCTTCGTCTGGTAAACCCGCCGCACCGTGTCCTCCCGGATCAGGTGGTTCAGCTCCTCAAACATGTGCGAGGCTTCGATCTGGTATTCCGTAACCGGGTTCTTCCCGCTGTAAGCCCGGAACCCGATCCCGTCTCGCAGCTGGTCCATCGCGTCGATGTGGTCCATCCACCGCGTGTCCACGCTCCGCAGCAGCATCACCCGCTCCACTTCGCGCATGTCCACGCCGATCTCTTCCATCATCTTTTCCCGCTCTGCGTAGAAAGCCCGCGCATCCTCCTTCAGCGCCGCCAGGAAGCCTTCCCGGTCCCCGCCGTCCGCCGGCTTCCGGTGCTCTTCCAGCGCCCCGTGGTGGCAGCACAGGTTTTCGAGGTAGTTCGTGGCCTCCCGCCATTCCCATTCCTCCGGGTCCTCGCCGTTCATCCACCGGCCCCCCGCAAAGTCCACCACGTGGTCCGCCATCCGCAGGATGCTGTCCTTCACGTCTTCGCCCATCAGCACCCGCCGCCGCTGGCCGTAGATCACCTCGCGCTGCCGGTTCATCACGTTGTCGTATTCAAGCACGTGCTTCCGCGCCTCAAAGTTCCGGCCTTCAATCCGCTTCTGCGCGTTCTCAATCTGCTTGGTCAGCAGCCCCGCCGTCAGCGGCTCGTCCTCCTTCAGGCCCAGCCGGTCCACCATCGTGCCGATCCGTTCGCTCCCGAACAGGCGCATCAGGTCGTCCTCCAGGCTGATGAAGAACTGCGTGGAGCCCGGGTCGCCCTGCCGGCCGCTCCGGCCCCGCAGCTGGTTGTCGATCCGGCGGCTTTCGTGCCGCTCCGTGCCGATGATGTGAAGCCCGCCCGTCTGCAGCACCCGCTCGTGCTCCGCGTCCGTCTCCGCCTTGAATTTCGCGTAAAGCTCCCGATACCGCTTCCGCGCCGCCAGCACTTCTTCGCCAACGTGCTCGCTGTGCCCGACGGCTTCCTCAATCACCTCGTCCTCAATCTCCGGCTGCTCCTGCCGCAGGGCCTTCCGGGCCATGAATTCCGGGTTCCCGCCCAGCAGGATGTCAGTCCCGCGGCCCGCCATGTTCGTCGCGATGGTAACGGCACCCCAGTGCCCCGCCTGGGCAACGATCTCCGCTTCCTTCGCGTGGTTCTTCGCGTTCAGCACCTCGTGGGGAATCCCCCGTTTGGAAAGCATGGAACTCAGCAGTTCGCTGATCTCCACGCTGATCGTGCCGACCAGCAGCGGCTGCCCCGTCTTATGACGCTCCTCGATGCTCTCCAGCACCGCCTTGTATTTCGCGTTCTTGTTTTTGTAAACCATGTCTTCCAGGTCTTTCCGGATGTTCGGCCGGTTCGTTGGAATCTCCACCACGTCCAGGCTGTAAATCCCCTGGAATTCGGGCTCCTCCGTCTTCGCCGTGCCCGTCATGCCGCTCAGCTTTTTGTACATCCGGAAATAGTTCTGGAACGTGATCGTCGCCAGCGTCTTGCTTTCCCGCTCAACCTTCACATGCTCCTTCGCCTCGATGGCCTGGTGCAGCCCTTCCGAGTACCGCCGCCCGATCATCAGGCGCCCCGTGAATTCGTCAACGATGACCACCTGCCCGTTCTGGACCACGTAGTCCACGTCCCGCTTCATGATGAAGTTCGCCCGCAGTGCGCAGTTCACGTGGTGGTTCAGCTCGCTGTTCTCCGGGTCGTTCAGGTTCTCAATCCCGAAGGCGCTCTCCACCTTCCGGGCGCCCTCGTCCGTCAGCGTCACGGCCTTCTTCTTTTCCTCAACTTCGAAGTGCGTCCCGATCTTCATCGTCCGCACCACCGCGTCCACCCGGTCGTACATCTCCGTGCTCTTTTCCCCCTGCCCGGAGATGATCAGGGGCGTCCGCGCCTCGTCGATCAGGATGGAATCCACCTCGTCCACGATGGCAAACTCGTGCCCCCGCTGAACCAGGTCGCCCTTCCGGATCACCATGTTGTCCCGCAGGTAGTCGAACCCCAGCTCGTTGTTCGTCCCGTAGGTAATGTCGCAGGCATACGCCGCCCGCCGCTCCTGCGGCTCCAGGTCGTGCACGATCAGGCCCACGCTCAGCCCCAGGAACCGGTGCACCTTGCCCATCCATTCGCTGTCCCGCCGGGCCAGGTAGTCGTTCACCGTAACGATGTGCACCCCGTTCCCCCGCAGCGCGTTCAGGTAGGCCGGCATCGTCGAAACCAGCGTCTTGCCTTCGCCGGTCTTCATCTCGGCAATCCGCCCCTGGTGCAGCACGATCCCGCCCAGCACCTGCACCCGGTAGGGCCGCATCCCCAGCACCCGGTCCGCCGCCTCCCGCACCGTGGCAAAAGCCTCCGGCAGGATGTCGTCCTCCGTTTCGCCCTTCGCCAGCCGCGCCCGGAATTCGTCCGTCTTCGCGCGCAGCTGCTCGTCCGTCAGTTTTTTATATGCGTCTTCCAGCGCCATCACGTCGTTCACGGGTTTTTGCAGTTTCTTCAGCTGCGCTTCGTTTCCGCCGCCCAGCACCTTCTTCAGAAAATCAAGCATCGTTCTCTCCTTCAAGGGGGTTTTGCCCGTCGAAAGACGGACACACAAATATAGGATATTATATCATTTTAGCCCTCCCGGATGCAACTGCAAAAAATCAGCCGCAGCTGTTGCTGCGGCTGAAAAGTAAAAGAAATCCTCTTATGTTCCACCGGGTTTTTTGGTGGTATCGCCGTTGTTGCACCGGTAGTAAACCTGCCCGTTCTCCAGCGCCACCCCGTCCTTGGCAAAAAGCTCGTCCACCGTCAGGAAAAGGTAGCCCTGTTCCTCCAGATAATCGACAATCTTCCGGGTATTCTGCGGCGCGTATTCCTTAATGTCGTGGCAAAGGATGATATCCCCGTCGTCAATTTTTTTCTTGACGCTGCTCAGCACCTGGTTCGGCGTGCGCCCACGCCAGTCATAGGTGTCCAGGCTCCACTGGATCAGCGGCCATTCCACCCCGGCCTTGACCATTTTGGGATAAAGCCCGCCCGGCGCCCGGTCATACCGCACCGGAATCCCGATCACCTCGTTCATCACTTTGTTGACCTTTTCCGGCATCGCCTTCAGCGTCGTCCCGGAAAGGCTGTTCACGTTGTCGTGGGTCCAGTTGTGGCTGGCAACGGCGTGGCCGTTGTCGTGTTCCCGCTGAACGATATAGTAGCTCTTCTTCACCTGGTTTCCGATGCAGAAGAAGGTCGCCCGGATCCCCTTTTCCATCAGCGCGTCCAGCACCTGCGCACTCTTGGGGTTCCTCGGCCCGTCGTCAAAGGTCAGCGCCACTGTTTTGTAATAGGTCAGGTTGTCCGTCTCTTCCCAGGCCTTCTCGGTCATCATGTCCCGGATCTCTGGGTAATAGAAAGGGACTTCCATCAGCGTCTGTTTCCCTTCGTAAAGCACCGACGCCGGATAATGCAGCACCAGCGACATTCCGTGCAGCGTAAAATCAGCTTCGGACAGTGCTTCCTGTGTGCATATTTTTTTCAGTGCTGCCTCGTCGGGTTCTTCCTCCGGCCAGTATCCGCTCAGCACCTCCCGCACCCGCGCAGCCATAAAATCCCAGGCCTTTGAATCTTCGTCAAAAATCAGGTCCAGCGTAATCCGTGAACCGGTCGTCATGTCGTAGGTCCGGGTGGCAATCTGCTGATCCGTCAGGCCCCGGTGGAAGATCGTCCGCGCCTGCACCATGAAGCTCATCCACGTAAGCCCCGTCCTGCTGTAGCGGATCTCCACGTCCAGGCGGCTGTTGCCGTCCCCGGTGTTTTTGGCCGCGGGCAGGTCGCTGCCGAGTTCTTCGGCAAACGTTTCGGCAATGCCGTTAATCTCCTGCGTCACCTTTTCATGGGCCGTTTCAACTTTCCAAAGCCGGACGACCGTCTTGTTCTTCCCCTTCGTGTCCTTGTAGCTGCTCGTAACCTTATGGCAGTCCTGAAGCGTTTCCGCTCCGGCCGGCGCAAAAAGAAGCGCCGTCAGAACAATCGCGAGTGCCGTCATCAGGCCGGCGATGCGCAGACAGCGCTTCTTCATGGTTTTCATCTTCTTTCAGCGGGAGTCTTTTTACTTTCTGCCGGCCCGGCGGCGGCGGGTTGCTTCCTGCGTGGTCTGGGGAGCGTTTTCCGCTTCGATTTTTACCGTTTCATCCGCCTCTGCGGTTTCCTGGACCGTCTCCTGCGCCGCCTCTTCTGCCGCCCCGGCCGTCTCTTCAACTGCCGCGGCCGTTCCGGCAGCCGCCGCCTGGACGCTTTCCGTCGGCTCGTCATACAGGCGTTTCAGTGTTTCCGCCATCAGGTCGTCGCTGCCCGCGTCTTTGGTCTCAGCCGCCTGCGGCAGTTCTCCCGCTTCCGGTGTTCCGGCCGCGTTTGCGCTGCGCTCTTCCTCGCCGCTGACGATCTCGCTCCGTCTTCTTCCCTTCGGGGCAACGCTGTAGTCGCGATACGTGGCGCCTTCAAGGTGATCCATCGCCTTGTTGCTCTGGCTTCTGCTGTGTCCCCTGCGAACCGCGCCGATCAGCAGCAGCACGCCCAGCACCCCGGCGATCCCGGCGAAAATCCATTTCGCCGTGTCCGCAGCTGATTCCGCCTGCTTGATCCACTGGGGAGCCGCTGTTTCCTGCGGCAGGGGCATGGTCGCCGGCGCCGGAGGCGTAACCAGCGGGGCTTCCGTGGGCACAGCCGTCGGCGGCGCGTAAGCGATCGGGATGGTGTTGCTGACAAAGGTAACAACCTGGCCCAGTTCATCCTTGGCGTTGGCGGTGAACTGGAAGTTGCCCGCCATGGAAATTTCCATGTCCCGGGTCACGGTGCGGCTTGCGCCCGAGGGAATCGTGTCGAAGAAATAGACTTCCTTGTCAACCGCCTTCACCGAGATGTTCTTGACTTCAACGGCGCTCTCGTTGTGAACCGTAATCTTGAAACGGACAACGCCGCCGGGAATCCTGTATACTTCCGACCGGTCCGCTTCCGCTTCAACGCTCAGCACGATCTGCTTCGTCGGATCCGTGGCCACCACGTGCACCCGGCCTGTGGCGGTTTCAATGGCATTTCCATCCGCTCCGTCCGCCTTCACGGCAAACTGCAGGTCGGTGGTTTCCGTTACCGTCAGGTCTTTTTCCAGCGTCAGCGTTTCGCCGGCTTTCACCGTTTCCCCGGTAAACACTTCGCCCAGGTTCTCGTCCGTCACCGTGACGTTCGTGAAGTCGCCCTTGCCGGAATTCTTCAGCTTCAGCGTCAGCTTCACCGTGTCTCCGGGCGCGCCGCCCTTCTTGTCGGCCGTCAGCGTTGCGCTCAGGTCCATCGTACCGTATTTGATGGTTCCCGCCTCCACCTTGGAAGAATAGTTCTTCCCGCCGGCTTTGTAGGTGATGGTTGCTTCGCTGGTCAGATCCTTCGTGCCCATTTTGGTGGTGAACACGAATTTCTTGGTTTCCCCGGGCGCAATGCTCTTGATCGCGCCGGCCGTGGAGGAAATGGTGTCGTTTTCCTTGATGGTCACGTTCGCCACTTCGGCGGCGCCCGTATTGGAAATCTCGTAAATGACGCTGACTTCCTGGTTCTTCTGCGCGACGGCAGGCAGGAAAGACCGCTTGATATCCAGCTCCGGCTCCGCGCCGGAATAGCTGATCTTGAAAGACAGCTTCTTGGCTTTGGTCGTCAGTTCACCCGTTGTTTCGTCCTTCACGGGATAGCGGACATAGAAGGCGATCACTCCTTCTTCCAGTTCCTTCTGGGTCACCTTCCACTTGCCTTCCCAGTTCCGGCTGCTGCCGGCGGCCAGCGTGGGGGAGCCGAATTCCTCAACCAGGGTCAGATCGGGATAGTACAGCTCGACAGGCCCGGGAAAATCCTCGTCACCGGCATTGCGCACGTCAATGGTCACCGTGATTTCCTCCGGCCCGGTGAAGGTATATCCACCCGGGAGCTCACCCTTGCATTCCAGCAGGCTGCCCGCCGATCCGGAAACGGCAAAAAGCAGCGCCAGGACCATTCCCAGTGCCAGAACCAGCAAAAAGCGTCTTTTGTTCATCTTGTTGCAGAGCCCGCAGGCTCCCTCCTCCTTCCTCTGCCCAAAGGCATCAGCGGAATTCCCATATAAACAGATATAGGACATCTATATTATTTTACCGGGTAACCCCTGCTCTGTCAAGGGTTCCGTGTTTCTGTCCCCAAAGCTTCCGCAGGCAGTTCGCCAACCGGCAGCGTTTCCGAAAGCTCTGTCTCGTCCATCCGGGTCTGCGCGGCCTCCGGCATTTCCGAAAGAACCGCCTCGTCCATCCGCGTCTGCAGGGCCTCCGGCTCCGTATAGACAGGCGCCGTCCGCGTCCGCCTGAGGGACGCCGCCGGCTCTGCCGCCGCGCGAAGGGACTGCGGCAGCCGCACCTTCTTTTTCTTTCCCAGTTTTTCGCGGATGTATTCCATCGTGTCTTCCCATGTAAAAGGCGTGCAGATCACAGGAATCCGCAGCCACCAGACCGGCGCGTAGAAAAGCACCGTACATTTTTCGGGCCACAGCTGAACCCGCCCGACATCCTTCCACGCAATATGATATTCGCTCAGCTTCACAACCCGGGCGTCCCCATCCCCTTCCGGCAACCCCGGTGCCTTCATCCGCAGCATCAGCTTCAGGGGCGTCGGATTCGGAAGATACCGGGTTTCATGAACGCCCCGGTTGTCAATCACGAAGTCGCTCAGTTCCTTTCCCCGAAGCAACAGCACCGCAAAAACCACCGCCACCGTCGTCAGCATCAGAACCCCCAGCACCGCCGGAAACGCCGAGGAAAGCATTTTCTCAAGCGCCTCAGCCCCGCCGGAGATGCCCTCCAGCAGCAGCACCAGGATCAGGATCGCCAGGGCCCCGGGCAGCAGAATGCGCATCACACTGTTCCAGTACATCCAGTCTTTCACCGGCGTACGCTCAATGCACCAGGCTGCGTGCGCGGCGTTCTTCCCGAGCCGCGTTCCGCATTCGGGGCAGACTTCTCCCGCTTCCACTTCTTTTCCGCAGTGTTTGCAGTATGCCGTCCGCGCCATTTCCGTTTCCTCCGCCCTTCCGGTTCTTCTCCGCTATTGTATCCTCTCCCCCGAAGCTTTTCAAGGCGAACAAAAAGAATTCCCGGGGAGAAGTCAAACCACCTCCCCGGGAATCCCGTAAATCCTAAAACCCAACCCCCGGAATCACCACTGCGCGTTCTTCCACTCTTCGTACTGTTTCTGGGCGGTTTCCACGATCTTTTCGATCCCGGCGTCCTTCAGCGCTTTCTTTGCGGCTTCAATGCCCTTTTCCGGATCATCCGGATCCACCACGCCGCACAGCAGGGGATTGAAGTATTCCTTCACAACCGCGTTGACAGCTTCGCTCTCGTCCTTGATCTTTTTCTTGTTCAGCCGGAAGCCGAGACAGCAGGTCTCCGTTGCGTCCTTCGCAAACTCGATCAGCTTGTCGTTCTTCTCCGGATCCTCGTTCTCCAGCACATACTGCAGCGTAACGTCGCCGACCGTCCAGGCGCCACCGTGCACCGTGTACCATGGCGTATCCGTCAGCGTTACCTTCTTGCCGTCCAGCTTCGTGTAGTTCTTGCCCTCCACGCCGAAGAGCATCAGGTTCACCAGCGTCGGATCGCTGTGCATCAGGTTCAGGTACTGCATCGCCTTGTCAGGGTCGCAGTCGGCCTTCGGAATCGCGAACATGGAGCCGGCGGTATGCGCCGTCACGATGTACTTCGGCTGCATGATGATTTCGCCGACATCGAAGGGTTCGTCCTCCGCCTTGTGCTTTTCCGTGTACATTTCAACGGCCTTGATGCTGTTGCCCTTGATGGCCTGGGTAAACACAAGGAAGTCGCCCTTGCCGAAAAGTTCCTCGGCCGTGCCCTTTTCCATGTTGACGTTCTCGGGGCTGATGTAGCCCTTCTGGACCCAGTCATACATCAGGCGGATGTGTTCCTCTTCCTCCGGCGTCTCGAAGATACTGTAAACCGTCTCGTCGAATTCGCCGTCTTCGCCCTTGGCCATCTTCATGGCCACCGCGTTGTTCTCCAGGCCCGACCAGTCGTTGATCCAGGGCTCGTCCACCCACCGTCCGGGAGGATTCATGTCCATCAGGTAAGGATAGCTGTCCGGATACTTTTCTTTGTATTTCACAAGCCAGGGCTCCAGGTCTGCCGTGGTCCTGATCTCTCCGTTTTCAAAATCCCATCCGATTTCCTTTGCCCTCGTGGCGTTGACGATGAAGCCCTGGGGAACGCACAGTTCCTTGTTTGTGGGCACGCCGTAGATATCACCCTTGATCTTGACGCCGTTCCAGAAACCTTCCGGCAGAGAGGCCAGGATTTCCTTGCCGTTCTGCTCCAGTTCGTCTCCGAGCTGCAGCAGGGCCTTCGCCTCCACCTCGTCGGTGTAGTATTCCCAGTCTGCCGTGAACACCAGGTCCATCTTTGCCTTTTTCCGGGAATCCTTGTCCGTCAGCACGTCCACGACCTCTGTCTTCCAGTCGTCCCAGGGGACAATATGGAATTTGACGTGCGCGTCCATCAGCGGCTCAATATAGTCGTTGATCGCCGCTTCCACATCCGGCTGAACCGCCGCGTCGGCCACATTGCCGACCCAGTAGATGTCCAGCGTGTAGGGTTCCGCCGCAAAAGCGGCCGGCGCCACCGAAAGAACCATGATCAGCGCCAAAAACAGGGAAAGAATTTTACGCATGTACTGTTCCTCCTTATATATTTGCAGTTGCGCAAAGCCATTTTTGTACTTATACAATAACACATTTTTCCGTTTTGCACAAGCTGCAGTTCCGCACTGGTCCTCCGAACCGCTCTGCGTGATCGTATTTTACAATCCGATCCGGATTTCCGCTACGGAGCAGGCCGGCATTTTCACCAGCAATCCGCCGTCCACAGCCCGAATATCGCTGAAATCCTCCACCTGCAGCGGCGCGCTGTCAAAGTCGTTGTATGCGTCCATCCTGCCCTGCAGGATTCTGCCCTTCGTCTCCTTCACCGCCGCCTTCAGATCGACGGTCACCTCTTCCGCTGTGTCCGGGCTCAGGTTGCTCAGCGTCAGGGTAATGATCCCGTCCTTCTCCGAGGCGGAAGCCGTGATCCCGGCAACGGAATGTTCTGCCGTGCCGATCTTCCCGGTCTCGATGGCGCAGGCCAGTTCTTTGGCGTCCATGTGGTGCTGATACAGGTCGAAAACATGATAGGTCGGCGTCAGCACCATCTTTTCGCCCTCCGTCAGGATAATGGCCTGCAGCACGTTCACCGTCTGGGCGATATTCGCCATGAACACCCGGTCGCAGTGACGGTTGAAAATATCCAGGTGCACCGCCGCCACCATCGCGTCCCGCATGGTGTTCTGCTGATACAGGAATCCGGGATTGGTGCCGGGTTCCACCTCAAACCAGTTGCCCCATTCATCGATAATCAGTCCGACCCGCTTGTCCGGGTCGTATTTGTCCATGATCTCCGCGTGCAGGCCGATCTTCCGTTCCATGTCCGCTGCGATGGCCATCGTCTCAAAGTAATCCGCTTCGGTGAACTTTGTGGCGCTGTTTTTATGGTCCCATCCGCCGGGAATCGTATAGCTGTGCATACTCAGCCCGTCCATGCAGAACGCGGCGTTCTTCATCAGAACCTCTGTCCATTCCGTGTTCACGTCGCTCGGTCCGCAGGCGATTTTATAGAGTTTGTGGTCTCCGTACTGCCGGCAGAAGTTCTGATACCGGCGGTATACGTCCGCGTAGTATTCCGGCCGCATGATGCCGCCGCAGCCCCAGCTTTCGTTGCCCACGCCCCAGAACCGCACGCCCCAGCTGTCCTGCCGGCCGTTGGTCCGCCGTTCGCGCACAACAGTGGAATCCCCGTCCGAGTTCAGGTATTCAACCCATTCGCTCATCTCCTGGGCCGTTCCGCTGCCGACGTTGCCCGTGATATACGGTTCGCACCCGACCTGCCTGCAAAGTTCCAGGAATTCATGGGTGCCGAAGGAATTGTCCTCCGTCACCCCGCCCCAGTTGGTGTTCACCATGTTCCGGCGCTTCTCCTGCGGTCCGATGCCGTCCCGCCAGTGATATTCGTCCGCAAAACATCCGCCCGGCCAGCGCAGCACAGGCAGGTGAATGGCTTTCATCGCTTCCACCACGTCCGACCGGATGCCTTCCGTGTTCGGGATCGGGCTGTCCTTTCCGACGAAGATCCCGCCGTAGATGCAATGCCCCAGATGTTCCGCGAAATGCCCGTAAATATACTTTGAAATCGTTCCCGCCGAAGATTCCCTGCTGATCGAAATTTTTGTCATCCTGCTGTTCCTCCTCCGTAATATTGGCCTATGGGCCTATGGGGCGCAGGCTCCTCCACTGCCGCGCCGCAGCGCGGCCGCCTGTCACCGGATATCATAGACGCTTCGGACTTTCACGTTCTCCGCCTTCCCGCGCAGCACCCGAATTCGCCGCGTACCGGCGTTCATGTCAAAGAAGTTGTCCTCCACCAGCACGTCCGCCCCGCACTGAATCTCCACGCTCCGGGCATAAGCCCCGGCCGTCACGACAATCTCGTCCCCTTCGATGCGGGCCTCCAGCTTCGGGTCCTCAAAGCGGAAATGCTTCGGCGCGCAGAACAGCACCGTTCCGTTGCCGACCTCCGCCCCCGCCTCATCCTCCAGCGAATAGGCAAAATAGCATCCGTAGGTGTCCTCATCACAGAAGTCCATCTTTTCCAGCCACACGACCTCCAGCGCCGGTACCGTCACGGCGCAGCTGCCTTCCCGGATCACGGAGGCATCCGGCTTCCGCAGGCTCCAGCGCACAGTGCCCCGGAACGTCTCCCGGGTTTCGTTCGAAACGTTCAGTCTCGCCGATTTCTTCAGCGGGAAAGGCTCCGCGTTCACGTTGGTGTCCTGGGTCAGCGTCCCTTCCTCCTCGCAGGAAATCAGCACCGGCGCGAAGAACCGCTTTTCGTAGTAGTGCAGCGCCTTCCACCGGCCGAAGTAGTCGATGCTGGCCCAGCTGGTCACCGGCCAGCAGTCGTTCAGCTGCCAGATCAGCGTGCCCATGCACTGTCCCCGGTGCCGCCGCCAGTGTTCCACGCCGTACTGCATGGCCTGGGCCTGCAGCAGCTGAGACGCGTAAACAAACGCGTCAAAGGACGTCGGATACAAATACGTCTGGGACAGATATTCGGCAATCTTCCCGTTGGCGCTGGCGTTCCGCTGATGCTTCTCCATCACATAGGAGAACACGTTCCGGTCCTCCGGCTCGGTGAAGCTTTCAATCGTCGCCATGCAGGGGAAGGATTGGAATCCGAACTCGCTGGCATAGCGGAAAAGATGGTTTCTGTAGTCGGTGAAAGGCTTCAGCCCGTGCCACACCGCCCAGTAATGATTGTCCCCCCGGTTCTCCGCGGAAGGCTCGTCAAAGCTGCCGCCGGAGGAGGGGCTGGAGGGCCAGTAGAAGGTCTGGGGATCCTCTTCCTTCACGATCTTCGGCAGCACGTATTCATACAGCTTGATATAATCCGCGATCAGCCCCTTGCTGTCAACCCACATGCCATAGGGTACAAAAGACTCGATCTCGTTGTTGCCGCACCACAGCGCCAGGGACGCATGGTGCCGCAGCCGCCGGATGTTGTCCCGGAATTCGGCGCAGAGATTCTTTTCAAATGCTTCCGTGAAATCATACGCCGCGCAGGCGAACATGAAGTCCTGCCACACCAGCAGCCCCATCTCGTCGCACAGGTCGTAGAAATAATCCTCCGGATAATAGCCGCCGCCCCACACGCGGATGGCGTTCATGTGCGCCGCCCGGGCGTCCTCCAGCAGCCGCCGCGTCCGTTCCCGGTTCACTCTGGGCAGCAGGTTGTCCTCCGGAATATAGTCCGCCCCCATGGCAAACACGTCCAGCCCGTTCACGCAGTGGCAGAAACTCTCGCCCCATTCGTCCTTCTCCCGCCGGACCGTCATCGTCCGCAGGCCGATCCGCTTCTTCCATGTATCCAGGATCTTTCCGCCGCCGGAAAGCGTTACATCCACGGTGTAAAGCGGCTGCTCTCCGTATCCGGCGGGCCACCACAGCTGAGGATCCTCAATGGCAATCTCGCAGTCAGCGCCTTCCGCCCGGAATACCTTCCCGTCCGGCGCCGTAACAGCCACCGCAACGCCGGTCTCCCCGTCCGTCAGCTGCCGGATCCGGGAAACGATGTGCAGCGTCACCTTCCCGTTGTCGTGATGCTGCAGAACGGAAACGTCCGAGAGCCGCGCTCTGTCCGCTCCGATCAGCTCGATCTCCCGCCAGATGCCCGCGTCTGGAAGCCGGGGGCCCCAGTCCCAGCCGAACATGCAGTGGGCTTTCCGCAGATAGGGGAACCCCCGCATCGCGTCGCTGGATCCTTCCAGCGGCTTCTTTTCATAGGCTTCGCGGATAAACTTCGTCGGGGACGCCAGCGTCACCCGAATTGTGTTCTCCCCTTCATGCAGCAGCGCCTTCACGTCGAATTCCCAGGTGCGGTGCATATTGTCCGCCCGTCCCGCCAATTGTCCGTTGATCTCCACGGTGGCCAGCGTGTCCAGCCCGTGGCACCGCAGCCACACCCGGTCGCACGCCAGCAGCTCCGCGGAAACCTCAAAACTCCGGCTGTAGATGAAGTCGTGCTCCATGATCTTCAGCGCTTCGTTTTCGTTGTCCCGCCAGAAAGGATCCGGAATCAACCCTGCCTTCAGCAGGTCATGGTAAACCGATCCCGGCACATTTGCCGCCGTCTCCGGAAAAGAACTTTCCGGAATCAGGAGCCGCCAGGCTCCACCAAGAGACTGTTGGATCATATACTACCTCCAAAAAATCAATGGTTTCCTCATTTTCCGTATGTTTCCGCAGTATTTCTCAAAAATTCTTGCAAATTCACGAGTATTTCTCAATTATTGCTGTGCAAAATTTGCTGTGTTTTTTCACTCTTCTCATCTTTTGCCCCGTTTTTGGCCCCCAAAAGCAACAACTGAGAAACCCTAAACCCTCTCCGCAAACCCTTCCTGCCAGACCGACCCGTCCGCGCAAACATAAGCCTCCGGTCCACGAATATCGTCTTCCCCGTGAACTTCCACCGCGGCCATACTCTTCGGCAGGTTGTAGGGCAGCCGCCCTCCCGCCGTCCGCTTTCCGAACAGGATGTCCATCAGCACGCTCCTTCCGCAGCTGAAATACACAACAATCCCGTCCGCAAGGCTTTCCCATTCCGCGGGAACCGTCGGATTATGCATCAGCATGCACACGATCACCGGTTTCCCGCCCATGCGGCGCCGGGTCTCCTCCAGGTTGTCCAGGTCCTGCTCGTTGAAGCACCGGTTGGTCTTTCCCCGGTAGGAGCGGTTGGTGAAATCCTCCCGGAAATCCCCGCCCCCGATGCTCTCCGCCCGGGCTTCCGAAGCTGTATATTCCCTGTATTGCAGCATCAGCGGACGGTATCCGTTGCCGCCGTTCTTCCGGTCTTCCGGATCATAGGGATCCGACTGCGGGCTCTCCATGAACACAATGGCCGCGTCCGCCTCCTCCGGCGTCTCCGCCCGTTCAAACCAGGGCAAGCAGTCAAATCCGTCCAGCGGATCCGGTGCGCTTTCCGGATCGATGAAACGCATGAAATTCTTGTGGGCCCGGATCTTCCGGGTCGGAACGTACACTTTGATGCCTTCCCGCAGCGGCAGCGGCCCTTTCCGCAGCAGTACGGCGCTCCTTGCCTGCGCTTCCAGGCCGGCCTTCACGAATGCCGCGTTCCCGACGATCCGCTCGCTCTCCGCCGGATCCAGATAGGGGTTCTCAAACAGCCCCACCCGGAACATGCCGGTCAGCAGTCGCTTCGCGCTCAGACGCATGCGTTCTTCCATGAAGTCCGCGCCGCAGCGTTCCTCGCCGATCCGCCAGGCCTCCAGTACCGGTTCCGCCCGGTTGTTGCCGCCGAACTGGTCCACCCCGTTCAGGATGATCCGCAGGTGGCGTTCCGCCTCCGTCAGTTCGTTCACGCCGTAGCATCGGCTGCCGAAGCTGTCGATCTCCGGGTTCGGATCCGCCGTAATGCCCCAGTCCGTGCAGACCACGCCGTCGTAGGCGTATTTTTCCCGCAGCAGGTTTTTCAGGATGTATTCATTGTAGCTGTTGCCGACTTTCTCGTGATCCTCCAGCCAGCTCACCGTGTAATACGGCATCACCGCCCCGGCTTTACCCGTCGGCCCGTCCAGCCGGAAGGCGCCCTCCGTGAAGGGCCGCAGATGTTCCGCAAATTGCCCGGCGGGATACACCGCGAAGCAGCCGTAGGCATAGTGCGCGTCCCGGCCGCCCTCGCCCGTTCCGCCGCCCGGCCAGTGTTTCACCATGGTGATCACGCTGTCCGCGCCCCAGCCGTCCGGGCTGCCTTCCGTCGTCTGCATCCCGTCGCAATAGGCTTTCACCATCGGGATCACCTTTTCCGGATCGCTGCCCAGCGTGTCCTCCAGCCGCATCCATCTCGGCTCCGTGGAAAGGTCGATCTGCGGACCCAGCGCCGTGGTAATCCCCAGGGCCCGGTATTCCTTCGCCGCCGTCTTTGCAAACTGCCGAACCAGCTCCGGATCCCCGGCCGCCGCCAGGCCGATGCCTTCCGGCCATTTGCTCACGTCGCTGCCCGCCGTCCGGAATTCCGCCCCGAAGGCGGAAACCCCGTGGCGGGGATCCGTGGAAATATTCACCGGGATGCCCCAGCGTTCCTCCTCGCAAACCTTCTGCAGGTTGTTGCTCCATGCCGCCGAAACCCGGGCACTTTTCACCCGCATCTGCAGCACGTGGCGGATGTGGTCCTTTTTCAGAAAATGGATCTGCCCGTCGCTCAGGTCCGCATCGTCATGTTTCTCGGGATTGAAAGGCTCCCCGCCGTAGGTGTCCCCGAAGGGACCGCCGTCAAAGGGAACCACCTGATGGGAGGAATACAGCATCAGCCCGGCGATTTCCTCCCGGCTCAGCCGTCCCGCCAGGTCCGCCGCCCGCTCTTCCGGGCGCAGCCGCCAGTCTTCATAGGGCAGCAGCTTCCCGCACCGGGCCAGGTCCTTGAAGGCAAAGCCGTCCTGCTCGATCACGGACACATCGCCCCCGATGCCCAGGTCCTTCCCGCCTTCGTTGTGAATCAGCGTGCCGTATACGGTTTTCTCCCTGTTCCAGGCCATGGCTGTCTTCCTCCGATCTGTCTTTATACTTCCTTTTTTCTGAAGCCGGGCAGCGGAATCCTCCGCTGCCCGGTCGTTGGGGTCTTGCATTTCCCGGGGATTATTCGTTCATCTTCTTGAGCATCTCGTCGATCATTTCGCCGGTCACGGCGCCGTTCGAGAAGCCCAGCATGGAGCGCAGCGGCATATACTGCATCATGGCCATGCTCATTTCCTCGGTCACGGCCTCGTTCGCCGCTTCGCTGCCGCCCTCCCCGTCGCCGAAGATCGCCGCCGCGCCCGAAATCAGGGGCGCGATCACCGCTTTGGCTTTGGGATCCTTCATCAGGTCCATCACGATGCTGTTCATGTCGTAGTGTGCGGGCAGCTTCTGGGTGGATTCCACCGTCACCGTCGCCTTCAGCGGCAGGCAGGCACTGCTGTCACCCACTTCGATGGAGAACTCGCCGCTTTCCACAAACCAGTCGTGAATCTCGCTCCGCCAGGTGGCAAACGCCCGCTTGCACAGCGTGAAGGAAACCTCTTTGCTTTCGCCGGGCTGTAGTTCAATCTTTTTGAAAGCCTTCAGTTCCCGCACGGGACGAATCGCATTCACATAGCCTTCCACGTCGCCCACGTACACCTGCGCCACCGTCTTGCCGGCCCGTTTGCCCGTGTTCTTCACGGTCACCGTCACCGTCACGGTGTCGGTATCCAGGATCTTGTCCTTGCTCAGTTTCAGTCCGCTGTACTCAAACGTGGTATAGCTCAGTCCGTAGCCGAAGGGGAACAACACGTCCATCTTCTTTTTGTCGTAGTACCGGTAGCCTACGAAGATGCCTTCCCGGTATTCCGTTCCCGCGGGCTCTCCGCCGTAGAACAGATAGCTGGGATTGTCCTCCAGCTTGATGGGGAAGCTTTCCGGCAGGTGTCCGGAGGGGTTCACGTCGCCGAAGAGCACTTTCACCTCGGCCAGGCCCACCGCCTGTCCGCCCAGATAGGCTTCCAGCACACCCTTCACCTTGCCGATCCATGGCATTTCCACGGGGGAACCGTTGTGCAGCACCACCACGGTGTTCGGGTTCGCTTCCGCCACCGCTTCAATCAGTCTGTTCTGGCTCTCCGGCATCCGCATGTGCGTCCGGTCATAGCCTTCGCTTTCATAGGCGTCCGGCAGGCCGGCAAACACCACAGCCACCTTCGCCTTCTTCGCCGCTGCCGCCGCTTCCGCGATCATGTCCGCGGGCGCGTCATCCGCCGCCACGTCATAGCCCCGGGCATAGGTCACCTTCAGGCCCTTCGCCGCCTCCACCGCGCCGGTGGTTTTGAAGCAGTTGATGTGGCTGCTGCCGCCGCCCTGGAAGCGGGGCTTCTCGGCAAACTCGCCGATAAAGGCAATGTCGTCTTCCTTGTTCAGGGGCAGAATGCCGTCTTCGTTCTTCAGCAGCACCATGCAGTCCGCCGCCACTTCCGCCGCCTGAAGATGCTGCGCTTCCTTGTCCCAGGGCGTCTCCGGCTTCGCGTTTTCCACATAGCGGAAAACGATGTTCAATATCCGCTCGCAGCAAAGGTCCACCAGCTTCTCGTCCAGCTTTCCGGCCTTCACCGCTTCCACGACCTTCCGGTCGTTGATGCCGCCGCTTGCCGGCATTTCCAGATCCAGTCCCGCTGCCACGCCGGCCACCCGGTCGCTCACCGCGCCCCAGTCGGACATCACATAGCCCTCGAATCCCCATTCCTTCCGGAGGACGTCCGTCAGCAGCCAGGGGTTCTCGGAGGCAAAGGTACCGTTAATCCGGTTGTAGGAGCACATCACGGTCCATGGCTGGGCCTCCTTCACGGCCATTTCAAAGGCCGGGAAGTAAATCTCGCGGATGGTCCTCTCGTCGCAGTCCGAAGAGCTGCTCATCCGGCGGTGCTCCTGGCTGTTCAGGGCAAAGTGCTTGATGCTCGTGCCGACGTTTTTGCTCTGAATGCCCTTGATCAGCGCCGTCGCCATCACGCCCGTCAGGTACGGATCCTCCGAAAAATATTCGAAGTTCCGGCCGCACAGGGGGCTGCGCTTAATGTTCACCGCCGGTCCCAGCAGCACGCTCAGCTTTTCATGCTGGCAGGCCTCGCCCAGTGCTTCGCCCATCTTTTCGATCATGTCGGGATCGAAGGACGCCGCCGTGGCGCTGGCCGCGGGGAAACAGACCGCCTTGATGCTGTCGTTAATGCCGAGGTGGTCCACCTGCTCGTCCTGTTTGCGCAGTCCGTGGGGGCCGTCGCTCACCATGCTCTTCGGTACGCCGAGGCGTTCCACGCCCTTGGTGTGCCAGAAGTCCTCGCCGGAAAGCAGTCCGGCCTTTTCTTCCAGCGTCATCTGTGCGATCAGTTCTCTGATTTTGTTGATATCCATATGTCACCTCAAAAATAGATTGCTCAGGGGCTTACGATTGATAATTCAGCAGATCCACCGTGCTCAGATCCCAGGGTTCGTGAATCTTCGGCACGTCGGAAATCAGCCGCTTGGTATACGCGGCTTCCGGCTCCAGCATCACCTTGTCCGGCTTTCCGCTTTCCACAAACTTGCCGTGTTCCATGATGTACACGGAATCGGAGATGTAGTAGGCCAGGCCGATGTCGTGGGTGATGAAGATAACCGTCATGCCCGTTTCGTCCCGCAGCTTCAGCAGCATGTCCAGGATCGTCGCCCGGGAACAGGCGTCGATCATGGAGGTGGGCTCGTCCGCCAGCAGGATGTTCGGCTTCAGCAGGAAGATGCGGGCAATCATCAGCCGCTGCATCTGTCCGCCGGAAAGCTCGAAGGGATACTTGTTCGTGAGTTCCGCAAACTTCAGGTTCACGAAGCTGCAGGCCTCGGTCATCATTTCGATCTTCTTTTCCTTCGGAAGATTCCGGCCGCCCCGCATGTCGATGCAGTCCAGCAGCACCGAGTCAATCTTGTGGAACACGTTGTAGCTGGAGAATGGATCCTGGAAAATGGCCTGGATGCCCTTCCAGTATTCCCGTTTTTTCGCGCCGGTGGAAATATCCCGGGGCTTCCCCTGGAACATGATTTCACCGTCCGTCGGTTCCAGCAGGCCCAGCAGCATCTTGCTCAGCGTGGTTTTTCCGCTTCCGGATTCGCCGACAATGGAAATCAGCTCGCCCTTGTGGAAGTCAAAGTCCACATGGTCCACCGCTACCGTGGTCACCTTGCCGGTCTGGAAAACGCGGGTTACGCCCCGGCCGCTCAGGCACAGGGGCTCTTTGGAGAAATCCTTGTCGCGGGTACCGAAGGAGACGCTTTCGCGGGTATCCTCGATGACGGCTTTGTTTTTCTCATTCGTCTTCATGCGCGTACACCTCCTTCAACTGATCCACGGAGAAGCTGCAGCGATAGGTGCGTCCGCCGCCGATGTCGAACAGCGGGGGCTGCTGCACCTTGCAGGCCGGCGTCGCGTACCGGCAGCGATCCGCAAACCGGCAGCCGGCCGGCGGATGCTTCAGGTTCGGCGGTGTGCCGGGAATAGCCGTCAGCTTCACATCGCGGGTGCCTTCTTCCGGCACCAGAATGGAACGCATCAGGCCGCGGCTGTAGGGATGGATCGGATCGAACACCATCTCGTGCGCCGTTCCGCGTTCCACGATCTGTCCGGCATACATCACCATGATGTCGTCCGTCACGTTGTACAGCAGCGGCAGTTCGTGAGTGATGAAAATCATACTCTTCACCATACCGTTGGCCAGCATGTCCTTCATCATCTTGATGACCATCTTCTGGCTGGTAACGTCCAGGGCGGAAGAGGGTTCGTCGGCAATCAGCACCTTCGGACTCAGAATCGTGGAAATTGCGATAACCACGCGCTGCCGCATGCCGCCGGAGAGCTCCACGCTGTATTTGTCCAGCGCTTCCACAGGCAGACCCAGCTTCGCGAAGCGCTGCTCCGCCATTTCCCGGATCTGCTTCTTGTCCATCGGCAGTTCATGAGCCTCAATCACGTCCTCAATGAACTTCCCGACCTTCCGGGTGGGATTCAGGGCGTTCATAGCCGCCTGGGGAATATAGGCAACCTCGCTTCCGAGCACTGTTTTCCGCACCACGTCCGGATCCATGCCGGAAATGTTTTTACCGTCGATGATGATTTCGCCGCTGGTGTAGTGCAGCGGAGGGAAGTAATAGCCCATCAGGCTCAGGGCCAGGGTGGATTTGCCGCAGCCGGATTCGCCGGCGATGCCCAGGCTCTTGCCTTCTTCAATGTCCAGGGATACATGGTCCACGGAGTATACATCTTCGCCCTGCCGTGTGATGTATTTGGTGGTCAGCTCATGGACCTCAAGCATTTTCTTTGCCATTTTGCTTTACCTCCTTTAATCACGCAGGGTCGGGTTGAACACCTGGTCGAGGCCGGTATTCATCAGGTTCAGGGAGAAAGAGATCAGCGCGATCATCAGAATCACCGGGAAGTAAGCCCACCAGGCATTGCTGGATGTATACGCGCCGAAGAGTTTCGCCCAGTTCATCATCAGGCCCAGGGTCGGCAGCTCATTCGGGTTCGGTCCGAGGCCCAGCATGGACAGCTGCGCTTCCGCCAGGATGCCGCTGGAAACCTGCAGGATGAAGGCCATCACCACATAGCTGGCGATGTAGGGCAGAATGTCCGTGGTCACGATCCGGAACAGGCTGTGGCCGCTTAGTTTGGACAGGTTCACGTGGTCGCGGTTCCGCAGAGAAATGACCTGGGAACGCACGGAACGTGCCGTCCATACCCAGCTGGTGATACCGATAATCACCGCGCAGGTCACGATACCGCGTGATTCCGCGCCCAGGGCGGAATAGATCAGGATCAGCAGTACGAAGCCGGGAATCACGGTGAAGATGTTCGCGATGAACATCAGGATATCGTCCAGCAAGCCGCCGACATAGCCGGCCAGCAGGCCGACCAGCAGGCCCAGCACTGTGGCGATGGAGCCGGCAATCAGACCGACCAGCAGGGAAATACCGGTAGCCTTCACCAGTTCCGTCAGGGTGTCTCGGCCGAAGTTGTCCGTGCCCAGCGGCAGGTTGATGGAGTTGGCCACCTCGTCCACCTTCACGTAGTCGCTTCCTGCGACGGCAGTGGTGGTGGCGCTGTCGCCTTCACCCTTGGTCACGCTCATGGCCGCGCTGGTATCCTCGGACAGGCGGTTGTTCAGTCTTCTCAGTTCGTTGCGCTTCGCCTGTGTCGCAAAACCTTCATATTTGTTCTTTTTGGCGTCCGCCTCGTCATAGTTTTCTTTCCAGACCTCAATCAGCTCGTGGAACTTTTCGTTGGAGGTGTCCAGCGCGGAAACATCCACGCCCTTGGCCTTCAGGAAGTCCAGCATCGTCTGCCGGTCTTTCACCGGGATGGTGCTCTCCAGCCGGTTTTCATTCGCTTCCGGCAGTTCCACGCGGTATGTTCCCGCGTTGTTGGTGTCATAAACGGAAACATAGGTACCCGGTTCCAGGAAGCCTTTGCCCAGGCCCTGCAGCGGATCCCGGTGCACAAACCAGGGATAGATCAGCACGGTCAGCAGGATCGACATGAAAATGATGAAGCCGACCAGGAAGCGGGGAGAATGGAATACATTTCTCAGCGTATGTTTCATTGCTCATCCACCTCCTTAATCAAACTGCGCTGCCTTGACCCGCGGGTCAATGAAAGCGTAGATAATATCGAGCAGGAAACTGGCAATCAGCACCATGATCGTGATAATCAGGGTACAGGCGGAAATAACCGGGTAGTCCGACGAGTTGATCGCCGCGTACATGGACATGCCCAGGCCGGGGTAACTGAAGATGGTTTCCGCAACCAGTGCGCCGCCGACCATGGAGCCGATGGACATCGCCAATCCGGTGACCTGCGGCAGCATGGCGTTCCGGAAAACGTAACGGACAATCTTCTTGTCCTTGATTCCCAGGAAACGGGCATATTTGACATAGTCCGCATTCAGCTCATAAATGGACATGGACCGCATGCCCACCGCCTGGCCGCCGATGGAGATCAGCACGATGGACCAGAAGGGCAGCTGATAATGCGCAATCACGGAGGATATGAATTTCCAGCTGAAGCTGGGAATCATGCCCGGGTCAAACGCTCCGTTCACCGGAGCCCAGCCCAGGGTAACGGCAAAGAGGACCAGCAGAATCACCGCGGCGCCGAAGGCCGGGATCGCGCTGAAGAACAGGGTCACCGGCATCAGGACCTTATCATAGACGCTCCGTTTGTAGGCCGCCATCGCCCCCAGCAGATTGCCCAGCAGCCAGCCGACAATAATGGCGGGCAGCTGCAGCGCCACCGTCCACCAGATGCTGGATCCGATGATATCGGATACCAGCCGCGGATACTGGCTGTAGCTGACGCCGAAGGTCCCGTTGAAGGCGTTTTTGACGAAGTCCCAGAACTGACCGAAGATATCCTTGTCCAGGCCGAACTGATGTTTGTAGTAGGCAATCTGTTCCTGAACCTGTTCCTGGGTCGCCCCGGGACTGATGTTTTTACCGACAATCGAGTTAACCGGATCGCCCGGCATCAGCCGCGGCAGAATGAAGTTAAGGATTACCGCGGCAATAAAGGTAATGATAAACCAGAAAATCTTCTTTTTGAAGTATTTCTTCATTCCCTTGGTCATCGTTGTAAACTCCCCTCTGACTGAAAAAGGCGGCCATGACCCGCCTCGGGCAGAATCATGGCCGCCGGAAAATTTTGGATTACTTCACGAGCTCCAGGTTGTACAGAGCGGCGATGCCGTAACCATCCGTGCAGTCCATAGGCGGAATGTTGTTTCCGTCGTCCTTTTCCGGATAGCCGGTCCAAACAGTCTCGTTCACAGCGTGGAACACTTCGGGGCGATACATCAGGGAGAAGCTGGGCACTTCGTCCAGATAGATCTTGGTGGCTTCGGTGTACAGCGCCTTCAGCTCTTCAGCGTCCGTGGTCAGCGGGATCTGCTTGATGATCTCGTCGATCCGGTCATTCTTGTAGTGGCCGAAGTTGCCGGACCAGTTGTTGTCAACGCCGACGAACTCAGAGCTCATCAGGGCGCGGACGCGGCTCCACGGGGCGGCGGGTTCGGCGCCGGCAGGACTCCACATGAAGATTTCATAATCGGTCTGGGAACCCTTGGTGAATACGGTCTGATACTGATCCCAGGTGGGGAAGGTCGCGATGATTTCAATGCCGATGTTCTTGCCGGCTTCCGCAACCATGTTCATGGCCGCCTGCCAGTCGGTCCAGCCGTCCGGGCAGCAGGCCTTCAGGCTGATCTTTTCGCCGTTGTATTCACGCCATCCGTCGCCGTCGCTGTCGGTGATGCCGGCGGCATCCAGCAGCGCCTTGGCGCCTTCGATGTCCTTGCCGACCCACTGCAGATCCTTCACAGCGTCATGATCATACATGGCCTGCTCACCGTCGGTGGGGTTCATCACGGAACGCGGCACATCCGCGAAGGACGGGCTCTGGTTGGTCATCGCGTTTTCGATGATGTTGTCATAGTCCACAGCCATGGCGATGGCCTTGCGCAGTTCCTTCACCTGCATCACCGGCACATCCATGTTGTACCAGGCGGTGGGCATGGTGGCGCAGATGCCGTAGGGAGCTTCATCGGAATAGGTCGCGATCGGCAGTCCCTGTTCTTCCCACAGTTTCTGAACGTTCGCGATGAACTGCTGGTTCACGTCGATCTGGCCGGCCTTGAAGGCTACCAGCGTCGCGTCGTTGTCCTTGTAGATGGTGTGAGCCAGGTACTTCGGAGCGGGCAGCTTGCCCCACATGGAAGCATCCTGTCCCCAGTAGTTGTCGTTGCGGACGAAGGCAACCAGCTGGTCGTTCGCAAAGTAGGGGCCGTAGGGGCCGGAGTACACGGCGTCGGGGGTGGGATCGGTGCGGATCGCGGTCGCATCGTCATTGTGCTTCGCGCACAGGTCTTCCGCCCAGGCTTTCTGCACAATGTAAACGCCGGTCAGGAAGTTCAGCACCTGCAGGGGGTTTGCGGGCTTGCCTTCTTCATTCAGCTTCGCCTTGATCAGCACAGCGCCGTCCACGTTGGCAATGCTGTCGATGTAGGGAGCATAGCCGGTGTAGGTGCCGTTCTGGATCTTGGTGCTGACGTCCCAGGTCGCAACCACGTCATCCGCGGTGACAGGGGTGCCGTCGGACCACTTGGCGGCGGACTTGATCTTCAGCGTCAGCTCGGTCAGGTCGTCGTTCCAGGTGTAGTCGCCGTCGGCGAGCAGGGGATACAGTTTGCCGTCCAGGCCGTTGTACATATACAGGGTTTCGAACATAACCGTCCGGGTGCCGCGGGGAGCCGCAGACAGGATCAGACCGTTGTTCATGTTGTCGCCCAGCGGGTTGTATCCGACGATCGGATCCCACTGCTGGCCGCCGAAGTACAGGGTTTCTTCACGGGGAAGATCCTGCGCAGCTTCAGCGCCGGCAACTGCTACCATGCTCAGCATGAGAGCGAGGGCCAGAACCAGGGAAATGAGTTTCTTCATAGGGTTTACCCTCCTTTAAAATATGTGTCATGGCCTTCCGGGCCAGAACATCCTTCATGGGAGATTCCGTCAAAACGGCCGCAAGAAGAGTTCTTCCACTTTGATGCCGGGTGATTGTGTTTGCGTTGATTCCATCAATCACGATTAGTATACTCTGAAAATAACAATTTGACAAGTACAAGATGTAGGTTTCACGTCAGAATTTTGCCAGTCCCGACATGTACGCACAAATTAGAGTGCACGAGTGCACCGAGCTTTCCTCCTCTACCAATCCGCTTTTCCACGCAAATTCCCCCTTCACCCTATCGGCCAGAATCCTCCTCTCACCCTAAAATTGTTTTTTGGCGAATTTGGGCAAACAGGAAATCAGGAAAAAGCCCGCGAACCCTTATTTCTCAATAAATAACGGATTTTGCGATATTCACGGCGGTTGTTGTTTTACCGCACCATTTGGCACCTTTAATCAGGACAGCCCCTTTTGATTCAAGCTTATCAGCCAGAATCCGATCAGCTATTCTCGCGTAGTATTCTTTCGCCATATCCATCATCTCCTGAAGAATGGTCAACCGCATTATAATCCGGATTGATGACTTTGGCAGATTTTCGTTGATGACTTTGGCGTTCTTTCTCTCCAAGTCATGTTCCGGATTTTCAACGTTTTCAGATAGGTTTTCTGCTCCGGCGTGATCCGATAGCTCTCGACGGCCTTCTGGATCGCTTTGTTGTGCGACCAGGTATCCAGCCTGCGGTTTTCGATATACGGCAGAATCGCTTCATATTGTTTCGCCAGGGCCGTGGCAAAGTACCAGGCGATCATCATGTTGACATAGTATTCTTCCGACCGGATGGCCGCGACCATTTCCGGGTATGCCGGATCAAAGTCCTCATCCAGATAGTGCTCCATCAGCATCCCGATGCCGAAACGCACCGTATAGGTTTTCGCTGAGCCGATCCATTTCCGGATTTCATCGGGGAGTTCCGCCCGATGCTTTTTGAAAACCCGGGGAGACATCTGGTCGCAGGTAGCCCAGTTATCCACATAGGGCAGAAACCGGTTTAGTTCCCGGATGCACTTGCCGTAATCC
This sequence comes from uncultured Eubacteriales bacterium, assembly GCA_902764875.1. Classification (GTDB taxonomy): domain Bacteria; phylum Bacillota; class Clostridia; order Christensenellales; family Aristaeellaceae; genus Aristaeella. Next base: position 116,303 of record CACWXP010000005.1, read on the forward strand.
TTCATCCCGGAGAGGATGAACGCATGCAGCTGGTTCTCCTCAAAATACAGATGAGGCAGATCTTCCAGAAAAGCCCCGATCTCCTTCGAGGCGCCGTATTGCTTTGCCAGTTTCCGCAGTTCCGGCGTGCGCACACCGATCATGCTCTCCGGTTTAACTGTCGGAATGATCGGAATCTGAAAATCCCGGTACTTCACATCCTGCAACCGTTTCAGTTCTTCCCTGATCTCAGCAATGATCATTCCTCATTTCCTCCCGGTCTTTGATCTTCATTTTTTTCCAGATCACATGAACCATCGTCATAAAGCACGCCGTGGCGCCGATTACCTGGCTGGCCAGTTCCGCCCAGAACACGCCGTAAACACCCAGTCCGATGTTGGGAAGCAGAAGCGTCAGCGGCGCCACCAGCACAATTTTCCGCAGCAGCGAGAAAAACAGCGCATACCGCGGATAGTTCAGCGCCACAAAGGTGGTCTGGCCGGCCTGCTGCAGGGCCATGAAGGGAAAAGCCCCGAAGAAGATCCGGCCACAGACAACGGTTGTGCCGATCAGCTGCTCATCCGAAGTGAAAATCCGGATCAGAGGTTCCGGAACAAACATGACCAGCGCCCACATGACCACGTTGATGGCAAGACCGCTCAGAAAAGTGAACCGGATAGCTGCGGAAACCCGGGCATACTGTTTCGCGCCGTAGTTATAGCTCATGACGCTCTGGCCGCCCATCACAATCCCGCTGTTCGGCAGGCTCATAATCTCCCGAAGGGAATTGATCAGGCTCATGGCCCCCACATAAACCGTGCTGAGTGCTCCGCCCCAGGTCTTCAGCATAATGTTCACAATCGCCTGGGTAATGCTGTTGGTCACCTTAAAGGTGAAGCCGGTAACCCCGAGGCGCACAATCCGCTTCAGTTCATACCGGTCCAGATGCAGCCCCGTCAGCCGCAGGGCCGCTTTCCGGCCCCGGAGGAAGAAAAGCACCCACAGCGCGCTGACCGTCTGGGAAATCACCGTGGCCAGCGCGGCGCCCCGGATCCCCATGTTCAGCGTGTAAATCAGCAGCGGATCCAGCACAATGTTCAGTGCTGCCCCGATGATCACCGTCATCATCCCGATCTTCGGGAACCCCTGTGCGCTGATAAAAGGATTCATTCCCAGGCTGATCAGCACGGGAATCGTTCCAAGCACATAAATCCTGAAATATCCCATGGCCGCCGGCATCGTTTCATCATCGCCGCCCAGCCAGCGCAGAGTCAGCGGTGCCGTGAAGTACAGAAGCAGGGTCAGAACCGCCCCCGTGAGCAGAAGCATCGAGAAGGAGGTGCCCATGATCCGCTCGGCTTTTTCGTCTTCCTTTGCGCCCCGGGCGATGGTGGCCAGCGTTGCTCCGCCTGTGGAATACAGGTTGGCAAAGGCGCCGATCAGCGTTATGAGAGGAAAGCAGATGCCCAGACCGGTCAGTGCCAACGTGCCGCCCTCCGCCATGTGACCGATATACATCCGATCCACAATGTTGTAAAGCACGTGAACAAACTCGGCCAGCATCATCGGCAGGCCGAGCCTCAGAATGATCAGGGACACCCTGCCCCTGGAAAAATCACCCGATACCGGCGTCATCTGATTCCCTCATTCCCATGCCGCCCGTGATGTAAATGATCGCATGCCTCCGGCGTCAGCATTATTCTGACATGTTGCTCACTGAATTCCTTCCAGCGCCGTACCGTTCACATAAAGCGTATATCCGTTTCCGATCACGTTCGCCGGATCTCCTTCAAAGGAAGTGATGGAGGTATCCGCGGTCAGGGTCCAGGTGCTGGTGCTGTCCAGAATCACGCTGACGGTGCCGATGTCGGTGGACACGACGCTTTCCTTCGCGTTGACAATCTCTCCGCTGAAGGTTCCTTCAAAGGAAGATCCGTTCTGCAGCGTCAGCGTGAATTCGGCATTGTCGCCCACCAGGATCGTGCCGCTCAGCTTCTGACCGTCCGCAATCAGCTCCGCAATATTGCCCGCGCCGTTCCATCCGTCGTCGCAAACGGAGAGAAGCACGTCGCTGCCTTCATTCGCCAGTTCCACCCCGCTCAGGGTAATCACCGCGTGGGTGTTCGTCACGTGGAACATATGCCCGCTCAGGCTGGTCAGGCTGCCGCCGGCCATCGTAAAGGCGGAAGTACCGCTGTCCGCGTCGCCGCTCATGGACTGATAGATCATGATCGTGTCCAGGAAGGTGGCGTTTCCGTTGCACTGGGTGTTGCTGGCCGTCAGGTCGCAGTTCTCCAGCGTAATGCTGTTCTTTCCTTCAATGCAAACGCCTTCCGACAGGTTGGAAACCAGCGCCGCGTTCTTCACGGTGATGTCCGCAGTGGAATAAATCGCCGGAGAGCCCAGTCCGTTCGTAGTGTAACTGCCGCCGTCGACGACCACGGTGCCGCCGCCCCGGTCGGTGCGGATCGCCGCGGAAGACCGGCCGGATGTGTTGACGGTCAGGTTGCTGGCATAGGTAACTCCGCCGCCGGTGGTCATAATGCCGCCGGAGCCGTCTCCGGTGGTGGTAATCACCGTATCCGAAATGATCACCGTGGTTCCGTCGCCTTCCGCGCCGTTTCTGCCGCCGTTTCCGCCGTAGGAGAACACGCCGTTCGCCCCGGAAGCGGAGGTCTCAATCGTGCCGCCGGTAATCGTGGTCATGGATCCGCCCATCACCAGCAGCCCGGCGTTCAGGCCGTAGAAGTTGCAGTTATCCCCGCCGTCGGAATTTCCGGTCTTGGTCACCGTCGGATTGCTGATCGTCACCGCATCCGCGGTGTTCACGATCAGGGCGCTTTCATCCGCGGTGTCGGAGACATACGTTCCGTCCGCCAGTTCGGCCGCTTCCGTCACTTCCGTGGCCGCGGCATATTCAAAGGAAGAAGTGCTTCCTCCGGGAGGCGTTCCGCCGCCGAATCCACCGCCTTCACCGTCCGGTTTTTCCGGAGGCTGTCCGTTTTCTCCGCCGGGAGGTGTCATATCCCCGTCAGGCTTTTCCGGTGGCTGACCGTTTTCTCCGCTCGGAGGCGCAGACGGCGCCCCGTTCTCTTCGGCTATCGCCGCCGTGCTGAACATCATGGCCAGAATCAGTAAAACACAAAACATCTTTTTCATCGCATCAGAACCGCCTTTCTTTGCTCAGTGCCGGTTTCTTTCCCCCGGCAGCTGTTATTATCCGCGGTATCCTTGAAAAAACATTGAACGTCCACAGCAATGACAAATTACGCTGAAATCCGTTCTCAGATCAGCCGGATCATTTTGCAGTTTACAATTCCCGGTGTCCAGAAATCTTCTCTGGGAAGTTTCCGGATCTGGCTGATGATGCTCAGGTTCATGGCCCCGTGGCCGACAATCAGTACATCTTTTCCTTCTTTTATCAGAGGATCAATGACTTCCCGGAGAAAACTCCCGGTTCGTGCGAACAGTTCGTCAAAGGTCTCCGCTCCGCCCACGGAACGGGTATAGGCCTCCGGATGCTGAAAAATGACATTGACCGGGCAGTCCGGGATGCTGAAGCTGTTTTCAGTCCCTTCATATTCGCCGAAACTCATTTCCCGCAGCCGGTCGTCCGTCCGGATCGGAATATGCCGTCCCCGGAGCACGATTTCAGCTGTTTCCCTGGCCCGGATCAGCGGTGAACAGTAGCATATGTCCAGCGGAACATCCATATATTCCTCCCGGGCCGCTTCCGCCATGCGCCTTCCCTCTTCATTCAGCGGGATATCCGTCCGGCCCTGCAGTTTGTGACGGTCGTTCCAGTCCGTCCGGCCATGCCGCATAATATATAGCATCCCAACCTCCTGAGTTCCGGTTTTTTCCGCTTCACAGGATGTCTCCGTATTTCATTCCTGTTTAAACCGCTTTTCAGGCGTTCAGTGTCACCGTAAACGTTGTTCCTTTTCCTTCTTTGCTTTCCACGGAAATCTTCCCGTGGTGTGTGTCCACGATGGATCGGGCAATCGCCAACCCAAGGCCGTGACCGCCCGTTTCGCTGCCGTGGGCCGGATCCGCCCGCCAGAAGCGGTCAAAGATCTTTTCCTGATCCTCCGGCGCGATGGGATTTCCCGTGTTAAACACGCGGATCTCCCGCTGTTTGCCCCGGGCGTTCAGGCTGATCCGGATCTGTCCGCCTTCGTCCGAATATTTCAGCGCGTTGGAAAGAAGAATCACCGCCAGCTGCTTGATCATTTCCTCGTTGCCGTTGCATTCGATCCCGTCCGGAATGTCGTATTCCAGGATTTTTCCGGCCTCATAAACCGTGCTTTCAAAAGGAAGCACGACGTCCAGCAGCGCGTGGCTCAGGTCAAAGGGTTTCATTTCAATACCCTTTTCCTGCCGGTCCAGCCGGGCCAGCGTCAGCAGATTCCGCACAAGGCTGTCCGTCCGCCGGACTTCGCTGCGGATATAGCCCAGGTATTCGTTCTGCCCGATCTCCTGCTCCAGCACCTCCGCGTTGGCGGAAATCACAGCCAGCGGCGTCTTCAGCTCGTGGCTGGCGTCGGATACAAACTGCTTCTGCCGCACAAAAGCTTCCTCCACCGGCCGCACCATACGGCGGATCAGCAGCCAGGCCAGCAGGGAAAGCAGCACGCAGGCGGCGGCCGTTACCAGAATCACGGAGCGAAGCGTACTCTCGGCGGAAAGGTAATCCAGTCGCGCGTCCAGCACCAGCACCTTTGTCTCGTCGTTTTTGTTCGTTTTCCGGTAAAACTGCGTTCCGATCCTGCCGCTTTCCTTGCCTTCGGCCAGAACGGCTTCCACCATCTCGGCAATCTGCCCGTCCGAATACAGATCCGTTCTTTCGGAGGACCAGGACGCCACCGTTCCGTCCTCGTTCAGGGTAATCGAATAGGAGTTGCCCAGTTCCGCGGCAGCGGCGTCCCGTCCGTTGCGGATCTCCGGCGGCTGCCCTTTGTCTTTGGGCCAGCTTTTTTCCGATTCGTGTTTCTTCTTTCCGTCGTCGTCCGGTTTTTTACCGTCGTCGTCCGGCTTTGACATTTCCCCGCGGCCGGGATTCCCGTTCTTCTCCGCCAGCGCAGAAAGAGAGTTCTCCGCCTGAGCGGCAATATTCCGCTGGGTGGACAGGTGAATGGCCAGCACAATCCCGACGGATACGACAACCAGCACGGCGATTACCAGGAAGGTCATGCGAAACCGAAGGCGTCTGATCATGTCTCTTCCTCCAGGGAATATCCCAGTCCGCGGGTGGCCCGGATCTTCATCCGGCTGCCGATGAAACTCAGTTTCTTGCGCAGGAACGAAACGTATACTTCCAGGTTGTTGTATTCCGCATCGCTTTCCAGGCCCCATACCTTGTCCTGCATCGTTTCCTTTGTCAGGATCTGCGCCGGATTGCGCAGAAACAGCTCCATCAGCTGGTATTCCTTCGCGCCGAGTTTGATTTCCGCGCCGCTCTCCGTGTTCCGGAGTTTTGCGTCTTTCTGTTCCAGACAAATATCTCCGTAGGACAGGGTCATGATCGGGGTGCGATTTCCCCGGCGGGTGATCGCGTGCAGGCAGCTGACCAGTTCCGCGGACTCAAAGGGTTTGGGCAGGTAATAATCCGCGCCGCTGTCCAGTCCGGTCAGCCGGTCCTCCAGCGACGCCCGGGCGGTCAGCATCAGCACCGGGGTTGAAATCTTTTCCTTTCGAAGCTCCCGCAGCACGGAAAAGCCGTCCATCCCGGGAAGCATCACGTCCAGGATGATGGCGTCGTATTCGCTGCTCAGTGCCCAGTCCAGCCCGTCGGTCCCGGTATAAACAGGATCCACCGTCATCCGTTCCTTTTCCAGCAATTTGCAGATGGCTGCAGACAGATTCCGCTCATCTTCCACCAGTAATACCCGCATATTGCACCTCCGTTCTCTGTTCGAATCATACCACAGGAAACCCTCGGGCAGCAAGAAGGGACTCCCGGAAAAGCTCCGGGAGTCCGTGGACTCAGGTTCAGGTCGTGCCAGCGCTGTCGGTGGAGCTCTCCGTGCTCTGCTGCAGCGTCGCCAGGCTGTTCAGATAGTTGATGATCGCGTCATAAACGTCCTGTGAAATCACGTTCTCTTTCAGCAGCTGATCCAGATCAAGCCCTGCACCGGATTTCCCCGTGCGCCCGTTTTTCGCGTTGTCGTGTTTCCGGTTTCCCCCGTTCTGCCCGGGTGTCTGCGGCTGTGGTGCATTCTGCTCCGGCGTCTGCGGCTGCTGGCCGTTCTGGTCGGGTGTCTGCGGCTGCTGACCGTTCTGGTTCGGCGTCTGCGGCTGCTGACCGTTCTGGTTCGGCGTCTGCGGCTGCTGACCGTTCTGGTCCGGCGCCTGCTGTTGCTGACCGTTCCGGCCGGGCTTCTGTCCGTGGCCCGGCTTCTGTTGCGGCGCGGCCTGATTGTTCCGGTTGTTGCGGGTGGCAGACGCCACCGCGTCCGTCGTTTCGGTTGTCGTTTCGGTCGTCGTTTCCGTCGTTGCCGTTGTCTCTGTCGTTTCCGTTGATTCCGCCATTGCGGGCAGGGATAACGCACAGATCAGCAGCGCGGCCGCCAGGGTCATCGTCAGTATTCTTTTCATGGTTCAACCTCCGTTTCTTTTGCTCCGTTTTTTTCGGTCTGTCCTCAGGTTCTGTTTCTGATGACGGTGCAAGCATAATCGATAAAGCTTGATTGAAGATTGAAAAAACACATCTTATAGAAGCTGCCTGCTGTTTTCTTCCTTTGACAAATCATTCAACCATAACCGGTATTCATTGCGTGACCTGCTTCTTTTTGGCGTTCCTGCCAAGCAAAATCAGCGAAACAATCAGCACCAGCGGGAATATGCTTCCGGCCAGCATACCGAATTGCAGGCTGTCGCCTGCCTGCTGGGAAACCGTGCCGACCAGACTTGGCCCGAATGCGCCGCCCAGATCACCGGCCATGGCAAGAAAAGCGAACAGCGCAGTACCGCCCCGGGGAAGACGTGGGGACGTGATGCTGATCGTGCCCGGCCACATGATGCCAACAGAAAACCCGCAGAAAATACAGCCGATCAGTCCCAGGACAGGACTGGAAGACAGGGACGCCAGCAGATAGCAGCACAGACACAGGATACCGGAACCGATCATATAATGATTCAGATTGATCTTAGCGCCGTATTTTCCGTAAATCACCCGGCTGATCCCCATAGTCACCGCGAACATGCAGGGGCCGATCAGGTCACCTATGGATTTTGAGAAACCAAGCGCCGCCTCCGTATAAGCCGAGGCCCACTGCGCCATGGCCATTTCTGACGCTCCTGCGCAGACCATCAGCAGGATCGATACCCAGAACAGCGGCTTCCTGAACAGCTGCCCGATAGTCATTCCCTTGCCTTCCTCCGTCAGATGCTCAATCGGGCATGTGGCAAAGTTGAAGATGTTGTACAGCGGGATCAGTGCCCACACGCATGCAAGAATCCGCCAGCTGCCGATTCCAAAGACCGTGAAAAAGACAGATGACAGTAGAATGACGCCGACAGATCCCCAGCAGTAGAAGGAATGCAGCAGGCTCATGACCGCTTCCTTATGGTCGAAAGGACAGGCTTCCACAATGGGGCTGCACAGCACCTCGATCAGTCCGCTGCCGATGGCGTATACAATGACGCAGGTAATAATGCCCGCAAAGGGATCGGCGCACAGATCCGGGATGAAAGCCAGTCCGACCAGACCGAGGACAGACGCCACCTCTGACGCAACCACACTCTTTCGATAACCAATTTTATCCACAAACCTGGCGCAGAATATATCCACCACCAGCTGGGTAAAGTAAAACGCGGTGGAGATCAGGGCGATTCTGCCCAGCGAGATGCCGTAATCGGCGTGGAATTTCAGGAACAGCAGCGGTGCGAAATTCGCCGCGATGGCCTGGGTGATAAAGCCCAGGTAACAGGCTTTCAGAGTCTTTTGGTAATTCTTCTTCACAGCATTTCCTCCTCGAAACTTTCGACTGCTTTTGAATTATATCCCGTTTATAATTGTTCTTCATTAGACAGAATACCATATTCATAGTACAATATTCCAGCAGGGAATTCATCAGTCTCCGATTTCTTACGTGATTGAGTTCCGTCTGAAACAGGCGGCAAAACTGCTCACTTCAACCGAAAAAACCATCGCCGGGATCGCGGAAGAAACCGACTTTGAAAGCTCAGCATATTTTTGCCGGAAATTCAAGGAGCTATATGGGATAACGCCAAAGGCTTATCGAAACAAATAACATAAATCTCTGCGGATACTGCAGCAACATGGCGAAAGCCGGGATGAATCCGAAGACGCTGCAGTATCTGATGGAACATTCGGACATTAGCGGTGTGGAGGCTTTACTCTGCCTCGAAGGTAATACTTACGGACGCGCTGACAACCAGCTTCGCGGATTGAACGACTGTACCTCCAATATCAGCTTCCGCTTCTTCAACATCAAAGCCCTTGGCGTACATATTGCCCACAGTATTTGTGTAGTTGTAAACGCCGCCCTCAGAGATCACTTCGATTCCTTTGATCTTCAGTCCGGCAGCTTCAGCCAGAACTTCACCTTTGGCCTTTGCATCAGCCACTGCTTTTTTCATAGCTTCGGTTTCCGCATCAGTGGTGTCAGAGGCAGAGAAATTGATGCCGTTCAGCGTGTTTGCCCCGGCGGCAAAGCAGACGTCGATAATGCTTCCTACGCTTTCCATATCCGTGACTTTGATGTCCAGCGTGGAGTTTGCATTGTAGGCGACAATCTGTTCCTGATCTTCTTCGTAATCGTAGATGGCGTAGATGTTGATGAAATCCGTGTTAATGTTTTCTTCCTTCACACCGGCATCAATGAGCGCAGCTCTTATTGCAGCGATGGTTTCATTGACTTTCTGCTGGGCTTTCAGGACATCCTTGTCCCGAGCATTCACGCCCAGAGAAATGACAGCAGTATCCGCGCTGACTCGGACTTCGCCGGTGCCGTTAACCGTGATCTTGGTATCGGCAAGAGCCGTTGTGGCTGCCAGGATCAAAACGATGGACAGGAAAATAGCAATCAGTTTTTTCATGAGGATTACCGTCCTTTCTGCGGGAAGGCAGACTTTTCCCTTTCCCACATTATATCTGACGCACGGGAAATAGAAAAGTTCCCCGTTCGTGAGAATAAACATGCCGAAGCCTGAAAAAGTGGAAAAGACGGGCTGGATATGGTAAAATCGTAAGCCACAGAAGCGATAGGTTTGCCTCTGTGATAATTTCCTGTGATGGGGCAGGAGGTGCATGCATGATGACACGGCAGGACGTTTTTGAAATGCCGTTTGAGAAGGTTTACCAGTGCCTTGTCCAGAAGGCCGAACGGAAAGGTCGGACACAGGAAGAAGTGGACCAGGTTATCAAATGGCTGACTGGTTATGTCAGTATGGATATCCTGAACGGGTTGACCTACGGACAGTTTCTATCCCTGGCTCCGATGTGGAATCCTCGATCTGACCTGATCACCGGTTCCATCTGCGGGGTTAAGGTTGAGGAAATTGATGATCCTATGACAAAGAAGATGCGGCAGCTGGATAAACTAATCGACGAACTGGCAACAGGAAAACCGATGGAGAAGGTGCTGAGATGACGATTGATGAATACATACCATTTGACTACCATCCATTGCCGCGATTTGCCGGGTTGGCCTGGTTTTCCGGCAGGAATGTACGATTTTCCGGCGCGCAAATCGCGGCAAAACGTCACCTTAGGAGGCCTTATCGCCCATGATTAAGATTTTGTTTATCTGCCATGCATACGTCTGAAATTGTGAGGAGAATGAATCATGCTACGGACATTTACGACAAGCAAAATACGCCCCTGTGTGAGCCTGGATGGTCTTTGGTGCATGACAGCGAATGATCGGGAATGGCAGGTGTATGTACCCGGATGCCGGGAGACGGTCCCCGGGCTTGAAAACTATCGCGGAGTATCCGTATACGAGCGTACGGTGGAAGCGGAAGGAAACCTGCTGTTTACTTTTTCCGGTGTCAGTCATACCGCCCGTATATGCCTTGACGGCATAGAACTGGGGTGCCATGAAGGCGCGTATACCAGCTTTTCTGTGCTGGCTGCAGATGTAAAGCCCGGAGAGCACAGACTTACGGTTGAAGTGGATAATTCATTCGGAGAAGCCAGTGCCCTATCCATTCCAAACGATTACATGACCTATGGCGGAATCACCCGCTCCTGCCGGATGGAAAAGATTGGTTCTGCCTATCTGTCTCATCTGCAGTTGATTCCGTACAAAAGCGGAGAGGATTGGATGCTGGAAGTCAGGGTACGGCTGAACGGCGCATCCGGTATCACTTCCTCTGAGGTTGTCTGTATTTTGGAAGGAACGGAGCGTATTCTGGGAGAAGCATCTGTGGGAGCGGGGATGCAGAAGGAATTCCGCGGAAGATTTCCGGTCAGGTCACCTCGCATATACACACCGGAAAATCCCGCTTTCACCTATGTTCAGTGCGTTTTGCGGGATAATGGAAAAGACATCGATGATCTGATCGAGCGGACAGGCCTGAGAACCATCCGCGCGGAAGGAACAAAAATCCTTTTCAATGATCAGCCCGTCCGTATTCGCGGCTTTAACCGGCATGAAGACCATGGCCTCTTCGGAAGCTCGCTGCCGCCGGCAGCCATGGTACAGGATCTTCAGCTGATCAGGGATCTGGGCGGGAACGCAATCAGAACGAGCCACTATCCGAATGATCCCTATTTTCTGGATCTTTGCGATGAAATGGGGATTCTGGTCTGGGAAGAATCGCATGCCCGGGGATTATCGGAAGAACAGATGCACCATCCGCTGTTTCTGCGGCAAAGCCGCCAGTGCATCGAGGAAATGATTCTTCGGGACAGCAGCCACCCTTGTATCTTCATATGGGGTCTGCTGAACGAATGCGCCAGCTGCGCCGACAGCTGCCGGCCGATTTATCAGGAACTGATAGGCCTGATCCGCTCCCTGGATCCCTCACGCCCGGTCACATACGCCACCTGTTATCCGGGGTCAGAAGTGACGGGAGAAAAACCGGAAACAGTGAAGAAAGGATTCTCGGACGGGGACCAGTGCCTGGATCTGTGCGATGTGGTTTCGTTCAACAGCTATCCGGGATGGTATCATAACGCACCGTGCAAAGAGTATCTGGAAAAGGTGCGCACCTGGGCCCGGCAGCACGGAGGCGAAAACAAACCCTATATTGTCAGCGAAATCGGCGCAGGGGCCATCTATGGCTTCCGCAGCAGAACCAATGACAAATGGAGCGAAGAAAGGCAGGCTGATCTGCTTCAGGAACAACTGGAAGCCATCGTGAGCGACGAAGATACATGCGGGGTTTTCATCTGGCAGTTTGCGGACTGCCGGGTCAGCAGCGAGTGCTTCTACGGGCGTCCGCGGACAATGAACAATAAGGGCATCCTGGATGAATACAGGCGGCCGAAACTGGCAGCGGACAACGTCAGGAACGTACTGCCGAATATGAAATAGGTGTAGTTTTTTTCACGATTTAGAAACTCATTGTGCTTGTTTACGAATGAACATGAATTGTGTACGAATCTTTTGCTTCTGTTTCCACAATTGCATTCCCATTCTTCATGCTGACCGCATACTGTGTTTCTGCTTTCCCGTCCGGCGTCGGGATCATGAAGGTATAGCTTTCCCCTTCACCCAATCCGAACACATGCAGTTCAACGTCCTTTGTATACGGATAATCCGTCTTGTGATCACAGCTTCCCATAGGAAGAACCGTTCCCCCGCGGACTAACAGCGGCATGGTCAGGAACCCATGCTTTTCTGTACGCCATACGCCGCCAGCAATCTTTTCACCCGTCAGCAGATTGTACCATTCTCCGGCCGGAATATAATAGGTTACCTTTCCGTCCTCTCTGAATATGGGCGCCACCAGCAGCCGGTCACCCAGCATATACTGTCGGTCCAGATACTCGCAGGCGGGATCTTCCGGGAATTCCATCATCATCGGCCGCATCATGGGCGTCCCGTGTTCATGTGCCTCAATGGCCATCTGGTAGAGATATGGCATCAGTCTGCATTTCAGCTTGCTGAAAGCGCGAACCACATCCACGCTTTCCTCGTCGAAAAGCCACGGAACCCGGTAGCTGCCGGAACCATGAAGCCGGCTGTGACTGGACAGAAGTCCGAAAGCTGCCCACCGTTTGTAAACATCCGCCGGTGCGGTTTGTTCAAACCCCGAAATATCATGACTCCAGTAGCCGAAGCCGCTGTGGCTCATGCTGAGGCCGGCCCGGAGCGTTTCCGCCATGGAAACATATGAGGCGCTGTTATCTCCTCCCCAGTGTACAGGGAATTGCTGTCCTCCTGCGGTTGCGCTGCGTGCGAAGAGAATCGCTTCCCCTTCTCCCTTTTCCTTCTTCAGCAGATTGAAGACCATCTGATTGTACAGGAAGGTATAATAGTTGTGCATCCGCAACGGGTCTGAATGATCAAAGTAAACAATATCCCGTACGGGAATCCGTTCGCCAAAGTCTGTTTTCAGGCAGTCGATTCCCTGATCCAGAATCTTTTTCAGTTTTCCGCAGTACCATTCCCGGGCCGCCGGATTCGTCACGTCCAGAATCCCCATCCCTGCCTGCCACATATCCGTTTGCCAGACTGATCCGTCGGCTTTCCGGATCAGATAACCGTTTTTCTTTCCCTCCTCAAAGAGAGGAGACGCCTGGGCAATATAGGGATTGATCCATGCACACAGTTTCAGACCTTTCTCATGATACCTCTTCAGCATGCCTTCCGGATCCGGAAAAACGTCCGGATCCCAGGTAAAGTCACACCAGTTATAGGCCTTCATCCAGTAACAGTCAAAGTGGAAAACGCTGAGCGGAATATCCCGTTCCGCCATTCCGTCGATAAAAGACGTCACCGTTTTTTCATCATAGTCGGTCGTAAAGGAAGTGGACAACCAGAGGCCAAAGCTCCACGCCGGCAGCAGAGCCGGGCGTCCGGTCAGCGCCGTATAGAGATCCAGCGTTGCCTTTGGGCTCCCGCCATAAATAACATCATAGACCAGGGTTTCCCCGGGAACAGAAAACTGAACGCGTTCCACTTTTTCGCTGGCAACTTCAAAGGAAACTTCTGATGAATCCTCCACAAACACGCCGTATCCGTGGTTCGTCATATAGAACGGAATGTTCTTGTACGCCAGTTCACTGGATGTTCCGCCGTCCGCGTTCCACATATCCACCCGCTGACCGTTTTTGACATAGGCGGTAAAACGTTCACCGAGGCCGTATACCGTTTCCCCAACCGCCAGCTCCAGTGAATCCGACATATACGAGATGCCGTGCCGTTCCAGGGAGCAGGGTCCGTCCTCCTCCAGCAGGGCCCGGCCCATGCCGTGATAACCGCTTGATGTCAGCACTTCGCCTTCTGCATTCAGGAAATCAAGTCGCCATTCTCCTTTCTGAATCAGGGCCGGGCTGTCAGATCACCGTTTTGAAAAACAGCCGCATCCTTTCCGATCTGAATAACAGGCTGCGTCTTTTCCGAATAAGTTTCGAAATGCGGGCCGTTGTCCTTCTCTCCGGCAAAATGAGTTACCTGAACGCGAATAATATTCTTCCGGGGCGCGGAAAGCGTCACCTGAAGCGTAGCTCCGTTCAGCACATCTCCCCTGCCCTTTACGGGTCGACACGCCGTCAGCAGCCGAAGTTTGTTTTCCAAAGCCTCCGCTCGGACACATTGTGTGGCATAGTTTATCCTGTATTCAGGCTTTGTCATCCAGTAACCGTTAGTGAATTTCATCTTTGGTTGCCCCCCTGTACCTGGCATATTTATAAGTTGTTTTCCATCCTGTGAACGATTTCCTGCAATTTACCATGCCGTTACAGACTCCTCTTTTATTCAGTTGAGGAGCTTCACCATGCAATGATGATGAATCACCGTCGGATCCATCTTCTCCAACGTCGTGCAGCCCGTGTAAGCCATCGCCTTCCTCAGCTCGCTGGTCGCCTTCACCAGGTAATCCCGTACGCCGTTATCCCCATCCTGTTTGATGGCCGTCATCAGGGGCCGTCCGATGCAAACGCCCTTCGCGCCGAGCGCAAGCGCCTTGAAAGCGTCCATACCGGTTTTGATCTCGCAGTCCACAAACACCGGCGCCTGTCCGTTTGTCATTTTAACGATCTCAGGCAGCAGCGCCATCGGCGGAATGGCGTATTCAATCCGGTTGTTATGATGGGACAGCACCAGTCCCCGTGCACCGGCGCCCAGGCACCTTTCTGCGTCCCGGGTGCTCAGCACGCCCTTGATAATCACCGGCAAATCAGTGCCCCGGCAGATTTCCCGCAGTTCCTCCGTCCTCAATGCGCGCATCTCATACCCGGAAACATGGTCCGGAGAGCCGTCGTCCGCGAACGGGTGGTCGATATCAATGCCCACGGCCAATAATCCGAGCTTTTCCGCATGCTCGATTTTCCGGTAAAGGATATTTCGGTCCGCATAGGGCTTGATGATCTCAATCATCGGCCCGCCGTAAGCCGCCAGCCGTTCAATCTCTTCTTCCTCCGCCATCCCGTACCACAGGATCGCCCCGGCTTCCTTCGCCCCTTTCGCCAGGGCTTCCGCCGCGCCGGGATGCATAAAATGATCCAGGTGGGACAGCGCCGCCGTCATGATGGGCGTGGTCGCCTTTGTCCCGTACAGTTCGAAGTCAAGGATCGGATTGTCCGAATCCATATACCTCGTCTCAATCCACAGTGAATCCAGGTACTCCCGGGCAATGCGGTTGGAATTGCCGATGTCGCTCATGATACAGTTCCTCCCCTGGGAACAATAATTCTCCGTCACTGCGCCTTTCTCCTTCATCCTTCCGCATACCGAAAGAATATGATAGAATTGCGCATACGCATTCCTCATGGAGGTTGAACCATCCCAATGGGAAAAATGGTTGAGACAAAACAGCCAAAAAACAATCCGAAACCTTGACATTTACCGGCCGGCCTGCTACAATTCGCGTAATTTCATAGGAAACCGTTGAAGCGGAGATCAAAGCGGCCATGCCCTCACAGAGAGTCCGGAAAGGTGAAAGCCGGGCAGGAAACAAACCGCCAAATGGACCGCCGAGGGCGCAGTCAAAGGTGAAAGCCGAGTATTCTGCGACGTGAGGGCATACGTCAGTTGCCGGGGATATGAATGTATCCCGCAGAGCGCACGGGAAACCGTGAACCAGGGTGGCACCGCGAATGAATTTCGTCCCTGACAGAGAGCATTCTGTCAGGGTTTTTCATTTTCGCAGAAGCGTAAAGGAGGAGATCGCCGATGAAGATGACTCCCAGCCTGGAAGAGGTAAATCAGTACAGGAAGGCAGGCCTGTACAAAGTGGTCCCTGTCTGTTGTGAGCTGTTGTCGGACATCTGCACGCCTATTCAGGCTGTCCGAAAGCTGAAAAACGTTTCGTCACACTGTTTCCTGCTGGAATCGGCGGAAGCACAGGAAAACTGGGGACGCTATTCTTTCCTTGGGTTTGATCCGAAACTGAGCATCACCTGTTCAGACGGAGAAATGCGCGTTGGAGACGTAACGCTGACCACGGAAAACCCGACCGCTGTGCTGCGCCAGATCCTGGCGGAATACAAAAGCCCCCGGATTCCGGGAATGCCTCCGTTTACCGGCGGTCTGACCGGCTACTTCTCCTACGATTACCTGGGCTACGCCGAGCCGACCGTCCGCCGGAAAACAGAGGATACCGAACATTTTAAAGATGTTGATCTGATGCTCTTTGACAAGGTCATTGCCTTTGACAACTTCCGCCAGAAGATCATTCTGATTGCGAATGTCCGTCTGGATGAGGGCGATGCGGGATACCACCGGGCCGAAATGGAACTGAATGAGCTTCGTCGGCTGATCATGGAAGGCGCCGAGGCCAAAGAGGTACCCGGCCGCCTCACAGGGGAGATTACGCCGCTGTTTGATCGGGATACGTTCTGTTCAATGGTGGAAAAAGCCCGGTATTACATTAAGGAAGGCGACATTTTTCAGGTCGTTCTGTCCAACCGGCTCAGCGCACCGTATGAGGGAAGCCTACTGAACACCTATCGGGTACTGCGCACGGTAAACCCTTCACCCTATATGTTCTATTTTTCCGGAACAGACGTGGAGGTGGCCGGTGCAAGCCCCGAAACGCTGGTCAGGCTGGAAAACGGTGTGCTGCACACCTTCCCGCTGGCCGGAACCCGTCCGCGGGGAAAAAGCAGGGAGGAAGACCTTCATCTGGAAGAAGAACTGCTGCAGGATGAAAAGGAACTGGCGGAACACAATATGCTGGTGGATCTGGGCCGGAACGATCTGGGAAAAATCTCCCGTTTCGGATCGGTACAGGTTGAAAAGTTCCATGAAGTGCTTCGCTTCTCCCATGTGATGCACATCGGGTCAACCGTCCGCGGCGAAATCCGGGAAGACAAAGACGCACTGGATGCCATCGAAGCGGTGCTGCCGGCAGGAACCCTGTCCGGAGCGCCGAAAATTCGCGCCTGCCAGCTGATCGGAGAAATGGAAAACAACAAGCGCGGGATTTACGGCGGAGCCATAGGGTATATTGATTTTGCCGGAAATATGGATACCTGTATTGCAATCCGTATTGCCTACAAGAAAAACGGGAAAGTCTTTACCCGCTCCGGCGCCGGCATCGTATATGACTCTGTTCCGGAAAAAGAACATGAGGAATGCCTGAACAAAGCCCGGGCCGTCCTGAATGCATTGCAAACGGAGGTGGAAGAATGACGCTTCTGATCGATAACTACGACAGTTTTTCCTACAACCTGTACCAGCTTACAGGTGAACTGAATCCCGACATCCGGGTGATCCGGAACGATGAACTGAGCGTGGAGGAGATTCGGGCCCTGAAGCCGGATCGGATCATTCTCTCTCCCGGGCCCGGGCGTCCCGAAGACGCAGGCATCACAATGCAGGTCGCAAAGGAACTCGGGAAAGAAATCCCGCTGCTGGGCGTTTGCCTCGGACATCAGGCCATCTGCGCCGTCTTCGGAGCAACGGTCACCTACGCCAAAGCGCTGATGCACGGAAAGCAGTCCCTGATCCGACCGGAGGGAAGCTGTCCGCTGTTTGAGGGGTGTCCGGATGTGTTCCCGGTTGCCCGGTATCATTCTCTGGCAGCCGCGCCGGAAACAATGCCCGGCTGCCTGGAGGTGACCGCCCGCACCGAGGACGGTGAAGTCATGGCGGTACAGCACCGGCTTTACCCCATCTTCGGGGTGCAGTTCCATCCGGAAAGCATCCTGACTCCGGATGGAAAAAGAATGTTGCAGAATTTCATGGATTTATAAAGGAGGAACATCACAATGATCAAAGAAGCCATCGTAAAAATCGTCAGCAAGGAAGACCTGTCCTATGAGGAAGCCTATACCGTCATGAATGAAATCATGAGCGGTGAAACCACACCGACGCAGAACGCGGCATTTCTGGCGGCATTGTCCACAAAAAGTGCCCGGGCAGAGACCACAGACGAAATCGCAGGCTGCGCCGCGGCCATGCGGGAAAAGGCCACACGCGTGGATGCGGGAGATCAGCTCTTTGAAATCGTCGGTACCGGCGGCGACAATGCCCAAAGTTTCAACATCTCAACCACTTCGGCGCTGGTAGCTGCCGCGGGCGGGATGCGGGTCGCCAAGCACGGCAACCGTGCGGCTTCCAGCAAATGCGGGACGGCCGACTGCCTGGAAGCCCTGGGGGTCAATATCGAACAGAGCCCGGAAAAATGTGCTGAACTTCTCGACACCGTTGGAATGTGCTTCTTCTTCGCCCAGAAGTATCACACCTCCATGAAGTATGTCGGCGCCATTCGAAAAGAACTGGGTTTCCGTACGGTGTTCAACATCCTCGGCCCGCTGACCAATCCCGGTCATCCTTCCATGCAGCTGCTCGGGGTATACGATGAATACCTGGTACAACCGTTGGCTCAGGTGCTGATGAATCTCGGCGTAAAACGGGGCATGGTTGTCTACGGTCAGGACAAGCTGGATGAAATCTCCCTGAGTGCTCCGACCACTGTCTGCGAATTCCAGGACGGCTGGATGAAGAACTATGTAATTACCCCCGAACAGTTTGGTCTGAAACGCTGCAAAAAGGAAGATCTCGTCGGCGGAAATCCTTCGGAAAACGCTGCTATTACCCGGGCAATCCTGTCTGGCGAACAGGGCTCAAAACGGGATGCGGTGCTGATGAATGCCGGCGCGGCGCTTTATATCGGCGGAAAAGCTGATAACATGGCGGAAGGAGTCAGGCTGGCCGCAGAACTGATTGACAGCGGGAAAGCAATGAAAACGCTGGAAAAGCTGATTGAGGTATCCAACACATGAACATTCTGGAAAAACTCGCAGAGCTTTCCCGGGAAAGGGTAAAAGCAGATCAGGCTGTACTGCCGGAATCGGAGCTTCGGAACCGGGCAGAGGCCCTGGGAAAAGGAAATGGTTTTTTGTTTCACGAAGCGCTGAAGAAACCCGGGATTTCCTTTATCTGTGAAATCAAAAAAGCATCCCCTTCCAAAGGGCTGATCTCTCCGGACTTCCCGTATCTGCAGATTGCTGCCGAATATGAAAGGGCAGGCGCAGACTGCATCTCCTGTCTGACGGAGCCGTCCTGCTTCCTCGGTTCGGATCAGATCTTCCGGGAAATCCGCAGCCGGGTCTCTCTGCCGATGCTGCGCAAGGACTTTACTGTCAGCGCTTATCAGCTGGATCAGGCGCGCCTGATGGGAGCAAATGCCGCGCTTCTGATTGTCGCGCTGCTGGACGCCGGAACATTGGAATCTTACCTTGAACGCTGCAGCGAACTTGGAATCGCAGCCCTTGTCGAGACACATGACGAAGCGGAGATTCGTCTTGCTGTTTCCGCAGGCGCAAAGATCATCGGCGTCAACAACCGTAATCTGAAGGATTTCTCCGTAGATTTCGACAATGCGGCCCGGCTGAGGGACTCAATCCCTGCGGATTGTATTTATGTGGCGGAGAGCGGTGTAAAAACACCTTCCGACATTCAGCAGCTCCGCAAAATCGGTGCGGACGCCATACTGATCGGTGAAACGCTGATGCGGGCTGAAAACCCTGCCGAAATGCTGAAGGCATTGAAAGGATCATGAACGATGGTACGAATCAAAATGTGCGGGTTACGCCGGGCGGAAGATATCATTGCCGTGAACGAACTTCGGCCGGAATATATCGGCTTTGTGTTCTTTCCCGGCAGTAAAAGACATGTATCCCCTGAGGCTGCAAAAACGCTCAGGGAAAAACTGGCCTCCGGCATCCGGTCTGTCGGTGTTTTTGTGGATGAGAAACCCGAGACAGTCGCGAAGCTGTTTTCGGAAGGAATCATTGACATGGCTCAGCTCCACGGGCACGAAGATGAAGCATATATCCGGTGCCTGCGGAGTCTGACCGACCGGCCGCTGATTCAGGCTTTCCGGATCGGGTGTACGGAAGATATACAGCGTGCTCAGGCCTCAACTGCAGAAATGATTCTTCTGGATGCCGGTGCCGGGGACGGAAAAACCTTTGACTGGCGCCTGCTCCATTCGGTCAGCCGGCCGTATTTTCTGGCCGGCGGACTGAACCCGGAGAACGTTTCCCGGGCCGTTGAGCAATTGAAGCCCTATGCCGTGGATGTTTCCTCCGGAATCGAAACCGACGGCTTCAAGGACATTTTGAAAATGCGCGCTTTCATAAAAGCGGTCAGACGGGAGGATTTGCGACATGAGTAATCAAAACGGACGCTTTGGCATCCACGGCGGACAGTACATCCCTGAAACACTGATGAACGCCGTCATCGAGCTGGAAAAAGCCTACAATCATTATAAGAACGATCCCGAATTCAACCGGGAGCTTACGGTTCTCCTGAATGAATACGCAGGAAGGCCTTCCCGGCTGTATTACGCCGAAAAAATGACGAAAGATCTGGGCGGTGCAAAAATCTATCTGAAACGGGAAGACCTGAACCATACCGGCGCCCATAAGATCAACAACGTCCTTGGCCAGGCGCTCCTGGCCAAAAAAATGGGGAAAACACGCCTGATTGCCGAAACCGGCGCAGGCCAGCACGGCGTAGCCACAGCCACCGCTGCAGCGCTGATGGGCATGGAATGCGTGGTCTTTATGGGCGAGGAAGACACGGTTCGACAGGCGCTGAATGTCTACCGGATGCGTCTTCTCGGTGCCGAGGTGATTCCGGTAAAAACCGGCACCGCAACCCTGAAGGACGCTGTCAGTGAAGCAATGCGCGAATGGACCCGCCGGATTGATGATACCCATTACTGTCTGGGTTCCGTCATGGGACCCCATCCCTTCCCCACCATTGTCCGTGATTTCCAGGCAGTCATTTCTAAAGAAATCAAAGACCAGCTGATGGAGAAGGAAGGCCGCCTTCCGGACGCGGTCATTGCCTGTGTCGGCGGGGGCAGCAACGCCATTGGCAGTTTCTATCATTTCATTGAGGACACAGGCGTCCGTCTGATCGGTTGCGAAGCCGCAGGCAGGGGGATTGATACTTTTGAGACCGCCGCAACGATGAATACAGGCCGTCTGGGCATTTTCCATGGCATGAAGAGCTATTTCTGTCAGGATCAGTACGGCCAGATCGCGCCGGTCTATTCAATCTCCGCAGGACTGGATTACCCGGGAGTCGGTCCGGAGCACGCCTGGCTCCATGACACCGGCCGCGCTGAGTATGTGCCGGTAACAGATGAGGAAGCCGTCTGTGCCTTCGAGTATCTGGCGAAAACGGAAGGAATCATTCCGGCCATTGAATCCGCGCATGCCGTAGCTTATGCCCAAAAGATCGCTCCGGAAATGAGCCCGGAGAAGATCGTCGTGATCACAGTTTCCGGCAGAGGTGACAAAGATTGTGCGGCCATCGCACGCTACAGGGGGGAAAACATTCATGAGTAAGATTGCGTCCGCTTTTAACCACGGCAAAGCGTTTATTGCCTTTATCACCTGCGGGGATCCCGATCTGGAAACGACGGGCAGAAGCATACGGGCAGCCGTACAGAACGGTGCGGATCTGATTGAGCTCGGGATTCCGTTTTCAGATCCGACGGCTGAGGGACCCGTCATTCAGGAGGCTAATCTGCGCGCGCTGCAGGGAGGCGTTACCACGGATCTCATTTTCAGCTTCGTCAGGGAGCTCCGCATGGATGTGACGGTTCCGCTGGTCTTTATGACCTATGCCAATGTGATTTTTTCCTACGGCGCGGACAGATTCATCTCAACCTGCGCGGAAATCGGGATCGACGGATTGATTCTGCCGGATCTGCCCTATGAAGAAAAAGAGGAATTCCTTCCTTTGTGCCGTCAGTATGGTGTGGACCTGATTTCGCTCATTGCTCCGACGTCTGAAGACCGGGTCGCCATGATTGCCCGGGAAGCGGAAGGTTTTATCTATCTGGTTTCCAGTCTCGGGGTTACGGGTACCCGCAGCGAGATCACAACGGATCTTGCGCCGATCATCCGAACCATCCGGGAAAATTCAAAAGTGCCCGTAGCCATTGGCTTCGGTATTTCCACGCCGGAGCAGGCAAAACGGATGGCAGCGCTGTCAGACGGTGCAATTGTAGGCTCCGCGATCGAAAAGATTCTCGCAAAAAGCGGCCGGAACGCACCGGAAGAAATCGGCCGTTACGTCCGGTCCATGAAGGCCGCACTGGAAGAATTGAGTAAGGACGGTGAAATACATTGATCCGGCAATTATCCATTTTCGCAGAGAACAAAAAGGGTGCTATGGGACGTATTACACAAATACTGTTTGAAAACGGAATTAATATGAACACCCTCATCACCAATGACAGCGCGGAATTCGGGATCATCCGCATGCTTGTGTCCGACACAGACCTCGCAGCAAATGTATTGCAAAAGGCCGGATATATGTGTCACAGCGATGTTGTGGTTGCAGCTGAGATCGCCGATGAATGCGGGAGTCTTAACGGTCTGTTGGATGTGATCAGCGACGGAAACATTAACCTGGATTATCTGTATGTGACTTACAACACACTGAGCCGGCTGCCTGTCGCCATCCTGAAAGCAGTCGACCTGATGGAGGTGGAAGAATTCCTGCAGGCCAGAGGGTACAAAGTGCTGGAAAGAATCGACTGAGAAGCAGAAACACCCTCCGGATCATTGCACCCGAAGGGCTTTTTTCAGACTGAATCTGCGAGGCGCAGAATCAGCTCCCGGCTCTTCTCCCACCCAAGACATGGATCTGTAATCGACTGGCCGTATACGCCTCCGCCGATTTTCTGAGAGCCGTCCACAAGATAGCTTTCCACCATCAGTCCTTTTACTAAAGAAGATATTTCCGGGTTAAGCATCCTGCTGTGCATAACATCTTTGCAGATACGTATCTGTTCCAGATAATCTTTCCCGGAATTGCTGTGATTTGTATCCACAATAACGGCAGGATTGGCAAGACCGCTTTCCCTGTAGAGATTCAGAAGATTCCGTAGATTTTCATAATGATAATTTGGGTGAGAACGTCCGAAACTGTCTACATACCCACGCAAAATCGCATGTGCAAGGGAGTTGCCGGAAGTCCGCACCTCCCAGTTTCGATAAATGAATTCCTGCCCGCTTTGGGCGGCGGCAATAGAGTTCATCATGACGGAAATATCACCGGCTGTTGGGTTTTTCATGCCTACTGCAATTCCCAGCCCGCTTGCAACCAGCCGGTGTTCCTGGTTTTCCACCGAACGTGCTCCGACCGCAACGTAACCAAGCATATCGGACAGATAACTGTAATTTGCCGGATACAGCATCTCCTCTGCGCATGTAAAACCGGTCTGCTGAATAACCCGCATATGCAACTGACGGATCGCAATGATACCCGCCAGCATATCCTCTTTCTTCTCCGGATCAGGCTGATGCAGCATGCCTTTATAACCGACACCTTTGGTACGGGGTTTATTCGTATATACGCGGGGTATAATCAACAGTTTTTCCCTGACTTGCTGATCAATCTCAGCCAAAAGGCCCATATATTCCAGCACAGCATCTTCACGATCGGCAGAACACGGTCCTATGATCAGCATTAAACGGCTGTCTTTCCCCGTTATGACATCTGAGATTTCCTGATCTCTTGTTTTTTTGATTGCCTGAATCGTTCTGTCCACAGGATAATCCCGTTTAATATCCTGCGGCAGGGGCATTTTCCTGACAAATTCCATCGACGACATAATTTCCCTCCCACATCTTAAGATTCATTGACCAGTTTCCCTGTCATATGGTCTATTGTCAGCTCCAGGCATTGTACTCGCGGCAGTGCGTTCTGAAGCTCTTTTTGTATATACTCTTCATCATTTGTGAATTTTCGGCACAGATTTTCACCAATCACTTTGGCTTTTTCCTCATCCCGGACAGGTTTGATCCGCCCGAAAACCACTACGCTGTTCACATTCAGCGCCCATTCCCCTTCTTTTCTGAAGCCGGAGTCATATACACAATAGCTTACCCTGCCGCAATTTTTGATTGCATCAATTTTGTGCCCTGTCTTTGCGCCATGGAAATACAGTTTCCCATCTTCCGGGTTGTACCAATGATTCATGGGAATCCCATACGGATACCCGTTCTCCCCAATCACAGAGAGCACTCCCCGCCTCTCTTCCCGAAGAATCCGGATGCACTCCCTTTCACTGATTTGCTGTTTAAACCGGCGCATTGGTCTGAATGCAGCGGGCCGGAATTTCTCGTCTGCCTGCGCCTGCATGGACTCCGGCGGCATTTCCATTATTTCGATCCGTGTTCCGTCCGGATCATGCGTCCAGAACATCCGGCATTGCGACTGGCCTCTTTTAACCTCGGAATCCAAAGGGCCGCCGGCCTCCAGAACAGCATCATAGGATCGTCCAATATCCTTGGTCATCAGGCAGATATGATTCATTCCGATCACATCAGGACCCGTTATTCCTTCCCTGACGCCGTCTGCAAACAGTTCCAGATATTGTCCGGGCGTGATAAACAGATATACGGTTGCCAGCGTTCCGTCCTTCCTGTACATGCGAAATGCCTCCCGCATGCCGAGAACCTCCGTATAGTACCGGACAGACTCCTCAATATTGCGTGTCCGAATCGCTGTATGGCTTAAACCCTCAACTGTCGGAAACTCAGCCATCACTTTTTCCCTCCTTATCTCCCCAAAAACTGCAATACCTGCTCCCGGCTTTGCAATGCGGTTCCCGCGCCGACGGCCGTCGTGCAGATCGCGCCGCAGGCATTGGCAAAGCGCAGAGCTTCGGCATGAGATGCGCCGCGCAGAATCTCAGCCGCAAAACCGGCGACAAAATTGTCTCCTGCTCCGGTAGCGTCAACAGCCTGAATCTCGCAGGCAGGCAGGATCATCCGTTCTTCCGCGTTTTTAAACAGACAGCCTTTGCCGCCGAGCTTGATGATCACATTCTTCACGCCATAACCGAGAAATGTGTCAGCCATCTCCTCCGGCTGTTCTTTCCCCGAGAAATGGCGCGCCTCATCCTCATTGGGCGTGATATAATCGATCAAAGGAAGCGAATCGTGAAGATCGTCCAGGGTCAAAAATCGAAAATTTGGAAGCTTGGTGTCGGCAAAAACGATCTGCCCGGCAGCCTTTGCGGCAGTCAGCACGGAATGGATGATCTCCGGATCGTCAAAAGGCGCGCGAAAAAGTGAGCCGAAGATCAGACCGCGGGCATCGGAAAAGCGATCGATGTACCGCTCCGGATGGAAGTTATGGCGATGCGCTCCGTTCGTGATGGACTTGCGTGTGCCGTCATCGTTCACAAACATCGTCGTGACCGGGGTCGGACAACCGGCAGAGCGAAGTATCCGGCTTGTATCCACTCCCTGCCGCGCGAGCGCGTCGGCAATCATGTCTCCGGCCGCATCCTCGCCGAGGGAACAGAGGATACCGGTTTTCATGCCGAGTTTCGCCGCGGCCATGGCCTCGTTCACCGCTTCCCCGCCGATATTCAGCGATCCGGACTCGGCACGGTAGCCGGAAGCGGAAACCGGTTCCGGGTCAAAACCTTTGATAATCGAATCCACCAGCGCCATCCCGATACAGATCAGGTCGAATTGCTTCTCCATATGTCCAATACTGCCTCCCCTGAAAGTGACTTCATCATCGTCCGCAGATGAAAAGGTATCTACGGTTATAGACTTCGCTGCCGGTCGAAGAATTCCTTTCAGCAGAAAAGTGAACGCCTCCATTCATAAGGCTTCCCTGTGCCAAGGCTGAACCATACATTGCCCAGATGCGGATGAATTCCCCATCGGTGTGCAATATATTCCAGACACGCCAGCATCGTAGGGCCATACGCATCCTGCACAGGATCTCCGTCGCCGTCTTTCACCGGCTGATGCGTCACTGCGTGCACCAGGGAAGGTTCACCCGTAAACGGATCAAACTGCTGTGTGAACCTCAGGCCGCCCTTGTATACGGCATCCATCAGTTTCTCCCCGAGCACTGTGACTATCCGGTCATATCCATAGCGTTCGAGCGCCAGGATGGCCCGCTGGTACGTCAGGCCTTCCGGCTGTCCGCTCCAGTTGTTTTCCGGCGCATTGCGGAAGGCAGGATCGTTCACCGCCACGCTGGGCAGCGGGAAAGGCGTCCAGAATTCTTCCGGATTCAGGAGGTGCTCCTTCACAAAACGGTTAGCCATATGTCACCCTTTGCCTTTCGGATGATTTACAGCGATGTGATCAATTCCCTGATGCCTACACACTCAGACGCACTTTCCGGTAAGGAATCCGTGATGGATTTCTATAACATTTTCTCTCTGACATCCTGTCAGTCGATTGACGACCTGGATGAACTGCTGCGCCGGCTGTGTGATTATCTGCTCAGCGGGAATAACGGATCAGAAGAGGTTCATTCTGCCGGAGCAGAAACCGGCAAGCCGGTCTTTGGAAGGTTATGGCTGGACAAAGCCGAAGTTTATAAGATAAAATGAACAGAGGCTGAGGAAAAGAGGCAAGGAGCAGCAAGGAGGCGGTACGAATGTTGAAAGTGGCTTTTTATGACGCAAAGGCCTATGATAAGCCCGCGTTTGAGCATTACGGGGGTCTGCATAACATGCAGTTCCGTTATCTGGAAACCAAACTCAACGAGGACACCGCAGAACTGGCGAAAGGCTGCGACGCGGTATGTGTATTCGTCAACGACAATGTGAACAGCGCGGTGATCGACAGACTGTATGAATACGGTGTCAGGCTGATTGCCCTGCGCTCGGCAGGATATAATAACGTAAACGTAAAGCACGCCTATGGCAAAATTCATGTGGTGCACGTACCGGCGTATTCACCCTATGCGGTCGCCGAACATACGATTGCACTACTGCTGACCATTGTCAGGCGGATTCACAAGGCATATAACCGCACACGGGAGTTCAACTTTTCCCTCAGCGGGCTGACCGGCTTTGATTTCCACGGCAAAACCGTGGGCGTCATTGGCACCGGGAAGATCGGGAGGATCTTTATTGATATCTGCAGGGGATTCGGCATGCATGTACTGGCCTATGACCGTTTTCCCGCGAAGGACAGCGGCATAGAGTACGTAACGCTGGATGAGCTGTTCGAAAAAAGCGATATCATTTCGCTCCACTGCCCGCTGACAGACGAAACCCGGCACATGATCGACGCAGCGGCCATCGGGAAGATGAAAAAAGGCGTCGTCATCGTCAACACCTCCCGCGGCGCTTTGATCGACGCGGAGGCACTGCTGGAAGGCATCAAAGCACGGAAAATCGGCGCAGCCTGCCTGGATGTGTATGAAGAAGAAGCAGACGTGTTCTTTGAAGACCGCTCCGGCCACATCATGAACGACGATCTGCTCGCCCGGCTGATCTCCATGCCCAATGTGATCGTCACCTCCCATCAGGCTTTCCTGACAGAGGAGGCGCTGGACAACATCGCGGAAACCACAGTGAACAATATCCTGTCCTGCTTTAACAACGACGGCGTCTGTGACAATGAGCTCTGTTACCGCTGCGGCCATATCGAGCAGTGCAAAAAGGAAAGAAAGCAGAAATGCTTCTGAAAAACATTGATCCATGGTACTATGAACAATGCAGATTTGAGGAAACTGTCCGGGGAGGGTTCACGATGGGAAAAGCCAAACGCAACTTGGGTCCGTTGCTGATTGTCCTTGCCGGCTGTTTCTGGGGCAGCATGGGGATTTTTGTCAGAAAGCTTTCAGACTTTGGTTTCAGTTCTGTTCAGATCGTATCAATCCGCATCACCCTGGCAGCCCTGTTCTTCTGCATCCTGCTGTTCATCAAAGACCGATCCGGTTTCCGGATTGCGCTGCGGGATCTGCCGCTTTTTCTCGGTCTGGGCTTCGGGAGCATCCTGTTCTTCACAGTCTGCTATTTTACGGCAATCACGATGATGCCGCTTTCGACCGCTGCAATCCTGCTCTATACTTCCCCCATCTGGATTATGCTGATGTCCGTGTTGTTTTTCCGTGAGAATCTGAACGGAAGGAAACTGCTGGCATTGGCGCTTGCCTTTGCCGGCTGTGTTCTGGTCTCCGGCATTTCCGGAGAAGGGATGACGCTGACCGGCCTGCTGATCGGTCTCGGCTCCGGAATCGGATACGGCCTGTACAGCATTCTGGGGACGATTGCATTGCGAAAGTATTCTCCCTTTACGGTTACGACATATACCTTCCTGTTTGCGGCTGCCGGTTCCTGGATCATCTGCAAGCCGGGAGATATGGTCTCAAAGTTTACCGCTGCACCGAACCCGATGTGGCTGCTTTTCTTCTGCTGCCTCACCGCACTGGTCACAGCGGTTATTCCGTTCCTGGCCTATACGATGGGTCTTCGCACCGTGGAGGCAAGTAAGGCCGGAATTATCGCCACCATCGAGCCGATGGTGGCGACACTGGTCGGAATTCTGGTTTTTTCCGAGCCTCTGACTTTCCTTTCCGGACTTGGAATCCTTCTGATTCTTTCCGCCGTGATTGTTTTGAATTGGAAAAGAAGGCAGATATAGTGCTTATTTTCTTTTCTCCAATATCCGGGACCATACTCCGCCCCTGTTATTTCCCAAACAGTTCCGCGGTTTGGGACATCCTGTCGGCAACCTTCACGCCAAAGGGACAGCGGCTTTCACATCCACGGCAACCCACACATTCACCCGCATGGTGCTGCAGAGAGAGATAGTGTTCTTTAAGAGAAACCGGGACTTCCGGCTGCATAACCGCAAGATCATACAGCTTATTCACCATGGCGATGTCGATGTCCACAGGGCAGGGTTTGCAATGTCCGCAGTAAGTGCATTCTCCGCCGGCAAAGGTATGCTGCGGTGCGCCGGCAAGGACTGTGGCATAATCCTTTTCGCTGTCCGAAGCTGTTTCGTAGGCGACCGCTGCATCAACCTGCTCTGGCGTATCATAGCCGCAGAGAACCGAGGCCACGCCCGGCTTGGTCAGAGCGTAATGGATGCATTGGACCGGCGTCAGTGCCACGCCAAAGGGTGAACGCTTCGCGTCAAAGAGACGGCCGCCTGCGAAAGGCTTCATACAGGTAATGCCAACACTCTGCTGTTCGCAGATCTTATACATCCGGATTCGTACAGGATCCACACCGTTCAGGCCATCCGCATAGGTGTCCGCAAAATAGTTTTCAATATTATCCGTCGGCGGCATCAGGTCGAAGGCAGGATTTACGCTGAACAGAATCATCTCTACCAGTCCACTTTCCGCCGCCTTGATGGCAATGGCCGGATTATGGGTGGATAATCCGATATGCCGGATCTTTCCCTGCCTTTTTAGTTCCATGACATAGTCCAGATAAAGACCGGGCCGGGAAACAACCTCCCAGTCGCTTTCCAGATCGACATAGTGAATCATCCCCAGATCGATATAATCCGTTTTCAGCCGCGTCAGCAGATCCTCAAATGCGATCTGGCACTGTTCCACGTCCCTTGTCCGGGTATACTGCCCGTTCTGATAGGTGGAACCGATATGACCCTGAACATACCATCCGGCGCGATCCTCCGCAATGGCCTCTCCGATGATATCCCTGGATTTCGGATCAGGCATCCAACAGTCAACGATGTTGATTCCCTTGCTGTGGGCATATTTTATCAGAGCGATGGATTCGCTTTCCTCATGCCGCTCCAGCCATTCTCCGCCGAAGCCGATCTCGCTGACCCGCAGGCCGGTTTTGCCAAGGCATCTGTATTTCATCTTCAACCTCCGCGATATATCAATGATCAAAATGTGCCGAAACCTTCTTCATCAGGTCGATAATCGGCAGATGCTGGGGGCATACGCCTTCGCACTGGCCGCAGGCGATACAGTCCGCCGCTTTCCCGAAACTTTCCGCCAGATTGCTGTAATTGGAAAAATTGACGGTCCAGCCTTTCTGTGCCAGATCCTCACGCATATCTTCGTTGTACAGGGAGAAATATTTCGGGATCGGGATATTCATCGGGCAACCCTCCGTGCAATAGGAGCATCCGGTGCACGGTACGGCAATCTGTGCGTTGATGATCTCCGCAACCCGGTGTGTCAGCTGAATCTCTTCATCAGTCAGCGGTTTAAAGTTTTCCATGAAGCCGGTGTTGTCCTTCACCTGCTCCAGGGTGGTCATGCCGGAGAGAACCATCATCACATTGGGCTGACTGGCGGCAAAGCGGATCGCCCAGGAGGGAACCGAAAGTTCCGGCTCCGCGTTCTTCAGCAGTTTTTCCGCTTCAGCAGGCACGTTGGCCAGGGTTCCTCCTTTGACCGGTTCCATGACGATAATCGGCTTATGGTGTTTACAGGCCGTTTCATAGACCGCCCGGGACTGCACCCATTCGCTTTCCCAGTCCAGATAGTTGATCTGAAGCTGGACAAACTCCATTTCCGGATACTTGGTCAGAATTGTATCCAGCAGCTCCGGCGTGTCATGGAAGGAGAAGCCGGCGTGCTTCACCAGTCCCTGCTCTTTCTTCTCCAGCAACCAGTTGAAGCAGTCGTACTTCTCATATTTCGGCCAACTGCCAGCTTCAATGCCGTGGATCAGGTAATAATCAAAGTATCCGGCGCCGGTCTGTTCCAGTTGTTCGTTGAACACCTTATCCCGCTCCTCCAGGGAGTTGAAGAAAGCGTTATGCAGTTTTGTTGCCAGCGTAAAGCTGTCCCGGGGATACCGGTCCACCAGCGCTTCCTTGGCCGCGCGCTGGCTGGCAAACCCGTTGTACATAATCGCTGTGTCAAAGTAGGTGAAGCCTTTGCTCATAAAAAGGTCCACCATCTGTTTGAGCTGTTCGATATCCACGCTGGCAGCGTTCTTCGGGTCCAGGGTGGGCAGTCTCATCAGGCCGAATCCGAGTTTCTTTGGTTCCATCCTGTTTTCCTCGCTTTCCGATATTTATTTTCGTCTTTTCTGATATTAATATTTCGCCGGAACTGCCGTCTTTTCCTTTGTTCATACCCCAATCCCGGAAATCCATATATGCACAGAGCTGATGGTATTTACAATCTGCCGGTGTCACCGGCGGAAATTTGATTGCCAGAAGACTCTTTCCGCTATACAATAAGGCAATCAGGAAAGAAAGGCGGATGCATGACATATGCGCCACGAGGTCATAACCCTGCCGGAAACAGGGGTGGAACTGGAAACCTATCTGACGGACAATCGGGCTGTTGAACCGGAAAGAAGAAGGCCTCTCGTGCTGATTTTTCCCGGCGGAGCCTATGCCTACAGAAGCGACCGGGAAGCCGAACCCGTAGCTTTGAGACTTCTTTCTCTTGGCATTCAGTCGGTCGTGGTGCGCTATTCCGTGGCGCCGGCGCGTTATCCGAAGGCGCTGAAGGAAGCGGCTGAAGCCGTATCCTACGCGCGCGCTCACGCGGAAGAATGGCTCTGCGACCCTCACAGAATCGCGGTGCTCGGCTTTTCAGCCGGAGGACACGCGGCGGCTCATATCGCCCTGAAATGGCATACCCAGCCGCAGCAAAAAGACTGCCGGCCGGACGCCATGATCCTGGCTTATCCGGTAATCACCTCCGGACAATATGCCCATCAGGGCTCCATTCAGAATCTTCTGGGCCCGGACTGTGAAAAGTTGAAGTCGGAAGTGTCCCTCGAGAACTTCGTAACCGACGAGACCCCTCCCGCGTTCCTTTGGCATACGAGGGAAGATTCGTCGGTTCCCCCGGAAAACACGCTCCTGCTGGCCACCGGGCTTTGCCGTCACGGAATCCCTTTTGAGCTTCATATCTGGCAGCACGGCGAGCATGGGCTGTCCCTCTCCAATGATCAGGTTTATCCCCCGGACAGCCCGAACATTCATCCGGAATGTCAGGAATGGATTGAGATGGCCGCCCGCTGGCTGTTGTCAATTACCTGAAATTCCCGGATCCATTTCTGATCAGCTGCTTTTCCGCACGGAATCCGTCATCCACCGTGACCTCGATGCTGCTGCCCTTTGGCATTGTACCCGGCAGTTCGATGCTGTACGCGTGCCCGTCCTCCCCCGGCAGTGGAATCAGGTCCAGCGGGATACTCCCCCCATCCCCTTTCAGCTCCGCAGAAACAGAAAGAGGAACCGGCTGTGGGGCGACGAAGGCGTCGTACTGAATAATTTCGCCGGAATCGGGATTCGCCTTCTGCGTCTGCGGATCCCCGGCAGGATCCCTGACCAAAAGCCGAAGCTTTCCGGCTTCTTCCCACCGCCAGATCACATAAGGCCGGTATACGCTTCGGGGAAGCGGAACCTGCTCCGTCTTTTCCGCGTAACGGTATCCGTTCTCCGGGATCGGCACTGTCAGCCAGGGATACAGCGAGTCCGAAGGCGTCCCCGGTGCCGGTGCGTGAACAATCTTTTCCCGGATCTGCACCGTTCCGTCTGTCCGCAGTCCTTCCACTTTCTCCTCGTGATAGGGGTATTCCGGCACCATCTCACAGCCGGAGGGCCGGCGCCACGCGCTGCGAACCGTTGTCACATGACCGTCGCATCGCAAACCGGTCAGTTCCGCGTCCCGGATGTCGTCCAGCACAACGGCATCCCGTTCATCCGGCGCCTGCGTCGAAAACGTCACGTCCTTCAGCCGCAGACCTTCCGCGTGCCGGGCATATAATCCATACGCAGGCAAAATGCCGTAGTTGGACGGTTCCGGATAAACCTCCGCCAGTTCCGGCACATTGTAGGGATCTGAAACCCATTGGCGGCTCTTCGGATCCCAGTCTGTCCGGGGAAGCAGCCCTTCATTCTTGGCGAAAAATGTATTGACCAGCCAGGGCAGGATCTGCAAATCTTTCGGCGCCCCGAACTGTGAAAAACCCCAGACCGTATTCAGCTGACGCTGCTCCTCTGCCATCTTCCGGGTCATTCCACCCCGGTATTCCACGTCAATGTTTTCCAGCGTAACATTCCGAACAGGGCTGTCCGTCAGTCCCTGGATCAGAATCGGGTATCTGGGATCCGCGTCCCGCACCTGCAGGTTCCGGATCGTGATATTCCAGGCCCTCGCCACGGTGTTGCCGAGAGCCGCCCCATAGGCATTGGCAACCAGCGGCAGTTCCCTTTCCAAAAGGGGACGCTGCTCATCCCGGACGTAGGTTCCCTTCTCCGAATCCCACCTTTTTGCGTAGTATTGCGTCTTTCCGTCTTCAATAACCGCGTCAAAGTTGGCGAGATTGATGCCGCAGGGTTCTTTCTCCCGGGGGATAGTAAATTCGCTGGCGCCGTCCACGCTGACTTTCCGGTCCCTCCGGACCGCCGGCAGATACCCCGCCGCCGGATACGCGGGCCATTCCTTTCCGCAGGGAAGAATCCATTCCCGGTGATCCAGCCGCACCTGCGGTCCCTGTGCTTCCCATTCCTCGCCGGGATTCACCGGATCGCTCCGAACGGTTCCCAGAGTATCCGCACTGCTGTTTCCCGTAACGGGAAACCGGTTCCGGATCCCCAGCCGGATGAATATTGGAGAGGAACTGACCTCCCTCATCCGGCAGTCTTCAATCAGGATGTCATGCATGTCCGCGGTGTCACAGGATTCCAGACAGATCCCCCGGGAACGGATAAATTCCACTCTTCTCACAGTGACATGATCACACCCACAGCTGGCCTCCGTGCCGAATTTCACCCGTCCGCAGGGCTTGCAGCGATCCGTGGCGGCCAGCTTGTCCCGGGTATACTGTCCGGCATAAACGCTGCCTGCATCAAAGCCCATGACCTTGCAGTCTTCCACCAGAATGTTCCGCACCGGCATGAACTTCTTCGCCCCGAAGGAAGCCTTCAGGCAGATGGCGTCGTCGTTCAGGGAATTGAATACGGAGTTCCGTAGCGTGACATCCTGGCTTCCGTCCAGATCCAGCGCGTCCCGCGCCGTATCCACCAACAGACGATCCATCCAGATATCCCTGCAGCCGCTCAGAATCAGCGCAAAATGTCCGCCGATCAGAAAGGTAAAGTCCGTCAGCACGATGCCTTCGCAGCTGTCCAGCGCAATGCCCTTATTGCCGAACCAGCTGCCGTCATGC
Organism: uncultured Eubacteriales bacterium; assembly: GCA_902764875.1. Lineage (GTDB taxonomy): Bacteria > Bacillota > Clostridia > Christensenellales > Aristaeellaceae > Aristaeella. The sequence continues at coordinate 149,792 of CACWXP010000005.1, forward strand.
CCCTTCTCCGATCTTTTTGCCGGGAAAGCCGGATCCCACCGGTTCAGGATGTATTCCAGCGGTTCGCCTTTTTGGCGGGTATGATAATTGCTTCCGTCCAACACTCCGCTGCCCGTAATCGCGATCCTGTGCAATTCTCTGCCATAGATGAAACTGTTGGCCAGATAGCTGTGCCCGTGATCCTGAATGCCCGCGAAGAGGTTCACTTCCGGTTCGTCATAGTTGCCCCCCTCGACGCCCGGCCTGGCGGCGCGAAGCACAGCGCCTTTTTCCAGATGCAGCGTCACATCGCTTTGCATCCGAAGGGTGTATACCCCGTAGATGCCTTTCGGAATCAGAACGGTGCCTCCCCCGCATCCGGAAGCCCGGGCGATCAGGTCGTTGATCACCTGTGTGTTTTCCACGGGGCCGGTGGTTGCAGTGACCCCATAGTCTGTCACGCAAAAGATCCTTTTCCTATGATCCGCCAGATGCTCCGGCCGGATTCCCGCTCCCTCGTTTGCTGTCATGTTATCTTCTCTCAATCTGTTCAGATTCTCAGATCAGCCGGATCAGCGACGAACAGAAGCAAAGGTCCGGCGGAATATCCGTGTGTCCCTGCAGTTTATGGCGATCATTCCAATCCGTCCAGCCGTGACGCATAATGTATGGCATGCTGCTTTCCCCGCTTTCATTCTCACATCAATACGCAAATAAACCGTTAATGCGCACGATAAAGTCATATCCCTTCATCCGGTTCGAATGAGTTGATCCTATCATGATCAATGAAAAATGGCAAGTTAACGCGCACGATTTTGTCATTTTTGCAAAAATGTGTGCGTTAACTCTCGTTTTTCCCAAATCCCCTGCTGTATTATGATATTTTTCGGACAGCCGCTTTCTTTCAGATGCTTTCTCTTCAGAAACTGAAAGGATAAAATAAAAACGAATGACAAAAAGTTTTTGGACACTTTGTCGCGCAGCCTCGTCTAATGATTGACGAAAGGAGGGAGCACCGTGGCACAGGACCTGCGACGGGAATGGCTGGAAAACGCCGTTGCCCGGTGGGAGAAGCCGATCCTTCACCTATGCTATGCCTATCTGGGCGATACAGCCCTGGCGGAAGACGCAGTGCAGGAAACATTTTTCAAGGCCTGGAAACACTATGACCGATTCCGCGGCGAAGCAGAGGAAAAAACATGGCTGATGCGCATAGCCATGAATCATTGCAAGGATCAGCTGAAAAGTTCCTGGTTCCGGAATACGGACCGTTCTGTCTCACCGGATACCCTGCCGGAAAGTGCGGTTCCCTTTGAGGAGCACGACGACACCGTTACGCGTGCGGTGATGTCGCTGCCGCCGAAGCTGAAGGAAGTCACACTGCTGCGCTGGTACCAGGGAATGTCCCTGGAAGAAATCACAAAAGTGCTGCGGGTCCCCCGATCCACCGTCAATTACAGATTGAAAAAGGCGAGAATCATGCTGAAAGGCGAATTGGAGGAATGGTTCAATGATGAAGAATAAGGAGACGCTCCAGACCATGATGGACCGGCGGCTTTCCTTCCTGGATGAGCTTCCGTCCTGCCGTGCTGCCCTGATGCATCGAATCGCTCAGGAGGAGGCACCTGTAATGAAAAAGAAAATGTCGTTCGGGCTGGTTTTGGCCCTGGTTCTTGTTTCCCTTTCCGTGATTGCCCTTGCTGCCGGCCTGCTGTTATCCCCGACGGTTTCTGCCGCCCGGCTTGCCGATCAGACGCTGGAAAAGGAATACGGTATCACTTTTGAAATGCAGACATTCTTCGGGCGGCAGGAAGAAGAACTGCCGGATGGAACCATACGGGTCACCTATGCAGGCGCCGGAGAGCTGGAAACACCCCTCGGTGTGTATACCGTGGACGTAAAGGACAATCGGGCCAAAGCTTCCTGGAGCCATGACGGGAAAGGTACCGCGGGCGGATATGACTCCGAAGCCTGGAATAAAGTGCAGCTGGAGCAGATGCTTGCCGACAGCCGGGATCCGCAAAGCAAGAAAATGTATATGGATAAAGCGGAAGAGCTCCACGCAAAAGCGCATCCTGTCGAAGCAGACGACAAAACATCCGAGCCGCAGGAAGATTTCGAATCGTATTACGCCCGGCGTGAGGAAGAGAAATCCGGCGCCCTGAATGCCCGGAAGCTTTCCGAAGAAGAGATGATCGCCGTCGGCCGGGAGTTCATCATCACCAATTTTGAATTAAGCGATCAGGAAGCTGCCCGTCTGGAGCTCTACACAAACTCCTTCGAAGCAGGTGAAAACACCTGGTATGAAACTGTGAACGGCAAGCCCTGCTTCCTGGTTGAATACCTGCTGGATGAAGAATCCTATGCCAATCAGCCGATACACAGCGAAACCGAGGAAAGACATAACAGTTATTACAAAATCTATGTCAACGTGGAAACCGGTGTGATTGAGCAGTACGAATGCAATTCAGGTCTGGGCGGCATTGGCTGACCGGAACTCTCCAATCGTTCTCAAAAGGCTCCTGCCGAAACCGGCAGGAGCCTTGATGGTACCACAGAAAACCTTTCAGCCTTTGACCGCACCGGCGATGAAACCCGCCTGAATACGCTTGCTCAGCAGCGCATACACGATCATGGTCGGAATGGTGGCGATGGCCAGAGCCGCACCGATGGGACCCCAGTCTGTCGTGTACTGACCGAACAACTGCTGCACGCCGACCGGCAGCGTCATATACTGTCCTTTGCTGACAAAAATCGTTGCAAACAGCAGTTCATTCCAGCACTGGAGGAAGGTATAGATGCCGACCGTCGCAGTAGCAGGCATCATAAGGGGAGCAATCACTCGGCCGAAAATACCCCATACGCCGCAGCCGTCCAGGAAGGCCGCCTCATCCAGGTCATAGGGAATGTCTCCCATGAATCCGATACTGATCAGAATACCCATGGACAGCGAGAATGCCGCGTAAGGGATAATCAGTGCGACATACGTATCCAGCAGTTTCATCCGGGACAGAATCATGAACACTGGAACCAGCGCTGCATGGATCGGGATGGTCAGACCCAGCATGAAGAATTTGTTCATCATCTTTCGGCCTTTCCAGACCAGCCGCGTCATCGCATAGGTTGCCATAAACGCCGCAATCAGGGTAATCGCAATCGCCGATGCTGAAACAATCAGGCTGTTCAGGAAATAACGGCCCATGTTTCCTGTGTTCAATGCCTTTGGATAGTTGCTCCACCGCCAGGTCCGGGGCAGGCCGATCATATTCCGTTCCACCGGAATCTTTTCGCCGTTTTCGTCCAGGATTGCCTTACCGGCGTCATCCTTCAGATAGCCGCCGAAAATTTCGTCATTGTCCTTCAGAGAGAAGGTCATCATCCAGTACAGCGGGAAGAGATTGATCACAACCAACACTATCAGGAGGATGTGAACCAGAACAGTTGAAAATGTAAATTTTCGATTCTCGTTCAAGATACTTTCTCCCCCTTATCCCTGAAGGCCAGCGAAATAAGCATCGCAAACGCAAAGCACAGCACGATCAGCACCACCGCAATCGCACTTCCCAGGCCATAACGGTTATTCAGGAAAGTCAGCTTGTACATCAGGGTGCTGGGCAGTTCCGCTCTGCGGGTATCCTTCATTAATGTATAGATCAGGTCAAAGGATTTCAGAGATCCGGTCACCGCGAAGATCACACAAACCTTCAGAATCGGCTTGATGTAGGGAATGATGATATGCCGGTTTACCTGGCCCTCGGTGCAACCGTCCAGCTGCGCTGCTTCCAGCAGATCTGCCGGAACACCTTTGATGCCTGCATACATCAGCAGCATATGGTATCCCACATATTGCCAGAGAATCGGAACAAACGCTGCCAACAGCGCCGTTTCCTTGTAGCCGGTCCATCCTCCCTGAAAGGGCATTTTTGTGGAAGTAATCTTGCTGGAAACCCAGCTGAATACCTGCTGTTTGATGCCCAAAGCATCCAATGCCGCATTCAGCAGACCGTTTGTTTCGTAGATGTTCATCCACAGACGACCGATGATAACCGTGGAAATCAACACGGGCATGAAGAAAATGGAGAGATAAATCCGTTCTCCCCGGATCCCTTTGCTCAGCTTCAGTGCAATAATCAACGCCAGCGGAAGCTGAATAAAGGTTGAAAGCGCAGCCAGAAGCAATGAATTCAGCAGGGCATCCCCCATATAGTTAACATTGGCATACAGGGCGCCTTTTTCATTTACCAGCTCCGGACTGAAGAGCTCTATGAAATTTCTGAACCCGACATAGGTCATGTCCGAACCGGAAATCGCTTTAAAATCGTTCAGGCTGTAAATCACAGACATGATGATCGGCGCGATCAGGATTCCGATGAACAGGATCAGCGCCGGCAACAGAAAAGCGACTATACTCAGTTTGTAGGTAAACGTTCTTTTCATCTTAGTGATCCTTCTCAACAAAAGAGGGAGACGGCCCTCTCAGAGGAATCCCCGCGGGGGCCGTCTCCGAATTGATTTGTTCAGATCTCAGATCGTAATCTGATTACTGGAGCGTGGCAGACAGGCCTTCAATGAAGCCGTTGCCATCGATTTCCACACCATAGACCTTGGACACATAGTCCAGATAGATGTTGGCGGGGTCAGCGCTCATAGCGGTGTCTCCGAACAGCACCATGCCGTCAGCAGCAGCAACGATGTCCGCAACAGCGGCAACCAGGGGCTTCACTGCAGAGGTGTCGTAATCCGGAGTCCAGGCAGGCAGTCCGGAACCGGCCAGATAGCCGTAATGGCAGATTTCCTTGCCCAGTTCGAACGCGACCTTCGCGGCGAACGCAGGATCGCTGGAGGTGGCAGCAACAGCCAGAGAATCGGACGGTCCGCCGATGACCTGACCATAGGTGGCCTTCTCAGCATCCATCACGGGGAACAGCGCAACCTGGAAGTTGCCCTCGGCGTCGTTCACTTCGCCGCAGTTCCAGGAACCATTCTGATAGAAGGCATAGTTGCCGGCAATGAAGTTGGCCTTGATCTGGTCGTTGCCCAGGGTCAGGCCGTCAGCCGCGAAGTATCCCTTGGTGACCATTTCCTGGAACTTGTCGACCGCACCGGCGATGGCGGGATCATTCCAGGTGCCTTCGCCCGCGAAGATCTTGTTCAGCGCTTCATAGCCGATGGTCTTCTCGATGATGGGCTCGAGGTACTCGGTCACGCACCAGGTTTCAGAACCGGCGCAGCCGAAGGGGGTGATGCCGGCGGCAACCAGATCGTCGCAGCACTTGATCAGGTCTTCATAGGTGTTCGGGACATGATCCCAACCGGCCTTGGCCAGCAGATCCATGTTCGCGAACAGCGTAACGATGTTCATGGTCAGCGGAACCGCATAGGGTTTCTTGCCATTGCCATCGACGTCATAGGAAGCGTTCTGCAGCATGACGGCAGGCAGAGCATCGGCATAGTCTTTGTAAGCTTCTTCCAGGCAGTACACGTTGCCCTGCGCAGCGAAGTCGCCGCAGAAGGCGCCGGCCCAGGTGAAGAAGATGTCCGGCAGGGTGGACGGATCAGACATGGCAGTCTTGATCTTGGTCTTGTAGGACTGATTTTCGAAAGCTTCCCACTCGATCTTCACACCAAGTTCTTTTTCGATGGCAGCGATAGCCGCTTCATAAGCGGGGCGGTTCGCATCGCTTTCAGTAGCGATACACCACATGGTGATGACTTTCTGTTCTTCGGCGAACACGGAAGTCAGGGACAGCAGCATAGCAACTGCCAGGACCAGAGCAACCAGTTTCTTCATTTCCAGGATCTCCTTTCAAATATAAAATTTACCTCCCGCGACCACTGTTGGTCACTGTTCATATCATACAACTTGTACATACATTTTGCAAGGGGCAAGATGTGCATTTTTAATCATTTTTTGACCTGTCTGTACAGGACAACTTCCTGAAAGCCCTTGCGGTAAACGTTTTCCGGGAAATTGTATTTGAATTGTATTTCTTAATTTCTTGCGCTTTTTTGGCGAAAACCGCGAAACATGCTGCAAAGCTTGTGTTTTCTTGTGTTTTTCCCTCCCGAAACGCAAAACAGGCGGAATTCCCGGAGAATCCCGCCTGCTCTGTTTTTCAGTTGTTTACCACAGGGTACGAAGAAGCTGCTCTTCGTCGGTAAAAGGTCCGGGCAGTGCGTCCGTTCCGCGGTGATCGCCGAAATAATCCCGGTCAAAGATGATCTCCGTCCCGTCCGGATTCTCGAAGCGCTGTTCGGGCTCAAAGGCCTTGCCCAGCAGGTCCGAGGTGATGATCCCGTCATGGAAATCCTTCAGAAGCTCGTAAACGTTGGTATCCAGCAGCCACTTGCCGTCTTTCTCGGAAAGCGCCACCTCTACCTTCTTCTTTCCGATCAGCTTGTGATCCTCTTTGGCATACACGCTGGCGCCGTTAAAGTAGGCGTTGCCGTCCACCCACACCGGCAGATGTCCAAAGTGGAACTGCGCCAGATGACCCATGTTGGGCTCCTGGCCCATTTGGAAGTTGGCAATCCACTCTTCATAGGTCGGAAAGATGTCAAAAGGCGCCGTGCCGACAACTTCGTAGTCGCTGGCAGTGGGATCTTTCTCCTTGTCTGTAACCGAATACTGCTGAATGAAAATGTTGTTATAAATCCGATCGTCTCCGTGCAGGATCGTCATGAAGCCCGCGACTTCCGTCCTGTGACGGATGTGATAGGGTGTATAGCGGGGTTCGCGCTGGCCGTTCACGATGCTGTCCACGCCGGAGTTCACAAGCACAAAGGAACCGAGCGTCAGGTTATGCACAAAGGCGATGCCCTCGCTGGGGATAGCCGCGGCCACCCTGGACAGCATGACGTTGTTGTCAATCAGCGTCGGTCCGTGGCCAACTTCGATAAACACGTCGTTTGAGAACATGGCGCCCTTGGCCGGCTCGACGCCCTCCGGCCGCTGGTTGTCATGCAGCAGGTTCTGACTGATCCGGGCGCCCTGGGCTTCCCAGTCCAGCCAGACGCCCATGATGCAGTTGTGGATATGGTTCCTGCGAATCGTAACGTCGATCGCAGCATGCAGTTTGATACCCGCGGTTTCCGCGCCGCCAAGCTGCTGGCTGTTGCAGACATGATGGATATGACAGTCCTCAATGGTGGAGAAGACCGCGCCCATGCGGCCGACAATCCCCGTCTGCTCGCAGTGGTGAACATGACAACGGCGAATGATATGGCTTCCGACTTTTTCCTTCAGCCATCCGTGGTACTGCCCGCGGCATACGGCGTCCCGTTCCATCTGGGTCGGAGATTTGACATGTTTCGTATAGAAATACATGTCGTTCTCCTCGTCGCGGTACTTGCCCAGGGAAATTCCGCAGCAGCGGCTGCCCCAGACTTCGCAGTCCTCAATGATCCAGCCTTTGGACCAGTGCGGGCCAATCAGGCCGTCCTGATACGCGGCCGGCGGGGCCCAGGTGGTGGCGCCTTTATTGATGTCAAACCCGCTCACCGTGATGTAGCCGATGCCGTTTTCGTCCGGCATGAAACAGTTGCGGCGGACAACAATCTCCACCTTGTGGTTGTTGGGATTCAGTCTGTGGAAATTGGCATAGATGACCGTCTCGTCCCCGTCCTGTTCCGTAAACCATTTCCAGGTGGATCCTTCCGGATCCCAGGAGCACGGGTCCTTTTCCCCCTTCACGCATTCGTCCAGGGAAACCGTTTCATACATCATCCTGTCATCCAGGAAGATGGAGCCGGTGTGCCGGACCGTCGGCGCGAAGTACCAGTCGCCGCACACCATTTCTGTATAGGGATTGTAGGATCCGAACATGCTGTTCTTCACCCGGTTGACCCAAATACCGTTCTTTTGCTTTGTCCAGCCGGTCAGCAGTTCTGCGCCGGTAATCACGGCGCCGAGAGGTTTCTCGCTGCGGTATACAATCCGGGCGTCTTCCGTGCCCGCGTTCCGGGGGGTCACTTTTTCCCGGTAGATTCCGGGTGCAACGACAACCTCGTCGCCGGCCAAGGCAATCCGGGCCGCGTCGTCAATGTGTTTGAACGGGCGCTGCTTTGATCCGTTCCCGTCCCGCTCCGCACTGGCGTTCACATAATAAATCATGCAGTACTCTCCTCCCCATACTGTTTGAATAAATGAATTCGTCAGCCTTTGACATTGCCGGTCAATTTATCCCTGACCGGTTTGTCCCGGCAGATGATACATAGAATCATACTGCCTGCCCATCCATTTTGCAAGGGGTCATCTTCAACCTTGCTCCGCAAAAAATTAAAGGCGAAAAACATCTTGACTTTAAGTGAACTCTAATGTTTATAATATGACAAAGCAAAACCGAATTGGTAAAGGAGATCCACCCATGGGAAACTATCGCAACTTCAGACTCGTATACTATTTTGTCGCCCAGGCGACCGCACGGGCGGAAAAGGAAAAGCTGGAAAAAGACATCGCCTTCTTTGAAAAGCACATGCGGGTGGACAAAGTCTATCTGGAACCCTTCCGCAGCGGAATCATGGCGGATGAAGATCACGTGGAGCTGTGCAAAGCCATTTTTGAAAAGCACGGCGTCGAAGTAGCCGGCGGTCTGACCACTACCATCACGACCCCGGAGGGGGATGAACCGAAGCAGCGGCTGTTTGACACCTTCTGCTACAACGACGAAAAGATGGTGAAGAAGCTGCAGGAGGTCTGCACCTTCCTCGGACAGCACTTCAACGAGTTCATCATTGATGACTTTTTCTTCACGAACTGCACCTGTAAGGCCTGCCGCAAAGAACGGGACGCGTTCAACAAGGCCCACGGCATCACGGACGGCAGCTGGAAGGAATACCGGCTGAGCCTGATGGAAAAAGTCAGCCGGGAATACATTATCGCTCCGGCCAAAGCCGCCAATCCGGATTGCAAAATCACGATCAAGTATCCCAACTGGGCGGAAAGCTATCAGGAAACCGGTTACAATCCCGCTGCCCAGCGGAAACTGTTTGACCGGATCTACACCGGAACGGAAGCCCGGGATACCGTGACCACGGATCAGCACCTGCCCCGGTATCTGAGCTATTCCCTGATGACCTATTTCGAATCCATGTGGCCCGGCCATAACGGCGGCGGATGGTTCGACCCCTTTGACCTGCGTATCACGGAGCAGTACCTCGAGCAGGCATATCTGACCGCTTTCTCCAAACCGAAGGAGCTCATGATGTTCTGCTTCCAGGCCCTGGCGGACAATGCCTTTGTCCCGCCCCTCGGATATCATCTCGACAAGCTGGACGAAGTGCTGGACCACTGCGGCAATCCCGTCGGCATGCAGTGCTATCTGCCGGACAACTGCCAGGGAGAGGACAATGTGCAGGATTTCCTGGGAATGTGCGGCCTGCCGGTCATGCTGACGCCGTACTGGCCGGAAAAGGCGCCTTCCATTCTGCTCACCCGTTCCTCCGCCTGTGATCCGGATATAGTGGAAAAGCTGGAGAAGTATGTGGCGGAAGGCGGGAAAGCGCTGGTCACCTGCGGTTTCCTGGAAGCAACCATGGACCGCGGCATTCAGCGGATGACTTCCATCCGCTTCCCCGGGCGCAGAATCCGCGGCCGTCATTACCGGGTGGAGCAGGACCGGCGCTGGAATGCCCTCGAGTTCCCCGTCGGCACAGAGGACATCGGCATCCCGGTATGCGAATTCCGGAATAACGCCACCTGGGCCGTGGTAAAGGTCGCAGATACCGAGGAAAGCTTCGGGATCCTGCTGAAGGACACCTACGGCAAGGGGCAGATGTGGACACTGGCCGTTCCGGACAGCTTCCCGGATCTGTACAAAATCCCCGGTAAGGCCCTGACCCGGATCCGCCGCGAATTCCCGGCCGCGAAGGCCTATCTGGAGTGCAAAGCCGGGATCAGCCTGTTCCCGTATGACAATGATGTCTTCATCATCTATCCATACGTAACATCGCAGGCCCAGCCATCTACCCTGTATCTGCACATTCTGGATGAAGTCAAGGAACTGGAAATGCCCGTCCGGAAGCATCCGATGACCGGCGAAATCATCCGGATTCCTCCGCTGTACTCCCGGAACGGAGAAACCGTCTTCGAACTGCCGGCCATGCCCGGCAAGTATGAGCTGTACCGGATCATCCGGTAAACGCAGAAAGAAAGTACCTTTATAATGGAAAGCAATGAAAACATGCTGTCCGGATCCGTTGCTGTGTTATTCAGCCTGGGCATGTGTTTTCTGAATGATTTTACCGAAGCAGCACCCGGGCCTCATAGGGCTGCAGTTTGCCGGCCTGATGGGTCGGATAGTTGGAAATCAGTTCTTCCCCTCCAACTTCCTCCGCCAGTGTGCACGCCACGGTATGATCCGTCCAGTTCAGCATGACTGTCAGGCGTTTCCCGTCCAGCTCCCGGGCATAGGCATATACATTCTCATCATCTTCCAGTAGCGGAATAAAGCTGCCGTACACAATGATATCATGGGTATGCCGGAGTTCGATGAGCTTCTGATAGTAATGGTACACGCTGTCCGGATCGTTTACCTGATCCTCCGCATTAATCAGCAGGTAGTTTTTGTTCACGGGCAGCCACGGAGTACCGGTGGTGAACCCGGCGTTCTTCTCCGAGTTCCACTGCATGGGTGTCCGAGCGTTATCCCGGGCAATCCGGGCGAAATATCGGAGCATATCCTGCGCGTCTACCAGGCCGGATTCCACCCACTGGCGCCAGGCGTTGTGCACTTCCACATCCTGGTACTGGTTCACGTCCGTGAAGTAAATGTTGGTCATGGCCAGTTCCTCGCCCTGATACACGTAGGGCGTGCCCCGCATCATGTGGATCATTGTGGCCAGCATCTTCGCGCTGCGGGTCCGGAACAGTTCGCTGTCATTGCCGTAGCGGCTCACCTGGCGCGGCTGGTCGTGATTCCCAAGATAGACTGTATTCCAGGCTTTTCCCTGCAACGCGGTCTGCCAACGGTTGAAAGGAGCCCGCACATCCTTCAGCGGCGCGCCATGATCGCTCCACTTCCCGAGTTCGGTCCCGTCGTTCAGGCCGTCGTTGTGCTCAAAGGAGAAGATCATATCCAGTTCCGATCCGTCCTCGTTCGCATACCTGATAGCACTGTCCGTAGTTCCTCCTGCTTCACCCACCGTCAGCAGGTCATACTTGTCCAGCACCTCTCGGCGCATCTCCCGGAGATATCGGTGTGTGGTTTCCGTGTGCATGCACGAGGGCCCAAAGTCACCGTACAGGGCTCCGGGCGCCACCGGACCGTCGTTGAAATTCTCCTTGCCGATCATGCCGATGACGTCCATCCGCCATCCGTCCACGCCTTTGTCGCACCACCAGCGCATCATCTCAAACACGCCTTCCCGAACCTTCGGATTCGCCCAGTTCAGATCCGGCTGTTCCTTTGTGAATAGATGCAGGTAATACTGGCCGCTCTCTTCATCCTTTTCCCAGGCGGATCCGGAGAAGCAGGAGCCCCAGTTGTTCGGCGGTCCGCCGTTCTTTCCGTCCTGCCAGATGTAGTAATCCCGGTAGGGATTATCCTTTCCCTTCCGGCTTTCCACAAACCAGGCATGTTCATCGGAAGAATGGTTTGCCACCAGATCCATCACCAGTTTCATGCCCCTGGCATGAATCTCGGAAAGCATCCGGTCAAAGTCTTCCATCGTGCCGAATTCCTTCATGATGGCCCGGTAATCCGAAATGTCGTATCCGTTGTCATGATTCGGAGACGCATAAACCGGCGAAACCCAAATCACATCGATCCCCAGGTTCTTCAGGTAGTCCAGGTGGGCGGTGATTCCGTTCAGATCTCCGATTCCGTCACCGTTAGAGTCGGCAAAGCTGCGGGGATAAATTTGATATACCACTGCTTCCTTCCACCAGGTTCTTTTTTCGTTATTCATTGTCAAACCCCCAAAAAGAGGCGGCAGACTGGTTGCAGCCTGCCGCTGTGATTGATCCGATTATTTGATGGAACCGTCCACCATGCCCTGCACGATATACTTCTGCGCAAACAGATACAGGATCACGATCGGCAGCATGGCCAGCAGCGTGGACGTCATAATCAGATGCCACTGTTTCACATATGCGCCGTTGAAACCCTGCACCGCCAGCGGGATTGTACGGATGTCGCCGCTGGATCCGAGCACCAGCAGGGGCAGCAGATAGTCGTTCCAGATCCACAGGCCGTTCAGCACCAGCACCGTGACAAACACGGGCTGAAGCAGCGGCAGAACAATCCGGAAGAAGGTTCCCGCACGGGAACAACCGTCAATGTCCGCGGCTTCTTCCAATTCCAGCGGCACACCCTTGATAAAGCCGTGGAAAATGAAGATCGACATCGCTTCGCCGAAGCCCAGGTAGGCAAAGATGATACCCTGATAGCTCCGCAGCATCGGAATGCCCAGGAAGTCGCCCATGCTCTTGAACCAGGTCAGCAGCGGGAACATAACCACCTGGAAGGGAATCACCATGGCCGCCACATAGCAGAAGAAGATGGCACTGGACCACTTGGTCTTGTTCCGCACAAGCACCCAGGCTGCCATGGAGGAGAAAATGGAGATGACCGCCAGCGAGATTATCGTGATAATCACGCTGTCCCGCAGGGCCGACAGGAAGTTGAACGTGGGATTGTTCCAGATCTCTTTCAGGTTTTCCCAGAACTGGCCCAGATTGTTGGGCAGACCCACCGGTTCATTGATAATGTCCGCGTTGGTGCGCATGGAGTTGAACACCACGATAATGAACGGCATCATGAACAGGATAAACAGGATCAACGTCACAATCTCAAGCGCGATCTGGCGTCCTTTGTGGGGTTTGTATCCCGCCATGCGTTCGATGGGGGCAGCAGCCGTTTTAGCCATTATGCCTCCACCTCCTTGCTCTTATTCCAGGACACCTGGATAATCGAGAAGATCGTCAGCACGACAAAGAAGATCACGGCCTTGGCCTGGCCCTGCGCCATGTTGTTGTACTTGAACGCTGTCTGATAGATATTCAGCGCCAGCAGCTCAGACGCCTGTACAGGCTTGTTCATGAACATTGAGATCGGTCCGCCGTTGGTCAGGGCCACGTTCACGTCGTACATCTTGAAGCTGTTGGTCAGCGTCAGGAACAGGGAGATCGTGAAGGCGTTGGCCATCAGCGGCACCTGAATCTTCAGCACCCGGGTCCAGTATCTGGCGCCGTCCACTTCCGCCGCTTCCATCACAGACTTGGAAATGCCCTGAATGGACGCAACGTAGATCAGCATGATATAGCCCGCGTACTGCCAGGTGTTCACCGTCACCATGGTGAACATGACCGTATCCTTGTTGGAAATCAGCGATTTGCTCAGTCCTGCCCATCCGAGGCTTGCGCCGATGGACGGCAGTATGTTGGAGAAAATGAACTGCCACACAAGGCCCAGCACGATACCGCCGATCAGGTTCGGGACGAAGAAGCCGGCCCGGTAAAGATTCCGGCCGCGGATTTCACTGGTCACCAGCAGGGAAATGACGAACGCCACCACGTTAACCGTGATGATGTTCAGCACCGTGAACAGCAGCGTCACCAGGAAGGAATGCAGGAAGCCCGCGTCCTGGAAGATCGCCGCGTAATTCTCAAATCCGACCATTTTGGAAACCGCGCCGGTTCCCTGCCAGTCGGTAAAGGAATAGTAGATACCCAGAATAAACGGAATAATGATCACCAACACAAAAGCCAGCAGTGTCGGTAGCAGGAACAGAAATTCCGTCAGTTTCCGTTTGACTTTACTGCTCATAGATGAGCCCCCCATCGCTTTCTGCCGTAAAGGCTGAAAAGGGGGATGGCCCCTGAGCGGATTCTCCGAATGCCATCCCCCGAAAAGTTCCTATGGATTACTTGGCAAGGCCCGCAATCGCTTCGATCATCATCGCTTCGAAAGCGTCCACATCGATGGCGCCGGAAGCAAACAGTTCATAAATCGCGCCCAGCGTGCCCATGCCGAAGCCGTCCGGGAGCTTGTACTGCTGCCAGTCATAGGTCTTGCCGGCGGCATTCCATTCCATAACGGATTTGGACAGAGGCGTGGCGGGAGCCAAAGTCACGTTGGTGAAAGCGGGCACCATGGCCGCTTCGTTGACCATGTAGTTCGCGCCGTCTTCAGAGGTGGCCAGGTAGTTCAGGTAGGCAATCGCTTCGTCCTTATTGCCGTTTTCGTTGACAACGTACCAGGAAGGCGGATTGACCAGGATGCCGTCGGTGTCTTCCTTCAGGAAGGCATGAGGCGCGTAAGCGATTTCGAAATCAGGATTCAGCGCGACCAGGCTGGGATCCATCCAGTTGCCCTGGTGATAGAAGGCAGCCTTGCCGTTGGCGAAAGCGGCCAGCTGGCTGTCCTGGGTGCCGTTCAGCAGCATGTCGGGATCGCTGTACTTGAAGATCAGCGCCACGTACTGGCAGTACTGATGGAACCGTTCGGGATCCACTTTACCTTCCAGCACCTGATCGATGTAGGTGGTGTCGTTCCGTTCGTTGCCGACGGTCAGATACACGTTGAAGTTATGCAGACCGGTTACCCAGGTCATACCGGTGGTGGTGCCGGCCACCATGGAAACGACCATGTCCAGGCCCAGTTCAGCCTTCATGCTGTCCAGCTTCTCGAAAGCGGCGGCATAGGCGTCATAGTTGGTCAGGGTGGCGGGATCAATGCCGGCCTTGTCCAGGATGCTCTTGTTGTAAGCCAGACCGTAGCCTTCGACAGCCACGGGGAAGCCGACAACCTTGTCGCCGTCCATGTAGGCGGCATCGGTGTACTGGGTCCATTCGGCGCCGGCCTGATCGGCAATCTTGTCTTTCCAGAGTTCATAGCCGCTGGGTCCTTCAATGACCCAGATGTCGGGTTCACGTCCGGAAGCCATTTCAGACTTCAGAACCGTATTGTAGTCGGAGGATCCGCCGCCGGTGATAACCTTCACCGGAACGCCGGTCTTCTCTTCATACAGTTTCGCATAGGCTTCCATCTGGGCAGTGATTTCCACCTTGTTCTGGCAGATCACCAGATCAGCCAGAGCGGAAGCCGCAGTCAGCACCATCGCCAGTGCCAGTACGAGAGCTACAAATTTTTTCATGGGATACCCTCCTCTTTTTATTTGACAGTCAGTGACTGCCTGTTAAAACGGATCTCCGCCGTTTTAATTCCCCTGGTTCTGTCCCTCGTTTTGTTCCTGTGCTGTTTGTTCAATATGGTCATCGGAAACGTTACCATTTGCAAAAATCATTCTACTTGATGAACACCCCGGTTGTCAATAGAAATGTCTGCAAAAAATAACTTTTTGTCCCTTCGTGCGGCCTGGCCACCGGCTGTGAGCGTAAAAAAGGCCCGGGGGAAATCCCCCGGGCCCGGAAAGGTTCGATTCAATAATAAGTCAGACTGAATTACTGAGCCTTCCATTCGTTGTACTGCTTCTGATACTCAGCCAGGATATCCTGATAGCCGGCAGCATCCAGAGCGCTCTGGAATTCAGCGATCTTGGCTTCCACTTCATCAGCGCCGAAAACGCCCAGTTCCAGGGACTTGCCGTACTCATCGAACACAGCCGCGCAGGCAGACCAAGCAGCTTCCACAGGAGCCTTGTTGGGACGGAAGCCGGAGGCTACAGTACCCTTTGCGGCATTGTTGAAGTTGTCGTACATTTCAACCTTGTTGTCGGGCTCGTCCACGGTCAGGGTCAGGGGCTTCACGGAAGTGGAGCACCATGCGTCATGGTGATACAGCTTGGTGATGCCGTCCGCATTGAAGTTGACTTTGCCGTTCTCCAGAACGTAGTCTTCACCTTCGATACCGTAGGTGTACAGGTCAGCAACGGCCTTGTCGGTGTACAGGTAGCCCAGGAATTCGATGGCAGCCTTCGCCACTTCGTCAGAGACGTAAGCGGGGATGGCGTAGCAGGAACCCAGGGTGGTGGTGGAACGGCCCCAGTTTTCGGTAACCTTGGCAAAGCTTTCAGCCTGGCCGCCGTCGCGTCCTTCAGATTCCTCGTTATTCGGAACATTGGTCCACCAGTTCAGCATCCAATCCTGAGTCTGGTTGGTAGCGGAAGAAACCACGCCGCCGATTTCATCGTCAACATTGAAGTAGCCCTTTTCGCCCCACTCGGCCATCAGCGTGCAGAAGGCCTTGTAGTCTTCGGTCTGGATGGGGTTCACCAGTTCGTTGGTGGCCTGATCCACACCGATCATGCTGAACAGCTGCTGATCAACGAAGTCATACTTGTCCAGGTAGAAACGATAGAACATGGGGGTGCCGGCGAAGATGAAGGGATACTTCACGCCAGCTTCCAGGGCCTTGTCCATGTAGGGCTCAAGAGCCTTCAGACGGGCATAGATGTCAGCCTGGCCTTCGATATCAGCAACCATGGCAGCCACATCGATGCCGGCTTTTTCAGCGTTGGATTCCAGGATCTTGATCATGTAGCCTTCAGCGCCCTCTTTGTACACAGGCACAAACAGGTCTTTTCCGTCATAGCGGGCAGCTTCCCAATACCAGGTGGGCATGGAATCCCACAGCAGGGTGCCGGGCAGCAGAGCGGTCAGATCTTTCGCGCCGTTGGAAGCGTACAGATCGTTGGTGCCGATGGTGCCATACCAGTTGGCAGTCCAGAGCAGGTCAACTTCCTGACCCAGCAGGGCGTTGTTGCCCTTCTGGCCATATTCGCTGTCCATGAACTCATGGATTTCGATGGCAACGTTGCTTCCCAGCTCAGCCAGGCGGGCATTGATGGCATCCTGCACCTTCTTGATGGCGCCTTCATCCAGGGAGGTCATGTAGCTGTGACGATACAGCCGAACCGTTGTGGTGCCGTCCGCGCTCGCGAAGGAGACGATGGACAGAGCCAGGCACAGAGCCAGAACCAAAGATACGAGTTTCTTCATAAACCAGGGATCCTCCTTTTAAAATTTTATTTCAAAGCGGTTATTGAGCAAAACCGCCTGAAATCAAGCATGTGATTAGCCCTTGACCGAACCGACCGTCAAACCCTTGATAAAGTACTTCTGGAAGAACGGGTAGGCGATAATAACCGGACCCACAACTACGATTACGGTTGCCATCGTTGCGGAATACTGGGGAATCGAGTTGCCCATAGCCTGCAGGGCGGACGACGGAATGTTCTTGTTGTTCAACAGCGTTTCGATCGATTTCTGAATGTTGATCAGCAGCAGCTGCAGAGGTTTCAGATCCGCCTTGTCGATGAACAGGAACGCGTTCTGCCAGTCGTTCCAGTAAGCTGTTGCCATCATGAATCCAACAGCCGCGAGACTGGGTTTCATCAGCGGAAGTGTAATCTGGAAGAATGTCCGGTATTCGCCGGCGCCGTCAATCTTCGCCGCTTCCATCAGTTCATCCGGAATGGAGCTGTGAATATATGTCCGCAGAATGATGACGTTCATCGTTGAAACGCACAGGGGCAGGATCAGCACCCACAACGTGTCCTTCAATCCGTAATATTTGGAAAAGAAGATGTACGCGGAAAGCTGTCCGCCGGAGAACAGCATCGGAATCAGCAGGAAAACAGAGAGGAAACCCTTCATCTTGAAATCCCTGCGGCTGATGGAGTACGCAAACATGCTCATGATCAGCAGCCCGAAGAATGTACCCAGAACCGTTACCGAAATGGTGATAAAATAGGACTGACGCAGCTGAGCACCGTAGCGAAGCACAGCGTTCATGCCGTCCATGGACCACTGTTTCGGGAAATAGGTGAATCCGGTGGCGTTGATCTCCGATTCCGCGGTGAACGCAGAAATGACAACCAGCAGAATAGGCAGGAAGCAGAACAGTGTAAATATGAACAGGCAAATGCCGAGAATCAGCTGACCCCAGTGAAACTGCTTCTTATGATTGATATCGCGAACAGCTGTAGTCATCTTCATTCACCTCCTCAGAAAAGTGCGTTCTCGGGACTGATCCGGTTTACCATCCAATTGGCAAACAGCATCAGCAGCAGGCCGACAACGGATTGGAAGAAGGTGGCTGCAGCCGTGAATCCGAAGTTGGAGTTCTTGGAGATGGCGTTCAGCACGTAAGAGTCGATAACCTCGGTCGTGCTTAGCAGCGATGAAGTATGCCGGGTGACCTGATAGAACAAACCGGTATCGGAATGCATGATTCCGCCGACGGACAGCAACAGCATCACCGTGATCATGGGAATCAGGGAGGGAATCGTAATATGGCGGATCTCATGCCACTTGTTAGCGCCATCGATGCGGGCCGCTTCGTACAGGGATGTATCAATACCGGCCAGCACGGACATGTAAAGCACCGATCCGTAGCCCACGCCGTTCCACATCTTGACGATGGTCAAGATGTACGGCCAGTATTCCGCTTTCCGATAGAAGGGAATGTTTGTTCCCAGGAGATTATTGATAATGCCGGTGCCGGAGGACAGATAAGCCATCACGATGAACTGCACTGCAGCGTAGGAAACGAAAACCGGCATGATCATGACCGTCTGCATGATTTTCCCCAAGCGCTTGCGGGAGAACTGGTCAATGGAGATCGCCAGTACCACATTCAGGAACTGCCCGATAAACGTGAAGATCACATAATACAGCAGGGTATTGGACAGCATCCGGATGAAAACATCCTTCGACTGCAGCAGAAACTCAAAGTTCTTCAGCCCGATCAGCGGACTTCCGAAGATGCCTTTGGTATAGTCAAAGTTCTCAAAGGCAAGAATAAGACCGCTCATGGGAATGTAGTTGATAAACAGCAGCACAAGAAATACAGGCAACGCCAAAACCACCAGTGCCCTGTGCTGCCATGTGTTTCTGAAGAACTCCTTCAAGGCTATCTCTCCTTCGAACCTTATAATGCGGAAAACTACCCTTATCTGCGCGGATTAGTATACTCCGGTAAGAACTTTTTGACAAGCACTAGATGTAGAGAAATGGCCGGTTTTAAGCCGTTTTGAACATGTCCGTACAAGAATGAAAACGATTGCAATCCTTGTATTTCAACAAACCTTGTTTGCCGAATCTTCCAAAAAAATTTTTTTCTGAATGCCCGGATTTTTGTAAAATGTGGAAATCACCGCAATTCTGAACCACAAGATATTGTGTTCCATAAAATCGGAGCCCCGGCGCAGGCCGGGGCTCCCGATATGTCCGGTTATCCGAGCACAACTTCCACCGCGTGGGTCTTGCCGTCGCCGAAGGCCGGCAGCACATTGCCTTCGATCTTCTTCCCGTCGACGGTCACTTCCTTCACGCCGCGGCACACGTGCTGCGGGTTCCTGATCTCAATGTCGTACATCG
>CACWXP010000006.1 GCA_902764875.1 uncultured Eubacteriales bacterium
CGGAAAATACGGCTGCCGCGGCGGAAGCGAAGGCTGACGCCGGGCAGAACGATACGAAGTAATGGCGCTTACCCCCGAAGCCTTCCTGGCTTTTTATCCTCAGTTTTCTTCCTTCGCACAGGGCGTTGTCCTTCCGGAATACCTCCGGCAGGCCAACGCCCGCTTTTCCGATTTCGGCTCCGACGCGGACGAAGCCCGCCGCCTCTATACGGCCCATAAACTGACCCTGTACAGCGCTTCGTGCCTGCCGGAGGGCGTCACCACCCCGACCAAGTCCCAGATCGCCAGCGCCGGCAAGGGCAGTATGCAGGAAATTGCGTCAAAAAAAGTAGGAGACGTTTCCATCTCCTACGCAACGTCGACCTCGACGTCCAACGGAAGCTCCACTGGCCTCAACGATCTGAACCAGACTGTCTACGGCCTGCAGCTCCTCAGCCTGCTCCGCCTGTATGGCTTCGCACGGTATATTCCGTGAAAAGTGTATCCTGACATTATTCTATACACAGCAGGGGATGAGGGTGGCAGCAAACGTTTGCATTTTTTTTGAGAGGTGCTCAAGTCCATGCTTTCCATCAACACCATTGCCCGTGTGATTGTCAACGTCGTGCGCCCGGCGGCTTCGCCTACATCCTGGGATACGGGGCTGCTCCTCGTGAAGGACGCCTCCTTCGCCGACGCGAAACGTCTGCGGACTTACGCCAATTCCACCGAGGCCGCTGCCGGCCTGATTGCAGACGGCTTCGATAACACGACCGAGGCATACAAGGCCGCACAGAAATATTTCGCGTCTTCGCCGAGCCCGGGACGTCTGCTCGTCTCCTGCTATCCGGCCTCAGAAACACCGGTTGAAGCGCTGGACGCTGTGCTGCAGCTGACTTCCGATTTCTATGACGTAGCCCTGGCGGATACCCGCACCGACGTGGAGCTCCTTGCCCTGAATACGCACCTGTCCGGGCTGGATAAACCGGCGATGCTGTTCCTGGCCCTGATCGGTACCGCAACGGAAGTGGTGGCGACAGACTCCCTGCTGGATAAGCTCCACGCCGCCGATTCCCGGCGCGTGATTGCAACCTACGCGGCTGCTGTCTCGGATGCTGCCGCCGTCATGGGCACAGCCATGGGGCAGCAGTCCGCGCATACTGCTTCCGCCTTTTCCCTGTGCTATAAGACCGTCGGCGGCATGCAGCCGTCCACCCTGACCCAGGCGCAGGTTGAAGCGATTGAAGCCCTGGGCGGGAACGTCTACGTCACCCGCGGATACACCCACACCCTGCTTGAAAAGGGAAGCACCCCGTCGGGCTATCGCTTCGACGAGGTGCTGTATCTGGACATGATCGCGGAGGACCTGCAGAATGCGGCGGTCACCCTCCTGGCCGACAATCCGGACAAACTACCCCAGACGGACGACGCCAGCGCCCAGTTCATAAACGCCTTCAGTTCCGTCCTGATCGGCTACACCAACCGGGGGATCCTTGCCACCGCAAAGTGGCGTGGCACTGCCGTCGGCCGGATTTCCTCCGGAGACTACATTGAAAACGGCTTCGCCCTCTGGGCCGACAGCTACGACGATCAGAGCGAAGCGGACCGGGCCGCCCATAAAGCCGTCCCGATCCAATGCGCGCTGAGCCTGGCAGGATCGCTGGAATCCGTGGTCATTACCGTGAATGTGCGTGTATAAAAAGAATAAGGGGTAGTGTTTTCCTCTGATTCCTAACTCCGGTTTTCCGGGGCATCATCTGCTCTTCAAACAGAGAATTCACCGAGCAGACTCATCTGACGATTATGTGTTTGCACATTCCGGTTTTTCCGCAGACTGGGCAGGTCAGTCTGCGTTTTGTAAACGTGTGATATGCTTTCACATAATCCTTCATTTCAGGAACAAACAGATGTCCGCAGTCCGGGCATTGAAAGTGTCCCGCATTCACATCCAGCGTAGCTGCTGCACTAATCCCGGCAGCTGCCGTAATGACAGCAATGACAATAAGCATGATCCTTATTACTGTGGGCATTTCAATATATGCTGCGATGATAATGAGCGCGCATACCGCAATGATTGTGATAATCCCGCATACAATCGACTGGTACAGTCTTTTTTTGTTCTCTTTGTTTTCCTGCACAAGATTCATGATGGTAACCTCCGCTTTCTTTTTATAGTCGGCATCGGTCAGTTTCTCTCCTGTCAGCAGCTCGTTTACACTGATTTCAAGGGTTTCGCAAAGAGGAAGCATCAAAGAAACATCGGGCAAGCCCGCGCCGCGTTCCCATTTGCTGACCGTTTTATCACTTATGCCGAGACGATCAGCAAGCATCATTTGTGTGAGCCCTTTTTCTTTTCGTAGAGAAGCAATAAACTTTCCTATTTTGATCTGGTCCATGACCCATGCCTCCTTTCACGAATGATACTATCATCTCTTTTTTTTTCTTACACTCACGGACCGTAGAGTCGGTTGACTTTTCCTCGACGGACCGTAGAGTTAAGAAAATCCTGATTGTCGTTGCTTCAGTAAATTTAAATTTTGCCGGACAAAGTATACTCCAAATTTCTTCATTTTACCATACCGGAGGTGCCCCAAATGGCCTACAACGTTTATTCTCTTCCGGACTGCCGGACTGTCCTTTACCACCCGGACGTCGGCACGGCGAACCTGCACCAGTGCGGCCACGGGAAGATTACCATCTCCAGCGCCGGGGATCTGACAAGCCACACCGCTACCGCTGACGGCTATGTCGTGGTGAACAAGCTGAAAAGCACCAACGGGACGATCACGCTGGAGCTTCCGCAGAATTCCCTCGGCGACTGGTTCCTGCGCCGGTGGGCGAACTGGCAGAAAAACAGTCAGGATCCTTCGCGCGTGGCGCTCGGGACCCTGACGATATCGGACGCTGCCGGAAACTTTTCGATTGTCTGCACCGGGGTTACGCTGCAGAAGGTACCGGACCGGGTCTTCGACCGGACAGCCACCAATCTGGTGTATACGCTGCTGGCGACGACGATCACGGAGCAATGAGGTAAATAATCATGCGCGAAATCATGAAAACAATGACCATCCCGGTGGACGGGAAGAAGCTTGATTTCCGGCTGACAAAGCTGGACGCATTCTCCGGCGCTTCGCTGCTGCGGATGCTTTCGCAGGCGTCTTTTGGAGATGACTTTCTGTCATTCTTTTCAGATCTTCCGGACGAAGACATGCGCCGGCTGATGACCGTGTGCCTGGAGCATTGCGAAGTGCTGCTGCCCGCGGGCTGGAACCCGGTGATGACCCGGGGCGAATGGAGCTGGATTGAGCTGGAATACGACGTTGCCACCTGCATGAAGCTGACGATCGAGGAAGTGCTCTGGACGCTGGAAGGTTTTTTCGGCGGCGGGGCCTCGGGCTACCAACCCGCGACCCCGGATTCGTGATCGCCGAATGTACGAACGTGGATGAGTTTGCCTTCCTGCCGGTGATGGCCGGGATGTGGCGGCAGCACGAACTTTGGGACGGAACCTATACGCTGGATGATCTGCTGGACGCGGTGGAAGTGATCCGGGTGCGGCGGGAGAATGAAAGAAGGGCGGCCGAAGCCGCCCGGGGGTGAGGGAGTACATACGCAACAGGTTGCCGCACCGACAGCGACATTCTTATTTACCCCAGGTCTTCAGGCGCTCTTCAGGCTTCACATACATGCCATCGCCTTCCCGGACATCGAAGGCTTCATAGAATTCGTCCACCATCTGGAGATTGACGTTGACCCGCAGGTAGGGGAACGCGTGGGTATCGTTCAGGAGCGCTGCTGAGACAGCTTCCGGTACAGCCGTGGCATAGAGCTTCGCATTTTCGCGGAAGAAAGCCTGCAGATCCAGTCCCTTTGTTTTCGCCAGCAGGGCGGCTGCTTTTATGCCGGCCAGGTCCGCCGTGTTTTCCACCCGCAGGAAGGTGCCATTGCAGTTCACGCCCGGCAAGACGGTGATGGCGTTGTAGTAATCTTCCACTGCCTTTACTTTGCCGAGAAAGGTCTCCCGGTCCGCTTCGGTCAGGAACGCGATACCCCGTCCATAGGCGTCGCACTGGCTGCCGGCATAGTCGAAGGCGTGGCTGAGCTCATGGGCGATCACGGTTCCGAGGCCACCCAGCATCTGCTCTTCCGTGGCGTCCTTCGGGCAGTTGTAGGAGAACATGAAACCGGGAAGAAGATTGACCGAGTTGGAGAAAGGATCATAGAAGCAGTTGACAGACGTCGGATTGACTGCTTTCCAGGCCAGGTCCGCTTTGGCGGGCTTGCCGATATAACTGTTTTCCTGCTCGTTCAGGTAGGCTTTGAGGGTCAGGTAGTTGCCGAAAAAGGTGCCGCCTTCGGAGGTGGGCGTCAGCTTCAGAGAGGAGAAATCATAATACCCGCCGTCCGGCTCCAGGACGCAAAGCCGCATATTATCCAGCTTTTCCATGGCTTTTTCCCGGCTTTCCGCGCTGAGCCATTCGGTTTCGTTCAGCAGGGTGCGGTAGGTGTCGATCAGTTCCTTCGTCATGGTGGTCAGCTGTTCTTTCAGCCCGTTCCCCAGGACCTTTTCCGCGTAGAGTTTTCCAAGCAAATGGCCAAAGGTTTCCGACCGGTTGCAGACATTCCAGGGGTTGGCGGTCGCATCCAGGGATGCCTTGCCGCTTTCGGCCTGCGTTTCACTGACGGAATCAGTGCTCAGGAAAGGAGCGGCTTCCATCAGCACTTTGTAACCGGTCAGAAGCTTGAGCTTATCGAGGTTTTCCTCGGCCCAGAGGGCGTCCAGGGCCTTCAGCCAGTCAGGATACAGCACGATATAGCCCGGCGCCTGGTCCTTCCCGAACTTTTTCATCGTGGCGGTCAGCGGGAAACGGCTGCACAGGCTGTCCAGCTCTTCCAGGGTCAGGCGATGCGGCGCGTTGCTGATATAACCGTAGTCTGCCAGGCTCGCCGTCGTTTCGTTGTAGGCTTTGCTGACATAGCTGACCTCGGTATTGAAGAGGTCCAGGATTGTGCTGCCGTTTTTGTCAGGCTCAACGCCAAGGGTTGCCAGCACATTGCTTACATACGGGAAGAGGTCCAGGGCGGCGCTCTTCTGCAGAAGCGCGGCCACGTCCGCCGCCGGTTCGGTATAGCTGTTTGCACCGTTCGAAAAATCCCTGGTCAGCGAAAGGGCGGGATAAATCCACACGCCGTTTTCCTCATCCAGGGCCAGCGGCGCCACGGGCATGGTCAGATAAGGCGAAAAGGGGAAATCCTCCGCAGTCAGCACCGCGTTCAGCTCCTCAAGGGATGCGGCCGCGTTGATGCGATCCACGTAGGGGGTGACCGGAGCGTAGCCGGCAGAACGGAGCGCGTCCAGGTCTGCGGCCTGTTCCCAGAAGATTTTCAGCTGGGTGATTTCGTTACCGGCGAGGGAATCGTCCTGCAGGAGCGCCCTTAAAGCCGCCTCGACTTCCGCCCCGCTGCCCGCGATCGGCATATAGAGTCCGCTCTGGTTAGCCGCCAGCGCATCGTAATTCACGGCGGCATAGAAATCATCCTTCAGGTCCGGCGCGGCGTCCGGCAGGTTGCCGATGATCATGCTGTTGACCCAGGGAGAACCGAACAGCTCCTTCGGCTCCGCGGCGGGCAGCGCCTCGGCGAAAACGCCGAAGGTCATCATCAGCGCCAGAACCAGCGCCGTCAGGGCGGTTATCCAGTGTTTCGTGTGTTTCATTATTGTGGAAACTCCTTTTCTTTGGGGTTTTTATCATGATATCACTTTTCTTTCGACTGTGTCAAAAACATTTGTCAGGTATCGAGACGCTGACGCTCGACGAGCTCTGCAAAGAGGGTGTTTCCGGAGATGGGCTCGTCGTAGGTGCCTTCTTCGGCGATTTTCCCGTCGTCACGCGCGGGAGCATTTCGCGGACGACTGAGGCCGTGTCACTCTGTCACTCTGTCACTCTGTCACTCTGTCACCCGGGAACGCGGGGGGCCGCAGAAGTTTACCCGGCGGGATTTTATCCGGCGGGATTTTATCCGGTTTCCGGAAAGCGAACCCGGGAAAGGGGAGGAGGATTTCCTGATTCAGAAGCAGACGCTGGAGCTGTTTCTGGAACGGGGAGCGATTTCACGGGAACAATACGAAAAGTCGCTGGGGGAACTTGAGCGGACGGGCAAGGGAGACGAAAAACGGGAAAAAACCGGTGAACCATTGGACAAACAGGGGTGATGGTGCTACAATGACACCGGAACAAAAAGGAGGATGAGCACGATGCCTACCGCAAAGAAACCTGCAGGAGCGAAGAAACCCGAACTGATTATTCAGAGCCCGATGGGCGGGAACATTACGCCGGAGGAGATTCTGAAGAAGGTCGGGGCGGCTGAAAAAATCTACATCCGGGTGGATGAAAACAAGGCTTACTGGGTTCGCGGCAAGGAAACCGGCAGCGCAGACCTTTGGGAATAAGACGTTGTTTTTGGTGCAGCAGTGGAGGAGACGCAGATGAAAAAGCTTGAGGAATATGTGGTTACGATCCCGGATTTTCCGGAACCGGGCATTATGTTTCGCGACATTACATCGGTGATTCAGGATCCGGACGGGCTGAAACTGGCCGTGGACGGACTGACGGATCTGGTGAAGGATCTTGACTTTGACCTGGTTGTGGGACCGGAATCCCGCGGCTTTATTTTCGGCGTTCCCGTTGCATACAACCTTGGAAAAGGGTTTATTCCCGTACGCAAGAAAGGGAAGCTGCCCCGGGAAACGGTGAGAGTGAAATACGACCTGGAATACGGGCAGGCGGAAGTTGAAATTCACAAAGACGCGATACGGCCGGGGGAGAAGGTTGTGATCGTGGACGACCTGATCGCCACCGGCGGCAGCGCCGAAGCCGCGGCCAAACTGGTGGAACAGCTTGGCGGAGAAGTGGTGCGGATGGTTTTCGTGATGGAACTGGCCGGGCTGGAAGGCCGGAAGAAGCTTGGGAAATACGACGTTGAGTCTTTGATTGTATACCCGGGGAAGTAAGAAACCGCGCATTCGCTTTTATTCGAACTTCAGGGTGTTCATGATTTCGTCTATTGTTTTTTGGGCGGTTTTCGGCTTCGCGGTTATGACGAACCAGAGCTGGACCTGACTTTTGCGGTCGATCCAGGTGTAGATCTGATAATCCCCGTCGCTGTTTTTGCCGGCGACATAGGTCATTTCACGGCCGCGTAAGGTGACGGTTCCAGAAGCGGTTTCATCGCCGGTGAAGACCTGGAAGGCATCGGGGAAGGCACCGGCGGCTTCGGAGACATAGACGGAAAGGGAAATGTCCTTTCCCGACAGGAGGAGGCAGAGATCCGGATCGTCGGAGGCATTCAGGGGGACCACCTTCCAGGAATCCGGGACGGTGAGCGTGAGGCCGGCCCGGGGACAGGGAACGCTCTGGGCCGCGGCGCCGGAAACCAGGCCGAAGAAGAGCAGCACACACAAGAAGAAAACCGGAACTTTACGCACAGAGAATCCTCCTTTTTTGGGCTTACTTTTTCGGACTCGCTTTGTGAGTCCTGTTCTGTGAAATCGGGCAAAGTGAACCTAAAAGAACCGTCCCCATAGGTTCAATCCAACGCAGGCTCCACAGGAGCCTGCGCCCCATAGGTTCACTTATCCATATAACGGAAGAAGGGGCGGAATTCTTCCCGGGTTACATGTTTTTTTTTTATGAATCTACCGATATATATGGTTTTTTTGCTCTCTTCCTGCTACAATATACTGTGGTAGGAAACTGACTTCGTTTTTTTGAGATTGGACGGGGGGACAGTCATGAACACTTCAGAGAAAAAGCATGGCGGTATTTCCATTCGGATTGTGAACATTGCGATTATTCTTTGCGCGATCGGGATCGCGGTGCTTGTTGTGATGATGAACAGCCGGTCGAACGGCGTTTTTGACAAGCTGAGCTCGGAAACGGGCAACTACATTGTGCGCCAGAAAGCGGCGCACGACCTGATGGAGGCTTCCGACTACCTGACGGAGAACGTGCAGCGGTTTGCGCTGGAGGCGGACACGAAGTACATGGACCAGTACTTCGAGGAGGCGTATACCTCCAAGCGGCGCGAATCCGCCGTGATGACCATGTCGGAAAACCACACGGACGCGGCGCTGATTCAGCAGATTCAGGAAGCGCTGGACGAATCCATGGAACTGATGTACCGGGAATACTACGCGATGAAACTGGTGATCGACGCGAAGGACATTCGCACGTTCCCGGACACGCTGCGGGCCATCGAGCTGACGGAGGAGGATCAGTTCCTTTCGGCGGAGGAGAAGATGGAGAAGGCGCAGCAGCTGGTGATGGGCAAGGAATACTACGCCAGCAAGGAAATCATCCGCACGAAGCTGCGGAACAGCCTGGAGATTCTGGACGAGCAGATGTCGGCCACGCGGCGGAGCACCAACGCCGACATGATGAGCGAGCTGGCCACGGGGCGGACGATCATGATCGCGGCGATCGCCGTGCTGGCGGTGCTGGTGGGGATGATCGTTGTGCTGACGACATCGCCGCTGATCAACGCTGCGCGCCAGGCACGGAAGAAAGAACGGCTGGCCCCCGGCGGAACGAAGGAAATGCGGGAGATTGCCGGAAGCTACAACGAAATGTTTGACACACTGCATACGGTTTCGGATTCGGATTCGGCAGAACAGGCATAAAGGGGGGAGCCTTCATGCGGAAACACCGGTTTTTCGTTCTTCCGCTGCTGCTGGCTTTGGCGGTCTGCCTGGCGGCGGGCTGCGCCCTGGCGGAGACATGGTACGTTGAAAACGAATGGAACTTCGTGGAAGTTTCGATGGATATCAGCGGCGGGATCCCGGAAGAGGCGACGGGGCAGCTGGCAAAGATTGAGCGGAACGGCGTGCTGCGGGTTGCCATGGGGGAAGACCAGCCGGCGGAGACGGACCTGGCGCTGGCCCGGAAGATTGCCGAAAAAATGGGCGTGGAGCTGAAGATCATTACGCTGGACGCGACGCAGATACTGCCCTCGCTGACGGAAGACCAGAGCGACCTGGCCATCAGCGCGATTTCCTTCACGCCGGCACGGGCCTTATCCTACACGATGGGCGTTGCCTACTTCTATCCGGAAGAGGAAAAGGACATTGGCATCCTGATTCCGGAGGGAGCGGAGATTGCTTCGACGGACGACCTGGAGGGGAAGACGATCATTGCGCAGAGCAACTCCCTTCAGGAAGCCTTTGCGGCAAAGAAAATGGGCAACTATCTGGAATTCCGGCGGGTGAACACGGCGCGGGCCGTGTATGAGGAGATGGCGGCGAAGAAAGCGGACGCGGGCATCGTGAGCATACACACGGCGGAAGCCTGGCTGCGGGAGAATCCGGACAGCGGCCTTTGCCTGGCAGAGGGGCTGGCTTTTGCGCCGGAAGAGCAGTACCTTGGATACCGGGTGGCGGCGAAAAAGGGCGAAACGCAGCTGGCCGCCTTTGTGAACGGCGTGATTGCGGAAGCCGCGGAGAACGGAAAAACGGAGAAATGAGCCGAGGGGGAGCGCCGGGGGCGCTGCCGAACGGATCAAAGGGGTGAACGCGGGTGAAAAGCAGAAAAACAGCGACGCTGTTATTCTCGATACAGATCCTGATCTTTATCGCGATGAACTGGGGCGGGAACGCGATCATTTCCCGGCTGAACTGGCCGATCTGGCTGGACGCGGTGGGGACGGTGCTGTGCGCCTATTTCTGCGGGCCGTTCTGCGGCGCGGCGGTGGGCGCGACGTACAACCTGCTGCTTTGGATCCTTTACGGCATACCGTGGTACTACGCGGCGATCAGCGCGCTGGTGGGGGTGATCGTGGGCATTGCCGCGAAACGGAAGAAGCTGGACACGCTGCTGGACACGCTGACCACCAGCGCGATTGTGGCGGGGACGGTGACAGTGGCGGCTTTCCCGATCAACCTGCTGCTGAACGGCGGAAGCACGGGCAACCAGTGGGGCGACGCGGTGATGGGCTTCCTTGGGGAGAGCGGCTTTCCGAAATGGGGCGGGCTGCTGATCGGCGAGCTGTACGTGGAACTGCTGGATAAACTGTTGATCCTGGTGACGATGTACCTGATTCTGAAGCTGATCCGCTTCATCGGGAAACTGATCCGGGAGAGAAAGAAGCAGCCCGGCGAAACCGCGGCGGAGACGGCCCCGCGGACCGGGGCGCTGATGCTGGCGGTGATGCTGGGGGCTTCCGTTTGCCTGGGCGGCGCGGTTTCCGGCCGGGCGGACGAGGAAAAGGGCACGGGCATCAACTACAGCGACTACGTGCAGACGATCTACTCCACCTCCAACGGGCTGCCCTGCGGGGAGGCCAACGACATCGCCATGACGGGCGACGGGATCCTTTGGGTGGGTACCTACGCGGGTTTGTACCGCTACAACGGACGGGAATTCCGGCAGATGAACAATCTGGACTCCGTGCGGAACGTGAACTGCCTGTACGTTGACGAGGAAGGGCGGCTTTGGATCGGGACCAACGACAACGGCCTTTCCATCATGATCAACGAACAGATCGTGAACGTGATCGACATGGACAGGGGGCTGCCCTCCAACTCGGTTAAATCGATTATCAAAAGCACGGACGGATACTACTACATCGGCACCACGGCCGGGATGCAGGTGCTGACGCTGAACACGGGACTGAAACGGGAATGCATCCTTTCGGAAGTCGGGTACGCGGATCACCTGGCGGCGGACGGAGAGGGAAACGTTGCGGCGGTGAGCAACGACGGGACGCTGTTCCTGATCCGGCAGGGGCAGGTTGTGCTTTCCAGGCACCTGACGGAGAGCAGCGACGACTTTCGGAGCTGCGCCTTCCTGCAGGACGGCAGCCTGCTGGCCGCGACGACGGGGAACGAGATCTACCGCTTCAAAACGGACGGAAGCACCTTCAGGACCGTTGAGGTGACCCGGTGCCAGGGACTGCAGAACATCAAAACGCTGCACCGGATGGACAACGGGGAACTGTTTGTTTGCGCGGACAACGGGATTGCGTGCATCGACATCAAGGGCAACTATGAACTGATCAACACGAACGAATTCAACAACTCCATCGACAACATGCTGGTGGACTATCAGGGGAACCTGTGGTTCACTTCCTCGCGGCTGGGGCTGCTGCGGCTGGCACCTTCGGATTTCCGGGATATTTACAGCGTGGCCGGGATGGAAAAACGGGTTGTGAACACGATCGTTTTCTGGAACAACTTTTACTACTTCGGCACGGACAAGGGCCTGGACGTGGTGGACGCGCCGCGGGGACGGGAACAGATCACCAACGCGCTGACGGAACGGTTCGCCGGGACCCGGATCCGTTGCATGTTCGTGGACCGGGACAACCACCTTTGGGTTTGCACATACGGCAAGGGCCTGGTGGAGATTGCGCCGGACGGCACGGAATATGAATACAACCAGGAGAACGGCGCCTTCGGCAACCGGGCGCGGGTGGTGACGCAGCTGGCGGACGGAACGATCCTGGCCGCGGGGGACACGGGGCTGAGCTTCATCCGGGACCACGCGGTTGAAAACACCATCGACCGGGCCAACGGCACCATCAACAGCATGGTGCTGACGATTACGGAGATGGCGGACGGCACGATCCTGGCGGGCACGGACGGCGACGGCATCGCCATCATCGAAAACCGGGAAGTGACCCGGCTGATGACCCGGCGGGACGGACTGAGCAGCGAGGTGATCCTGCGGACGGTTTCGGACCCGAAGACGGGCGGCGTTTACATCGTGGCCAGCAACGGCCTGTGCTACATGAACAGCGACCGGATGATCCGGCGGCTGGACAATTTCCCCTACTACAACAACTACGACATCTGGATGAAGGGGACGGACACGCTGTTTGTGCTTTCGAGCGCGGGCATCTACGTCGTGGACCGGAACGACCTGCTGAGCGGGAAGGACGACCTGGCCTATGACCTGCTGGACACCCGGCGGGGACTGACCGGCAGCCTGACCGCCAACGCCTGGACCTGGTTCAGCGGGGACAGCAGCGAGCTGTACCTGCCCTGCGACACGGGCGTGTTCGTGCTGAACACGGCTTCCTTCGCCGCGGGGACACAGGTTTACCGGATGAACGTGAGCGGGATCCGGGCCGGGGACACGCTGCGGCGGGTGGAGCGGAACGTGACGACCAAGATTCCCAGAGGCAGCAGCCGGGTTGAGATTCTGCCGGAGATCATCAACTACTCCATTCAGGATCCCTACGTCGGATACAAGCTGGAAGGGCTGGACACGGAATGGACCATCGTTCCGCAGGACACGCTGGGGAGCGTGGTTTACAACAACATTCCGACGGGGGACTTTGTGTTCCATCTGGCGGTTTTTGACAACAGCCAGGAGAACATCCTGGCGGAGCGGCTGTATCCGCTTTCGAAGGACAAGGAGATGTACGACAACAGCTGGTTCATCTTCTACATCCTTTCGATCCCGATGTTCACGGTGTTCTGGGTGACGTGGCTGCTGGTGAAGCGGCACGAGCTGAAGGTGGAGGCCGAACTGGCCCAGGCGAACAAACTGGTCGAGATGGGCAAACAGACGGTGATCGCCATCGCGCGGACCGTCGATGCCAAGGACGCACGCACCAGCGAGCACAGCAAGCGCGTGGCGCTTTATTCCCGGCTGATCGCCGAAAGCTGCGGGCTGGACAAGAAGGAATGCGACGAAATTGAATGGAGCGCGCAGATGCACGACATCGGCAAGATCGCCATTCCGGACAACATATTGAACAAGGACTCGCGGCTGACGGACGAAGAATACGCCAAAATGAAGACCCACACGACGGAGGGAGCGAAGATCCTGAGCGACTTTACGCTGCTGGACCACGTCATCGAGGGCGCGGAATTCCACCACGAACGGTACGACGGGAGAGGGTATCCCAAGGGCCTGGCCGGGGAGGACATTCCGATGTATGCCCGGATCATCGGCGTGGCGGACGCCTTCGACGCGATGACGGCGAACCGCGTTTACCGGAAACAAATGGACTTCAGCTATGTGCTGGGCGAGCTTGAGAAAGGCCGGGGAACGCAGTTTGATCCCCAGTACGTGGACAAGCTGCTGCAGCTGATTCACGAAGGCACAATCGACCTGAACAAGATTTACCACGTGTCCAAGGAAGACTCCGAACGGGCGGAAGAAGCAGCTAAAGAAGGTGGTCAGGCATGAAGAAGATAATCATTACGGTTGCGGTGTGTCTGGTCGTTCTGCTGACCGCGTCCCTTCTGACGGGCTTCTGGACCAAGGGGCCCGGGGACAAGACGATCAAGGTGGGGTTTGTTTACTCGGAAGACGAGAGCACGCCCTACACGGCCAACTTCGTGCGGGCGCAGCACGCGCTGGAAGAGGAATTCGGCGACAAGGTTGAGATCCTGGTGCGGAGCAACGTGCTGAACCGGGACAGCGAGCGGCCGATGCTGGAACTGATCCGGGCGGGCTGCAAGGTGCTTTTCATCAACCTGGACACGGATATCCCGGTAATGCTGGCGCGGGAATACCCGGACGTGACGTTCTGCCACATTTCCATGCCCCAGGTGAGCATTGAGGGAACGACGGAGAACTATCACACCTTCAACGGGGAGATTTATCAGGCGCGGTATGTGAGCGGGGTCGCGGCGGGGATGAAGCTGCGGCAGCTGCTGGACAGCGGGGCGCTGCTGCCCGGGGACGCGCTGGTGGGCTATGTGGGGGCATTCGCCAACGCAGAGGTGATTTCCGGCTATACGGCGTTCCTGCTGGGGGTGCGGAGCGTGGCGCCGGAAGCGACGATGCGCGTTCGCTATACGGGCAGCTGGGGCAACTACGACGCGGAGAAGGAAGCGACGAAGAAGCTGATCGACGAAGGGTGCGTGGTGATCGCACAGCACGTGAACACCTCGGCGCCGGCCATTGCCTGCGAGGAGGCGACCTCCGCGGGGAAGACGGTTTACCACGTGGGCTATCACCAGAGCATGCTGGACGTGGCGCCCTCGTGCGCGCTGATCAGCATCCGGACGAACTGGATCCCCTATGTGACGGAGGCGGTGACGGCGATCCTGGACGGGAAAGTGATTGAAGACGAAGTGCCGGGCAATGCCCACGGAAGAGACATGAGCGCGGGATTTGAAAACGGCTGGGTGGAGCTGCTGGACCTGAACACGCTGATTGCCGCGGACGGCACGGCGGACCGGCTGGACAAGACCATTGATGGCCTGAAAAAGGGCAGGATCAAGGTTTTCCGGGGCGACTACATCGGCGAGAATCCGCGGAATCCTTCGGACGAGATCGATCTGCGGAACGGCTATTATGAGAACCAGTATTCCTCCAATCCCACGTTCGGATACGTGCTGAAAGACTGTATTCTGATTGAAGACTGAGCGGGATTCACCGATCCCACCCGAACGGCAGGCGGCACCGCGATGATGCGCGGGGCCGTCCTTTTTCTCCCGGAATGTTTCGAATTGAAACAAAATATTACAAATGTGTTGACAATTGAAACAAATAGTGATAAACTGGGCACGAAAACACCGGAAAGGGGGCGGCGGAGCGTGCAGTACGGCGAGATCATCCGGCGGCGGAGGACGGCGCTGGGGATGAACCAGGCGGAGCTGGCCGGGCGGCTGGGCGTGAGCCGGAACACGGTGGCCGGATGGGAAACGAACCACTCGCGGCCGGACCTGGGGACGCTGCCGGCGCTTTGCAGGGCGCTGAAAATTTCCCTGAACACCTTTTTCGGGGTGGAAAAGAAACGGACGGCCGAAGAAAACCGGGTGATTGAGATTTTTTCGTCGCTTGAGGAAGGAGACCGGGAAAGCATCCTCTGGCAGATGGAGGCGCTGCGGGACCGCCGGGCGGAACAGCGCAGGAGGGAAGCGCCCCCGCCGCTGCCGAAGGTTGTGCGGCTGTTCCGGAACGAGCTGAGCGCCGCGGCCGGCTTCGGCGGAGACCTGGACGACACCCGGGGCGAGGAGATGGTGCTGCTGGCCGACCGGGACACCGAGCGGGCGGACGAGATCATCACCGTTTGCGGACGGAGCATGGAGCCGACCTTCTTCGACGGGGACCTGGTGCTGGTGGCACACACGCGGGAGATCCGGGAGGGAGAGATCGGGATCTTCCTGGTCGACAACGAAGGCTACATCAAGGAATACCGGAAGGACGGGCTGCACAGCCACAATCCGGAATACCGGACGATGACGTTCCGGGAGGACCAGGCGGTGCGGTGCGTCGGCCGGGTGATCGGGAAGCTGAAGGAAGAACAGATTCCGGACAGCGAGACGCTGAACCGGATTGCAGAGGCCGAAAGGGCCGGAAAGGAACCGCAATGAGCAAAATGATGAACATGAACACCATCCGCACGATCAACTCGGCCCGGCTGTTTGCCGCCGGCGGGAAAAAAGAGGCGCCGGAGATGCGGCCCTGGCAGACGGTTTGCATGGAATATGACCGGGTGGGGCTGGTTCCGCCGGCGAACATGCCGCGGTTCCGGACCGCGGAGGACGCGGAGATCTGGATGTGCCTGGACAGCAGGTACAATCACCGGCTGCGGGAGACGGCTTTCGGCTGGCAGCAGGCGGTGTAATGAGAGGCCGCGCTGCGACGCGGCAGTGGATAGTGGATAGTGGATAGTGGATAGCGGATAGTGGATAGCGGATAGCGGATAGCGGTTTTGGGTAATGAAAAACGGGGCTTTCGCCCCGTTTTTGATTTGGTTCTTTACTATTCTTTTTCCTTTGATTCCCGGACCAGGCTTGTGATCAGGGAGATGAGAAAGAGGGGGATTCCGATGATCCCGGCCGGAAGCCACCAGTTTGCGCAGAAGGCGCAGAACTGCTCCAGCGCAAAATCATAGCGGTATTTCGTCATGAAGGCGGCGGGATTCCTTCTGAGAACCAGACCGATAACAAAGATGACGATCAGCAGGACGCCGATAAAAATCGCGACTGCGCCGGATTTCCTTGCTTTCATGAGCGCCTCCGGAAGGGGGAGAGTTATCTGATGAAGAACTTTCCGGGCATGTAGCCGCTTACTCCGTTGACCTGGACTTTCCACCAGTAAGGATCGTTACCGGCGTCCAGCACTGTGACAGTTGCACCGACAGCGATGACATCAGAAGACCAGCCGAGGCCTTCGCCCCTGTAGAGACGGGGACTGTTGCCTTCCGAGTCTTTCACAGCCGTTGCACTGAAGGGGAAGCCGCTTGACTGCTGGACATCAGCGGGGGCGACGGGGGCATCACCGGTCGGAATGGAAGCTGCCGCGGCCTGGGCTGAAATCTGCGCAGGCTTGTTGCGGCTGAGATACTTGGACCGCATGTAGCCTTCATGGCCGTTGGCCATCCGGACGTAGGAGAACTCCCCGAGCTCGGCGAGCACGGTGACGGCTGTGCCGTTATAATAGGTTTCGAAGACGGCACTGTCGGAGCCGGAGGGTTCACCGCGCAGGCCGATGGGATCACCGCGGGTGACCACCCAGGCGGTGTAATTCACCGATTTGCCTCCGGACGTGGCACCGGATCCGGAAACCTTTTTGCGGCTGAGGACCGAGTTGGCAACATAGCCGTAGCCCGCGTCGCTGGAGACGAAGGAATAGGCGGAGCCGCTGGTGATCACGGTGACTTTGGCACCCTTAGACAGGGAACCTTCGTTCTGGAAGCCGGAACCGGGGCCGTGCTTCAGGCCGGTATCCTTGGAGACCCAGGCCGTGAAACTCTTATCCCGGGAGAGATATTTCTTTTCAATATAGCCGGCGACGCCGTTGGAAAAGGTGACGCTGGCCCAGGTGCTGTCAACGGATTTGTTGATATACAGCGCCCAGTCTGCCCGATAGGAGTCGATGGCCTTGGAATCGTAGCCCGGAAGATTGAAGATGCGCTTTTTATCGGTAAGCCGGTACCACCCGGCAGCAGACGCGGCCGCGCAGGAGATGATCAGGATCAGGGCAAGGGAAAGGGCAACCAGACGTTTCATCATGAAATATCCCTCCAGTGTTTTGTCAGGTGCAATTATTATAACCGAGAAAGATGGACAAATGATTACGCTTTCCACACAGAAGCATTACAACTTATCGAAGAAAAAGCCTTGACTTTAGCACGATAAAGTGGTAGCATGGCAAAGTACCGGGCGAGAAAACGTTTTCATTCCGCCCGGGAACGTGATATAATCAGCACGTTATTGAGCACGAAAGGCGGATTTACCATGCAGATTGATGAACGGGTCATGGACAGCCAGGAGAGAATCGGGTTTCTGCTGCGGACCCTGTACGCGGGATCCGGATACAGCCGGTATCGGATGGGCAAGTTTGAGGAATACGATCTGTACAGCAGGAACAAGGATTTTCTTTTTTCCGAAGGCGTGATTACCTTTACGGACACCAACGGGCGGCTGATGGCCCTGAAGCCGGACGTTACGCTTTCCATCGTCAAGAACACGCGGGACAAGGCCGGAGAGCTGCAGAAGCTGTACTACCACGAAAACGTGTACCGCGTGGCATCGGCGGAGGACGGATTTCGGGAGATGACCCAGGTTGGGGTCGAGTGCATGGGCGATGTGGACGGCCCATGTGTTGCGGAAGTGCTACGGCTTGCGGCGGAAAGTTTACGGGCCTGCAGCGAGGAATACGTGCTGGAGATCAGCCATCTGGGGCTGCTGGGCGCCTTTGTGGACGCGATTGCTTCCAATGAAAAGATGCGGGACGAGCTGCTGCAGTGCGTTGTGGAAAAAAATCTGCACGGGATCCGGAGAATCTGCGCGGCGAACGGCAAGAGCGAGAACGCCGCGGAGCCCCTTTGCCGGCTGCTTTCCCTGTACGGAACGCCGAAGAGCGTGATGCCGAAGATCCGGGCGCTGGCGGAGGACAACGGCGCGGCGGAATACGCGGAAGAGCTTTCGCAGGCGGCGGCCGCCTTTGCGGGGAGCGAGGCGGAAAGCCGGATCCGGATTGATTTTTCGGCTTCGGGCGACGTGAAGTACTACAACGGGATCGCCTTCAAGGGCTTCATCAGCGGGATTCCGGGAAGCGTGCTTTCCGGGGGACAGTACGACCGGCTGATGCGCCGGATGGGCCGAAAGGACCGGGCGATCGGGTTTGCCGTTTTCATGAACATGCTGGAGCGGCTGAAGGAAGGAGGAAGGACCGATGATTAATATCGCACTGCCGAAAGGGCGCCTTGGGGAAAAGGTTTACGCGATGTTTGAAAAAGCGGGCTTTCCCTGCCCGGCACTGCTGGAGAACAGCCGGAAACTGACCTTCGACAACGAGGAGGCGGGGGTTCGGTATTTCTGGGTGAAGCCCTCGGACGTTGCGATCTATGTGGAACGGGGCGCGGCGGACCTGGGCGTGGCGGGGAAGGACATCCTGATGGAATACCGGCCGGAAGTTTATGAGCTGCTGGACCTGAACATCGGCAAATGCCGGATGGCGGTGGCGGCGCCGGAGCATTTTCAGGACAATCCCAGCCGGACACTGCGGGTGGCGACAAAATTCAGCCGGGTGGCGAGGGATTACTACGCCTCCTGCGGGCGGGACATCGACATCATCCATCTGAACGGTTCCATCGAGATCGCGCCGATATTGGGCCTGTCGGACGTGATTGTGGACATTGTGGAGACGGGCACCACGCTGCGGGAAAACCACCTGGAAGTGATCGAGACGATTTTCCCGATTTCGGCCCGGCTGATCGCCAACAAATCGGGATTCAAATTCAAGACCGCGCAGATTGAGCGGCTGCTGGAGGAAATGCGGAAGGAAGTGGAAGAAGCATGATCCGGATTATGAAATACGGCGAGGTTCCGAACAGCGAGATTTTTCTGCGGAACATGCCGACGATGAACGTGACGGACACGGTGGCGGAGATTCTTCGGAACGTGCGGGAGCGGGGCGACGAGGCCCTGCGGGAATACACGGAGAAGTTTGACCACACCCGATTGGAAAGCCTGGTGGTGACAGAGGAAGAGATGCGGGAAGCGCTGGATGAAGTGGATCCGGACTTTCTGCGGATTCTGCGCCGGGCGGCGGAGAACATTCGCAAATTCCACAGCCGGCAGGTTCGCAATTCCTTCATTATTAATGATGAGGACGGCATCCTGATGGGACAGAAGGTGATCCCGGTGGACCGGGCGGGCCTCTACGTGCCCGGGGGCACGGCGGTGTATCCCTCCACGGTGCTGATGGACGTGATTCCCGCGAAGATTGCCGGCGTGAAGGAAGTGATTCTGACGACGCCGCCCGGACGGGACGGGAAGATCAACCCGGCGGTGCTGGCCGCGGCCTCGGTGGCCGGGGCGGACCGGATTGTGAAGATCGGCGGCGCGCAGGCCATCGCGGCGCTGGCTTTCGGGACGGAATCCGTGCCGAAGGTGGACAAGATCGTCGGACCGGGGAATGCCTTTGTGGCGGAGGCCAAGCGCCAGGTATACGGCATGGTTTCCATCGACATGATTGCGGGGCCCAGCGAGATCCTGGTGGTGGCGGACGGAAAATCCAACCCCGCGTGGGTGGCGGCGGATCTGCTGAGCCAGGCGGAGCACGACAAGGTTGCCAGCGCGGTGCTGGTGACGGACAGCGCGGAACTGGCGGAGAAGGTTTCGGAAGAGATTGAAAAGCAGATTCCGGAGCTGATCCGCAGCGAGATCGCCCGGGTTTCCATTGACCAGAACGGAAAAATCATTGTGGCGGACGACCTGCGGGCCGCCATTGAGATTGCCAACGAGATCGCGCCGGAACACCTGGAACTTTGCGTGGACAACCCGTTTGATTACCTGGACGGGATCCGCCACGCCGGATCCGTTTTCCTGGGGCGGAACTGCCCGGAAGCGCTGGGCGACTATCTGGCCGGACCGAACCACACGCTGCCTACGCAGGGAACGGCGCGGTTCTCCAGCCCGCTGAGCGTGGATGACTTTGTGAAGAAAACGCAGTATACTTACTATACAAAGGAAGCGCTGGGCCGGGTTGCGGCGGACGTGGAGGCCTTTGCAGAGAAGGAAGGGCTGACCGGGCACGCGCGGAGCGCCCTGGTGAGGATTTAGTGGATAGAGGGTATAGGTTTTGGATTTGGGGTTTTGGGCTTTGGGAGCTGACGCTTTAGTTTGGAGGGATGCGGAATGAGCAGGTTCTTTTCGGAAAAGTATGCGGAGCTGGAGGCTTATGTTCCGGGGGAACAGCCGAAGGATCAGCAGTATATCAAACTGAACACGAACGAGAATGCTTTTCCGCCGCATCCGGCCGTTGCGCAGGCCGCGGAAAAAGCCGCGAGGGAGCTGCACCTGTATCCGGACCCCGAATGCATGCAGATCCGGAAGGCGCTGGCGGAGAAAACGGGATTGTCTGTGGATGAGCTGATCATGGTGAACGGCAGCGACGACATCCTGAACTTTGCCTTCATGGCTTTCTGCGACCGGCATATTCCGGCGGTTTTTCCGGACATTACCTACGGCTTCTACAGCGTTTTTGCGCGGCTGAACCAGGTTGAATACCGCGAAATTCCGCTGCAGGAGGACCTGACGATCCGGGTGGACGACTATCTTCAGGCGGCGGGAACGATTTTCATCGCCAACCCGAACGCACCGACGGGGATCGCGCTGAGCCGGGAACAGATTGAGAAAATTCTGCAGGCCAACCCCTACAACGTGGTGGTGGTGGACGAGGCGTACGTGGACTTTGGGGCGGAAAGCTGCATTCCGCTGATTGCGGAATACGACAACCTGCTGGTGACGCAGACGTTCTCGAAATCCCGGTCCATGGCCGGAGCACGGCTGGGTTTCGGGGCGGCCAGCCCGGAGATCATCCGGGATCTGGAGACGATCCGGTATTCGACGAATCCCTACAACATCGACCGGATGACCATGGCGGCCGGAACGGCCTGCCTGGAGCACGACGAATACAACCGGACGAACTGCCGAAAGATCATGCGGACCCGGGAGAAGACCCGGAAGGCGCTGGAGAAGCTGGGCTTCGAGGTGACGGAATCGAAAGCCAACTTCCTGTTTGCGCGGCACCCGGAGATCAGCGGAGAGGAGCTTTACCGGCAGCTGAAGGAGCGGGGGATTCTGATCCGCCACTTCGGGGCGGAGCGGATCCGGGACTACAACCGGATTTCCGTCGGGACGGACGAGCAGATGGACGCGCTGATCCGGGAGACGGAGCAGGTTTTAAGGGGTTAGGGTTCAGGAATTTTTCGAGGATTTAGGGGATCAGATTCAGGCGATTTCGGTTCTGGACTTTTTTAGGAGGTTTTTATGCGAACGGCGGAGATGACCCGCAAGACGGGCGAAACGGATATTCGGATTCGGCTGGATCTGGACGGAACGGGTGTTTGTGCCATTGATACGGGGGTAGGTTTTCTGGATCACATGCTGGAGCTTTTTGCGCGGCACGGACGGTTCGACCTGGAGGTGACCTGCAAGGGTGATACGCGGGTGGACGACCACCACTCCGTAGAGGACATCGGGATTGCGCTGGGGCAGGCCTTTGACCGGGCCCTGGGCGACCGGAAGGGGATTTTCCGCTACGGGCAGATGATTCTGCCGATGGACGAGACACTGATCCTGAGCGCCGTGGATCTGAGCGGGCGGGGGCTGCTGGCCTACGACCTTCGGATTCCGACGGAAAAGGTCGGGACCTTTGACACGGAGCTGACGGAGGAGTTCTTCCGGGCGTTGGCGCACAACATGCGCTGCACGCTGCACATCCGGCAGCTGGCCGGGAGCAACAGCCACCATATCATTGAGGGTACCTTCAAGAGCGTGGCCCGGAGCCTGCGCGCCGCGGTGCGGGTGGATCCGGAATGCGCGGGAGAAATCCCTTCGACGAAAGGAGTTCTGTGATGGTTGCCATCATTGATTACGGAGTCGGGAACCTGTTTTCCCTGCGATCTTCCTTTGCCGCCATCGGCGTGGAGGCGGAGGTGACCAGCGATCCGGAGGTCATCCGGGGCGCGGACCGCGTGATTCTGCCGGGGGTCGGCGCCTTCGGCGACGCGGCGGACAAGCTTCGGGAAAGCGGCCTGGACCGGGTGGTGCGGGAGGAAGCGGAACGGGGGAAACCCCTGATGGGCATCTGCCTGGGGATGCAGCTGCTGTTTGAGCGGAGCTATGAATACGGCGAGCATCTGGGACTGGGCCTTCTGAAAGGCGAGATCCGGCCGATTGCGGAGCGGATTCCGGCGGGGTTGAAGATTCCGCAGATGGGATGGAACGCACTGAAGATCGTGCGGGAATCACCGCTTTTCCGCTATACAAAGGACGGGGAATACGTTTATTTCGTTCATTCCTACAGCGCGGTGAAATGCGAGGATTCGCTGCTGGCTTCGACGGAATACGGCGCGGAGCTGACGGCCTGCGTCGGCAAAGGGAACGTTTTCGGATGCCAGTTTCATCCGGAGAAGAGCGGCGAGGTGGGCCTGCGGATGCTGAAAGCTTTCTGTGAAACGGAGGCGGGAAGATGATTCTGTTTCCGGCGATTGACCTTTTTGAGGGAAAAGCGGTGCGGCTGTACAAGGGCGACTACGGGCAGATGACCGTTTACAGCGAACACCCGGAGAAGATTGCCGCGGACTTTGCAGCCTGCGGCGCGACGCATATCCACCTGGTGGACCTGGAAGGGGCCCGGAGCGGGGAAACGCCGAACCTGGAGACGGTGTTGAAGATTCGTGAAAGCAGCGGGCTGTTCTGCGAAATCGGCGGCGGGATCCGGAGCATGGAGATTGTGGATCGGTATCTGGGCGCCGGGCTGGATCGGGTGATCCTGGGGACGGCGGCGGTGGCGGACGAAGGGTTTTTACGCGCGGCAGTGGAGAAATACGGTGCGAAAATCGCCACCGGCGCGGACATCCGGGACGGATACGTGGCCGTGAAGGGATGGACGGAGCAATCCGGCGTTACAATGGATGCTTTTTTCGAAAAGATGGAAAGGATCGGCGTGGCGACGGTGATCTGCACGGATATTTCCCGGGACGGCGCGATGCGGGGCACGAACCGGGAGATGTACCGGACGCTTTCGCAGAAATACTCCCTGCAGATTACGGCCAGCGGCGGTGTTTCCACGATGGAGGACGTTCGGCAGCTGCGGGAGATGGATCTTTACGGCGCGATCATCGGTAAGGCGTACTACACGGGAGATATCGACCTGAAAAAAGCAATCGAGGTGGCCAGGTGATTACGAAGAGAATTATCCCCTGCCTGGACGTGAAGGACGGGCGGGTTGTGAAGGGCGTGAATTTCCAGCGGCTGGGGGACGTGGCTTCCCCGGTGGAGCTGGCCCGCTACTACAGCGCAAACGGCGCGGATGAACTGGTTTTCTACGACATTACGGCTTCGGCGGAGGGACGGTCGCTGTTCACGGAGATCCTGACGGAAACGGCGCGGACGGTGTTCATTCCCCTGACAGTCGGCGGCGGGATCAACACGACGGAGGATTTTGACCGGGTGCTGAAATGCGGCGCGGACAAGGTTTCCGTGAACAGCGGGGCGATCCGGGATCCTTCGCTGGTCGGGAAGGCCGCGAAGCTTTACGGCGATCAGTGCGTTGTGCTGAGCGTTGACGTCAAGCGAGTGGACGGCGTTTTCCGGATCTTCGCGAAGGGCGGCCGGGAGAACACGGGCATGGAGGCCATTGAATGGATCCGGCGCTGCGTCGGCGAAGGGGCCGGGGAAGTGGTCGTGAACTCGATGGACACGGACGGCGTGAAACAGGGGTTTGACCTGGAACTGCTGGAGAAGGTTTGCGAGGTGGTGCAGGTGCCGGTGATCGCTTCGGGCGGGGCCGGGAAAATTGAAGACTTCATCACGCTGTTTCAAACGCTGCCCGGCGTGGACGCGGGGCTGGCGGCATCCATTTTCCACTTCGGGGAAGTGGAGATCAACGAACTGAAAAAAGAAATGAAGCGCAACGGGATTCCGGCGCGGATTCTGGAGGAATGAAAAAATGCTGAACATCGACGAACTGAAATTTGACGAAAAGGGACTGATTCCCGCGATCGTGGTGGACGCGGAAAACGGGAAGGTGCTGATGCTGGCCTACATGAACCGGGAAAGCCTGCAGATTTCCATGGAGAAGGGGTTGACCTGCTTCTGGAGCCGGAGCCGGCAGGAACTGTGGCTGAAGGGCGAGACCAGCGGGAACTATCAGCACATCGTTTCCATCACGGCGGATTGCGACCGGGACACGCTGATCGTTAAGGTCGAGAAGGACGGGCCGGCCTGCCACAAGGGGACGGAGAGCTGCTTCAACGACCTGGTTTGGGAAAGCGACGAACGGCATGAGTTTTCTCTCGAGGGGCTGATGAACCTGATTCAGGGGCGGAAAACGGAAAAGAAGGAAGGTTCCTACACCACCTATCTGTTTGAAAAAGGGCTGGACAAGATATTGAAGAAGGTGGGCGAGGAATCCACCGAGGTGATCATCGCGGCGAAGGATCAGGACCGGAAGGAAACGATCTATGAAATCGCGGATCTGACGTATCACGTGATGGTGCTGATGATCGAAGCCGGGATTTCTTTGGAAGACAT
This sequence comes from uncultured Eubacteriales bacterium, assembly GCA_902764875.1. Taxonomy (GTDB): domain Bacteria; phylum Bacillota; class Clostridia; order Christensenellales; family Aristaeellaceae; genus Aristaeella. The sequence continues at coordinate 24,491 of CACWXP010000006.1, forward strand.
CCACCGGGAGCTGGCTTCGCGCCACGTGATTGACCACAAAGTAAAGCAGGAGAAAATGACCTGATGTTCGATCTGCACATGCATACCGTTTTTTCCGACGGGAAGAACACGGCGGAGGAAATGGTGCAGGAAGCCATCCGGAAGGGACTGGAGACTGTCGGCATTTCCGACCACAGCAGCGGCGATCCCTGCGGGATGAAGCTGGAAGAAAACGTTCTTTATAAAGCGGAGATCGGCCGCCTGAAGGAAAAGTACGCCGGACAGATCCGCGTGCTATGTGGGTTGGAACGGGACTTCCTGACGGACGATTTTTCGGAATACGACTATACGATCGGCTCCGTGCACTGGCTGCCGATGCCCGACGGGCACCGGGTGAGCATTGACTGGACGGCGGAAAAACTGCGGGAGGGCGCGGAAAAATATTTCGCCGGGGATATGTATGCCGTGGCGGAAGCTTTTTACGCAGCGGAGGCACGGGTGGTCGAGGTGACGAAATGCGACATCATCGGGCACTTTGACCTGATGACGAAGTTCATTGAGCAGGATCCGGCGTTTGATCCGACACATCCGCGGTATGTGCGGGCATGGCAGGAGGCGGCGGATGCTTTGCTCGCGACGGGGAAACCCTTTGAGGTGAACACCGGGGCCATGAGCCGGGGATACCGCACGAGCCCGTATCCTTCGGCGGAAATCCGACAGTACATTCTGGCCCGCGGCGGGAAGCTGCTGCTTTCGAGCGACGCGCACGCGAAGGAGAACATTGCTTACGGATTTGACACGGTGGCCGGAAGGGAAGACTTCCTGCAGTCGTGGGGTGAAATCTACGACCACCACCTGGAGGCGGAGACCGAAGCGGTTGCGGAATGGATAAGAAAACAGCTGAGCGGAGAATGAGATCTTTGCAGTGGGTTTTTTGGAGGACAATGAGCATGAGTGCAGAAGGCGTGACGATCCGAAGCATCAGCGATCCCGGACAGAAAGAAAGGATTGCGCGGGAAATCCTGGAGGCTTTGCCGGACTGGTTTGAAAACGTGGAAGCGCGGGAAGGCTATATCCGGGACAGCCGGGAATGGGTCTTCTTTGCCGCGGAAGATGGCGGGAAGGCCGTCGGGTTCCTTTGCCTGAAGGAAACGGGCAAGCCCACGGTTGAACTGGCGGTAATGGGGATTCGGATGGCATATCACCGGAAAGGCATCGGATCGGCGCTGTTTGCCGCAGCGAAGGCTTATGCCGTTTCGGCCGGTTATGAATTTTTGCAGGTGAAGACGGTGCGGATGGGCATGTATGAAGACTACGACCGGACAAACCGCTTTTACCTGAGCCTGGGGTTCCGGGAGCTGGAAGTGATTCCGGAGGTGTGGGGCGAGGAGAACCCCTGCCAGATTTATGTGATGCATCTTCGGGATGCGGTTTCTTTGACGGACCTGATCCTGAAGCGGAGGAGCTACCGCGGGAAATTCCGGCCGGATCCGGTTCCGCGGGAGGATCTGCAGAAGATTCTGGAAGCGGGACTGGCAGCGCCTTCCGGCTGCAACAAGCAGACGGTGAGCCTGATCGCGGTGGACGACCCGGCGGTGCTTGGGCAGATTCGTTCCGCCATTGACCCGCCGGCGGCGGAAACCGCGCCGGCGATGGTCTGCGTGCTGTCGCAGCGGATTTGTGCCTATCGGGACAGATGCTTTGCGACGCAGGATTATGCGGCCGCGATTGAAAACATGCTGCTGGCGGCGGAGGCACTGGGTTACCGGAGCTGCTGGTATGAAGGGCACATTACGGACACGGACCGGATCTGCGACAGGATCGCGGAGATTCTGGACGTTCCGGAAGGATATGACCTGGTTTGCATTCTGCCGGTGGGCATCGGAGAAGGCGAGCCCGGAGTGCCGAAGAAAAAGCCTTTTGAAGAACGGGCATGGTTCAACGGATTCCGGAAAGGAACGGAGGGTTGGGAATGAAAAGACTGGCTGCTCTTATGGTTGCTTTCGTTATGGCGCTGTTACTGGCTTCAGCCGCTTTTGCGGCGGGTTCGGTGACGACATTGCAGGGCGCGCCGACGGAGAATTCGGCGGCGCCGTTGCAGGACGCGACGGCAGAGGATACGCTGATGCTGTTTTATGACGCGGCGGCGGAACTGATGTTCGAGACCAGCAACGTGACGCTGGACGGGCATGCGGTGTTTTCCCTGGACGGGGAACGATTTAAGACCGCGGATCTGCATTATGTGCAGAACTATACAAACTCGCTGTACAAGCTGGATCTGCAGACGCCCCGCAGGGACGGAACCAAACCGGACCGGGAATCCGGATACACCATCATCGCAAACGGCGAATATGTTTATGTGATTGAAGTGATTTATCCGGGCGTTTACAAGACGGGAACCACCGGCGCGCAGAGCACCATTCTGCGCAAAACGGTGCAGATGAACCTGATGACCGATATGGCGCGGATGCTGGCCGGGCAGGCGGAAGATCTGCCTGGCGAAAAGGCCGTTATGATTCAGCCAACCGGGGAGGGAGGCAAAGAACTCACCGTAGTGTTGAGTGAAGACGTTCCGGAACTGGTGAATACCGCACTGAATTTATTCTATCAGTTTGCCGCAAAACGGTACTTCAGAACGGACTACGACCAGATCAGCGAAGCGCATATGACACAGATGGAAAACTATATGACCGTGACGGAGGGGATCCTGTGGACGACGAAGTCTGTTTCCCTGAAAGGCGCGAACTGCGTGATGCGGGTGAACGGCCTGGGACAGGCGGAAGAGCTGAAGGGGGATGTTTCGCTGCTGCTGAACACCGGACGGGACGGCGTGCGGCAGATGGATGTTTCGTTTGAACTGAAGGTTTCCGACCGGGACAACAGTTTTGTGGGATCGTTTGATCCGGCGGAATACGGCGTAGAGAAGGCTAAATAATGAGTTAAAATGATATGGTTTTCCGGCAGCTTCGGCTGCTTTTTTTGCGCGGTTATTCATTTGCGCAATGCAGCGGGAAGAAGGGAATATGGATCAAGCGATGCGGGTGACGGATACCTCGGGGAGGATGCGCTGATAATCCGCAGGATCAAAATCACCGGTGAGAAGACTGAGCGCACCGGCAGCGGAAACGGCCAGCGCCATGCGGAAACCCTCGAGGAACGGCAGACGGCGGGAAAAGGCGACTGCGAAGCCGGCCACCATGCTGTCTCCGCAGCCGACGGTGTTTTTAGGGGTGATTTTCGGGGGCTTGCCGTGGAAGACTCCTTCACTGCAGGCCAGGAGTGCGCCTTCTGCCCCCAGGGAGAGGACTACATGCGGGATACCGCTGCGATACAGCTGCTGCAGGGAAGGGACCGCATCTTCCCGGCCGGAGAAGGGGCGACCTGTCAGCTGGGCGATTTCATCTTCGTTGGGCTTGATCAGGGACGGCTTTTCCCTGACAGCGGAGATCAGACGGCTTCCGCTGGTATCCACCAGAACGGGAATGCTTGCTTCGCGACAGCGGCGGATGAGCCGGCCATAGAAATCCTCGGGGACCCCTTTGGGCATACTTCCGCTGATCACAACACAATCCGCGCCCGTCAGCTCCCGGAGAAAGTCGCTCATGAAGCGGTCTACTTCTTCGGAAGTGACCGGTTCGCCCGGCTCCAGATATTCGGTGGAACGGCCGGTGGACAGATCCCAGCAGTTGATACAGCTGCGGGTTTCTCCGCTGACATGGGTAAAGGCACAGCGGATCAGCGGACCGGAGATGAGCGACTCCAGATAACGGCCGTTGAAGCCGCCGGTGAACCCCATGGCCACGACAGGCTCGCCCAGCCCCGCGGCTACGCGGGAGACATTCAGGCCCTTGCCGCCGGCGGTGTTGTGCACTTCCTTTACACGCATGACGGTTTCCGGATGAACGGATTCCATCAGATACAGCTTGTCGATGGAAGAATTCAGGGTTACAGTCAGAATCACGGCGATCCCTCCGTCCGAATCGTTTCGCTTTAGTATGGATGATTTCATCCATCTGTCTTTCATGTTAATCAAGCAGATGAAAAAAGTCAAGTCAATCTTATCCTGCACCTATTGACAAACGCACAGGTTCCCATCTATAATGATAAAAAAGCGAAACGATTCGCGTTTTGGAAGGGATGAATCCACATGCCGTTCGTTACGACCGGGGAGATGCTTCTGAAGGCGCAGGCAGGCGGTTACGCTGTCGGCGCATTCAACGCCGAAAACCTGGAGATGGCACAGGCCATTATCGCAGCCGCGGAGGCGGAGAACGCCCCGGTGATCCTGCAGACAACACCAGGGACGCTGAAGTATGCCGGGCCGAAATGCTTTGCAGGGCTGGTGAGCCGGCTGGCACGGGACGCCGGAATTCCGGCGGCGCTTCATCTGGATCACGGCAACAGCTATGAACTGGCGGAAGAGTGCGCCAGGGAGGGCTATACCTCGCTGATGATTGACGGATCGAAACTGCCTTACGAAGGGAACGTGGAAATCACGCGGCGCGTGGTGGCCATGGCCTGCGGGCTGCCGGTGGAGGCAGAACTGGGCACAGTCGGCGGCAAAGAGGACGGGATGGAGGCCAAACCCCAGTACACCGACCCGGAGGAAGCGGCGGATTTTGTCCGCCGCACGGACATCAGCAGCTTTGCCGTTGCCATCGGTACGGCGCACGGCGTTTACAAGGGCGAGCCGAAGCTGGACCTGGACCGGCTGGCGGAGGTGCGGGCACGGGTCGAGATCCCGCTGGTGCTGCACGGAACTTCCGGCGTGCCGGAGGACCAGGTGCGGGCGTGCATTGCACGGGGCATCTGCAAGGTGAACTATGCCACGGAACTGCGGCAGGTGTTCACCGCCGCGGTGCGCCGGGCACTGGCGGAAATGCCGGAGGCCTTTGACCCCAAAAAGTATCTGGCGGAGGGCCGGAAGGCTGTTCAGGCCCGGGTGCAGGAACTGATCCGTCTGCTGGGCAGCAGCGGAAAGGCCTGAAAGGCCGGAAGGAGAAGACCATGGCGGTTTACTTGCTGGGAATCGACATCGGGACCTCTTCCTGCAAGGTTGCCCTGTTCGAACCGGACGGAACGGTGGCGGCAACGGGCGGAAGCGAATATCCGGTTGCCTACCCCCACAGGGGATGGGCGGAACAGGATCCCCGGGACTGGTGGGAAGGCGCCTGCCGCGCGATCCGGGAAATGACGGAGGAGAACAGCATCGACCCGGCGCAGATTGCCGGGATCGGAGTGGACGGGCAGAGCTGGTCCGCCATCGCGCTGGACGCGGCGGGAGAAGTGCTTTGTCCGACTCCGATCTGGACGGATACCCGCAGCCGGGAAATCTGCCGGAAAGCAGCGGAACGCCCGGGAATGGATAAAATCTTTTCCATGTGCGGGAATCCGGTGCAGCCCGGATACACCTGGCCGAAGATCCTGTGGTACAGGGAAGAGCGGCCGGAGGTGTTCGCGAAGACTGAAAAGATCCTGCAGAGCAACAGCTACATCGTTTACCGGATGACCGGAGAAATGACGCAGGATTTATCCCAGGGATACGGGCTGGCCTGCTTCGACATGCGAAGAGGCTGCTGGGACGGGGACATGTGCAGGGAACTGGGGATTCCCCGAAAAATGCTGCCGGAGATCGTACCCTGCCACCAGATTGTCGGAAAGCTGACGCGGGAAGCCGCGGAACAGACAGGACTGCGGGAAGGAATTCCCGTTGCAGCCGGGGGACTGGACGCGGCCTGCGGGACGCTTGGGGCTGGGGTGGTTGCTGCGGGACAGACCCAGGAACAGGGCGGACAGGCCGGTGGCATGAGCATCTGCATCGATGAATACGCAGCGGATCCGCGGCTGATTCTCGGGTTCCACGCGGTGCCGGGACGGTGGCTGCTGCAGGGCGGGACCACCGGCGGCGGAGGCGCGCTGAAGTGGCTGCGGGAAACGATGTGCCCGGAACTGAGCTTTGAAGAAATGAGCGCCCTGGCGGGGCAGGTACCCGCCGGAAGCGGCGGCGTTACGTTCCTGCCCTACATGGCCGGGGAACGGAGCCCCATCTGGAACCCGAAGGCCTGCGGCGTTTTCTTCGGCCTGAACTTCGGGGTGTCCAGGGGACAGATGATCCGGGCCTGCATGGAAGGCGTTGCCTATGCGCTGCGGCACAACCTGGAAACGGCAGAAGCCGCCGGAGCCAGGGCGAAGACCCTGCGGGCCATGGGCGGCAGCGCCAACAGCGCGGTGTGGACACAGATCAAGGCGGACGTGACGGGATGCGGAATCGAAGTGCCGGGCAGCGACACGGCAACGACGCTGGGGGCGGCCATGCTGGCCGGGGTCGGCACGGGCGTATGGCCGGACTTCGAAAAAGCGGTTGCGCAGACTGTGCGGGTGAAGAAGACCTATGCGCCGGACGTTTCGGCAAAAGAAGTCTACGACCGTGGGTACGAGACTTACCGGCAGCTGTATGAACACCTTGAGGACCTGATGAACGGATGAAGAGACCGGGACGACCGGCGAAAGGAAGCGAGACCAAACAATGAAAGCGGCTGTACTTTACGGAAATGAGGATATCCGCTACGCGGACTGGGAGACCCCTGTGTGCCGGCCGGGGACGGTGAAGATCCGGATCCGGGCCACGGGCATCTGCGGAAGCGACGTTCCGCGGGTTCTCAACCACGGGGCGCACTTCTATCCGGTGGTGCTGGGACATGAGTTCAGCGGGGACGTTGTGGAAACCGGCGAGGGCGTGGAAGTCCTGCAGGCCGGCGACACGGTGAGCGGCGCGCCGCTGGTTCCCTGCATGAAATGCGAAGACTGCCAGCTGGGAAATTTCTCCCTGTGCAAACACTACAGCTTTATCGGCAGCCGGGAGCAGGGAAGTTTTGCGGAGTACGTGGTGATTCCCGCCGCCAACGCGATCAAATACGATTCCTCTATTCCCTATGAACAGGCAGCGATGTTCGAACCCTCCACGGTGGCGGTTCACGGACTGCTGCAGGCCCGCTACCGGGGCGGAGAGACCGTGGCGATCCTGGGCTGCGGCACCATCGGCATTTTTACCCTTCAGTGGGCGAAGATCCTCGGCGCCAAGCAGATCGTGGCTTTTGATATCGACGACGGACGGCTGGAACTGGCTAAACGGATGGGCGCCCATCAGACGGTGAACACACTGAAAGAAGGATTCATGGAGGAGGCAAAGGCGCTGACGGGCGGCCGGGGATTTGAGAACGTACTGGAGACGGCGGGCAACCCGGTGACCATGCGGATGGCCTTTGAACTGGCGGGAAACAAGGCAAAGCTTTGCTTCATCGGGACGCCGCACACGGACCTGACCTTTACGCCGGCCCAATGGGAGAACATGAACCGGAAGGAATTCTATCTGACGGGAAGCTGGATGAGCTATTCCGCCCCGTTCCCGGGAAAGGAATGGAAACTGACGGCCGATTGCTTCGCGGACGGGAGACTGAAATTCGACGAGTCGATGATTTTCCGGAAATACCCGCTGAGCAAAGCGGCGGAGGCCTTTGCCCTGTACAAAAACCCGCGGGACGTTCACGGCAAGATTATGCTGATCAACGAGGAAGAATAAAGAAAAATGAAGGAGGAAAAGGAGATGGCATTCATTGATCCCAAACTGGTTCCGAAACGGAAACTGTCCAACGGTCAGGAGATTCCCTGCATGGGAATGGGCACCTTCGGCAGCGACCGCTTCACCCCCGAACAGGTGTCGAACGCTGTTGCCGGCGCGATCCGCAGCGGCTACCGCCTGTTTGACTGCGCGTCCGTATACGGAAACGAGGACCTGATCGGCAAGGTTTTCGAGGACGCGATGAAAGAGGGCGTTGTGAAACGCGAAGAGCTCTTCATCACTTCCAAGGTGTGGAACGACATGCACGGAGCGGGCGATGTGCTGCTGTCCTGCGCGAAGACGCTAAAGGACCTGCGGCTGGAGTACCTGGACTTTTACTTTGTGCACTGGCCTTTCCCGAACTATCATGCGCCGGGCTGCGACGGCGACAGCCGGAACCCGGACAGCAAACCGTTTTCCGTGGACGAGTTCATGAGCACCTGGCGGCAGATGGAACGGCTGGTGGACATGGGACTGGTGAAGAACATCGGCATGAGCAGCATGACGATTCCGAAGCTGGAAGCGGTGCTGCCCCTTTGCAGAATCAAGCCGACGGTGATCGAGATGGAACTGCATCCCTGCTTCCAGCAGCCGGAACTGTACGACTACGTCGTGGCCCACGGCATTCAGCCCATCGGTTTCTGCCCCATCGGCAGTCCGACCCGTCCGGACCGGGACATGACGCCGGACGACATCGCGGATATCCAGGTGCCGGAGCTGGTCGGCATCGCAAAGGCGCACGGGGTGCATCCCGCGGTGATCTGCCTGAAGTGGGCGGTGCAGCGCGGTCAGATCCCGATTCCCTTCTCCATTCACGAGAACGAGTACGTTTCCAACCTGGAATCCACGACGAAGGATCCGCTGACGGAGGAAGAGATGGCAATCCTTCGGGGTGTGGACAAAAACTGCCGGCTGATCAAGGGACAGGTTTTCCTGTGGCCCGGCGCCACGTCCTGGCACGACCTGTGGGACGAGGACGGCGTGATCGTGCAATAAAGGAGGGAGAGCAATGTTGAAGGGCATTCCTTCCATACTGACACCGGAGCTGCTGAAGATTCTGATGGAAATGGGCCACGGGGACGAACTGCTGATCTGCGACGGGAACTATCCGAAGTTCGGCTGCCCGGAACGCTGCGTGCGGATGGACGGTCACGGCATACCGGAGATCCTGGACGCTATTCTGAAGTTTTTCCCGCTGGATCCCTACGTTGAGCATCCGACGATTCTGATGGCGGTGCTGCCGGACGATCCTTATAAGCCGGAAATATGGGATTCCTACCGGGAAATCGGGAAAAAATACGAAAAGGACGGCCTGCGGGAGATCGCAGTTCAGAAACCCGAATTCTATCCCCGGGGCGCGAAGTGCTACGCCTGCATTGCCACGAGCGAGACAGCGCTGTATGCCAACGTCATCCTGAAAAAGGGCGTCGTGAAGGAAAACTGACATTCAGGGAAACCGGGAACTTCCTTTCAAAAAGCGTAAAGCCGCGCGTGACGCGCGGCTTTACGTGATTTTTCGAAAGATTTGAGATTCGGACGGTTTTGTAGTATGATGGAAAAAACGACAGACTGAAAAACAAGACAGGGAGCGATGGAATGGGACAGCACCGACCGCATATTGTGAGCAGGTATTTCCTGAAAATGATGCTTTCCTATTGTCTGGTGATCGTGATCGGACTGGGGCTGGTCACCGTGCTGACAAACTCCTGGGTTACGGCCAGGCTGACGGAAAAGGAATCCAGGGTGGACGCGGAACTGGTCCGGCAGGTGCGGGACTACAGCGACGGAAAATACAAAACGATTCAGAACATTTTTGCGCAGCTGTACATGCCGATGAATTATTACGGCAACAACAGCGTTGTGGACTATCTGAACCCGAGGCGGACGGGAAACGCGGATCTGAAAACAAAGCGGGAAGTGATTTCCGGGTATCTGCAGGACGTTTGCGGTTCCAACAGCTTTATTTCCGACATTTTCATTGCGAACTACGGGGACAGGGAACTCTATTTCTTCTCCCGGATTCCGGGACGGGATACATCGCTGGATTATGATTTCTTCAGCAGGGAACTGCCGGGCGGGGAAGTGAACAACCTGATCCGGATGGTTCCGAACCATGTGCCGGAATATATCAACCAGAGCAGCGTGAACAATTTTGACGTGCTTTCCTACTGTATCTATCTGTTTGACCGGAACGCGATCCGGTACAACAATGCGCGGGGGTATATTGTCGTCAACGTGCGGGCGGATCATTTCAAAGACGCTTACAGGACGGAAAACGGAATGAACGGAAAGCTGTATGTTGTGGATCAGGAAGGAAATGTGCTGTTCGATTCCGCAGGAGAAGACGCCGGAAAGCCCTTTGACGGCTCGCAATACGGGATACGGAATATTGACGAAGCGGCATCCGGCGGCGACTATGTGGTGAACACGGAAGTGTCGGACCGGACGGGATACCGGTTCATCAGCATTGTGAACAGAGACGTGATCCGGCGGGAGGCAGGATCCATCCGGCGCAGCATGTACGGAATTCTGGCGGTCTGTCTCGCGCTGGCGCTGGTGATCAGCACGCTTTCCGCCAGACACTTTTCCGGAAGGATCAACCAGTTGGTGGAAAAGATGCGGGATCTGGAACCCGGGGAAATGGCCGTTTCGACAGAGGTTCGATCCCATGACGAGATCGGCTATCTGGAACAGAGCTTCAACAGCATGGTGACCCGGCTGGACAAGCATATTCAGACAGCCTATGTCTACCAGCTGGAAACGAAAACCGCGGAACTGAAGGCTCTGCAGGCACAGATCAACCCCCATTTCCTGTTCAATACGCTGGAATCCATCCGATTCAACGCCCTGGAACATCAGGACGCGGACACAGCCAGGATGATCCACCTGCTTGGAAATCTTTTCCGGTGGAACATCCAGTCGGGCGGGCTTTTTGTGGAACTGAGACAGGAGATCAACTACGCGGAGACCTTTATTGAGCTGCAGAAGCTGCGGTATGCGGACGCGTTTGACTTTGAGACGGATGTGCCCCAGAAACTGCTGGGGCTGGGCGTTCCGAAGTTTATCCTGCAGCCGCTGGTGGAAAACGCTATCAAGCACGGGCAGCGGGGCGTTTCCTCCGGAGGGATCATCTCCATTACCGCCCGGGAGGCGCCGGAGGGCACACTGATGATCGCCGTGGAAGACAACGGTCACGGTATGGACGCGGAGCAGGTTCGGCGGATCCGGGAGGGATTTGACAGACCGGAAACGGAAACGGACGATCATTACAGCATCGGCCTGAGCAACGTTCACCAGCGGATCCGGATTCTGTTCGGAGACGCGTACGGGCTGGATATCCAAAGCGAGCCCGAAGTGAAAACCGTTGTGAGCATCCGGATGCCGGCCCGGAGAAAGGAGGAGCTGGAAGCCTATGTACAGAGTGATCATCGTGGATGACGAACCGGTGATCCGCCGGGGACTGCGGGAGACCATTGAATGGGACGCACTGGGACTGGAGGTGGCCGGGGAGGCCGCGGACGGCATTGAAGCGCTGAAACTGATCCGGGAAACACGGCCCGAGATCCTGATTACGGACATCCGTATGCCCGAAATGGACGGCATTGAACTGATCCGGGAAGTCAAGAAACTGGATCTGAACATCAAGATTACCATCCTCAGCGGCTACAGCGACTATGACTACCTGAAAGCCGCGATCCGGCTGGGGGTGGATAACTATCTGCTGAAGCCGATTGACAACGACGAACTGATTTCCAACCTGCGCAACGCGGTGGACGAGATTGAAAAGGAAGCGGCTGTCAGCCTGCAGATCCGCCAGGGCACCGTGCTGCTGCGTTCCAATACGCTGCGCCGGCTGGTGACAGGCAACATCAACGACGAGGAACTGAGGGAGAAGGCAGAGTTTCTTCGGATTCCCCTGGAAGAGGACCGGTATGTATGCGCTGTGTGCACCGTGAGCCGGCAGGTTCCGGAAAACATCCGTGAATCCTTTTTCCGGGAGGCGGTTGCAGAAAAGAAAGACGGCCGGCTGGCCTTTATGGACGGGGACGGCAACCTGGCACTGCTGCTGATGCCGAAAAGCGGAGACCGGGCAGACATCCGGCGGGAGCCGGACAGCCTGGCGGAGAAAGCAAGAGAGGAGCACGGGATGACGCTGATGATCGGCGTTGGGAACGAGGCGAACACTCTGGCGGGCATCCGCGGCTCCTATGAGGCAGCAAGGGAGGCCCTTGAATACGGGGCGTTCCTGAAAAACGGCGGAATCGTCTGGTATGACGAGGTGCCGGAGACAGGACAGGGAGAGCAGATTCCGGACCGGGTGGATTATGAGCGGATGACGGAGATGATCCGGCGGGGAGAACAGGACGCGCTGAAAGCATACCTGGGAAACGCGCTGGACACCATGACATCGGAAGCCGGGGCGGGGTATCACCGGATCCGCAACCTGATGATGCATATCGCCGTGCGGATGACGGATTGCTTCCGGTCCATCTACGGCAGCATGAACGCTTTCCGGGAGCCCGTGGATTTCGACTATGCCCGGCTGTTTACCCTGCGCAGCTACGGGGAGATGCGCAGCTGGCTGTTCCGGCTTTGCGACGAGCTGTTTGCCGCCAACCGGGCGCTGCTGGGCCGGAGTACATCCGTGGTCGGAATGGCCGTGGACTATATTACGGAACACTTCCGGGAAGGCGTGACGCTGCGGCAGGTGGCAGCGGATTGCCACGTGAACACCTCTTATCTGGGTCAGGTTTTCCGGAAGGAAACCGGGAGCGCCTTCACGGACTATGTGAATGCCCTGCGCATTCAGGAAGCACGGAAGCTGCTGAACAATCCGACACTGAAGGTCTATGAGATCGCGGAGCAGGTGGGCTTTACGGATTACCACTATTTCCTGAAAATTTTCAAAAAGATGACAGGCAAATCTCCCACAGACATGAGGAACTGAAAAATTGATAACATAATCGAGAAATTGACACATTGCGAAACGTTTCGGTTTGCTCTAGAATGATGTCAAAAGGCGGGATACGCCTGGAAGTTCATAAAAGGAAAGGGAGAAGAATCATGAAGAAACTGCTGTCCGTACTCCTCTGTCTGGTGCTCTTATGCGGAGCATTCTGTGCTGCCGGCGCCGAAGGCGAGAAAATCGTTTTCTGCGTCAACATTCAGCCCCAGCTGCCGGTTGAATTCTGGCAGTCCATCGCCGACCGCTACATGGCCGCGAACCCCGGCGTGGAAGTTGAGATCATCGGCAACCCGTCCTCCAACGTGACGCTGCCCGAGTATGAAAAGACCCTGCTGTCCACCAACCAGTTCCCGGACGTGATGGTGATGCAGAACCCCGCTGACTTCGTGCCCTCCGGCGCCCTGCTGGCCTTTGACGACGGCGAGCTGGACTACCTGGCGGATCCCGAAGTGGGCAAGATCGGCGGAAAACAGTACGTAGCCAACTACAAGAAGCAGATCATCGGCGTGTTCTACAACAAGGACATGTTCGCCGCCAACGGCATTGAAGTGCCGAACACCTGGGACGAACTGGTTGCGGCCTGCGACAAGCTGCTGGCTGCCGGCATCCAGCCCGTGGCTCAGGGCCTGAAGGACGGATGGCCCCAGGGTCAGCTGGCTAACATGTTTGCCGGCACCGACCTGCTGGCCAAGGATCCCCACTGGGGCGCGAAGCGCAATGCCAACGAAGTGAAGTTCAACAACCCTGACCTGGTCAAGGGCATGCAGAAGTATCAGACCCTGTGCACCAAGTACTCCGGAGACAACATCAACGGCATCACCTACACCCAGATGCTGGAGCTGTTCTTCACGGGCAAGGCCGCGATGCTGCCCATCGGTTCCTGGGTGAACGCGGAAGTTGCCAAGGGCAATCAGGATTTCGAAGTCGGCTGGTTCCCGATCCCCGGCGACGAGAATGCCAATGTGGTGTCCGTATTCGTGAACGAAGGTCTGTCCATCGGCGCCGACACCAAGTATCCCGAAATCTGCAAGGATTTCATCCACTTCTTCTTCACGGACAAGGAAACGTACAGCGAATTCCTGAAGAGCGAACAGCTGTTCGCCACCACGAAGGAGCCCGTTGAATACGAGATGATCCCGCTGCGCAAGAACATGGAAGAACAGATTGCCACCATGCAGGAAGTGGAAGGCTTTGAAAGCATGACCGGCGACGACGCGTTCCTGCCGGGCCTGAAGGACTACTTCACCAACAAGATGACGCAGAACATCGCCAACGGCGCGGACGTCGAAAAAGAACTGGATGCGTTTGACGCCGAGTGGGAGATTGCCAACGAAGCGCTGGAAGACGCCCAGTAATTCGGAATCAGGGAAGGATTCATTCCGGGAGGGGTATACTGCATGGATACCCCTCCCTTCTCGTAAGGGGGCTGTTTGGAATTGAAGCACAACAAACTACAGGACGTTCTGCTGGTTCTGCCGGGATACCTGGTGTATACGGTGTTCATGATTATCCCGCTGGGGCTTTGCTTCTTCTACAGTTTTACAAACTGGGACGGTATCAGCAAAAACTACAAGATGATCGGATTCAGAAATTTTGAGCGCCTTTTCCAGGACGCCAGCTTTTTCAACGCGCTGAAGGTGACGCTGATCATTACGGTGATCACGGTGCTGATCTACAACGTGCTGGGCGTGCTGCTGGCGGTGGTCCTGAACAGGAAGAACCGCGTGTGTGCCTTCGCCAAAAGCGCAATTTTCGTTCCGACGGTTCTGTCCAGCGTTGTGGTCGCTTTTATCTGGTCCTATATCATGCAGACCGACGGCGGCGTGATCAACACGATTCTCGGCATTTTCGGCATTCCGCCGGTGGACTTCTATGACAGCCCCACGCACACGATTGTGATGATCTCGATCATTATTTCATGGAACGGACTGGGACTTTTCCTGGTCATCTATATGGCGACACTGAACACGATTCCGCCGGAATTGATGGAAGCGGCGGAGGTCGACGGCGCCAACAGCGTTCAGCGGTTTTTCAAAATCACTCTTCCGCTGATGATGCCCGGCATCACGATCAACAGTGTGCTTTCGCTGGCCGGCGGGCTGAAACAGTACGACCATGTGAAGGTAATTACCGGCGGCGGCCCCGGCGGCGCGACGCAGACCATTACGCTGCTTTCCGTTGAAAAAGCCTTTTCCTATAACCGGCGGGGCTATTCCTCGGCGATTATCCTGGTGCTTTTTATCCTGATTGTGATTGTTTCCGTGATTCAGATCAGCATTACCAAGAAACGGGAGGTGGAATACTGAGATGAGTACGGTTGCAGTATCCAACGCAAAAAGGCAGAAGATTGTGAAGCGCCGGATCGGGAATTTTCTGATTGTCTTTTTCGCGCTGGTTTATCTGATTCCCCTTTACATTGCGGTTTCAAACTCCTTTAAGGACTATTGGGACGTGATTAAATCGCCGCTGAGCCTTCCGACGGCTCCGACGATGGAGAACTATAAGGAGGCATTTCACTCTTCCAACATTCTGTCGCTGTACGGGACGAGCATTTTGATTACGGTGACAAGCGTTGCGCTGCTGGTTTTGATCACATCGACAGCGGCCTACATCATTATCCGCCGGAACAACAAACTCTGTAAATTACTGTACGGATTCGCGCTGATCGGGATCATGGTTCCGCCGGTGGTGACGCTGGTGCCCAGCATCAAGACACTGAGCATGCTCGGACTGATGTATACGCCCTGGGGACTACTGATGTTTTACGGCGGCGCGTATTTCAGCACCACCATTTTCCTCTACACCGGATTTATCAATTCCATTCCCGTAACGCTGGACGAATCCGCCTATATCGACGGCGCGAATACCTTCACGGTGTTCTTCAGGATTATTTTCCCGCTGCTGAAACCATGCACGGCAACGGCGGTGATCCTGATGGGTATGTGGATCTGGAACGATTTCCTGAACCCGATGTACATTCTCGGTTCCACGGCGGGGAAGACGATTACGCTGGGGATCTACAATTCCATCGGCGCATATACATCCAAATGGAACCTGGTTTTCGCGAACGTGGTCCTGGCGTCGTTCCCGATTGTGATTCTTTACCTTTGCATGCAGAAACAGTTTATGACAGGCCTGACCGCAGGCGCAGTGAAGGGATAATGAGATGAAAAGAACGATGCTGGCCGACGGCGTTACGCGGGTGGTGCTGGGACCGGAAGACGCAGCCGGTTTTCAGACGATCCGGTTTTCAGACGACAGGGGAACCTACCTGGAACAGACCGGCTTTTCGTGCACGGAGCGGCCGGTGTTTCGGCTGGACTCTGCTGCAGGGGCGGGGGATGTTCGCCGGACAGCCAACGGCGAGGTTGTGCTGAGCAACGAGGGCCAAACGAAGCAGATCCGCACAAGCCATTCGGCGCAGCTGCGCTTTGCCTGCGCGGAGGGAGAGATCCTGACCGGGCTGGGGCAGCACGAAGAAGGTTTCTTTGATTATGCCCGGAGGGAAGAACGCCTGTATCAGCACAACATGAAGATTTCCGTTCCCTTCCTGCTGAGCAGCGGGGGATGGGGGCTGCTGATTGAAAACGGATGCGCCATGCGCTTTCGGGGGGAAGGCAACGGTTTTACCTTTCAGCTGGACGCGGCGGGGGAGATCTCCTACGTGGTGATCCGGGCGGAAAACTGCGCGGAGGTGCTGAAAAAACTTTCGGCGCTGATCGGAAAACCAACGCTGCTGCCCAAATGGGCCTTCGGGTATATCCAGTCGAAGGAACGGTACAAAACCTCCAAGGAACTGATTGAAACAGCAGCGGCATTCAGGCACCGGGGGCTGGGCCTGGACTGCATCGTGCTGGACTGGTGCAGCTGGCGGGATGGCTGCTGGGGAGACAAAACGCCGGATCCGGAGCGGTTTCCGGACGTTCGAGAGCTGGCGGATACGCTGCACAGGATGAACGTGCGGCTGATGGTTTCCATCTGGCCGAATACCGCGAAAGGACAGGACTGCGACGAGTTTCTGGCAGCGGACGCTTTTCTGCCGGGCAGCCGGATTTACGATGCGTTTTCGGCAGAGGCGAGAGAACTTTACTGGAAGCAGTGCAAAAGGCACTGGATGGCGGGCGGGACGGATGCCCTATGGTGCGACAGCTGTGAACCGATCACAGATCCGGACTGGTGCGGGGAAGAAAAACGGGACGAGGACGAGCGGATGCGCCTGCTGACGGAAGCTTCGGGCGTGCGCATGGATCCGGAGCGGATGAACGATTACGGCGCAGTGCATGTGCGCGGGATCTATGAGCACTGGCGGAAGGATTATCCAGAAAAACGGCCGGTGATCCTGAGCCGCAGCGGCGGCCTTGATTCCGGAGCGCTGGGAACGATCCTGTGGTCCGGAGACGTGGCGGCGCGGTGGGACGTGCTGCGGAAACAGGTGACGGAGGCCATCCGGACCGCGATAAGCGGCATCTTCTGGTGGACGTTTGACATCGGCGGATTCTTTGTGGACAGAAAGGAACCCTGGTTCTGGCGGGGGGATTATCCGGACGGCGTGCAGGATCCGGGGTACCGGGAACTGTATATCCGCTGGTTCCAGTTTGGTTCCATGCTGCCGGTGTTCCGCTCCCACGGAACGGATACGCCCAGGGAGCCCTGGCAGTTCGGCGGGGAGGACAGCCCGGAATACATCTGTATTAAGGAAACGATCGGCCTGCGGTACCGGCTGATGCCCTATCTGTATTCCACGGCGGAACAGGCATGCCGGGAGGGGATCCCGATGATCCGGGCCATGCTGGCAGCTTTTCCGGAGGAATCTGCGCTGCACAGGCTGGACGACCAGTACATGCTGGGGGATGTGCTGCTGGTGAAACCGGTGGCACGGGCCATACAGGACGGCGGAGACCGGACGGAGATTACATTGCCCTCCGGCGGCTGGTATGATTTCTTTACGGGAGATTTCGTTTCGGGCGGACAGACGGTGTTCACGGCGACGCCGCTGAACCGTTTCCCGGTGTTTGTTCGGGCGGGAAGCATCCTGCCGACGGCGGAAGGCGCACAATGTGCAGCGGACGTGCCGACGCCGGCACGGGAACTGACGGTATACGAAGGGGCGGACGGTACGCTGCTGCTTTACGACGACGCGGGCGACGGATACGGAGAGGGAACGACGATCCCCGTCCGGTACAGCGACGCGGAGCAGTCGGTTGAACTGCAGGAGGTTATCGGCAGACTGCCAGAGCTTGCGGAGATGACGATCCGGCTGCACCGGCGCGACGGGACGCAGACAGAACGGGTTGTTTGCTATGAGGGCCGCGGGATCCGGGTTTCCTTCCGGGAATAACAATCAAAGGATCAAAAAACTGCCGCATATCGTTTTTCCGGTATGCGGCAGTTTTGGCTGCACGAAGGATTTCCAACAGAGCGGGTTTCAGGTTCACGGCAGGGGTTCCTTCAGACTGCGGACGGAATGGCCCTCCGAAAGTTCGGTGGTGAGGGTTACGATGCGGTGAGAGACCGCGTCATGCGAAGACAGCAGGTCCAGCATCAGATTGGCGGCCTCCCGGCCGATGCTCAGCTGGGGCTGGCGGATCAGCGTCAGATCCGGAAAGATTTCACCGAACAGCTCCAGCTTGTCAAAACCGATGACGGAAAGATCTTCCGGGACGCGGATGTTCTGATGCTGCAGGGCAAGCATCGCGCCCAGGGTCATTTCAAAATTGGTGACGAACAGGGCGGAAGGGCGCTTTTTCAGTTTCAGCAGCGCCTGCACAGCCTGATAACCGCCGTCCATGGTATAATCGCCGTAACGGATATAGTCTTCCGTCGGAGAGATCCCGGCTTCCTGCAGCGCGTTCAGATATCCCGTAAGACGCTGATTTGTGGTATAAAGCCCCGGGCTGCCCAGCACCAGGCCGATCCGGCGATGACCGAGATCCGTCAGTTTCCGGACGGCCTGCAGGGAAGCATGAATGTTGTCAATAATCACGGCGCTGGTTTTTCCGCGAAGGCTTTCCACCAACCGGTCCACCAGCAGCACCGGGATGCCGGCGTTCAGCGCAGCTTTCAGATGGGCGCCGGAGGGATCGGTGGCCATATTGATGAGCCCGTCCACCCGGCGGTGCAACAGGAATTCAACGGCTTCCTTTTCGCGCTTCGCATCGCTTCGGCAGTCGCAGACGATCACGGCGTAATCATGCCTGCGCAGGATGTCCTCCATGGAGGATATGATCGAGGTAATGAAGGTGTTACTCAGCTCCGGAATGACGACACCGATTACGCGGGATTGCTGCGTTTTCAGGCTGCGGGCGACCTCGTTCGGAACATAGCGGAGCTTTTTGACCGCGGCTTCGATCGCGATCCGGTTTTTTTCACGGACGGTTCCGCCGTTGAAATACTTGGAAAGCGTCGCAAGCCCGAGTCCGGTTTCGCGTGACAGGTCTTTGAGCGTTGCCGCCATGGAATCACCTCCGGTTATCTGATGCTTATCCTAACAGAAAAAAACTGAAAATACAAACGTTTTTTGTTTCATTTTATGATATAATCATGAAAAAGCAAGAAGGTACGGAGGTTTTGAAGGGTGAAACGTTACAGTGAATTCATGTTTGGCGATATGCTGCTGATTTATTTCCTGGATGAAAAAGAATGCATGAGCATGACTCTGGTTCCCGCTGGGATGAAGGAACAGGTGTTGTGCAAGGAATATCGGGCCGAGCCGCTGGTACAGCTGCATGCTGTCGGCGACCCGCTGCCGAACGGATACGGAAACGGGCATACACTGGCCTGCACACCGGCAACGGAGGCGCTGACATTCGTCAGCCAGGAACGGGACGGGAACGCGGTTGTCACCACCGTTGCCGATGGGAAGGGCCGGACGGTGCGGCACCGGGTGCGATGGGAAGAAGGACTGGAAGCGCTGACCGTGTGCTGTGAATTTGAAAACACGGGAGACCGGCTGATTGTGCTGGATCTGCTCTCCAGCGTGAACCTGAGCGGAGTGACACCTTTCACACCGGGGGACGCGGCGGGGGCGCTTTACCTGCACCGGATCCGCAGCATGTGGAGCGCGGAAGGCAGGCTGCAGACGGAATCGACAGAAGCAGCTATGCTGGAACGCTCCTGGACGGGGCACGCGCTGCGGGTTTGCCGCTTCGGTCAGACGGGCTCCATGCCGGTTCGGGACTTCTTTCCTTTCGCGGCGCTGGAGGACCGGAAAGCAGGGGTGACCTGGGCCGTGCAGCTGGCATGCCCTTCCAGCTGGCAGATGGAGATCCGGAGGCGGGACGACTGCCTGAACCTGATGGCCTCGGTTGCGGACGGAGATTTCGGCCACTGGCGGAAAACCGTGCGCCCGGGGAAAATGTTTATGACGCCGGAAGCAACTGTTACCTGCGGGAAGGGCGGGGTGGACGAGGTTTCCCAGCGGCTGCTGACGGTGCAGCGGCGGAACATGCCAAGGCCGGGGCGGGAACTGCCGGCGATGTTCAACGAATATTGCTCCACCTGGGGAAATCCGACCCACGAAAACCTCCGGCAGATTGCGGAATGCCTGCAGGGGCGCGGTATGGAATTTCTAGTGATCGACGCGGGCTGGTACCGGAAAGCGGGCGGCGGCTGGTCGGACTGCGGCGGGGACTGGCTTCCGGAAGAAAAGGAAATGTTCCCGGAAGGGTTGAAGGCCACCGCTGACATGATCCGGGCCTACGGGATGACGCCGGGGCTCTGGTTTGAACCGGAAACCTGCGCGAAGGATTCGGAACTGTTCCGGAGGGAAGAACTGCTTCTGAAACGGGACGGCGTTGTGATCGATACGGATAACCGGCGGTTCCTGGACATGCGGAAAGAGGAAACCCACGCATATCTGGAGGAACGGGTGATCGGGCTGCTTCGGCAATGCGGGTTTGGCTACATCAAGATTGACTACAACGATTGCATCGGAATCGGATGCGACGACCCCGACGGCCTCGGGGAGGGATTGCGGCAGAACATGCAGGGAACGCTGCGGTTTTTCCGGCGGCTGCGGGAGGCGATTCCCGAACTATGGATTGAGAACTGCGCCTCCGGCGGCCACCGGCTGGAACCTTCGCTGATGGCGGTGTCGGACATGGCATCCTTCTCCGACGCGCATGAGTGTCCGGAGATCCCGATCATCGCGGCGGCGCTGCACCGGGTGATTCTGCCGGCGCAGAGCCAGATCTGGGCCGTGCTGCAGGCGGGGGACAGCCTGCGGAGAATCAACTACTCCCTGATTAACACCTTCCTGGGCGTGATGTGCCTTTCCGGCGACGTGATCCACCTTTCGGAGGAACAATGGGCGAAGGTTACGGAAGGCATCGCGTTTTACCGGCAGGTCCGGGGCATCATCCGGGACGGCGTGAGCACCTTCCACGGGGACGTTTCGGAAAGCTGGCGGCATCCGGAAGGCTGGCAGGCGGTGGTGCGGACCTGCGGGGAGGGAACGCTGGCAGTGATTCATACCTTCGGGGGAACGCATCCGGACCGGATTGCGATTCCGGTGCGCGGCGAAAAGATTTTGCGGGTGATGTGCTCGGAAGGAAACGCTGTTTCCCTTGCGGACGGGGTGCTGACGGTGGAACTGGAGGCGGAATTTGAGGCGGTGGCGGTTCATCTGAAATGAGGCGGAAAGCCCGGCGGACAGGGCTTTTGTCGGTTGACCGGGGGGCTTCGGAAATAAATTTCAAAAAAGTTTTTCAAAGCGCGGAACTTTTCCGGAAAGTGTGCGTCTGACAGGATGAGACCGGGAGAACCGGCACGTGAAAGGGGAAGAAAAACATGATGAAGAAATGGATCGCAATCCTGATGACGGTGATGATGGTGCTGACGGCAGCGTCCGCGGCACTGGCGGACGACGGCATTCTGCGTCCGGGCGATCAGGGAGAAGAAGTGACGAAGATTCAGCAGAAGCTGATCGAACTGGAGTATCTGGAAGGCGAAGCCACGGGCATCTTTGACGAGGCGACGGAAGAGGCTGTTCGGTGGTTCCAGCAGGATCACTGGCTGCTGGTGACCGGGATGGCGGACAACGTGACCCGCCGGCTGATTGAAACAGAGACGGAGCACGCCCGGGAAACCCGCTGGGCCACCGAGGTGTATGAAGAAGCGGAAGCCGGCGCCTGCTACGACAGCTATGCGATGCCGTTGATGACCGCCGCGCCGGCGGCGGGCAACGGAGCAATGAAGAGCTATGCCGCGGAGAGCTGGCCGGAGTTCAACACGGATGAGTACAGCCACATTGAGAGCAACCGCTTCCTGAGCACACTGACCTCGCCGCTGTCCACCTTTGCGGCGGATGTGGACACATCTTCCTATGCCCAGCTGCGGCGCCGGATTCTGAACGGGGAAACGATTCCCGCAGACAGTATCCGTATTGAGGAAATGCTGAACTATTTCCACTACGACTACAAGCAGCCCGAGGGAGACGATCCCTTCGGCGTGACGATCGAATACGCGGATTGCCCCTGGAACAAGGAGACAAAGCTGCTGCAGATCGGCCTGCAGGCGAAGGACGCGGAGACGGACGGTCTGCCCGGACACAATCTGGTTTTCCTGATTGACACCTCCGGAAGCATGTATGGCGCGGACCGGCTGGACCTGGTGAAGCGGGCTTTCCTGATGCTGCTGGACGAACTGCGGCCGGAAGACACAGTTTCCATCGTGGCATATGCCAGCCAGGACCGCGTCGTTCTGGAAGGTGCTCCGGCGAGCGAGAAGACACGGATTATGGAAGCCATCAGCGAACTGGAAGCCGGCGGCTCCACCAACGGTTCCGCCGGGATCACCCGGGCCTATGAAATCGCGGAGAAGTATTTCGTGCAGGGCGGAGTGAACCGGATCCTGCTGGCCACGGACGGCGACCTGAACGTCGGCGTTACCAGCGAAGGCGACCTGGTGAAGATGGTGGAAGAAAAGCGGAAGAGCGGCATCGGCCTGACCTGCATGGGCTTCGGCATGGGCAACTACAAGGATAACAAGATGGAAGCCCTGGCGGACTACGGCAACGGGAACTGCTGGTACATCGACACGATTCACGAAGCGCGCAAGGCACTGGTGACCGAAGGCGGCGGAACGTTCATCACCGTGGCGAAGGACGTGAAGATCCAGGTGGACTTCAACCCGGCGCTGATCCGCGGCTACCGGCTGATCGGGTATGAAGACCGGGTGATGGCGGCAGAAGACTTTGCCGACGACGAGAAGGACGGCGGCGAGATCGGCAGCGGCCACCGGATGACGGCCCTGTATGAAATCGTTCCGGTGGATTCGAACTTCGACTTCGGCGCGGCGGAAAGCCGGTACGAGAAGGCGGAGGGCAGCGCCGAGGGCGAAATGCTGACCGTCAGCATCCGCGCCAAGGAACCGGAAGGCACCGAAAGCAAACTGTATGAGTATCCGGTGAACCTGAAGGCGGCGGAAACCCTGAGCGACAACATGAAGTTCGCTGCGGCGGTTTGCGAGGTCGGCATGATTCTGCGGGACAGCGAATGGAAAGGTACAGCGACCTATGACAGCGCGCTGGAACTGCTGCGGGACTGCGGCAGCGTGAGCGGCGACAGCTATAAGGAAGAGTTTGTGACGCTGGTGAACTATTTGAAGAGAGGCAACTGAGCGGGAACGCCGGGATTCAGGATGCAGGATTTAAGATTTCGGGTTCAGGGGTTGCGCTGGGGCGCGACAATTCCCGGGACTTCAGCCGGGGGCTAAAATGCCCCCGGTTTTTGCTGCCCAGAGAAGAATCTTATTGCCGAAAGAGCGAAAAAGGGGTATGATGTCCGGTGTGAAATCGGAGGGGGACTCGGATGCCTTATTTGTATGAAACCCATATGCATACCTGCCAGGGCAGCGCTTGCGGCAGAAGCACGGGAAAGGAACATGTACATTTCTACAGGGACGCCGGATATACCGGCATCATCATGACAGACCATTTCTTCGGCGGAAACACGGCGGTGGATCGAACGCTGCCGTGGAAGGAGCGAATCAACCGGTTCTGGATCGGCTTTGAAGACGCGAAGGAAGAGGGCGACCGGGTCGGACTGGATGTTTTTTTCGGACTGGAACAGCACTACCGGGGAGACGAATACCTGATCTACGGCCTGAGCAAGGAATACATGCTGACTCACCCGGAGATGGAACACTGGACCCGGCGGCAGCAGCTGGAGGAAGTACACCGGGCCGGCGGATGCGTAATTCAGGCGCACCCTTTCCGGATTCGCGGATACATGGACCGGATCCGTGTCGGAACGGCATTTTGCGACGGGATTGAAGCCGCCAATGCCGGCAACGATGCGCTGGACGATTCACGGGCTTTCAGGATGGGCCGGGCGATGGGCCTGGTGATGACCGCGGGATCGGATAACCACCTTTCGCCGGTTCCGGTTCCATACGGCGTTGAACTTGAAAAAAGATTGACAAGCATACAGGATTATGTCAAAATCATACTGACGAAAGAGCATGTCGGACTGCATGTCCCGAAAGAACGTTTTCAGGTTTCCGAAGACCGAGAACCGGACGAGCGGCACATTGCATACCTGCTGGACAAAAACGAACAGGATACTGTTCTTTCAAAGCAATGGATGAGTGACGACTGATCCCGAAAAGGGGGTACCGGCATAGATGAACCCCAGCTTCGCAAATCCGATTCTGATTCTGAGAACGGAAATCGTCTGCCTGATTCTGCTGGCGTATCTGATCTTCGTATCCAGATCGTTCCGGATAGGGAAGGAAGGCAGAATTTTCAATCTGATCATGACGTTCGGCATGATCCATGTTGTGATGGACGCGGTGACCGTATGGACTGTGAATCATCCGGAGTCGATTCCTCCCTGGCTGAACGATACGGCACATTTGGTTTTCTTCCTTTCCGCGATTCTGTTTTCCACGGAAATCCTGCTGTACATGACCAATTTGTGTTATCCGAAAAACCTGAAGACGATCCGAATCGTTGCGGATTCTCTTGTGGCAGCCTATCTGATTGCGATACTGACCGGCCTTTTGAAAATTGAATACGGACAATTTGACGGAACCCGGGCCAGCATCGGCAGTGCGCCGGCGGCAGGATTCGCGCTATGCTTCCTGCTCTTCCTGGTTTGCATTGCGATGATTCTTCGAAACCGCCGCTACGTGGGAAAACATCTGCAGATGCTGCTGGTGCCCATGCTGTTTCTGTTGCTCGCGATGGAAATCGTGCAGATCCTCGTGAAGGAATTCCTGTTCACCGGCGCCACGCTGACCGTGATCACGGTCGGGTTCTTCTTCTCGCTGGAAAACCCGGCGGCAGTGCTGGAAAAGAAGATCATGATGGACGCCCTGAGCGGACTGGGTTCCCGGTCGAGCTATGAGCACGACATGGAACAGTACGACGCGGAGTTCCTTCGGGACAGAACCATCCCGTTCACCTTTGTTTTCATCGACATCAACAATCTTCGCTCTATCAACGGCCTTTACGGCCACGAGGAAGGCGACACCTATATCGGCAAGGTGGCCGCACTGCTGGTTGCGAACCTGCATCAGGCGGAACATATTTACCGCATGGGCGGGGATGAATTCCTTGCTATCTTCCGGAAAACGGAAGAAAAAGCGGTAGTACGGGACATTCAGCGGGTGCACGACGCCTGCGACCGGGAAGCCGAAAAGGGAACCTGGGGAAAGTATCGTCCGGAACTAGCCATCGGCTATGCCGTTTCCGACACGAAATACAACAACCTGCGGGATGTACTGAGGGTTGCGGACTACATGATGTATCGCAACAAGACGGCCCTGAAGCGGGAAGTGGCCGTCGGCACCGTTCATGAGAACGGCACGCGCCTGAACCTCTACGGACTCACGGACCGGGTGTTCGACGCGATGTGCCTGACGAGCGTGGAATTCTATCCTTACATGACCAACCTGGAAACCGGCGTGACAAGAATCGCGCCGGCCATGGAAGAGTTTTTCGGCATGGAGAGCGAATTCATTCAGGACTTCCTTTCTGTATGGATGGACCGGGTGCACCCGGCCGACCGGGACGGCTATGAGCGGGATATCCGGGCGACGCTGAAGGGACTGCAGGATTATCATTTCTACCGCTACCGGGCCAGGGCAAAGGACGGGACCTATGTGGACGTGACCTGCCGCGGCGGACTGTATCACGGCCGGGACGGGGAGCCGGACATCTTCTCCGGCTATATTGTGAATCACGGCGCGCCGCAGACGCGGGATTCCGTGACCAGTCTGATGAACGAGCGCGCACTGCGGGAGAGAATGGAAAAAGACATTCCGGCCGGCACAGAGATGATCCTGATGCGGATGGAAATCCGGAACCTGAACCGGGCAAAGATGCTGTACGGAACGGAAGCACTGAACAGCGTGCTGCGTTCCACAGCGGACATTTGCCTGCACGCGGTGAAGGATCATGGCGAGGTTTATTCCGAGGGCGCAAGAAACTTCATCTTTGTGCTGCCGGGCAATGACCGGAGCGTTGCGGAGGAAGTGTTCGGGAAGGTCCGGGAGGCCTGCGCCGGCGGCGTGATGGGCGGAAACCTTGTGATTCCGCTGAACGTGTACGCCGGGGCGCTTGAGCTTCCGGATCCGAACCTGAAGGATACCGATCAGATACGAAGCGCCATGCAGTATATTTCGGAAGAAGCCGGCTTTGAACAGGGCAGCTCGAAAGTGCTTTTCCGCCGGACGGCAGGCGGCACCGGGGAAGAGGACGCCACGCTGCTCCGAACGGTTCATCATGACTGCCTGACAGACCGGAGCCATTTCTTCCTGCGGCTGCAGCCGATTATTGATGCTGCCTCCGAGAAGGTGGCCGGCGCGGAAGCACTGCTGCGGTATAAATCGCCGGCATACGGAGAGGTTCCGCCGGGCCGCTTCATTTCCTTCCTGGAAAGCGACGCGGGGTATACGGAACTGGGATACGACATCCTGCGGATGGCGCTGCAGCATGCAGGGAAAATCAGGCAGACCTTGCCGGAGTTCAATATCAACGTGAATATCACCGCGCTGCAGCTGTATGAGGACGACTTTATTCCGCGGGTGAAGCAGATTCTGGAAGAGGAAAACTATCCGGCCGATCACCTGATTCTGGAACTGACGGAACGCTGCAAGGAAATGGAATTTGACATTCTGAAGCAGCGGGTGAACGACCTGCGGGAAGCCGGCTTTCGGGTGGCGCTGGACGACATGGGGACCGGTTTCTCCAGCATCGACCTGCTGCTGCACCTGAACGTGAACGAGATCAAACTGGATATGCAGTTCACACAGCATATGCGGGAAAACGAAAACGATCCGAAGTTTGCGGAGCTGCTGGTGGCGCTGGCGGAGGAGAACGATATGCTGCTGTGTTTTGAAGGCGTTGAGACAGAAGAACAGCGGGATTATCTTAAACGCTTCGGCAGGGTGCTTTTCCAGGGATATTACTACGACAGACCGCTGAGGATTGAAGAGTTTACCGCAAAGTATTGCGAATGAACAGGAGGGCAACGCTGAAGCCGCTTAGAGACACAGGATGGAGGCGCACGGACGGCTGCCGAAAAAGACCGGTTCGATTTATTCGAACCGGCTCATTTTTTCCATGATGCGGATGCCCCGGGGCGTGGGTTCCCGGCGGTTCGGCGTTTCCGGAAGATCGAAGGCATACTCAGTGGAGGCATTGATGACCGGAACGCCGTTGTAGGTGCGCTCCCGCTGAAAGAAGGCGGTATAGGCCTGATGCATATGGCCGTGGACCATGACGGCGGGACGGTAACGGTCCAGCAGGGGACCGAAGCATTCAAACCCGCGATGGGAGGGGTGATCCTCATCTCCGACGCCGCGGATCGGCGCGTGGGTGAGCAGGATATCAAAACCGCCGGTGGCACGGAGCTTCCGGCGCAGGTTAAGGATTCTGGATTGCATTTCCGGTTCGGTATACATGTTCACGCAGTCCGGCCGGTAACGGAAACTTCCGCCCAGACCCAGAATCCGGACACCGCCGATCAGCAGAATTTTGCCGTCGGCGCACAAACAGCCCTCCGGCGGCTTCTTTTCATAGATGTCGTCGTGATTTCCGTGCACATAGATCACGGGCGCGCTGGTGAAGCAGGTCAGGAAAGACAGATAGGAGGGAGGCAGATCCCCCGCAGAGAGAATCAGATCCACCCCTTCCAGCGCTTCCCTGCACCGGCTGCCCCAAAGCTTTTGGGAGGGCTCGTCCGATATCGCCAAAATCCGCATTGCTCTGTTCTCACTTTCTGTTCCAACTGAAGGAGGAAAGCTCGGGCATCAGTTCTCCGTGTATTCCCTGAAGACGAACCAGGGGACGGGCGGACTCAATCAGTTCTTCTTCTTTCGGGAAAGAACCGACGATATTGTCCACGAGATAATCCATACAGAGGATTTCAGCCGGCGTGAGGCGGCGGTCCGCTTCACAGCGGAGAGCACCGCTCTGATCCCGGATTTCTCCCTCGAAGGGCGTGAAGGTTCCTTCCTTCAGTTCCTGACTGAAATGATGAATGATTCGGGCGGCATAAGGATCGAAACGTTTTGAGAAAGCGACATCCAGGATCTGGGATCCGATGCCCCACCAGTAATTCGTGGCGTTTTGCTTATTCTCCGCCGGATTGAAGGTGCCCTTCAGAATCATTTCGGAGATCAGCCGGTAGAAAAGCCCCCAGCGTGGGATCAAAGTTGCCATATTGATGATGCGTCGACCCTGACGCAGATAGAGGCCGACATCGCGGGCGTCATACTTCGGGGCGGTGATATCCCGGTTGCAGATGACCCTGATTTCCGGATCTTCAAAGGGCAATTGATCATCATACCAGGAGGCCGAAAACCAGTTCATGTAGATCTTTGCTTTCGGATTCACCATGCGGGCTCCCAGGGCGAAGGCATTGGCGGCGGAAGGTGAACCGTAGATCGGGAAGTCGGCGATATAGCCGATTTTTCCGTTGTCGGACAGGATGCCGGCCGCCAGACCCAGCAGGAATTTTGCTTCATAGAAACGGATATAGTAGGTACGGATGTTTGCATATTGCGAGAGAAGAGAACAGCACAGGAACCGGGCTTCCGGATGGAGCAGGGACGGTTCGATCGTACTGTTGAGCATGACCGGGGAAGTGGCAAAGAAGGCGGTGTAGCCTTCCCGGATCAGGCGGTCCACCGTTTCCTCGAAATCGGAACGGGAAGGAACGATAAAAGCACCTGTTTCCAGCTTTCCCTCCAGCTTTTCCTCCGCTTCGAGACGGCCGAGATTGTGCCAGTAATTCCAGGCGGAGTCCTCAATCGGCCGATTAAACAGGAAAGCGGCTTTCACCTTTCCGGGATGGAACAGGCTGGCAATGGTCGGTATAGCTGGGACGGGGTTGGCCCGCTCCATGACCAGGTTGACTCTGCCGTCATGGTTCTCGAACTCCCTCGCCATCAAACGAACCCGTTCTCTGGTTTTGGAAAGATCGTCATCCCGGACTTCCAGATAGCCGAAGGCTGTCAGAAAGATCAGGAATGCGTCGCCGGTGGGGAGCCTGTTTTCCTCCGGCAGCATGGTTTCGTAGGCTTCGGAAAAATATTGAAAGATCTTTCGCAGAGAGAGGATTTCATCTTCGGTCCATTTTTCTCCGGCTCTCATGCCCGGAAGGGAGAGCAATTTCTGATAGGAACCGGGCCTGGAAAAGAGAATGGGATACAGGCCGGTCTCCTTTGTGAAGTCGCAGTATTCATAATAAGCGACGACCTCGGGATCTTCTGTTTTCGGCGGGATGACGCGGGTGACGTCCGCTTCGATATCCCTGGCACCCATGACTTTGGTGACCGATACGCGTTTGTTACCTTCAATGACGTAGTAGTATCCCATATATTCGAGGGCTGTGACCGGCTGGTTTACGCCTTCGGACTCCACGCTTTCATAGAGATGATCCCATTTTGCGGCAAACTCGCTGCCGCCTTCGAGGATGGGCAGGAAGCCTTTGGTGAATGCCTTCGAGCGCCCGGGAGAAACGGAACCCAGCACCCGGGAGAGGGGAACCGTGATGATGCCCAGCGACATCCGGGAGAGGGTGGACAGGTCCGGAACTTTGGATTCCAGGACAGGCAGGAAAGGATCCTCATGCGCCTGCAATGCCGTTGTATAGATTCGAAGCCCTTCACGGCGGGCTTTTCCGTAATGATCCATTTAAATCCTCCGAAAAAAAGCTTGCTTGTATTCAGAAGAGACGGAACACATTTTTGGAATCCTGCGAAACTTTGCTGTGTTCGGGAAAACCTTCTGAACAGTTTCTATTCTACGCGGTTCAGAAGGCGGATGCAAGGGCGCGAAACGAACGATTTATGCGTACGATGCGGAAATGTACGCGATTTGTCTTATCTGGGTTAAACAAGGCACAATTTGTACGTCTTGAGAAAAACAACGGAGAATGTTACAATAAAAGCGTTCAAGCAAGAAACGGAGGAACGCCGGATGCCTGAAATCGGGATGATTTTGCGTGAAGGAAAAGGCAAGAAGGTTTACGCGACGGATGACCCGGACAAGGCGATCGTCTATTTCAAAGACGAGGCGATGGCTTTTCACGGCCTGAAAAGGGGACGGATTCTCGGGAAAGGCGAAGTGAACAACGCCGTGTGCGAGCATCTGTTTTCCCTGCTCGATGCCAACGGCATCGAAAGCCACTTTATCGAGAAGATCGACGCGCGGCACAGCCTGGTGAAGCGCTGCGACATGCTGCCCTTCTCCGTGAAGATCCGGAACCGCGTGGCTGGTCAGCTGGCAGAACGGACGGGACTTCCCGTCGGAATGAAGCTGGATCCGCCTGTGGTGGAATATGTGATGCGTGACACGGACATGGATGTGGATCCCATGATCAATCACACGCACATTTATGCCATGAAGGCTGCCACGCCGGAGGAAATGGAACAGATTGACAGTACCTGTCTGAAGGTGAACAGTCTCCTGATGGCCTACCTGAAGGAGATCAATATCGAACTGATTGATTTCAAACTTGAGTTCGGCCGGTATCACGGGCGTATTATCGTCGCAGACGAGATTACGCCGGATACCGCGCGGTTCTGGGACAGCAGCACCCACGAACCCCTGGACAAGGATCGGTTCCGCCGGGACATGGACAACGTGGCAGAGGCTTACCAGGAAGTGCTGCACCGGATGATGGGAGTCAGCTGAACGGAAGAGAAACGGGAAAATGCGTGCGTATGATTTCTGACGGAACATACGCATTTTTTTTCCGGGCGGAAATTGCATATTTAATTGAAGGGAAAACGTTGCAAAGGCGCCGGACTTGTGTTACAATGCCATCCGGCGTGTTATGCGCCGAAGGTTGATCCACTAGATTTCAGGAGGAACAGTATTCATGAGCCATACCTATGAGAAGATTTCCGGAAACAAAGTTCGACTGACATTCTCCATTCCCGCCGCTCTGTTTGCCGAGGCGATGCAGAAAGCATATCTGAAACTACGCGGACGGATCAATGTTCCCGGATTCCGCAAGGGCAAGGCCCCCCGCAGAATGATTGAAACGCTGTACGGCGAAGGCGTTTTCTATGACGATGCCTTTGAGGCGCTTTTCCCGGACGCATATGAGGAAGCCATCAGGGAATACGACCTTCATCCCGTCGACCGGCCCCAGATCGATCTGGACGAAATCGGCGAAGGCAAGGATCTGAAATTCCATCTGGAAGTGTTTGTCCGTCCTGATGTGACGCTGGGCGAATACAAGGGGCTCACCGTTGAAGTGGATCAGGAGAAACTGACTGACGCGATGATTGATGCCCGCATTTCCCAGGATCAGGACAAGGCCAGCCGCACCATCGACGTGGACGACCGTCCCGTTCAGGAGGGCGACACCGTGAACCTGAATTACGCCGGAAGCGTGGACGGCGTTCCCTTTGCCGGCGGTACGGCCGAGCATCAGACCCTGACCATCGGCAGCCATACTTTCATTCCCGGATTTGAAGAGCAGATGGTCGGCATGAATGTCGGCGAGGAGAAGGATCTGCAGGTGAAGTTCCCCGACGAATACCATGCTGAAGAACTCAAGGGCAAGGACGCCGTTTTCCATGTGAAAGTGAACGGCATCCAGGTCACCGAAAAACCCGAACTGGACGATGATTTTGCTGCGGATATCAGCGATTTCAACACTTTCGCCGAATACAGGGAATCCATCGTGAAGGAACTGACCGACCGCATCAACGAGAACAATGCCATCGCGGCCGAGAATGCCCTGGTGGAAAAAGCCGGTGAGAATGCGCAGATGGACATTCCGGAAGCAATGATCGAAGATCAGGCGGATTACATGGTGCGCGAGATGGCTGTGCGCATGAGCTATCAGGGCATCAAGATGGACGACTATCTGAAGTACACCGGCCAGACCCGCGAAGGCCTGGCGGCGATGTACAAGCCTGAAGCGGAAAAGCGCGTGAAGACCGAACTGGTGATTGAGGCAATTCGCAAGGCGGAAAACCTTGAGCCCGGCGAGGCGGAAATCGAAAAGGCCATTGAGGATCAGGCGAAGCGCTCCGGCATGGACGTGGAGGAATTCAAAAAGAATCTGACCGACGAGCAGAAGGATTATCTGAAGGACAATGCCGCGATTCAGATGGTGCTGGATCTGCTGAAGAAGGACGCGACGATTCTCGAAAAGAAGAAAGAAGAACCGGCGGAAGAGAAACCCGCGAAGAAAGCCGCTGCGAAGAAGACAACCAAGAAGACAGAGACCTCGGAAGAAACGCCTGCTGAGGAAAAACCCGCGAAGAAGACCGCTAAGAAGGCTGCCAAGAAGGCTGAAGATGCCGAAACTGCTGAGGAAGCACCCGCGGAGGAAGCCAAGAAGCCTGCAAAGAAGCCTGCCGCAAAGAAGAAAACTGCGGAAGAATAATTGCACACATCCAGCGGCGGCCCGGCGGGGCCGCCGTTCCTGTCAAATAATAAGGAGGGATCCAGATGCCGCTCGTACCGATGGTGATTGAACAGACGAACCGTGGGGAACGTTCCTACGATATTTATTCAAGACTGCTGAAAGACCGTATTGTTTTTCTGGGCGGGGAGATTACCGACGACACCGCCAACCTGGTGGTGGCCCAGATGCTGTTCCTGGAAATGGAAGATCCGGACAGTGATATCAGCCTCTATATCAACAGCCCCGGCGGCTCCGTGACAGCCGGCATGGCGATTTTTGATACCATGCAGTATATCAAACCGCAGGTGCGTACCGTCTGTGTCGGCATGGCCGCCAGCATGGGCGCTTTCCTGCTGATGGCCGGCGAAAAGGGCAAGCGTCTTGCGCTTCCCAACGCCGAAGTGATGATTCACCAGCCGCTGGGCGGTGCACAGGGCCAGGCGACCGATGTGGCCATCCACGCGGAATGGTTGATGAAAACCAAGAAAAAAATGACTGCCATGATGGCGGAAATGACCGGCCAGCCCCTGGAAAAGGTTCAGGCGGATGTGGAACGGGATTACTTCATGAGCGCGGAAGAGGCGCTTGAATATCATATTATCGACGAGATTTACAAGCCCCGCGAAAAACAGGCGAAGTGAGGTTCCAGACATGGCGAATAACAACGGCGGAATGAACCGTCAGGGCCCCCGGTGCTCATTCTGCGGAAAAACCCAGAATGCGGTGGAACGGCTGGTTGCCGGTCCGAACGTTTATATATGCAACGAGTGTATCAGTCTTTGCAATGATATTCTGAATGACGAGGAATTCATGGACAGCCAGGGCGGCAAGCAGAAGGAAATGAAGAAGCTGCCGCTGCCCGCGGAGATGAAAGCGGTTCTGGACGAATATGTAATCGGCCAGGAACGGGCGAAGCGCGCGCTGAGTGTCGCCGTATACAATCATTACAAACGGATTAACCGCAAACAGCGGAAAGAGGATGTTGAACTGCAAAAGAGTAATATTCTGCTTCTCGGACCGACCGGCAGCGGAAAAACCTATCTGGCCCAGACACTGGCGCGGATCCTTGAGGTTCCCTTTGCGATCGCTGACGCCACCAGCGTGACGGAAGCCGGCTATGTCGGTGACGACGTGGAGACCATTCTTCTCCGGCTGATCCAGGCGGCGGACTGGGACATCGAAAAGGCTCAGCGCGGTATTGTCTATATCGACGAAATCGACAAGATTGCCCGCAAAGGCGAGAACATGTCCATCACCCGAGACGTGAGCGGAGAGGGTGTGCAGCAGGCTCTGCTGAAGATTCTGGAAGGCACAGAAGCCGCCGTTCCTCCGCAGGGCGGACGGAAACACCCCCATCAGGAAATGATCCGCATTGACACAACCAACATCCTGTTTATCTGCGGCGGTGCATTTGACGGGCTGGTTCCGATTATTGAGAACCGGATCGGAAAGAAAGTTCTTGGGTTCGGCGCGGAGGTGCAGAGCCAGCGGGATCCTGCACGGACGGACGCACTGAAGGACGTGCGGCCGGAAGATCTTACCAAATACGGGCTGATTCCGGAATTTGTGGGCCGGCTTCCGATCCTTGTGACGCTGGACGGACTGGACGAGGACGCCCTTGTAAAGATTCTTACCGAGCCGAAAAACGCGCTGTGCAAACAGTATGAAGCGTTGCTGGATATGGACGGTGTAAAACTGACCTTCGAGGAAGATGCCGTGCGGGAGATCGCAAAACAGGCAATTACCCGGAAATGCGGAGCCCGTGGTCTGCGTGCCATTATTGAGGACGCCATGCTGGACACGATGTTTGATCTGCCCGGAATGACCGACATCAACGAATGCGTTATTACCCGGGATTCCGTAACCGGCGGAAAGCCGAAACTGATTGCCGGCGTCCGCAACCGGAGAAGCGCCAAACGTACGGACAGCCAGCGCCGGAACGAGGACGCCAAGGAAATCAGCTGAGAAATTATCAAACGATAAGAGGGAGACATGAGAAAACTTCAAACCGTTCATCTGCCGGTTCTGCCGCTGCGGGGACTGATGCTTTTTCCGAATATGGTACTCCATTTTGACGTGGGACGCCAGAAATCCGTTATGGCCCTGGAACGGGGCATGACAGACCGCCAGAGGGTTTTTCTGGTCAGCCAGAAGGATGAGAGCGTCGAGGAACCGACCTGGAATGATCTTTGCAAAGTCGGGACAGTAGCGGAAATCCGGCAGGTCATGAACCTGCCAGGTGAAAATATCCGGGTGCTTGTGGAGGGTAAATGCCGCGGTGTGATTGAAGAAACGGCGGGTGATGATCCCTGCATGAGCGCTGTGATCCGCCTCTGCGAGGACAAGGTTCCGCGTTCAGCGGAAGCGAAAGCACTGATGCGGACCTGTCAGGATCTTTTTGCCGAATATGCCCGCTCGTCTCAGCGTGTCAGCCAGGAGACGGTTGACTCGATGCGCACTGTTGAAAAGGCAGGGGAGGCGGCGGATCTTCTGGCGGCCAACGTGCTGACAAAAATGGAAGAACGGCAGGATATCCTGAATGAACTGGATCCCCTGAAACGGCTGGAGAAAATGTGCGCTATTCTGATCCGGGAAACCGACATGGCCGATACGGAGAAGCAGATTCAGGCCCGGATCCGCAAACAGGTTGAGAAAAATCAGAAGGACTATTACCTGCGCGAACAGATAAAAGCCATTCAGAACGAACTTGGAGACCGGGACGACGCTGACACGGCCGACCTTCGCAGCCGCATGGAGGAAACGCCTCTGAACGAGGAGGCCAGGGCCAAATGCGAGAAGGAACTGGAACGGATGAGCCGCATGGCACCCGGAAGTCCGGAAGCTTCCGTGAGCCAGACATATATTGAGTGGATTTTGGATCTGCCCTGGGGAAAAGAAACAGAGGACAATCTGGATCTGAACCGGGCCCGGGAAGTGCTGAACCGGGATCACTACGGAATGGACGAAGTGAAGGAACGGATTGTCGAATATCTGGCTGTTCTCCGGCTGAAAAAAGACATGAAGGGCCCGATTCTTTGCTTTGTAGGACCTCCCGGCGTCGGCAAAACCAGCATTGTCAAGGCCATCGCCGAAGCGGTGGGCCGTAAATTCGTCCAGATGAGCCTGGGCGGCGTGCGGGACGAGGCGGAGATCCGCGGTCATCGGCGTACCTATATCGGATCCATACCTGGGCGCATTATTTCCGGAATTAAACAGGCAGGAACGGTTAATCCCGTATTCCTGTTTGATGAGATTGACAAAATGAGCGGAGATTTCCGAGGAGATCCGGCATCCGCCATGCTTGAGGTGCTGGATGCGGAACAGAACAACGCTTTCCGCGACCATTATCTGGAACTGCCTTTTGACCTGAGCAAGGTGATGTTCATCACCACCGCGAACAGCATGGAAACGATTCCGGCACCGCTGCTGGACCGGATGGAACTGATTGAAGTTCCCAGCTACACAGAAGAGGAGAAACTGCAGATCCTGCGACGGCACCTTCTTCCGAAACAGATTCGGGAACACGGGATGCGTGAGAACGCACTGAAGATGAACGAAGCGGCCATGAAGGCCATGATTGAAGGCTATACGCGGGAAGCGGGCGTTCGCACGCTGGAACGTACGACAGCGGCAGTCTGTCGCAAGGCAGCTGTGAAAATGCTGGACAGCGGTAAGCGGTCCATGACCGTGAGCGTGAAAACGCTGCACGAACTGCTCGGAGCGCCGCGCTATCTGCGGGAAGAACCGGAGAAGGAACCGCGCGTCGGCGTGGTGAACGGCCTGGCCTATACGACGGTGGGCGGCGAGATGCTGGAAGTGGAATGCTCCCTGATGCCCGGAAAGGGCGGACTCAAACTGACCGGTCAGCTCGGTGATGTCATGAAGGAATCCGCGGAAGCAGCCTTCAGCTGGGTTCGGGCCCATGGCGAGGAACTGAAGCTTGAACAGGATTTTTACCAGAAACTTGATATTCATATTCATGTACCGGAAGGCGCTGTTCCCAAGGACGGTCCTTCCGCCGGCGTAACCATGGCCACCGCACTTGTCAGCGCGCTTACCGGCGTTCCGGTTCGGCAGAATGTGGCCATGACCGGTGAGATCACCCTTCGCGGACGTGTGTTGCCGATCGGAGGTCTGAAAGAAAAAACGCTGGCAGCTTACCGGGCGGGAATTGATACACTGGTGATCCCGGAGGAAAACCGGAAAGACCTTGAGAAAATTCCGCCCTATGTATTGGAAAAATTCAAGGTGGTTACGGTACGGGAAATCCGTGAAGTGCTGGACACGGCGCTGAAGAAAGACTGACGGCGGCTTTCAGAAGGAAAAACACATGGAAATCAGGACGGCAGAATTTGTTACCTCCATGGCAGATTACGGGAAGTTTCCCGGCAGGGGACTTCCACAGATCGCCGTGGCCGGCAAAAGCAACGTGGGGAAGAGCACGCTGATCAACCGTCTTTGCCGGCGGAATAAACTGGCGCGCACCAGCTCCACTCCGGGAAAAACGCGTCTTCTGAACGTTTTCCTACTGAACGGAGAGTTTCATCTGGTAGATCTTCCCGGGTATGGATTTGCCAAGGTGGACAAACAGGAAAAACTTCGCTGGGGGAAGATGATGCAGGACTATTTTACCCAGGCGGAGGAATTGAAACACGTTCTGTGCCTTGTGGATATCCGCCACGAACCGACGGAGGACGATATCACCATGAACCGCTTTCTGCGGGAATCCGGGATTCCTTTTTCGGTGATCGCTACCAAGGCAGACAAAATCAGCCGCGGTGCCCGTATGAAGCATCTGGCACCGATCTGCCGGGCTCTCAGCGTTCAGCCTTGGGAGGTTCTCTGCTTCAGCGGGGAAGACGGTACCGGCCGGCCTGAGCTGCTGGGCCTGATTGAACGGGTGCTGAAGGAATGAAGACGGAAAAACGGGATTCGTACAAAAAGGCAATTTTTACCTATTGCATCCGAGAAGGGAAGAGTGTATAATCACGTTCCGTGGATTGGGAACGGGCATAGCGGAGAGCTTTGTGGGCCGTTGTTCCTGAAAGTGGGAACGGTGCACGATTTTCAGCTTGCTTTTATGGTAAAATATCGTTCCTGTGGAAATATATTCCTGAAATCACTGCCGCGGTGGAACTGCATCCCGATTTCGGCAAAGACGAGGAGGAAAATGCGATGAATCTGGTTAAGTGCCCCAGATGTGATCTGAACTATATCCGTGAGGATGAGAAGTACTGCAAGATCTGCCTGCGTGAACTGAAGGGTGAAAGCAACGATGACGAAGTTGAACTCTGCAGTATCTGCAATGAGGAGCCGGCACTTCCGGGCAAGGACATCTGTCTTTTCTGCCTTAAGGAGATGAATAAGAGTAACAGCAAACCGGATGACACTACAGATTCCGATTCCGGGGAGAATGTTGATACGAGCAACATCGGCGACATGGATTCCGTCAGCGGCATGGATGAGATTATTCCGGAAGAGGATGATCCCATTCCGTCCCAGGAATATGGTGAAATTGAGGAAGAGCTTTCCCTTGAGGACGTCCGGGAGGACGAAGAACGGGAAGCCGATGAGGACGAGGAAGAAGAATAAAACTTACCGATAAGCGGTGACGGAAGGAACGGAATATGCGCCTGTTTGCCATCGGGGATCTGCACATGCCGGGGGGCGACGATAAACCCATGGATGTGTTCGGACCCCAGTGGGACAGGCATTTTTTGCGTATTAGTGAAGCATGGCGCAGATGTGTCGGCGAAGAAGATCTTGTTTTGATACCGGGTGACATCAGCTGGGCCATGCAGCTGGAGAAAGCAATTCCGGATCTGATGGAGATTGCGGCACTTCCGGGCAGAAAGATCCTGTGTAAAGGAAACCATGAATACTGGTGGTCTTCTGTCAGTCGGGTTCGCGCGGTTTTGCCGGACAATATGAAGGCGCTTCAGTTTGACGCCGTGGACGTCGGACCGTGCGTGATTTGCGGAACACGCGGCTGGAACTACCCGACGGAAAAAAATCCGCTTTCCCCGGAAGATGAAAAAATATTTAAAAGAGAACTCCAACGGCTTCAGATGGCGCTGGAGAGAGCAGAAACGATCGGAGGGGGAAAACCGATTCTGGTGATGATGCATTTTCCACCCCGGATGGCGGATGAGACAGACTCTCCCTTCACCAGGACGCTGGAAGCATTCCCGCGGGTGAGGGCGGCGGTATACGGTCATCTTCACGCGGAAGCTTTTGCCGCGGGGGTTGCGGGAGTCTATGGCGGGATCCGGTACGACCCGGTGTCCTGTGACGGAATCGGTTTCTGTCCGAAGGAAATCCCCTGGCCTGTTCTGTAGAATTCTAAACTTTTTGTTACATTATTCAGAAAGCCTACAAGGAATCAACCTCTGTATCAGAGGGTGGTTCCTTTTTGTATACAAAATATGGTGATGAAGGGTTGAAAAACCCACAAGAACCGGATAAATATTACAAAAACATTACAAAAATATTAATAAATTTAAATACAACATCGAAATAACGGGCGGGATGGTTGAATTTCTTGCTTGCAAGGGGAACAAAACTATGCTAAATTTGTGGGGAAAAAGGGAATTAAGTCCCAAATTCGAACATTT
The DNA here is from genome assembly GCA_902764875.1 of uncultured Eubacteriales bacterium. Taxonomy (GTDB): domain Bacteria; phylum Bacillota; class Clostridia; order Christensenellales; family Aristaeellaceae; genus Aristaeella. The sequence continues at coordinate 63,545 of CACWXP010000006.1, forward strand.
AAGTGGTAGCAAAGGGGGAGAAAGTCAGTGGATGATCATCCGAACGGAACATCCGGAAGAACGACAGAACCCCCCGGGAAGGCAGAAAAGCAAAGACCGATCAGATTTATCGGTTCCTTTAACCACAGTCTGGATGCTAAAGGCCGACTGGTGATTCCACAAAATTTTCGCGAAAAGTTGGGCGATCCGTTCTGCGTGGCGCCTTCCTATGACTTCAAGTCCATTTCCGTTTATCCGACCGAGATGTGGGAAAAACGGAATGAAGCGTATGAAAAGCTTGGGAAACTGAATCCGGCGCTGAACCGTTATCTGGAGCAGTTTTATGCACTGAGTTACGACGGACAGTCCTGCGACGCCCAGGGACGTGTCCTTCTCCCGTCGAACATCCGCCAGAAGATTCTCGGAGAAGAGCGGGACGTGGAAATCACCGGCGCAAACGATCATATCCGCATCGTGGCGGAGACCGTCAGCGCGGAGAGCTGGAGTCAGTTTGGCTCCGAACTGCCCGGACTCCTTGAAATGATTGCGTCTCTGGAAAGAAAAGAGACGCTCGACACATAAGACCGGAGGAATGACTGATGCTTGAGATGCCGATCCGCACCGGACGCAGGATGCAGGATGCTGCAAGACAGATACGCGAGAACTACTCCCGGCGCACCAACGAACGCCAGCAGGTGAACAGTTTGCACAGGCAGCGCATGACCTGCTCTGATTCCATGCGGTCTTTTACAAACACGCAGGACTGGATGAACGGAATGAGCATCAGTCCCAGCGGCCGTTTTCAGGTTGTGGAAGAAATCAGACCGAAACAGAAGACTTTCTCTCGTGAAGGAATCCGCTGGAACGTGGCCTGGATCATTCTGTTTGTGGTTGCTTTTCTTTGCGCCGCCGTACTGACGGCAGATGTTGCCGGAATGGGCCTCGGCTCCCGTTCCATCGGCCGTCTGAACAGTAAAATTGCGGATCTTACCCGCAGAAACAATGAGCTGAAGCAGGAAGTGGAACTCAATTCCGCCGACGTCAGTGTGTGCACCGAAGCAGTGAAACTGAACCTGATTTCCGGCTCCGGTGCACAGACCATTCTTCTTACCGCACCCCAGGAGAACGGAGCAGTTACAGCTGAGCTGCACAGCGCCAGCATGGGCTGGATCACGGGTAACGCGGGAGAATAAAACAAGTCAGGAGATGCACCGTTATGAAGCTTTGTGAATTGCTGACAGATTTGCCTTACGTGGTTTCAACCCGCGGGGATATGAATACGGAAATCAGGGAGATTACATCCTCCAGCCGGGATAAAACCGTGGGAGGATTGTTTTTCTGTATTGTGGGCGCACGTTTCGACGCCCATGATTACGCGTGGGAAGCTATTGATAACGGCTGTGTTGCGTTGATTGTCGAACGCTATACGGAACTGAATGTTCCGCAGGTTTTGGTCAGCAACGGGCGGGCGGCCATGGCCCGGATTGCGGACGCATTTTACGGGTATCCGTCCAGAAAAATGCGGATGATCGGTATTACCGGCACAAAGGGAAAGACCACCACCACTTATCTGCTGAAAAGTATTTGCGAAAAAGCCGGCCTGAAGTGCGGTATCATCGGTTCCACCGGCACGCTTGTGGAAGATCAGCACCTTGACAGCAAACTGACCACCCCGGATCCCATTGATCTTCAAAAAATGCTGAAGATGATGGCGGATGAAGGCGTTAAGGTCTGTTGTATGGAAGTTTCCGCTCATGCCATTGACATGAACCGGCTGGACGGGATGTCTTTTGAGGTCGGGTGTTATACAAACCTCAGCCAGGATCATCTGGACTATTTTTATACCATGGATCGTTATTTTGAGACGAAAAAGAAATTTTTCACCTCCGGAATGGCGAAAAACGCCGCCATCAATGCGGACGATGAAACTGCTGAAAAACTGAAAGACGGTCTGACGACACCGTTTATTACCTACGGAATCTGTGTGAATGCGGATGTGTTCGCACGGGACATAGAAATCACCGAAGAAGGCGTCAGTTTCAACGTTCGAATGAACGGCATGGAGGAAATCGGTATCCATATGAATATGACCGGTATGTTCAATGTATACAATGCGCTGGCGGCGACAAGCTGTGCACTCATTATGGGGATCGCGCCGGAGAAAATCCGGGAAGGTCTGGAGGCTGTGACCCACGTGCCCGGCCGTATCGAAGTGCTGCAAACGGGGACGCCCTATAAAGTGATTCTTGATTACAGCCATTCTCCGGATGCACTGGAAAACATTCTTAAAACCGTTCGCCAGTTTACCCGCCACCGGCTGATTGCGCTGTTCGGCTGCGGCGGAGACAGGGACAAGGGAAAACGGCCGATGATGGGCGAGATCGGCGGCAGGCTGGCGGATCACTGCATTCTGACTTCAGACAATCCGCGCACGGAGAACCCGACGGTTATTCTTGCGGCCATCGAGAAGGGCATCAAGCCGACCGGGAAAAGCTATGAAGTCATTGAAAATCGGAGAGAAGCGATACGGAAAGCACTGCATATGGCAGAAGACGGCGATATCATTGTCCTTGCGGGTAAAGGGCATGAGACCTATCAGGAAATCATGGGCGTCAAGCGTCCCTTTGACGAGAAGGTCATCGTCAGCGAACTGCTGACCGAGATGCGCGAAGAAAAGGAAAAATGACATCCGGCGGAGAATTATAATAGGATATGAATGCTCCCCGGAAAGGAAGTCGGTTGGCTGTATGATCAGGATGACGGGCGCCCTGCTGCTTTCACTGGCCATCGCGCTGTTTACAGGGCCGAAACTGATTAAGTTCCTGAAAAAGCTCCATTTCGGACAGACAATTTATGAACTGGGTCCGGCGCACCAGCAGAAACAGGGCACGCCGGTGATGGGCGGGCTGATGATGGCGGCCGGAATCGTGGCGGCGTCTCTGCTCTTCCACCCGGCCAAGTGGTCAGGTGCGTGGGATTATATTTTTCCGCTCCTGGCCGTATCTCTTCTGAGCATGGCCGTCGGATTTGCGGATGATTATATCAAGGCGGTGAAGAAACGGCACGAAGGCCTTTCCCCGTGGCAGAAAATTGCGGGTCAGGTGGTCGTAGCCGTCGGCTTCAGCGTCTATTGTTATTTTTCACCGGCGGTGGGGAGCAGGATCCGCATTCCTTTCTTCGATACCGAATGGGATCTGGGTATTTTCTATATTCCGCTGATGTCTCTGCTGACAATTTTCATTGTCAACAGCAGCAACCTGCAGGACGGGCTGGACGGGCTCCTCAGCACGGTGACCGCGGTCGGCGCTTCCGCGTGGACCGTGATTTGCGTGATGCTGATGCTGGTACCCGCGCTTGCTTCCGTTACGGATCCGGATGGCGCACAGGTTACCGGCACCTTTATGATCAGCGTGGCCGGTGCCTGTGTCGGTTTTCTGCGCTATAACCGCTATCCGGCGAAGACTTTTATGGGTGATACGGGCAGTATGCTGCTGGGTGGCGCCATGGCGGCCTGCGCTATGCTGCTTCGTCTTCCGATCCTGCTCCTGTTCATTTTCTTCACGCCGATAATGAGCAGCGTAAGCGTGATTCTCCAGCGCTACTATTTCAAGCTGACCCATGGGAAGCGGATCTTCCTGATGAGCCCCATTCATCACCATTTTGAGAAAAAAGGTTATTCAGAAACGCAGATTGTCAGTATGTACGCGGGCATCACTCTTGTGCTGAGCCTGATCGCCATACTGAGCATCTGCTGAGACAAAAGAGGGAATGAATCATGGATTTCAATCAAAAGAAGGTTCTGGTTGTCGGAATGGCACGCAGCGGAGTTGCCGCGGCACAGTTACTGCGGGCCAGCGGAGCGGATGTGACGGTGAACGACAGCAAGAGCGAGGAAGAACTGGGCTCCCAGCTCGCTCCGCTGGAAGGACTCCAACTGACCCGTGCATTCGGCCGCCCGGCCATGGAACTGCTTGAAGGAAAGGACTGTATGGTGATTTCCCCGGGCATTCCGGATTCCGCGCCCTTTGTGATCCGGGCGAAGGAAGCAGGTATTTATGTGATCGGTGAACTGGAGCTTGCAGCCCAGCTTTCCCGCGGAGTTCTCACGGCTGTTTCCGGCACCAACGGAAAAACAACGACCGTTTCTCTCCTGGGAGAAATGTTTACCAATGCCGGCCGTGTAACCCACGTGGTCGGAAATATAGGATATCCTTTCTCCCTGGCGGCGCTCGTCAGCCGAGAAGAGGATGTGATCGTCTGCGAGGTTTCCTCCTTCCAGATGGAAACAGCGGACACGTTTCATCCGCATGTCGCTCTGCTGACCAATATCACAGAGGATCACCTGAACCGCCATGGAACCATGGAGGTTTATACAGCACTGAAAATGCGGATGTTCCGCAATCAGACTGCTTCAGACTATGCAGTGTTCAATGCGGACGATCCGGGCCTCGCCGGCCTGTCAAAACAGGTTCACAGCAAAGTGATGAAATTCAGTCGGAAAAAAGAAGTCCGTGAAGGTGCGTTTGTCAGGGATGATTTGGTCTGGCTGCGCATGGACGGCAGCGAAAAGAAAATCTGCAGAACAGACGAGATTTACATTCCCGGACCGCACAACCTTGAAAATGCCCTCGGCGCGGTATGCGTTGCAGGAGCCATGAAGATACCGGTTCCCGTCATACGTCACACGCTCAAAACATTCCGGGGTGTGGAGCACCGGATCGAACGCGTGCGAGAACTGGACGGCATTACTTACATCAACGACAGCAAGGGAACCAATGTGGATTCCACAATAAAGGCCGTACAGACCATGAACGAGCCTACCGTTATCCTTCTCGGCGGTTATGACAAGCATACATCCTTCGATCCGCTGGCAAGGGAGATTGCTTCGAGTCCGGCGATCCGAAAAGCGGTCCTGATTGGTGAAACGGCACCTCTTATTCAAAACGCACTGCAGCGTGCAGGGTTCGGTGAAACGGAGTTTGCCGATTCCCTGGGCGAGGCCGTCGAAAAGGCCCGGAGATCGGCCGGTGCAGGATGGAATGTGCTTCTGAGCCCTGCGTGCGCCAGTTTTGATATGTTTAAAGACTATGAAGAACGTGGTCGGGTTTTCAAGGAGATCGTTAACAAACTGGAATCAGTGAAGTAGAAACAGACTAAAGTCTGCGATGGAGGTGAGCCGGATGCAGGGACCTGTGCAGCCGTCCCCGGGCAGAAGGGCGGGAGATTCCAAGAATGCGTCCGGCCAGAATACGGGGGAGCTCAAAGACTGGCAGCGGAATACCTGGTTCGGTCCGGTACCGGACAACAGCAATCCGTTTGAAGAGCCGGAAACGGCCCCGGAACTGCTCGAAGTTCGATCCAGCAGCGTCAGTGACCATACGGGTGAATTCTGGACAGATCAGCAGCAAACCGGATATCAGTATGCGGCACGGGAAATCAGGGAACAGTCTGATACCCGCCACAGGGAAAGGACGAACAAACAGGGCAGGAGGAGGATTTCCCTGCGGACTGTTATGATCGTGTTCCTCCTGTTTACAGCCGCTTTTGCAGCTGTTTATTTCGGCGTTTTCCGGATACGCGAGATCCGCGTTACCGGAAACAGCCTGGTTTCTTCTGCGGACATTATTCAATTCAGCGGCATCCACAGGGGAGACAGTATACTCCGTCTCAGCGAGGAAGAAACAGGACGCCGTCTCACATCTGCTGCTATCACCGCAGCCCGTGAACGCAATAACTACACGTATTATACGCTGGAATTCCGGTATATCGAAAAGGAACTGCCCGGGACCGTGACGATTGCCGTCAGGGAAAGGGAAGCCTGCTGCTTCCTGACCTGGTGCGGCATCATGTATGTCATGGATAAAAATGGGATGGTACTGTATGAGACCGAGAATCCCTACATGAAGGATTCAGTCGTTCTTGTGGAGGTCAAGGGGCTGGATATACGCTCCGGGGCACATCTTGGACAGACCATGGTTCTTTCTTCTGCGGCTCAGGAACTGATTTTCAGGGATCTTTTCCTGGAAATGAAGGTGCTCGGCTGCACGGATCAGATTCTTGAAGCGGATCTTTCGAATCCGTCGTCCATTCTGCTGACCACCCGGGATCACTTTACCGTTTCGCTGGGTAACAGCGAATCGCTGCACGCCAAACTGCGGGCGCTTTTCCTTGTCCGTGACAAACTGAAGGAGATGGGAACGACCAGTGGATCCATCAATGTTTCGAATCCGGAAACCCCTTTTTATTCTCCTTCTTCCCCCCAGTAAAACCTGATGCATTGGACAAAATTGTAACAAATTGCATAGAAATTGTAATAAATTACAGACAGACCCTTGCAAAACAAGTACGAACAGGCTATAATATCTTATCGTGTGCATTTAATTGTAGGAATTCCCCGGTCATTCCTGAGCACGGGAGGTTATAATGGCTATGAAAACGACGGTTGCGGCCATCGACTTCGGTACCAGCAAAATTGTTACGCTGGTTGCCGAAAACAGCGGAAGCCAGCGCTGCGACATTGTTGCGGCCGGCGTCGCAAAGTATGACGGATATCTTGAGGAAGGCTGGAACAATCCCGGACAGCTTGACGAAGCAATCCGCCGCTCCATCACCGACGCCGAAGAACAGGCAGGTTCCAAAATCCGAGAGATCAATGTCGGCGTTCCGGGCGCCTTTACACATGTTTATGCGACCAAGGTGACCATTTCGCTGAAGGGGACGGACCCGCGGGTCACATCCGCAGACGTGAAGGCTTCCTTCACCAAAGCGGCTGAGAATCTGACCAATGTTCCCGGCGTGGTCATTCATTCCAGCCCCGCCTGGTTTATGGTGGACAGCGGGAAGAAGACGCTTGAACCTGTCGGCATGAAGGGACGCGAGATGACCGCCTACATCAGCTTTGTGGTCGGGAACCGCTTCTTTATCGACGATGTCACCAACCGGATGGCCGATCTTGGGATCGTGGTGTCCGGTTTCTTCTCCACTTCCGCAGGCGAAGCCATGCTGTACCTGAACGAACAGGAGCGCGACCGCACTTCCGTTCTGATCGACATGGGATATCTGAACACCGAGATTATCGGCGTAGAGGGTGACGCCATTATTTATCATAAGGTACTGGAACTGGGCGGCGGCGATTTGGCCGTTGCACTGGCTGAGGAGCTGGATATCTCCCTCAGTGCAGCCGAGGATATCAAGCGCAAGTTTGTTTACGGCATTGAAACCACCGGCGAAACCTATGAGGTTCCCGGAACCGACGGGCAGAAAGGAATCACATTTACCCGGGAGCAGGTCAAGCCCATTATTACACGGACATTGGATGAAATCTGCGACAGGATCAAGGAATCCATCGACGACGACTTCGGTTCTCTGGGCAGCTGGAGCAGCGTGTTCCTTACCGGCGGCGGGCTCAGCTTTAATCGCGGCGGCAAGGAATATCTTGCGGGCAGACTCAATCGTCCCGTTCAGGAGACACCACGCAGAACCACGAAGCTCAACAGTCACAGTTTCTCCAGCGCACTGGGCCTCATGGATCTGATTATCGACACCATTGAGCAGCAGCATCAGCCGGCGGCCGGTGCAGGCGGCAGAATCAAAGACTTTTTCCGTAGTCTGTTGGGAGGTTAAACACATGATTGAATTCCAGAACGAAGAACAGGACAACTTTGCTTCCATTAAGGTCGTCGGATGCGGCGGCGGCGGAAACAACGCGGTTAACCGGATGGTTGACGCAGGTCTACGCGGTGTGGAATTTATCTCCATCAACACCGACCGGCAGGCGCTCAGCCAGTCTAATGCGCAGGTGAAAATCCAGATCGGCGAGAAGCTGACCAAGGGTCTCGGCGCCGGAGCTATCCCCGAGGTGGGTCGCCGTGCGGCCGAAGAGAGCCGGGAGGAGATTGCGTCCGCACTGAAAGGCGCGGATCTGGTCTTTATTACCGCCGGTATGGGCGGCGGAACCGGAACGGGTGCAGCTCCGATCGTGGCGGAAATCGCCCGGGATCTTGGAACGCTGACCATTGCCGTCGTGACCAAACCCTTCAATTTTGAAGGCAAACAGCGCATGAAGAATGCTGAGGCCGGTATCGAAGAGCTGAAACAGCATGTGGATACCCTCGTGGTGATTCCGAACGACCGGCTGCTGCAGGTGGTTAACAAGGGCACTACGATGCTTGAAGCATTCCGCATTGCGGACGACGTTCTGCGCCAGGGCATTCAGGGCATCAGCGACCTGATCGCAGTACCGGCTATGATTAACCTGGACTTTGCGGACGTTAAGACCGTGATGGAAAACGGCGGAATGGCGCATATGGGTATCGGCATCGGAACAGGCGAAAACCGTCTGGTCGAAGCGGCAAAGAACGCCATTGCCTCTCCGCTGCTGGAGACCAATATCGACGGCGCACGTGCTGTGCTGATTAACGTGACCGGCGGTGCGGACATCTCCATCGTGGATATCAACGAAGCGGCCAACCTCATTATGGAAGCGGCCGATCCGGATGCGAACATTATCTTTGGCGCGGGCATTGACGAAACGATGGGTGAGGATGTGCGGATTACCGTGATCGCCACCGGATTTGAAAAGACCCCGTTCCCGGCAAAGGAGCCGGCCCGCAAGCCCAGAGAGATCGAGCACGACCGCCTCTTCGGCTCCTTCGGCACCAACTTCAGCCGGCAGGAAACGCCCGCATCCCGTGAACCCGCATACGAGAGCCCCGTGCAGAATTCCCCGTTCTCTGCCGGCAACACGGGTGAGGTTCCCACTTACATGAGTTCCAGCAGACCCAGCATGGGCGTTCCCGGCATGGTGAATTCCGGTTCTTTCCAAACGGGCTTCAGCTATCAGCAGGCGCAGTCACAAGCAACCCGCCCGTTCCAGGCCGTGCCCGGAGCACAGACAGGCCCGAACGCACCGGTTCCGCAGCAGACGGGGTTCGGCGCAGCTCAACCCCAGAACTATCAGCCACTGTTCAACAGCAACGGCCAGGTGACCGGACAAACCGGATCCTTCCAGGCGATTCCCCAGAATCAGGCCATGGTGACCGATGATCACGGCGTTCCCGGCTTCCTGAAGAGGAAAAAGTAACAGGCTCAATTCAAGCGGGCAGAAGCCCGCTTTTTTTTCTGGTAAAAGCGCTCAAAATCTTTTTCGAACTTTTTTCAAAAATTCTGTAACGAAATCTGCTTTCGTCCGTCTAATCAGTGAATCCGGCGAAAAGGAGGTGAGGATGTGAACCAGGAACAGACCGCAAAACTCTACGAAGCCCATTACATGCGGGTGTTCTCCTATGCGATGACGCTTACGGGCAACCGGGAAATGGCAGAGGAGCTCACCCAGGAAACATTCTTCCGGGCTTTTTCGAAATCGAGTGAGTTCCGGAAGGAATCAGACGAGGTTACCTGGCTGTGCGCCATTGCAAAGAATTGCTTTTATGACGAGAAACGCCGCCAGAGCAAAACCGCCCCGATTCCAGAAGAGATACCGGATACGGGAAAAGAGATTGAGCAGGTCGCGGCGGATCGGGATTCCTCCTTTCGAATCCACGTGGCCCTGCACGCTCTGGAGGAACCCTACCGGGAAATCTTCGAACTGCGGGTTTTCGGAGAGCTGTCTTTCCGGGACATCGGAACCATTTTCGGAAAGACCGAAAACTGGGCCCGGGTCACATATCACCGCGCCAGACTGAAACTACAGGAAAGGATGGAAACGAAATGAAAAATTCATGCGATGTGATCCGCGATCTGCTTCCGCTGTATGCGGACGACGCGTGCAGCGCGGACAGCCGCCGGCTGGTGGATGAGCACCTGGCGGAATGCCCGGACTGCAGCGGAATGCTGAAGCGGCTTCAGAATAATGAAATTGAAAGCGATCTGCAGATGGAAAAGCAGGACGTGATTGAGTACGGGGTGAAGAGATTCAAACGTCGCTCCGCCACTGTGGGCTCCACGGTATCCGGCGTTTTTATGATTCCGATTCTCGTGTGCCTGATCATCAATCTGACAACGGGATCGGCCATGGGATGGTTCTTCATCGTGCTGGCCGCACTGGCCGTGGCAGCCAGCCTGATTATCGTGCCGATCATGGCGCCGAAGGGCAGCAAGGCACTCTGGATGCTTGCAACCTTCACCGCGAGCCTGATGATTCTGCTGGCAGTGACCTGCCTGGTCAGCGGTGGAAACTGGTTTTGGGTGGCGTCCAGTTCGGTGCTGTTCGGGCTGGCCGTGTGCTTCCTGCCGTTTGTCGTGCGTGCGAAGCAGCTGCAGAAATGGATCGGTAAGAGCAATAAGGTGCTTCTGGTGCTTGTGGCAGACGCGGTGCTGTTTCTGAACATGATGAATGTGATCCGCATTCACAACAGCGGCGGGCCCGGATTCTTCACCATTGTGGGCGTTGCGGCAGGCATTGCCCTGGTGGTTCTGGGCATTATGAAGAACAGGGGGTATCTGAAATGAGTCGTGATCAGATCATCAAAATCGGTATGGTCATTCTGGTGGTCGTGCTGCTGTGCGCGGTGATTATTACATCGACGGGAATGTTCGGGAAAATCGGCGGATACGCGAACGCGGAGCTGTATACCTCCGGAGATACCGAAATTACGGAAGATATCAAAAAAATCGACGTCAGCTGGACCAGTGGCAAGGTGACTGTTGCGTATCATGCGGAGAACACGGTCAGCCTGAAGGAAAGCGCAAAACGGGCCCTGTCCGATGACGAAAAGCTTCAGTGGTGGGTTGACGGCGATACCCTGCGGGTTCAGTTTACGAAACCCGGCATCCGCTGGAATATGCCGGAAAAGGAACTGACCATCACCCTGCCGGAACACTTCCGCTTGCAGCAGGCTAACATCGGAACAACTTCCGGAGACATCGAGATTCCGGCACTGAAGGCGGAAGTGCTGATCCTGGATGCTACTGCCGGCCATATCCGGGCCTGTGCGGAGACGGACAAGGCAGAAGTTAACACGACCTCCGGCGATCAGGAGCTGGAATTCAACGGCAGCGCGACACAGATCCGGATCAATTCCACCAGCGGCAGCATACGCGTGAAGGCGGAGAAGGCCGCACTGATTGAAGCGGCGTCCACCTCCGGCGGCATCGGGATGACGGCGCAGGAATGTGAAAACGCGAAAGCGAATTCCACCAGCGGCAGTATTGATACGGAACTCGGGAAAATGAAACAACTCAGCATCAACGTCACCTCTGGGAACGTGACGGCAAAACTCCCGGAGACACCCGGATTCACAGCTGATGTGCATACGACGGCTGGCGATTTCACCTACGGGCTTGCACTGACCCGGGAAGGAGACAAGTACGTCTGCGGCGACGGCAGCGGAACCGTGGACATCCATACGACGGCCGGAAACGTCCGGATCGACGGCCTGAACTGAAGATAAATGAAACGGGAGAAGCGGCCGAACGCGCCGCTTTTCCTGTTTTTGGGGACGAAACCCGAAAAAAACAGGATATTGTGATTTACAAAAGCATCAGAACGCGGTAAAATACCATATGTTGTACCCCGATGAGAGAATGAAAGGAGAATGGAACTATGAGGGATCTGAGGAAGTATGTGGCGGAGTTTATCGGTACGGCCGTTCTGGTGTTTGTCGCCTGCGGCGTTGCCGGACAGGTGTGTGACATCGGCGGCGCGGGCCACCTGATGACGGCGCTGGCTTTCGGCCTGGTGATCGTGGCGATGGCTTATTCCATCGGCAACATCTCCGGTTGCCATATTAACCCCGCCGTTTCCATTGCCATGCTCGTCAGCAAAAAGATGAGCGTGAAGGATTTCTGCGGCTATGTGATTGCCCAGTATCTCGGCGGCATCGCCGGCGCCGGTGCGCTGTATGCCATCGTGCGGGACAACACCAAACTGGGCAACAACGGTCTGTACGGCGCCACCGAAGGCTATGCCGGCAGCCCCTGGATCAGCGTTGCCATCGAGATTGCGCTGACCTTCGTTTTTGTTCTGGCAATCCTGGGCGTAACCTCCAAGGAGAGCAACGGCAGCGTGGCCGGCCTGGTGATCGGCGGCGCACTGGTGCTGGTGCACCTGCTGGGCATTCCGTTCACCGGAACTTCCGTGAACCCGGCACGGACCTTCGGACCTGCGATCTTTGCCGGAACACTGTCCACCTACTGGGTGTTCCTGATTGGGCCTCTGGCCGGCGGCGTGCTTGCGGCACTGGTCTGGAAATTTCTTGCGAAGAAGGATTAATTCAGAATAGTTTTAACAATGCGAAAAGCGCGGTTCACATTCTGCATGAACCGCGCTTCTCATTTTCTGAATCATCAGGCCGGACGAATCAGCAGCTCTGTTTGCGCAAAGGGAAGCAGATCCTCCGGATGTGTTTCCGGACGGATCCATTGTTCCACCGCACTTTCCGGAAGAATCAGGGGCATCCGATCGTGAATGAAACGAATGCTTTCTCCCGGCTCCCGCGTCAGGATGACAAAGCGGGGAATCCCTTCCTCCATCCGGTACAGACCGCAGAGCCAGGAAAGACCGGCGCCGGTTTCCAGACGGAATTTGGCCCCGGTTTTTTTCTTTCCGCCGGGGGCTGCGAGATGCTCCCATTCAAAGTAGCAGGAAGCAGGGATCGCACACCGGCGGGAAGCCCAGGATTCCCGGAACATGGGGCGGACAGCCGCTGTTTCACACCGGGCGTTGATAATCAGACCCTTTCCCTGAAGACCCGCAAATCCCCATTGCATGGGAAACACGGCGCGGGCACCTTTCCTGTCCGGCGCGACGACCGGCACGACATCCGCCGGGCGAACATCACCGGCGGTATGGACGGACTGACGGGGAAAAAGTTTTTCGGCCAAAGGCGAGCGGTTTACGGCCTCCATGATGGGCATGAGTTCCGGATCATCTTCCAGAAAATATCTGCAGCACATACCATTCCTCCGTCTGTCTGCGTGATTTGAAGCTTTCAGGCACCAAGGCGGGCCATCAGCATCGGTCCGTTCTTTTTCAGCCATTTGTCCCATGTCCGGTAATCCGGCATGATGCGCAGCACTTCATCATAGAAGGCGGCGGAGTGATTCATATGCTTTCGGTGGCACAGCTCATGCACAATCACACTGTCGAGCACTTCCCGGGGAGCGAGCATCAGCAGACAGTTGAAATTCAGGTTTCCCTTGCCGGTGCAGCTGCCCCAACGGGTCCTTTGACAGCGGATGGTGATCCGCCCGTAAGCGACATTCAGCCGGCGGGCGTAATAGGCAACCCGGTCCGGAATGAGCGCTTTTGCCTCATGTGCCAGGAGACGGATTTCCGCGTCGGTCAGCAGCGGAACATGCTGCTTTGCTTCCTCCCGGGCCAGGGCTTTTGCAAGATGACTTTCAATCCAGGACTGCTTTTCCTGAAGAAAACGGGTGATCTCTGCATTGGAAACACGCAGGGGGGCCCGAACGAGCACCTGTTCCTGCCGGATCTCTATGCAGAGCGTTTTCCGCCGGCTGCGAATGATTTCGACATTTTCCATCGGCTCACTCCAAATTAATCCGCTGAACACGCAGGATTTTTCCGTTCTCCAGGAGCAGCTTTGCCATCGTAATACTTCCGCCGAAACGGGCGAAGCCGCAGCTTCCGGGATTCAGCCACAGGCGGCCGTCGACGGTATCTTCCTCCCAGCAATGGCTGTGTCCGTAAATCACAGCCTGAACCCCTTCCAGATTCCGGGGCACATCGTACCGATCATGGGTCATCACAAAGTTCACCCCGGCGATGGTAAAGCGCAGCACGCCGGCCAGATCATGCAGGCCGGGCTGCCAGATGTCGTTATTGCCGCGGACGGCATAAATCGATCCGTACAGCCGAAGCTCGTCCAGATCGCTTTCACGGATGATATCCCCGGCGTGCAGAATATGAGAACAATCCTGCAGCTCACGGACAACCTCCCGCCGGAGCAGACCGTGGGTATCGGAGATGACGGCGACGTGGACCGGGTACATGCCGTTTTCAACAGGATTCACTGAATGAACGCCCCCTTCCCGACACAACTTTATGCATCAATCCCCTGCAGAATCTCAACCGTCATCTCAGGAAAAGCACCGCGAACCTGCTTCTCAAAACGATCCAGTTCTTCATTCCGCATCTGACGCTTTATATTGTAATCCGGAATCACATAAAAGGAAATTTCGCGATGCTCCGGATCCAGAACAAAGGAATTTACGCGCCGGATGCTTTTATGGGTTTCCGCGAAGGATATGATCGTATCCCATATTTTTGCGGCTTCGGGATCCGATATGTTTGTGCCGGTGATTCCGACAGAAGTGATCTGAATGCCGATCTCTTTGCTTTTTTTGATGATTCTCCGGGAGATCCGGCTGATTTCGGCGGCCGTTGCCCTTTCGTCAACCTCGATTGAGACTGATCCCACGTCGTTTCCTTCTCCGTAATTATGCAGGACAATGCCGGAAACATTCAGAACCCCGTCTTCCCGGATGATGAGATCAAGAAGCTTTTTCCGGAGCGCCGGGTCCGTGCTGGTTCCGATCATCTTGGTCAGATTACTACAGATCATTCTGACCCCTGTCCGCAGAATCAGCAGCGAAATGAGAATACAGATATAGTGCTCAATATCCAGACCTGTGAGTTTAATAATCCCGATGGCTGCCAGGATCCCGGCTGAAATCAGGGCATCCGCGAGGCTGTCCACCGCAGAAATGACCAGCGCGTCGGAATGCAGCTGCTTCCCACGCTTTTTCATGGCGAATCCGTATATGAGCTTTGCAACCAGGGATATTACCATAATGATGATGGTCACGGGGCCGTATGAGGGGGCTTCGTGGGGATGAAGGATGGAATGAACAGACTCGACAGCGGTCCTGACGCCAAAATAGAGAACAAGCATCGTTACCAGCATGGAACCCAGATATTCCAGCCGACCGAAACCAAAGGGATGATTCCTGTTCTCATTCCTGCCGGAGAGGGCGGCGAACAGAAGGGAAATCAGCGATGTGGCCATATCCAGAAGGGAATTGAAACCGTCCATCATGATCGCATGGGAATGGATGAGGCTGCCTGTTATGATCTTTGATATGGACAGCACCAGGTTCATCCCGATGCCGATCAGACTGCAGCGGATGATTTCTTTGTTCCGGTTCCTCGTCTGCTGGTTCATTCTGTAACTCCCGCCATTTCTTTCTTCTCCGGCTGCGCAACCGCAATACCTTATTATATCACACAATTCCGATCACGGCGAAAAAACTCTTTGGGAAGAAAAAAATCTGTATGTGCAGGAAAGCATAATCCGTATGCGCAAGAGAATACAAATCTGTTTGTACAGATAAACAATTTCCTTTGCGCAAGAAAAAAACTTTTCTCCCGGAGCGATCTGTGGTATGCTCTGTGCAATCAAATCAGGGGAGGCGGACGTATGCAAGGACGCGGACCGGGCGGTCGCGGAGGCAAGTTTCTTTCGGAAGAAGAGAAACAGAAAATGCCGAAAGTCACAAAGGAACTGCTCCTGCGTGTTTTCTCCTATCTGAAACCGTACTGGAAGCAGCTGGCGCTTGTGTTCGTGTGCATCATTGTATCATCGGTCTGCAGTCTGTTTCCTTCGATTCTCACGGGCAATATCATCGACGTGCTGACGGGCAAGAATCTCGGCGGCTGGATCGGGGAGGACATCTCTGCGCTGATCCGGCTGATTCTGGTCTCACTGGCGCTTCATTTTGCCTCCAACCTGATCGGCGTCGGCCAGTCGTATCTCAACAACTGGATTGCCCAGCATATTTCCTTTGATATGCGCAACCAGATGTACAGCCACCTTCAGAAAATGAGTCAGCGCTTTTTCACCTCAGCCAATCAGGGGGATATTATCACCCGGATGACCAGCGACATCTCCGGCGTTGAGTCCGTGATCAGCGGCACCTTCACCAGCATTCTGTCCAACTCCATCACGCTGGTGGTGGCAGTGGTGGCCATGTTCCAGAAAAACTGGATTCTGGCGCTGATCGGCCTGGTCGTGGTGCCGCTTTTCACCCTGCCGACGCGGATGGCGGGCAAAACCCGCTGGAAACTGGCGGGACAGGCACAGGAATGCAACGACGAGATCAATGGTATTCTGAATGAAACCCTGTCGGCGAGCGGACAGCTGCTGGTGAAACTGTTCGGGCGGGAAAAAGCGGAATACGATCGCTATGAAGAAGCCAACGGCCGGATGATTAAGCTCCGGATCCGGGAGCAGATGGCCGGACGCTGGTTCTTCATGCTGCTGAGCACCCTGATGACCGTCGGGCCGATGCTGCTGTACCTGGTGGGCGGCATCCTGATTATGAAATATGACAGCAGCCTGTCTGTCGGTGATATCACGGTTCTGGTGGCTTTGCTGAACAGGATGTACGGGCCCGTCAACTCGCTGCTGAACGTACAGGTGGACTGGATCCGATCCATGGCCATGTTCACCCGGATTTTTGAATATTACGACATGAAGCCGGAGATCGACGACAAACCGGACGCGAAGGAGCTGACCGGCGCGAAGGGCGAAGTCGTTTTCGACCACGTGTACTTCAGCTATGACGGGGAACGGCAGATCCTGAAGGATGTGAGTTTCACACTACACAGCGGGGATTGCATCGCCATTGTCGGGCCCAGCGGCAGCGGCAAAAGCACCATTGTGAACCTGATTCCACGACTATGGGACGTGACTGACGGCAGCGTGCGTTTCGACGGGCGCGACGTTCGGGACTGGACACTGCATTCCCTGCGCAGCGAGGTCGGGGTGGTGACGCAGGAGACTTATCTCTTTAACGGAACCATCCGGGAGAACCTTCTCTATGCCCGCCCGGAAGCGACGGAGGAAGAGATGATTGAGGCCTGCCGCCAGGCCAATATCTATGACTTCATCGAGAAACAGCCGGAGGGGCTGGACACGATGGTCGGCAACCGGGGCCTGAAACTGAGCGGCGGAGAGAAACAGCGGATTTCCATCGCCCGGGCGCTGCTGAAGGATCCGGCGCTGCTGATCTTCGACGAGGCGACGTCGGCTCTGGACTCCATTTCCGAGGCGGCGATCCAGGCGGCTATCAATCCGCTGATTGAAGAGCGGACCTCCATCCTGATCGCGCACCGGCTGTCCACGATCCTGGCCGCGGACGAGATCCTCGTCGTGCGGGACGGAGAGATTGTCGAACGCGGAAAGCATAAGGATCTTGTACATGCGGGCGGCACCTATCAGGAACTGTACGAAACCCAGTTCAGCAAAGCGCTGGATACGGAATAAATTCAGTGATCAACGACAAAGGAGCATTCAACCTATGGACTATAAACTGTTGATTATCAACCCGGGTTCCACCTCCACAAAAATCAGTCTGTTTGTCAACGAGAAGGAACTGTTTGAAAGAAGCCAGTTTCACGACGCGCCGGTGCTGCTGCAGTTTCCCCATGTAAACGGGCAGGTGCCCTTCCGGTATCAGGTCATTCTGGACATGCTGGCCAAAGAAGGGGTGGATCCGGCAGACATCGACGTGTTTGTCGGACGCGGCGGCAGCGCGTGTACTCAGCCGAGCGGCGTGACAGTGATCGACCAGAAACTGTACGACGATACGGAAGCGGCGGTGGGCGGCAGTGAACATGCCGCCAAGCTGGGTGTGATGCTGGCCTGGAAATTTGCCCTTACATATCACCGTCCCGCCTATACGCTGAACCCTACCAATGTGGATGAATACAACGACTACGCGCGTCTTACGGGGATCCGCGGGCTTTACCGCACGCCCCACTCCCATGTGCTGAATCCCAAAGCGGTGGCGGAAGCCCATGCCGAATCCATCGGAAAGCGTTATGAGGACTGCAATTTCATTGTGGCGCATATCGACGGCGGCGTTACCGTCAGCGCCCACGACCACGGCCGGATGACAGACGGAACCATGGGCGCCGACGGCGACGGACCTTTCGCCCCCACCAGGATCGGCAGCGTGCCGGTGCTGGAACTACTGGACTATCTGGAGACCCATTCCCTCGACGATGTGCGGCGGATGTGCTCCAGATCCGGCGGATTTGTCAGCCTGTTCGGGACCTCGAATTCCGATACCGTTCACGGGCTCGTGGAACAGGGCGACAAAAAAGCGGTTCTGGTGTGGAATACCATGATCTATCAGATCTGCAAGAGCATCGGGGCGATGAGCACGGTGCTTAGCGGCAAGGTGGACGCGATCCTGCTGACCGGCGGCCTGATGCGTTTTGACGATATCACCGAGGGCATCCGGGAACGCTGCAGCTGGATTGCACCGATTCATGTTTATCCGGGCGAGATGGAACAGGAAGCCATGGCTTTGCCGGTTCTGAAGGTGCTCCGCGGTCAGGCGAAGGCCATTACGTACAGCGGAAAGAATGTATGGCAGGGTTTTGAGGGCGTGAATTTCGATGATGATTGAAACGGACAGACTCTTTATCCGGGAATTCACTCCGGAGATGGCCGGAGACGTTTGCAGGAATTCCCTTGACGACGATAACAGAAGATTCGTTCCGGACGAGGTTTTCGAAACGGAGGAAGAAGCCAGGGACGCCATTGCCTTTCTGATGTCACAATACGGAAAGACGGAGGGCCCGCTGACCTATCCGGTGTTCACAAAGAACGGCGGTGAAAATATCGGATATGTTCAGGCAGCTCCGCTGGGGGACGGGACATGGGAAATCGGTTATCATATTGCAAAAGAGCATACCGGGAACGGCTATGCCACGGAAGCCGTCCGGGCATTTCTTCCGGTTGCGGCGGAAATGATCGGAACGGATGCGATTTACGGCGTCTGCCTCAGCGCCAACGCTGTGTCCAGACAGGTTCTTGAGAAATGCGGTTTTGTTCCCGTGTTTGAAGGAACTGGCGAATACCAGGGGGAAGCACGGGAAATCTATAAAAGCGTCTGGAGAAGGTGACTGAAAACCGATGACGATTTCCATTACCCGTGATCAGGCGAAGCGTCTTCTGTTCAGCGGCTGGCACGGTTTAACGAATGCACATATTCCGGAACGGAAAATCTGCCGATTCGTCCATGAAAAAGAGACAGAATGCTCTTTGCCGAATAAAAGCTTGTCAGCGGTGACAGGAGGTTTTTGTGAAAGTTCAATTCTGCGGTGAGCTTTCATGAACAATTTGTGTCGGCGCCGCACCGGCATGGAGACTCAAAATGGCTGTGGAATATTCCATCAGAAAGGTCACAATTGAAGAATACGACAGGATCTTTGCGTTGTGGAACAGCACGGAGCAGAGCCGCCGGGCGCTGAACCCTGTGGACGACAGCCGTGAAGGAATCAGGCGCTATCTGGAACGCAATCCAAACACTTGTTTTGCCGCTGTTGCGGGAGAGCGGATCATCGGCGTGATTCTGACGGGGCACGACGGGCGAAGGGGAATGATTCATCATATGTGCGTTCATCCGGATTTCCGGCGGAACGGGATTGCTGCCTGCCTTGTTTCTGCTGCAGAGGAAGCACTGAAGAAAGAAGGTATTCAGAAAGTATTCGGTCTTGTCTTCAGGGACAATGAACCAGCCAACGCCTTTTGGGAAAGACAGGGATACTCATTGCGCACCAATCTGAACTACCGCAACAAGAGCCTGAACGCTGAAATACCCACAGGAGAATGAAAGATCCGAGCAGAAAGCCGGGGTCGGGCACCTGAGAAAAGCGCGTAACTGAAAAAGAAGGACTCTACGGAGCGTAGGTTGCGGCGAACAGGCCCCTCTGCTATGCTCATCCGGAAAGGAGAGATGATGTATGAATCACTATGTGACCGGAGCGACCATCAAAGCGCTTCGTGAAAAGTACCGGATGACCCAGGCAGAGCTGGCTGAGCATCTGTGTGTGAGCGATAAGGCTGTATCCAAATGGGAAACGGGACGCGGGTTTCCGGACGTATCGCTGCTGGAACCGCTCGGAAAAGCACTGCATGTTTCCGTCCCGGAACTGCTTTGCGGGCAGACCATTGTAAACCGGAACCGATCCGCCAATATGATGAAAAGCCTGTTCTATGTCTGTCCTGTCTGCGGAAATGTGCTGTTTGCCAGAGGGGACGCGGTGATTTCGTGCTGCGGCATTCAGCTCCCGGCCCTTGAGGCGGAAGTGCCTGATGAACTGCACGGGGTGGAGTGTCAGCGGTCGGAAGATGAACTGTACGTGTCTTCAGATCATCCCATGAGCAAGGAACATTATGTATCGTTTGTTGCATACATGACGCCTGATCGCTGCGAAATCAAAGCTTTGTATCCGGAAGCTAACATGGAGGCAAGATTTTTCTACCGCGGTGCGGGATGGATTTATAGCTGCTGCAATCAGCATGGGCTGTTCAGGCAGAAAGTATAGGAGAATAACAAATAACTTTTCTGGGTGCTTTGCAAACAGGGAGTACTTCTCTACTTTCCGAGCAGGCCGTATTTCTCCTTCAACGTGAGAATGCGGGTCAGACTTTCGTCGATTCTTTCTTCCGTGAGCCTGCCTTCCCGGACGGCCTTTGTGACGGACTCATAGGCATTGGTGAAATTGTAGGGAAGAAGCAGCATATCCGCGCCGGCTTCCAGGGCCAGCACACAGGCTTCACCGGAACCGTACTGTTCGCTGACGGCTTTCATCCGCAGCGCATCGGTGATGATGACACCGTCGAAACCCAGCTCCTCCCGCAGCATTCCGACCACTGTCGGGGAGAAGGAAGCGGGCCCTTCCGGATCAAGGTTTTCGGCAATCTGATGGGAAACCATGACCATATCCGCCCCGGCGGCAATGCCGGCCGCGAACGGAATAAAATCTATCTGACGCAGTTCTTCCGGCGTCCGCAGGGAAACGCCGGCGCCTTCATGGGTGTTGCCACTGACAGCGCCGTGGCCGGGGAAGTGCTTCAGCACGGAGATGATGCTCTGCGTATGCAGACCTTCCGTGAAACGGGAAACCATCCGGGCAACCTGATGCGGATCGCTGCCGTAGGAACGGACGGTGATCTCGGCACCGGGAACGTTGGAACGGACATCTGCCACGGGGGCAAAGTCCAGATTAAAGCCATACGCCGCAAGATAACCACCGATAATCCGGCCGGAGGAAAAGGCATCCTCCGGCGTTTCTGTTTTGGCCGGATCCGGCTGCTTTTCCTTCAGCTTCAGGCGGTTCGCTACACGCGAGACGCTGCCACCTTCTTCATCCACGCCGATGAACAGGCGGATTCCGTTTGATTCCGCGGCGGCAGACTGCATCCCGGCATTCAGGGATGCGATCTCATCCTTCCGGATATTCGCGGAAAAAAGGATGATTCCGCCCACGGGAAAACGGCTGAAAGCGCGAAGGAAAGTTTTGTCCGCCTGATAAACCCGGGTTTCCTTTGAAAACTGTTCAGGGGCGACAAAAAAGAGCTGGCAGATTTTCTCGTGAAGCGTCATGGCATCGATCAGATCTTCCGCGCGGGATTGATTTTCGATGCGGTCATCCACAAGCCAGGACTCATTTTCAGCCTCATCAGTGAAAGCGCATGGTGGGAAAGAAAACACAAGGAGGATCAGGAACCACAGGATTGCTTTTTTCAGGTGCTCTTTTATACCGGCCATGGCGGATTCCGAACCTCCTTTCCGCTTCTCTTCTGAAACGATATCATACTTTGCAGCTTCAATCAACCGCAGCAGATCCGTTACGATTTACGGGATGGTAAATGCGAAAAAAGACAGAAGCAACTAACCCCGTACAGCCGGGCGGAGAATGTTACAAAAGTATTGCGTATTTGGGAAAAACAGGTATAATCGAAACGAAAACGACTGAGGAGACCGAGAAATGTTCAACGTTGATTCCTGGATCCGGTTCATCATTACAGAACTATACGCGCTTGCGCTGATGGCTTTTATTTTCCGCAGACAGATACTGGAAAACAAACGGAGCGTCTGGCTGAAGATCCTGCTGGCTATGCTGGCTATGTATCTGGGCCATCTGTTTTATACACTTCTGAGCCCGACTTATTTCTTCCGGCGGTTCAGGTTCTCCCTGGAGCGGGTGAACTGGGTTCCGTTCCGGGTCCTCGGAGAATGGCTGGCTCATCCGTTCAATTTCTTCGGAAACGTACTGCTGTTTATGCCGCTGGGCTTCTTTGAAGTGCTGCTGCATCCGGCGGAAACCCGGAAAAAACAGCTCCTGATGACCGTGGCTGTTTCAGCGGGGATTTCTCTGTTTGTTGAATTTGCTCAGTGTTTTACCTACCGGGTTCCGGATGTGGATGATATCATCCTGAATACGCTCGGCGGTGTTCTGGGCGCGCTGCTGTGCATGGCGCTGCAGAAGATCGGCTTTGACCGGACGCGGGTCGGACGCGTTCTGCTGCCGAGAATTCCGCGGACCTGGCGGCGGCACATGCTGTTGAACCGCTTCGTCATCATTCTGGTGGTTTCAATGGAAGTGGTGATGTTTGCGGTTAACTATATTGTCACCATTCCGAAGACGCAGGTTCGGGAGAATACCGTTGCGCAGACACAGGCGGCCGCGGCCGTAACGACAACGGCAGCGCAGCTGCCGGAGACGGCAGGTGAGACGACCCTTCAACCAGGGATGGACGTGACGGAAGAGATCGTGATTACACCGTTGCCGGCACCCACTCAGGCACCGAAAGTATACGACACGGAGCGGCTGGCGCTGGAAGCGGGAAATGTACTGCTGGTGCGGCTCGCGGGGGAAGACGGACAGGATCAGCCGATTTTTGGCTACGGAAGCACGGACCCGATCTATCCGGCGTCCACGCTGAAGATGCTGACCGCGCTGACGGTGCTGGATATCGCAGAACCGGAGGAAAAGGTCACGGTGGGGATGGAGATCTATATTCCGCCGCTGGACGCCTCACGGGCCAGCCTGGAATACGGCATGACGCTGTCCATCCGGGAACTGCTGGAGGGACTGCTCCTGCCGTCCGGCGCGGACGCGGCATATGCCCTTGCCGTATACTGCGGAAGGCAACTGGAAGGGAACAGCGGGCTTTCCTTTGAGAAAGCCGTCAGCTCCTTTGTCGCGGCGATGAACCGGAAAGCGGAGGAGATCGGTGCGCAGGAAACCAAGGCCGTCAACGTTGTCGGCCTGGACACGAAAGGCCAGCTTACGACCTGCGAGGATATCCTGAAGATTGCCAAAGTGTTCCTGGCCCATCCCGTGCTGGCGGAGATTTGCCATCTTCCGACGGATCGGATTACCAGCGAGGAAGGGAAAAGCATCTATCTGAGCAATACCAACAAGATGCTGCACGAAGAAAGTGAGTATTTCAATAAAGAGGTGGCCGGTGTGAAAACCGGTACCACCAACAAAGCCGGCAACTGCCTTGTATCCGTTTTTTCCATTCAGAATGAACGGTATCTGTGTATCGTGATGAACAGCAGTTATTACGGTAAATTTACGGATACACAGATACTGTATGAAATGTGCGCTGAGGCAAGCTGAAAACGGTTTTACGGGAGAAGCTTGCGGAGACGGTTTGCCATCTGCTCCAGCTCGCGGTTGGAGTGGCCCTCCAGGGAGCGGACATAGCGGTTCAGCTCTTCCGCCAGGGACGTCAGCTCGGCGTAGAGCGTCTGGTTCCGTTTTCCGCCCTCCGTGGCTTTTTCGGCCTCTTCCGGTTTTACGCCTTCCCGCAGAACCGGGCCGGTTTTTTCGATCCATTGATCCGCCAGCAGATCAAAGGCAGAACCGGACCAGGGCGCTTCCGCGGGAATCCCGTATTTTTCCGATAGCGTCTTTGCAAACACCGTAGCGGTCTCATCGTCCCCGTGGTTGACGAAAATCCGTTTCGGTTTCTTTTCAAACTGATCGACCCAGCGGAGCAAGCCGCTGCGATCCGCATGGCCGGAAAGACCGGCAAGAAGCTGGACTTCCGCGTTGACTTCGATTTTTTCTCCCATGATATTGACGGGGGAGACACCGTCATAAATGATCCGTCCCAGGGTTCCGACCGCCTGGTAGCCGGTGAAAAGGATCGTGTTCCTTTTATTCCAGGCGCCGTTTTTCAGATGGTGGCGGATCCGGCCGCCGTCGCACATACCGCCGGAGGCAATGATGACCTTCGGCGAATCGTCATCATTGAGTGCTTTGGACTCTTCGGCCGATGTGGTCATTTTCAGCCCTTCGAACCAGATCGGATTCTGTCCCTGACGCAGAACTTCACGGGTGTCTTCATCCAGACATTCCAGATCACACTGCAGGAAGATCGCCGTGGCCTCATTGGCCAGCGGACTGTCAAGATAGACCGGGAAATCCGGGAACTCCGGGAGAAGATTCTGCTGCTTGATAATCCGGAAAAAATACAACAGTTCCTGGGTGCGCCCCACGGCAAAGGAGGGGGTGATGACCGTCCCGTGCCGGGAGAAGGTTTTGCGGAGAATTTCGACCAGGAGCGGAACCGGATCCATGGCTTTTTCATGCTCCCGGGTTCCGTAGGTGGATTCAATCAACAGATAATCCGCGTCTTTTACCGGGGCCGGATCCCTGATGATCGGCTGATCGATGTTCCCCACGTCTCCGGAAAAGACCATCTTGACCGGCTGCCCCTCATCTTCCATAAACAGCTCGACAAAAGAGGAACCCAGCAGATGCCCGGCGTCGGTGAAACGGGCGCCCAGGCCTTCGTCAATCATCAGTTCCTGATTGTATGCACAGGGCTGAAACAGTTTCATGACTTTCATGGCGTCTTCGACGGTGTAGAGAGGGGTGATGACAGGACCGCCGGTCCGAAGATTTTTCTTGGTCTGGGTGGCAGCGTCGGTTTCCTGGATATGGGCGCTGTCGGCCAGCATGATACCGCATAGATTTGTCGTTTCCTGTGTGGCGTAGATGACGCCATGGAACCCGTTTTTAAGCAGCAGGGGGAGGCGGCCGGAATGATCAATATGTGCATGGGTTAAAAAAACGTATTCAACCTGGGCAGCAGGAATGGGAAGATCCTGCATCTGGAAGGTATTGACCCCCTGCTCCAGGCCGTAATCCACGATAAAATACCGCCCCGGCTTCCATTCCACCAGCGTACAGCTCCCGGTAACCTGATGCGCCGCACCCAGGAAAGTAATTTTCATGATTCTGCCTCCGTTTCGCAAACGGCCTTAGCACGTTTGAATTTTTCTTTTACATTAATTTACCATATATCGGGATTCCGGACAAGAGCGAAAATCATTTTGACGACTTGACGATGATGTGCCTGGAATACAGGGGATAAAAATCTTTTTCAGAGATTGCCTTCATTTGCGGAAAATTGTATAATAGAGCCATCCCCAAAAAGTCTTTACAGGAGGAAATTGGAAATGAAAAAACTGATTGCTCTGGTATGTGCACTGGCGCTTCTGGTCGGCCTTGCGGCTGCTCCCGCAACCGCGGACGGAAAGCCCCTGAAGATCCTGATCGTGACCTCCAGCGGCGTGGACGACGGCAACTTCAATCAGGACTGTTATCTCGGCATTACGAATTTCATCGCGAACCACCCGGACTGCACCGTGCAGGACATCAAGGAACCCGACATGGCGGAACTGATCCCGACGATTGAAAGACTGGTCGGCGATTATGATGTGTTTGTCTGCCCGGGCTTCAACTTCGGGGCGATCGGCGACATCGTGCTGGCGAACCCCGACAAGTACTTCCTGGTGGTGGATTCCACGATCCAGGACAGCGAAGGAAACCCGGTGACGGCAAACAACGTGTACACCATGACCTATAAAGAGCAGGAAGGCGGCTTCATGGCCGGCATCGCGGCGGCTCTGACATCCAAGTCGGGAAAAGTGGCTGAGATCAACGGCATGCCTTTCCCCTCCAACACCAACTACCAGTTCGGCTTTATGGGCGGCGTCAAGTATGCTAACGAGCATTACGGTACCTCTGTCCAGTGTGTTGAGCTTCCTTCCTTCTCCGGCGGAGACGGCGTGGGCGGTAACTATGTCGGCGCTTTCACGGATCCGGCGACGGGCAAAGTGGTTGCCGAAACGCTGATCGGCGAAGGCTGTGACGTGATCTTTGCTGCAGCCGGTGAATCCGGGAACGGCGCGCTGACCGCAGTGAAAGAAGCGAACGGCGCTTGGTTCATCGGCTGCGACGCGGACCAGTTTGACGACGGCGTAAAGGGAGACGGAAACGTGATCCTGACTTCTGCGCTGAAGGTTATGCACCTGGATGTGGAACGGCAGCTGAACGCTATTTACGACGGCACCTTCGTCGGACAGGACGCGCTGCTGGGCGCCGACACCGATTCCACGGGCTATGTTTCCGCGGAAGGCAGGCAGCAGCTGAGCGATGACGCGCTGAGCAAAATGGCGGAATGCTATGAGCTGATGAAGAAGGGCGAGATCGTGCCTCCCACCAGCCTGGCGGAACTTCAGTAATTTCAGTCTTTCCAACGCTCCCTCTTGCAAAGGGGGAGCGTTTTTCCCGTTTATTCATTCTGATCGGACGGTGAATGCCATGGGCGACTATATTGTGGAAATGCGTCATATCACCAAAAGGTTTCCGGGAATCATTGCCAACGACGATGTTTCCATCGGGATCCGAAAGGGGGAAGTTTATGCACTCCTGGGTGAGAACGGCGCGGGAAAATCAACGCTGATGAGCATCCTTTTCGGTACCTATGAACCCGACGCCGGAGAAATCCTGGTGCGCGGTCAGGAAGTTCATTTCCATTCCTCCACGGACGCGGCCGCCTGCGGTATCGGAATGGTGCACCAGCACTTTAAGCTGGTTGAGCCCTTTACGATCGCGGAAAACATCGTGCTGGGTGTTGAACCGGAAGAGAAAAGGCTGGGCGTGCTGCCGTGGATGAATATGAAAAAGGCCAACCGGCAGATCAGCGAGCTATCCAAAGAATACGGGCTGGAGGTCAATCCGACGGACCGGATCGGAGATGTGCCGGTATCCGTGCGGCAGCGGGTGGAGATCCTGAAGATGCTCTACCGCGGTGCGGAAATCATGATCTTTGACGAGCCGACTGCGGTACTGACGCCGCAGGAGATCGATTTTCTTCTGCAGATTATCGACAATCTCCGCAGGAACGGGAAGACGATTCTTCTGATTACCCACAAGATCGCGGAGATCAAACGGATTGCCGATCGCTGCGCCATCCTGCGCCAGGGAAAGCTGATCGATATCCGGGACGTCGCGGACGCCTCGACCCAGGAACTGGCGGACCTGATGGTGGGAAGGCAGGTGCGGTTCACCCAGGAGAAGACAGCGCCGAATTTCGGGGAACCTGTTCTGGAAGTCCAGCACCTGACGGTGAAAAACGAGCATAAGTTCGACGTGGTGAAGGACGTTTCCTTTACCATCCGAAGCGGTGAAATCTTCGCGATCGCCGGTGTCTCCGGAAACGGTCAGGGAGAGATCGCGGACGCCATCGCCGGACTTGCGAAAATCGCGGACGGCAATGTGATCCTGAACGGAAAGGAAATAAATGATCTCAACGTTCGGGAACGCTGCCTGAGCGGAATTTCCTATATTCCGGAAGACCGACAGGAGACCGGAACCATTCCGGATATGACGCTGCAGGAGAACCTTTCCCTGCGGGAATACTTCCGGGAGCCTTTCTCGAGGAAGGGTATCCTGAAACAGGATCCTTTCAGGGATTATGCGGAGAAACTGATCGGAAAATACGATATCCGCTGCGCCCAGGGGCCGGATACGATTCTCCGGTCCATGTCCGGCGGAAACCAGCAGAAGGCGATTGTCGGCCGGGAAATCGAAGAGAAAAGCAGGCTGATCATCTTTGTGCAGCCGACACGGGGGCTGGATATCGGGGCGATTGAAAATGTGCATCGGCAGATCCTGGAAGAACGGGAACGGGGCGCCGCGATTCTGCTGATCTCACTGGAATTGGACGAGATCATGAACCTTGCGGATACAATCGGCGTGCTGTACAGGGGAGAAATCCTGAAGATTGATTCAGCGGACCGGATGACGACACAGGAAGTCGGCCGCTATATGATGGGGGTGAAGGAAGCGTGAGAAGAATGTTCCTTTCCCGGCGGCTGACCGGGAAGTACGCTTCCCTTTGGGTTTCGCTGCTGGCGATCCTGATGACGCTGGCGGCGGCCAGCATCCTGCTGCTTGCGATGGGGAAAAACCCGCTGATTGCTTTCCGCAGTTTCCTTCAGGGCTGCGGGATGATTCCGAAGGAAAACTACGGCGGCGGAAGCGGCATGCTGACGGATTTGCTGGACTTCCTGAACTATCTTGCACCGCTGATTCTGGCTTCGCTGGCATTTATCGCCGCCTTTAAGGCGGGTCTGTTCAATATCGGTATCGCGGGGCAGATGCTGCTGGCCGGATTTACAGCCACAGTGCTGGTCGGATACAACAAAGGCCTTTCCGCGGTTGTTGCAAAACCCCTGGTGCTGTTGATCGGCCTGCTCGTCGGCGGAATGACCGGCGCACTGATCGGGTGGCTGAAATACCGGTTTAATATCCATGAAGTGGTTTCCACGATCATGCTGAACTATATCATCAGCTATCTGACAGGGTTTTTCATCAATAATAACTATGTGGATATGATGACCCGGAACAGCAAGGTCTGCAGTCCGGATTCCCGGCTGACGCTGACGAACATTATGATCGGCGATCTGAAATGCAAAATACCGCTGGGGCTGATTATCGCCATCCTGATTGCCTTGTTGGTTTCTTTTCTTTTCCGAAAGACTGTTCTCGGATTTGAGATCAAGGCGGTGGGGCAGAACCGGAGATGTTCTGAATATACAGGCATCCGCGTCAACCGGACCATCCTTCTTTCCATGGGCTTGTCCGGCGCCATCGCCGGACTGGCAGGGGTGGCCTATTATCTGGGCTATACCAATACGATCATTCCGAAGACGCTGCCCGGCATGGGATATGATTCCATTTCGGTGGCGCTGCTCGGCAGCGGCGCGCCGATCGGTTCCATTTTTGCCGCCATCGTTGTATCTGTTTTCCAGCAGGGCGCAAACTATATGAGCTCCACCGTCGGCGTGGCCAAAGAGATTGCTTCCCTCATTACCGGGATCCTGCTGCTGTTTGCTTCCTGCGGCAACTACATGAAGTACAAGGCCGCAAGGAAAATGCAGCTTGCCGAGGATCTTCGGAGAACGGAAGGGAAGGAGGCGAAAGCGTTATGAATAAAGTCTTTACAGATGGCCTTTCCTTTGCGCTTCCGCTGTTGATTATCGCGGTCGGAGCACTGTATTCCGAAAAGAGCGGCGTGACCAACCTCGCAGCCGAAGGTTTTCAGGGCGTCGGCGCGTTCTTCGGCGCACTGGCGGCCACACTGCTCGGGCCGGTAATAGGCAACGGAAACCAGGCGATCATCTATATTGCCATCCTTTGCGCAGCCCTCGGCGGGGCGCTGTTTTCCCTGATTCACGGACTGCTTTGCATCCGGTTCCGGGCCAACCAGGTGATCAGCGGCGTGGTAATCAACATACTCGCGGTGGCGCTGACAGCCTTCTTTACCAGCGCCGCGAACAGCGCCATCAGCGGCAACGCTTCCAATAAATTCGTGCTGGACGTTTCGACCCGGTTTACCATTCCGCTGCTGAGCAGCATCCCGTGGATCGGCGGCATTTTTACGGATATGTATCCCTTTGAGATCATGATTGCCGTGCTGGTGGTGTTCCTGTGGTATCTGCTGAACCGGACGCGGTTCGGAATGCGGCTGCGGGCCTGTGGCGAAAACCCTCAGGCAGTGGACGCCGCCGGGGCCAACGTGAACCGAATCCGCTGGATTGCCGTGATGATTTCCGGTGCGCTTTGCGGCATCGGCGGTATCTGCTTTGCCTATTCCATGATCGGGAATTTCTCGCCGAGTATCTATCAGGGATTCGGTTATCTCGCAATCGCGGCCATGATCTTCGGAAACTGGAAGATCGGGCCGACAACGCTGGCCTGCCTGATCTTCGGCCTGGCCAAGTCCGGCGGGCTGCAGCTCTGCATCGCCGCTAAACTGCCCAGCAATTACATGGATCTTTTCCTCATGTTGCCTTATATCCTGACGCTGCTGCTGCTTGTATTCTTCTCGAAAAAGAACCATCCGCCGAAGGCAGCCGGCGAGCCTTTCGACAAAAGCAAACGATAATTCCGATATAAACGCGGTCTGCAGGCTGCGGGATTATGAACACAACAAAAAACGGAGGATGGTGACGATGAAAAAAACCTTATCTCTGCTGATGGCTCTCCTGATGCTCTTCGGAACGATATCGTTTGCGGAGAACACGGAGACGGATCCTTTGGAGACAATCCTTTCCGGTATGACCCTGCGGGACAAAGTCGCACAAATGATGATCGCTTCCTTCCGGGTGTGGAAGGAAGTGCCGCCGGAAGGCGCGGAACAGCCCGCGGAGGAACCGCCTAAGGTGAACATTACCGAACTGAACGAAGAGATCCGGGAGATGGTTTCCCGGAATCATTTCGGCGGAATACTGCTTTTCGGCGAAAACATTTCGAACGCGGAGCAGACGCTCGGACTGATCTCGGATTTTCAGACGACTAATCAGGCAGGCGGAGGACTGCCCCAAATCTTTTTTACGCACCAGGAAGGTGGCAGCATCAGCCGGATTTCCTACGGGACCCAGGGAATCGGCAACATGGCGCTCGGCGCGACCGGGGATCCGGAAAACGCCAGGACCACGGCTGCAGCCTTCGGTGAGGAGTATCGGCCGGCAGCAAAGCATTCGGAAGGGGATGATGAGGTGATCCGGTCCCAGATTGAGCGGGCAGTTGTTTCCTATGCAGCAAACGGAACCAGGGATGAGGAGGCACTGTCAGCGCTTGCGTCTCTCAATCCGTCTCTCGGCGAAAAGTGGATGCGTATTATGGATCTGTGGGAAACATCCGTTACGGTCAACGAGGCGCTTCCGGACGGCCTGCCTGACGACGATTCCCTGTGTCTGGTCGGGCTTGGGTTTCAGCTGAATCCGGATGGCACAATGAGAGAAGAACTGGTTGAACGGCTGAAAGTGATGCTGGCGGCCTCGGAAAAATACCCGAATGCCGTTATCGTATGCACAGGCGGCGGGACTGCCGCTGACGACCAGACAGCAACGGAAGCGGGGCGGATGGCGGAGTGGCTGGAAGCCCACGGCGTTAACCCGTCCCGGCTGATTGTCGAGGACCATTCCCTGACGACAGCACAGAACGCCATCTACACTTTCAACATCCTTTCGGAGCGGTATCCGCAGGTTAAACAGATCGCTTTGATCTCCAGCGATTACCATATTGCCACGGGAACTCTTCTGTTCGGGGCGGAAGCAATCCTGCGGGGCAGTGCAATTGAAGTGGTCAGCAACGCTTCCTGGCATGCATCCGGCGGTACGCTATCCGCTATGTTCCAGGCCGGTGCGCTGATTGAACTGTCCGGAGATGTGGAAACGGCTTTTGAGATTTACTATGAGACCTATGATATTCACGAACTGCCGCCGCTGCATCAGGAGACTGCGGCAGAGTCCTGATTTTCAGAAGATGTGGGAGGCTTTATGACCCCAAATGTGATGATCTGCCGCGGAAACATCGTTTATTCAAAAGACCGGAATGAACTGGCCGCTCATTCCGACAGCTATATCGCCGTGGAAGACGGCCGGGTGGAAGGAATCTACGAAAGACTGCCGGAGAAATTCGAAGGAACTCCGGTGAAAGACTTCGGAGATAACGTGATCATACCTGCTTTTTCCGATCTTCATGTTCATGCGCCCCAGTTTCCGCAGCGGGGGCTGGGCATGGATCTGCTGCTGGCGGACTGGCTGAACACCTATACCTTCCCGCAGGAAGCGCGCTACGCGGATTTGGATTATGCAAAGGAAGTATACAGCGCCTTCCTGAAAACCCTGACGGAAAACGGAACGTTCCATGCCTGCGTATACGGAACGATTCATCGGGAAGCGACCTCCTGGCTGATCGGGCAAATGGAAGAGAAGAAGATTCGGGCTTTCGCGGGCAAAGTCAACATGGATATCCAGTCTCCGGAAAATCTTTGCGAAACAACGGAAGACTCGCTGCGGGAAACGGAAATCTTTCTTGAATCATTCGCCGGGAACCGGTATGCAAAACCGATCCTCACCCCGCGCTTTGCGCCGACCTGCAGCTTTGAGCTGCTGAAAGGGCTGGGCCGGCTCGGACAAAAATACGGCGTCGGAATGCAGACCCATCTGGTCGAATCCAGATGGGAGGCGCTTGAATCCATCCGGCTGAATCCGGACTGCAGCTGCGACACGGAAATCTATGAGAAAGCCGGGCTTCTTGAAAACGGTCCGGTGGTGGCGGCGCATTTTATCTTTCCGGGAGAGAATGATCTCCGCATCCTGAAGAAATACGGCGGTTATGCGGTACAATGTCCGGATGCTACGGTGAATATTATCGCCGGTATCATGCGAACCGCGTATCTCGCAGATGAAGGCATCCGCCTGGGAATCGGCAGCGACATTGCCGGCGGACACCTGCCGGGCATCTATACACAGGTCGGCCGTTCCGTACAGCTTTCCAAACTGAAAGCCTTCTATGAACCAGAAGGGAACCGGGCCATTCCGTTCGCCAACGCGTTTTACATGGCGACGAAGGAAGGCGGCGCACTGTTCGGAAAGGTCGGAAGCCTTGAACTGGGATACGAATTTGACGCCCTTGTAATCCGCGATTTTTCAGATTCGTTCCGGAAAATCACGCCGGAGGAAACCGTGGAACGATTCTGTTATACCGGAAATCCGAGAGATATTCTTGCCGGATTTATTCAGGGAGAACAGGTGACCGGCAAGCCGACCGAAAACAGCCGCAGCAAGGGATAAGAATGGACAGCGAAATCACCGTTCGGCATCTGCTGGATTTATGCCGAAAAAACGACAGAACAGGCCTGTGGCAGTATTCCGGTTTTCTGACACCGGCAGAACAGGACGACTTTCTGCGCTGCCCGGAGGCGAAGCACTATTGCTTCCGAATGACCGGGGGATACGAAGCGGCGGAAAGAAAAATCCTGGCGGCAGGGGACGAAGAAGTATCCGGAGCACCTGATGTGCCGGTTCGTGTCGTTGAAATCTGGCCGAAGTCCGAGAAATACGCGGAAGAGCTGACGCACCGGGATTATCTCGGCGCGATTCTGGGACTTGGAATTGAGCGCAGCCTGATTGGCGACATTCTGACGCGGGATCATCGGGCCTGGGTTTTCTGCCTGACTTCCGCCGCGGAACTGCTGGCTTCTTCGCTGATGCAGGTGCGCCGTACAACGGTGGTGGCGGAAATGACCTCACCTGACATTCCGGAACTGGCGCCGCGGTTCGCATTGCTGCGGCTGAACATTGCCTCGGAGCGGTTGGACGCCGTATGCGCGGCTTTTACCGGGCTTTCCAGGGGACAGGCGGAGAAACTGTTCGGCGCGGAAAAAGTATTTGTCAACGGTAGGACCATCACTGACAAAAGTGCACGGCTGAAAACAGGAGATATCCTATCCGTTCGCGGATTCGGCAAGGCGGTATACGACGGGATTGAGCACGAAACCCGGAAAAGCAGGCTCTGGGTCATCCTGCGAAAGTATACGTGAGACAGAGAATCATCAAGGGATAAAACGGAGTTGAGGACATGATTTACGAACTGGAAGATACAACACCTGCTGCAAAACTGTTTGAAGGATGGCAGGAAACACTGATTACATCCTGCCTGCAGAAGGTGATGGGAAAGATTCTTGTAACAGATCCGGTGAAACCGGAATCTGCCATGGCCTCTCTGGGCTGCTTTGTTTTTGCCGCCGGGAAACCGGACCGCGAGCTGATTCTTGCCAAACCGGATGGCTTTATCATCATGGTACCGCAGAACGCAAACTGGGCAGCGCTGATCGAGGACTGCTGGCCGGATGCCATAAAATTCACCCGCTACGCGATCAGAAAAGATACGCGGTTTAACATTACTCAACTGGAAAGGATAATCAGAGGGCTTCCTGCAGGATATAAGCTGAAGGCCATTGACGCAGAACTCTACGATCTGTGCCTGCTGGATCCGGTGACCGCCGATTTTGTTTCCACTTTCGGGAGCAAAGAAAGATACCTTACACTTGGCCGGGGCGTTGTGATCCTGAAGGATGGCAGGATCGTCTCCGGCGCATCTTCCTATTCAAGATACAGGGAAGGCATCGAAATAGAAGTAGATACCATTCCGGAAGAAAGGCATAAGGGACTCGCCAGCATCGCCTGCGCATCGCTGATCCTGCACTGCCTGGAAGAAGGTCTGTATCCCAGCTGGGACGCGCATAATATGGATTCCGTCCGTCTTGCGGAGAAACTCGGATATGAATTCGATCATGCATATACCGCCTATGAACTGTCCAGTCAGGAAAGAACACATTAAGCAAAGAAAAGATGAAGAGGAAACGCCATGATTTTCAGAAAAGCAGACGCGAGTGATGCAAAGACTGTATTAGCCCTTTACAGGGCGGTGATCGGAACGCCGTTTTGCGTGTGGGACGAATCGTATCCGGGCGAGACGGAGATTCAGGGAGACCTTGCGGCCGGAACGCTTTATGTGCTGGCAAGAGACAGCGAGGTGATCGGCGCGATTTCCATTGTTCCGGAAAACGAGACGGATAATCTCGATTGCTGGAAGGTGAGAGAAAACGCCCGCGAGTTTGCAAGGGTTGCGGTCAGACCGGATTGTCAGCAGCAGGGACTCTCTTTTTATCTGGTCGATGGGGTCATCCGGGAACTGAAGGAGCAACATACCGCAGCGATTCATATTGCCGTAGCAAAAAGCAATATCCCGGCGCAGAAGCTTTACAGAAAGATGGGATTTGACTTTTGCGGAGAGGCTGATCTTTTCGGAAATCATTATTTTCTGTGCGAAATGATTCTGTGAATGTGTGCAGGCTGGAGGAACGCAGATCACGGTTGCGGAGGGAAAGAAAATGATCATCAGAAGACTGGAAGAGAAGGATGCCCGGGCGGTTTCGGAACTGATTATTACAACGATCCGGATTTCCAACGTCGGGGATTACCCTGCGGATCTTATGGAGGAGCTTGTGAAAACACAGACGGCGGAACATGTGCTTGAGAGGGCTTCCTGGACACACTTCTACGTTGCGGAAGAAGACGGCATGATTATCGGCTGCGGAGCGATCGGCCCTTACTGGGGTAAAGAAGACGAAAGCAGCCTGTTCAGCATTTTTGTCCATCCGGATTCTCAGGGAAAAGGCGTCGGACGGGCCATTGTTGAAACACTGGAAAAGGATGCGTTCGCCCTGCGCGCCAGACGGATTGAAATTCCGGCATCCATTACCGGACTTCCGTTTTATCAGAAGATGGGTTATTCGTTCAAAAACGGAAACGATCAGATCGACGAAGAACAGCTGTACCGGCTGGAGAAGATCAGATTCTGAGCGGGAACGGAGGGGACAGAGATGACCGGAGAAGATGCGAAAATGAACTGCAGAATCATTGAAGGGGCGGATCAGATCAATACTGATGAAGTTGTGAAGCTCCTGCGAACAACCTATTGGGCGAACAAACGCTCAAAGGAACAGATCCGGAAATCCATGGACAACTCCGTCTGCTACGGTGTTTACCTTGACGATGAACAAAAACTGATCGGCTTTGCCCGGGTGATCAGCGATTTCGCGACCACTTATTATCTGGCGGATGTGATCATTGATCCGGATTATCAGCACCGGGGACTGGGCAAAATGCTGGTATCCTATATCGTCACCCTGCCGCAGTATGCCGGACTTCGCGGCATTCTGCTGACAAGGGACGCGCACGGGCTGTATGAAAAATACGGATTTGAAACAGTTGAAGGCAGGGCCATGGTTAAAGCGCCGGGCAGAACATGACGGGATTTGTGAGTGACCGGAAACCTGTGTTTCAAAAACAGATTTGGAAGAGACGAACTTGTCGGAGCAAGCCGCATCAAGATGACTGCGGAGGGGATGAACATGGTTTACTACAAAAGCGATGAGCTGATGATCCGTAACATGGAAGAAGAGGACGGTCCGGTTTTTGTCGAGGAATTTACAGCCCAGGGATGGCATCCGGATCCCGCCGTATATCAGAGACGACTTGAAGATCAGGCAGAGGGGAAATGTATTGCCCTGACGGCTGTCTGTCAGGGACATCCGGCAGGATCAGTCTATGTATATCTGACAGCGAAGGAAGGACCGTTCAAAGGAAAAGGCTGGCCGATCATCGTCGATTTCAACGTGCTGAAGAAGTTTCAGCGAAAAGGGATCGGAAGCAAGCTTATGGACAGCGCCGAACAAATCGCAGGACAGTACGCGGATACCGTCTGTCTGGGCGTCGGACTGTGCAGGGAATACGGCAGCGCACAGCGAATGTATGTCAAACGCGGATATATTCCGGACGGAACGGGCGTCTGGTATCAGGACAAGCAATGCGTTCAGTATGTGACAACCTGCACCGTGGATGACGATCTGGTTCTCTATCTTTCAAAGAAACTGCCCGGAAAGGATGATGAAAAATGAGAGAAGCGCTGTTGATTTCAGAACGGATCAGGCCGGAAAAGGGAGACAAAATCATCATTAAACGCTATCCGAACAGCTTTCTGGAAACGGAACTGGATGCGTATCTGAAAAGCCTGCAAATCGATACGCTGATCGTATGCGGTATGATGACGCATATGTGTGTGGATACAACGGTCCGGGCAGCGATGGATTACGGCTACCGGGTGAAGCTCGTTGCCGACGCATGCGCCACCATGGATCTGGAGCTGAACGGAGAAATCATTCCGGCAGACACCGTACACAAGGCTTTTATCGCCGCACTGGCCGGCGTGTTTGCAACGATTGTCTGAAAGGAGGCAAACCAACCATGCTTGAAACGGAACGCCTTATTCTTCGGCGCTGGGAAGACACCGATGCAGAAAACCTGTATGAATATGCAAAGGATCCGGATGTCGGGCCTATTGCCGGCTGGCCGCCGCATCGGGATCTTAACGAGAGCCGGGACGTGATCAGAAACGTGTTGTCCGGCAAGGAAGCCTATGCCATCTACCTGAAAAGCGAATGTAAGGCCATCGGAACCGTTGAGCTGAAACTGAACGGTCATACGGATCTGACCGAACGCGACGACGAATGTGAACTGGGATACTGGCTGGGGAAACCGTTCTGGGGGCAGGGCATCATGCCCGAAGCCGTCAGAGAGATACTCCGTCATGCTTTTGAGGATCTCGGTATGACCAGAGTCTGGGTCGGATACTATGAAGGCAACGCCAAATCAAAGCGCGTGCAGGAGAAATGCGGATTTCGATTTCAATGGAGATCGGAAGATGTTGATGTGCCGCTTATGAACGAGAAACGAACAGGTTATGTAAGCAGCATCACTAAAGAACAGTGGCAGCAGGATCGGAGGAGACAGACATGAAAACCATTTATCTTGCCGGCGGATGCTTCTGGGGAGTGCAGAAATTCTTTGATCAGTATGACGGCGTTGTTTCGACAGAGGTCGGTTATGCCAACGGCCCGGACAGTGCACCCAGCTATCAGGACGTATGCAACAACAGCGGGCACGCCGAAACCATCCGTATTGACTATGACGAGGACAAAATCTCACTGAAAGAGCTTCTGAACTATTACTTTATGGTGATAGATCCCCTGTCCGTGAACAAACAGGGGAATGACCGGGGCATACAGTACAGAACCGGGATTTATTACGTGTCGGAAGATCAGCTGCCGGAGATTCAAGCGGTCTATCACGAACAGGAAGAAAAGGCCGGAGCGAAGCTGGCGGTGGAGCTTGAACCGCTGACCAATTTTTTCGCGGCGGAGGAGTACCACCAGAAATACCTGGACAAAAATCCCGGCGGCTACTGCCATATTCCCGGCAGCTACTTTACGCTGGGAAAAGAATGAAAAAAGAAACGGGAATGAAAAAGGAAACAGCGGGATGGTTCAATATACTGATGAAGGAGAAGAAAGATGCTGCCAACGGTTGAGCAGGCACTGTGCGAACTGAAACTTGCTGAAGAGCTGAATCCGGGCCCGTGGGTTCAACATTCGATCCATGTCGGCATTGCCGCAAGGAATATTGCAAAGAAGATCCCGCGAATGAATCCGGAAAAGGCCTATATCGTCGGACTGCTGCACGATATCGGCAGAAGGGTCGGCATTGTGGATATTCCGACACATATTTATGAGGGATACCGGTACTGTATGGAAAAAGGATGGGATGAATGCGCCCGGATCTGCATGACACATTCATACCTTCGGATGCAGGATGAATTTACCCATGAACCGGAAGATGAGAAGGAAAAGGTTATCAAGGCATACATCATGCATTGCCAGACGGATGATTACGATCGGCTGATTCAGCTGTGCGATTCGGTGGCAGTTGACTACGGATTTGTGATCCTTGAGAAGCGGTTTGTGGATGTTACCAGGCGATACGGGATCATGGAAGATTATATCAAGGGATGGGATGTTGCCTTTGAGATCAAGGAAGCCTTTGAAAAGGAAATGGGCTGCTCCATTTATGATGCTTTGCCGGATGTGGGCAGGACTTCGCTCCTGACGCCGAAACCCTGGACGCCCGGGGACAAAGAGAAAAGAAAAAATACGGAGAAGGAAGATCATGCACAGTGAACTGTCGGAAACCATCCATCAGATCCCTGCTTCCATTGCCGTCCTTCTCGGCGATGAGACCGGAAAGATGGATGGTCTGGGAAAATCGCGGGCGCAGGTACTGCTTTTTGACGAGTATGTGCTGAAAATTCGACCTGCAGGCGACTGGAATACAGTGGATGTGCAGATCCTGCAGTGGCTTGCCGGAAAGGCGCCTGCACCGGAGGTTGCTGCTCATGAAGTGCGGAACGGGCAGGACTGGCTGCTGATGACGCGCCTGCGGGGAAAAGAACTGTGCAAACCGGACGTGATGAACAACCCTGTGAAATCCTGGCTGAAAGAAGAACAGGCTGTTAACGACCTGAAATATGAGACGCTGCTGAAATTGTATTTCGGCGGAGTGGAAAGTAAAGACGTTACCATACACAACATTGAAGTGTTTGAGGAGCAGGCCAGGAAGGATCTGGCAGTCCTGCAAACTTATAAAGAAAACCTGGAAAAGGTGCTTGATCAGAATGATCATCTTTATTACTATTTGACGGTCACCTTTGGAATGGATACTTATGAAGCCTATCTGAAATGGTGCGATCAGGCAAAAACGATGTTGAAATCATTTGACGGAGGGGAATAGTGCAATGAAACGTGAACTGGGAATTGCAAGATGCGGACTGGCGTGCTGTCTGTGCTCTGAGAACGTGACATGCAAAGGCTGCAAACAGGACGGTTTCCTGGATCTGTCCTGGTGCAAGGACGCGGAATGGTGCGAGAACAGGAAATGCTGCATTGCCAAAGGTATTGACGCCTGCTGGGTTTGTCAGGACAGCTCGTGCAGGAAAGGGCTGTTCGCCAGCAAGATCAAACCGCTGGCCTTTACGGAATATGCCCGACGGTATGGAACAGAAGCGCTTCTGGACCGTCTGGAAGCCAACGAAAAGGCCGGGATCGTATATCATCGCGAAGGCATCATGGGGGATTATGATGATTTCGACGACCTTGAGTCTTTGATTGATTTCATCAGAACGGGGAAACGGTAAACGTGCATGAATCCGCGCAGACGGAGGGAAAAGACCCATGATCACCATGCGTAAAATGACAGACACTGAATTCCTTCGTTTCAAAGAATACAGCGTTACGGACTATGCGGCGGATCTGGTCAGGGGAGAAAGGCTTGACAAAGAGCAGGCACTGAAAAAGGCAGAGGCTGAATTCAGCGGAATGCTCCCGGATGGTCCGGATACGGCAGATCAGTTTCTGATGATGCTCCAAGACGTAAAGACCGGAAAAGAAGTCGGCTGGATCTGGTTTTTCTATGAAGAGAACGAAAAAGGTATCAAGCAGGTTTTTCTGAACGACTTTCTGATCTATGAAGACGAGCGAAGAAAGGGATACGCTGCAGCAGCTCTTCATGAAATGGAACAGAAGGCTAAAGCCGACGGGCGTACAGAGGTCATCCTCTACGTGTGGGAACACAATGTACCGGGATTCAACCTGTATCAGAAATGCGGATATACAGCTGTTCAACAGAGTGAGAGCGGAACAGCCATGAAGAAAATGCTTTAACGGCCAAGGAAACAGTCGCGAACGGAACGCATATCGCGGTATTGGCGGGCAAAATCGGTTCGTCTGACCTGCTGTTCTCCGTGCCACCCTGAAATTGTGGAAAATCAGCCTCCGATATGGTAAACTCTCAAATGCGGTTTCAGTCAGTCGACGACCGCTGAACGATCTGACATGGTAGTAGACCTCTCGATTTTCTGCGATGAAGGCAATGAAAGTGAAACGGAACGAAAGAAATTGAATCAGGAGGGCATGATCATGGAGTATATTCAGGTAACGAGAGAAAACATTGAAAAAGAACATATCTGCTGCGCGATATCCAACAACAAGGATGTTCAGGTCTCCTCAAAGAAAGCCTGGCTGACAAACCGGTTTGATGACGGACTTGTTTTCCTGAAAAGCACAGAACGTGGGAAATGTTTCATAGAATATATCCCGGCTGAAAACGCATGGAATCCGATTGATGCAGATGGATATATGTATATTGACTGCCTCTGGGTTTCCGGCTCTTTCAAAGGACACGGATACTCCAATGACCTGCTCAGCGCCTGCATTTCAGACAGTAAGGAGAAAGGCAAAAAGGGATTGTGCATTCTGTGCGCTGCAAAGAAAAAGCCTTTTCTCGCCGATCCGAAGTTCCTGAAGTATAAAGGATTTACTGTATGCGATGAAGCGGATAACGGCATCCAGCTTTGGTATCTGCCCTTTTCACCGGATGCTGAACCGCCGAAATTCAAAGAATGTGCCCGGCATCCCCATACAGATGAAAAAGGGTACGTTCTGTACTATACAAGCCAGTGCCCGTTCAATGCAAAATATGTCCCGATTGTTGAGCAAACTGCGAAAGCGCATGGCATACCGTTCAGGGCTATTCATATTGACAAAAAAGAAGATGCGCGGACAGCGCCGACACCCATCACAACTTACGCGCTGTTCCATGACGGAAAATACCTGACAAACGAGCAGATGAATGATACAAAGTTTCTGAAATTGGCCGGTGAATAATCTATAAAACGTTTTTCAGCAATGACAGTGCGTTCGCCCGCGGTGACTCTGTACCGGTGTCGACAGTCAAATCATATCCGTCACGGGGATACAGGTACTCAGCGGAGGCCTCAGCTGATCCGGAGCATCTGTCGCCCCGTGCCTTTTCTCTTTCAATCAAAACCTCCGTCGGGCAGGTGACGTGTACCGTGCGTAAAGGATACGCATACAGCATTTCTTTCAGTTGCCTGAAGATCCGTTCGCTCGTAATTACGTGATCGATGATAACGCCCGAGCCTGCTCCCAGGATTTCCAGCGCATGCTGACACAGATCGCCAGAAACCGCGTAGACATCTTCCTCGTAGATGGTTTCCATCGGATCCGTTTTCATGAAATCATCAATTGAAACCATTTGATAGTCCTCGGAAGTCTGCTCTCGGATCAGCTTCTGCAGTTCTTTGGCCAGCGTGGATTTCCCGCTGCTGGAGGGCCCGTTCAGCAGGATGACCTGTTTCCCGGAAGAAACACCGCCGCACAATTTGCTTAATGCCGTGTATTCGCGCAGATACATGCCGCGCCGCATCTCATTGCTGTCGGCATAGGAGGCATGCTCTGAAAAGATCCGAATGATCTCATCCAGAGGAAGCCACCGGGGTTCCATTCCCACTTCTTTTTCCCGTTCTGTCAGGTGAATGGCGGTTTCGTCGGTCACTTCACCGAAGAAATACCGGTTTACCCATTTGAAATCCTCGTAATACTCGTCGATTTCCAGCACGCATTCCGTCGGGCGGATCAGGAAGCCCGTTTCTTCCGCAACTTCCCGGATGCAGCATTCACGTTCGTCTTCGCCGGTTTCGAGTCCGCCGCCCGGCAGCATCCACTGTCCGGTGCGTGTCTCATAGGACAGCAAAAGCCGATTATCGCGGAGGATGATCCCCCGGCAGGCCGTGCGGGTTTTGTCCCACTTTCCGTAATAGTTGTCACCGACGATTTCCACGATTCTTCTGTATTCATTCCGCAGGGCGGTCATCTGCTCGACAATGTCAGGATTCCAGGAGATCAGCGACGGAAGTTCCGCGCATGGAAATTCCGCGCACATTCCGCAGAACTGTACATGATGGTTCCTTGTGCAGGCATGCACTTTGCACCTGCCGGACTCCGCCCATTCCGGAACGTGCCCGTCCGCCTCAATGCAGCTGGGGCATCTTCCATCCAGCTTCTTGGGGCATGCAACGCAGCATTCCCCACAGGCGGTAATAGTTGAAAAGTCTGTCATCATCATTCCTCCGGACGGAATTCGGATTCCCGAAGAAAACCCAATGGATCATGTCATGGGAACGGGCAAAGCAGGAAAAAACGGTTCAGATCACATTCAGCAGTTTTCGGCACAGCTGCACCAGATCATACCGGATGCCTTCCCGGCTGCGCCAGCCGCGGTTCGACCATTCTTCGCCTGACAGATCATCGCCTCCGTAGATCAGCGCGCCATAGCTGAAACGGCGGAACTGCGCGACAGCGATACAGCCCGCCTGCTCCATTTCCACGATCTTGGCGCCTTCCTCTTTCCGCAGCGCGATTCGATCCGGCGTCTCCCGGAAAATGGCGTCTGTCGTCCAGGTCAGGCCACGAAGGTAGGAGATTTCGTTTTCTTCCAGATAGCTGATGATCTTTTCGTTCGTTTCCTTCTCCGTATAGATCACTCTGGACGGTGCGATATACTGATAGGAAAACCCCTCATCGCGAATGGCTCCTTCAACGACCAGAATCTGGCCGACGGCTATATTCCTGTCGAGCACACCGCCGCCCCCGCAGAACATGACCCTGGTAATCCCCATGGCATTGAACAGATCCAGGTTGCCTGCGCAGGCGGGACAGCCCACCTGTCCCAGGGTCAGCAGTACCTTCGGATCGTCGGTGAAACGATAAATCGGAACGGGGTTTTCACCCGGAATCACCAGATCTTCAAAGATTGCTTCCTGATCCAGCAGCTTTCGGATAACTTCCGGAAAGAAAGTAATGACAAGTTTGTCCGTGTCCAATTTCGAACCTGCGAAATTGGTCGGGTTCAGTTTCGCCACCGGGTTGTCATCGAATTCCAGTATGGGGTATTCGTTCCTGCAGAGCATTGGCCATTTCCTCCTCCTTTATGGCAGATCTTCCCTGAGTACATACGCTTTAACGGTTTTCATCGTGTTTCTCATGTTTTTAATATCGAAGTCGACATCCCCGGTCTCCAGCGAATGATTGGCTTTTTTCGTTTCAACCAGAGGAATCCCCATCCGATGGCAGCATTCTTCAATCACCTTTGTATCCGCCCAGGGATCCGCAGTGCCATGAAATACAATGGAGTCACTGCCGGCGAACTGAAAAGTTGCCTCCACCGGGGTGAAAAGGATCTGGCGGCACGGAAGACGGTACCGGGCAGCGTAAGCGCCGCATACAACGGTTCCGACGCTCTTTCCGATCAGCAGGATCTCCGAATAGTCGCTCCATTGGATGTTTTTCAGTATTTCCTCAGCCTGCTCCAGCGCCATATACGCAGATTGCTGCATCTTCTCCGGATTCCCTTTTACGCCGGAGGGAAAGCCGGTATAGGGCACCGGAACAACCTCCTAGCCCAAGCCTTTAAGCAATTTCCAGCTGTAATACAGCAACGGCTTGTCGCAGGTATAGCCGATCCCGGGGAACAAACAGGCAATCTTTTTCATCGGCGGCAGTACTCCTTGTTATCTGTTGCTTTGGCGTTATGCCACAGCATCTGTAAACCAAAGCCATACTCGTTATTATACTTGTTTTCTCTTGCTTTGTACACAAGTATTATCCTTTTCCTCCGCTCCCGCAGAGACGTTTTCAGCACTGATATTGATTGGTATATGGTGAGTATTGTGAACGCCTGGCAAAAAGCTGTTATTTTTTTCGAAGATATGATATGATAGCGCTCAGCAATCCATAAGGGGGGAGACAGTTGATCTGTCAGAATATACTGGAAGCGGTCGGCAATACACCCATCGTACGGCTGAACCGGATGCCGGAGAAGGACAGCGCGGAAATCCTTGTGAAAGTAGAATCCCTGAACGTAGGCGGTTCCATCAAGACCCGGACCGCGCTGAACATGATTGAACAGGCGGAGAAGGAAGGCTTGATCGACCAGAACAGTATTATCGTCGAGCCGACCAGCGGCAACCAGGGAATTGGCCTGGCACTTATCGGCGCGGTGAAGGGCTACCGGACAATCATCATCATGCCCGATTCCGTGAGCGAGGAACGGCGGAAGCTGGTGCGGCATTACGGAGCGGAGGTCAAGCTGATTCATGACACCGGCGACATCGGCAAATGCATGGAGGAATGCCTGAACGCAGCACTGAGCATGAAGAAAAGCAATCCGAATGTGTTTGTTCCCCAGCAGTTTGAAAACCCGAACAATACGCTGGCGCATAAAAAGCATACTGCGCTGGAGATCATGGCGCAGGCAGCCAGGCCGATTCATGGCTTCTGCAGCGGCATCGGCACCGGCGGAACGCTGACGGGCATCGGCGAAGTGCTGAAGGCGCAGTACCCGGATATCCAAATCTGGGCAGTGGAGCCGGAGAACGCAGCGATCCTGGCAGGAGGGACTATCGGCACCCATCTGCAGATGGGGATCGGCGACGGGATTATTCCGGATATCCTGAACCGGGAAATCTATGACAATATCTATGTGGTTACGGATCAGGAAGCCATTGAGACCGCCCGGCGCCTGGCCCGGGAGGAAGGCCTGGTCTGCGGTATATCCAGCGGCACCAACGT
This sequence comes from uncultured Eubacteriales bacterium, assembly GCA_902764875.1. Classification (GTDB taxonomy): domain Bacteria; phylum Bacillota; class Clostridia; order Christensenellales; family Aristaeellaceae; genus Aristaeella. The sequence goes on from CACWXP010000006.1 coordinate 108,328, forward strand.
GGCAGCAGCGCTGAAGCTGGCAAAGAAGCTTGGCCCCGGAAAGACTGTGGTGACGGTGCTGCCGGACACGGCGGAACGGTATTATTCAACCCAACTGTTCGGAGAATAACTTTGCGCATACCGGCTGGTGATTGGTTGACAACAGAACATGTTTTTGGCGATTTGCAGCTTTCAATATTGCAAGTCGCTATTTTTGCGGTCAAAATGAAAGGATGTGTGTTGAAAGCTTGTTCATACAGTTGTTTTATAGTAAAATTATGGCAGTTGCTTTTATAAGCGGGAACGGAAACGGCAATACGGAAAGCGAGGCTTGAAGAACCATGAGAAAACTGACGGCTGTTCTGCTGACTCTGGTGATGATCTTTTCCTGTGCATTTGCATGCGCGGAGGAGGGAACAGAGGCTTCGGAAAGCATGATCGGGATTATTTCCGCCATGCAGAACGAAGTGGATCTGCTTCTTTCAAAGGCGGAGATTATCGGATATATTAACGAAGGGTTGCTGCCCGTTCCGTACAACAAGAGCTATAACCTGGCGGACTACGAAAGCCTGAAGGCACAAGCGGAAGAAAACCGGAGGAACAGAGATGCGGCGCCTGAAGAAATGTCCGACGACCCATCTGCTGAGATTGCTATTACGGTTGGCGATGAAAAGATCAGCGCAGCGGAACTGAAGGATGAGATCCGGCTGGAACTGATTCGATCCGCCCTGGAATGCGCGGGATACGGGTACGAATACGATACCGTGGATCCGGAGAACATTGCCGACCGGGCGGATATCGTTGCATTCGATCTGGAACTGCGGGCGGTGGTTCAGGAACAGGCCCGAAAACTCGGTGCGGACGTTCTGACCCCGGAAGCGGAAGAAGCGGTTGAGAAGGAAGTTCAGGAGACATGGGACCGGTATACAGCGATTGCGCGCAGCGACAACGGAATGGCTTTCCTTCCCGCGGGAGAATACGAACCGGTGGAGGGAAATCCGGAAGAAACCCTTGAACGCTATTTTGCCAGCTTCGGCCTGACAAAGGACACCCTGCGGCGGATTGCAGCGGCGGAACAGACTGACACGCAGGTGGAGACCGTCGTGATCGCCGGAAAGGGTCTCAAAACCCGGGATGAAATCATCGATTACTATACGGACTGGATTCTGGAACGGTATGACGAGATGAATCCCGTGCGGAACAACGACGTGATCAATCGGGTGATTCAGGAACTTGCGGGCGACGGTGCTTTTTCAGCCATTGCCGGAGACTGGTACGAAGACGAGATCATGATGAGTATCTCAAACACGGGACGGTTTGTCGTCGGATGGAACGACGGCGACTGGACCGGAACGCTGGAAGCGGAGCAGATCACGAACACAGAAGGGGAGGAGATCACCGCCTACCGGATGATTTCGGACGATCCGAAAGCGAATTCCTGGAAGAATCCGGAGCTTGTGCCGGACATCTATTATCCGGGCAAGCTGACGCTGACACGGGACGGAACACCGGTGGACACCTTCTTCAACGCGCCGGTTCGTGTTGAAGACATGGCCGGGGAGGACCTGGCGAATTACGAACCTTACACGCTGATTGACAACGCGGGCGGGGAGGAAGGGGCTGCCATCTTTATGCTGACCCTTCTTCGCCCGGCGAGAGACGTTGCGGTGATGCAGATGTATAACCAGGGATTTGACGAAGAAGGAACCTTCGGATACGACGGCGATACGCTGGAATGGTGGGCGGCAGTTGACTCCCGGACACAAATTGTTGTAAAACATATGTTTGAGGGCGACCTGCCGGAACTGTCGATCTCCTTCATCGCAGAGGACGACACGTCTTATAACTTTGCTGTCGAGATCAGCGGCGGGAACGGGGAAATGATTCTGACACCTCTGGAGCCTTTGAACGGATAAAGGGGCGGGAGGATAAAACGCCGGAATGCAAGAGGAATTCATTCAGGCAGAAAAAAAGGCCTGACAAAGGAGAAAAATGATGAGAAAACCTGCAAGTATACTTTTGGCAATCTTCATGGTTTTGCTGCTGATGCTCGGCAGCGCGGGGGCGGAGGAAGCTCTTTCCCACACCCTGGCCGGAGAAATGGATACGGTGAAGACAAAGCACGACAACGGCTTTATCAAAACCGAAGCCATCGACGAAAAAGATCCGCATTCTGGCTGGGGCCTGGGTGAATTCACCATTCAGGGATTCAGCGAGATGACGGAGGAAGCGGACGGAACGCCCGTGTTCCTGATGAAGGAAGGCGACGAGATTACACTGCACTTCCGGCTGAAACAGGACATTGACGCACTGAACGGAGACAGCAATCTGCGGATCAACGAGGACAAGAACGGATACGACACTGCCTTTGATGTCAAGAATATCAATTTCGGCAGAGGCTGCCTGATCCTGCAGAAAACGGACAGCGACGGTCATGTAAACGAGCTGGCGGTGATTCCTGACTTCCTTACCCAGGCGGCGGAGAACTCCGACGCAGTGACGATCGGTCCGCTGGAGAAAGGAAGTTACAACGGGCAGCTGGACTACGAGATGCGGTATAAACGGACTTTGGGGATTCCCGGATACCACGATTACAAGATTCCGCTGAGTTTCAAAATTAAAAATGAGGAGGAATACAATCAATCCGTCATCGAACCGGTTGGAATCAGCTTGTCGGTAACTCCCTACGCAGATTCGGGCACTACCGATGCGGCAGCCGGTACCACCGGTGCGGCAGCGGACACTGCAGGCACCACCACAACCACGAGCACCGGTACAGCCACGGGTACAACTGCCGCGGCAACGGGTACTTCTGCCTCACAGAGCAAGGCGGTACTTCCGATCATTCTCGGGGCGCTGGTTTTCGTGCTGATTGTCGTTTCCATCATCCTGCACCAAAAAGAGAAGAAAGAGCGCGGGAACGGAGAGGAATCGGGAGCAAAGAAAACAGGACTGCTCCGGAAAATATGTACCATCGTGGCACTGCTGCTGGTTGTGGTTTTGTGCATTGTATGGCTGAGACCGATCTTATCCAGCGCGGACACCTATCGGCATTCGATTACCTTCCTGGAGGAACGGCTGGAGTACGCGAACAAACTGGTGGCCGGATCTGCCAGCGCTTCGTTTATCATCAGCATGTTCCCGGACGATACGGGAACGCCCATCGCCAACCAGCTGGCGAAGATTTCCAGCTGCCTGCTGGTGGTTGATTCCGCGATCCTGCTGGAGAAATACATGATGACCGCGCTGGGCCTTGTGGCCAGCATCGTGATCTTCCCGCTGGCCTGTCTGCTGGGGATCGGAGCGGTGCTGATTCAGACGGACTACCGGAAGAAACTGGCGGAATACGCCGTGCGGGTTGCGATCTTCGGTATCTGCATTATGCTGGTGATGCCCCTGGGCTGCATCGGCGGGCGGGCTGTTGAGGACCTGAACAGGGATTCCATCAACCGCGCCATGACCAACGCGAGGGAAGCCAACAGCATTGTGGATCAGATTCCGGAAGGTGAGAAACAGAACATATTCGGAAAGGTCGGGGAGTTTTTCACGAACATCTGGAACAGTGCCAACCAGGCCTACGACTGGGCGAAAACAGTTCTGGCCAACTATCTGTCTTCGGTGGCTGTGATGCTTGTGACAACGATCGCGGTGCCGATTATTCTGCTGCTGGCATTTATATGGACGGTGAAATATCTGACCAGGAAGGATTTTGCCGCACTGATCCTCAGCAGCATCGGCGCGGGGGAAGATGACAGGCCGGAAGAGACGGCATCATGATCAACCAATGAAGGCGGAACAACAGGATGAAAAAGGTTATTGCGATTCTGACGGTACTGGTTCTCATTCTGAGCTGCGGATTCTGCTTTGCGGAGGCTGACGGTACGCAGGCGGAGGCGACAGAAGCGAAGCCATATACCCTTGAGCAGGTTGTGATTCTGAGCCGGCACAACCTGCGGGCACCGCTTTCGAGCAACGGATCGGTTCCCAACGATTTGACGCCCCATTCCTGGATTCAATGGACCGGCAAATCCAGCGAACTGACCCTGAAGGGCGGGATGGAAGAAACAAGCATGGGCCAGTACTTCAGAAAATGGCTGGACGCGGAAGGACTGATTCCGGAAAACAGCATTCCGGAGGAAGGAGAGGTTCGTTTTAATGCCCGCGACAAGCAGCGCTGCCGGGCAATGGCGAAATACTTCGCCGTTGGGATGCTCCCGCTGGCGGATATTGAGGTCGAGCATCCCGGAGACGATCGCGGCACGGAAGACTTCATGAAGCCTGCCATTCATTTTTGGACCGAGGGCTATGCCGCGGACGCAACAGCCCAGGTGGCTGCTATGGGCGGGGAAGCAGGCTTTGAAGGCCTTGCCGAACAGACACGGGACGCGATTAAACTGATCATGGATACGGTCGACATGCAGGACAGTGAAATCTATCAGAGCGGCCAATACGGCGATCTGCTTACCGACGCATCCGGATACAAGATCGAAGAAGCCAAGGAACCGGACGTTACCGGAGCGATCAAGACAGCCAGCCAGGTTGCCGACGCGCTGATTCTGCAGTATTACGAGGATCCCGACGCAACGGAGGCAGCCTTCGGACATACGCTGACCGAAGAAGACTGGGCAGCTATCGGGCAGCTTCAGACGACCTTCCTGGAGATGCGACACGGTGCGCCGATTGTGGCTTTGAACATTACGCATCCCCTGATTCAGGAACTTGAGAAAGAACTGAAGAACGAAAAACGCAAGTTCAGCTTTTTCTGCGCTCATGACGTGACTGTTCTCGGCACCTGTACCGCCCTGGGCGTCAATCCTTATACACTGCCGAACAGCATCGAGACCAAGACGCCGATCGGAGTGAAGCTGATGTTTGAACGCCTGCGGGATGCGGAAGGAAAGGCCTGGTACCGGGTAAGCCTGGTATATCGCAACACGGAGCAGATTCGCAGCGGCGAAATGCTGACACTGGACAATCCGCCCATGAAATACGAACTGAGTTTTGAGGGCGTTGAAGCGAACGGGGACGGACTGATTTCCGAAGCGGATCTCTTCGGACTGTTTGACCGTGTGATTGAAGCCTACGACGCACTGGAAGAGTTCTACGCACCGGCTGATGCGGCGTAAGGGAGAGAACGTACGTTTTACGATAAAGCAGCGGCGTTTATATGCTCACGAGGGGCTCTCATGATGTTCCAGCACAGGGCAGCGCCTTCGAAATCGTGAGCTTTTACAGCGTTCAGAGATTCTGATATATACCCGGCATCCGTCTTTACGATTTCTTTATCGTAATTGATTTCGATGCCGGGATATTTTTCACACGGCAAATTTTCAATGACATCCAGCTGTGTGTGGAGAAACGCAGCGTCCGTATCCAAACGAATCTTTCCGACAGCATCCGGCACAGCCTTTTCAAACAGAGAAAGTTCGTAACCGACGCCGGCAGGCGCTTCGGTTCTTCGGTACAGCATGGGTTTAATGAAATCCGCATTTCGGGTGATCAGCGCATAATTCTGGCCGACCAGACGGCTGACGACGGGCGCAAACAGATCCAGACCGACAATCAAACCACGGCACCTGAAGTATTCCGCGATTTCACAGACCGAATCGGCGATGATCTGTTCTTTCACCTCAATAAAACGCTGAGCCAACGGATCTTTCAGGACTAAGGTCCCGTTCATCGGCCAGGATGCAATATCGAAGAAATGATCTTTCCTGGATTCGTACAGTTTCCGTACTTCATCCGGATTTACGCCTTTACGGAGGAAAAGACTTCTGCAATGTGCACAGGCACAGCTCAGAATTCCGGAAACGCCGGAAACAAAGGACTGGGTTCTGATTCTGTCGAGAAAAACGCCATCAAAACCGCAGGAGGAGAAAAACTTTTCATATCGTTCCCTGACAATCTGTATGTTTAGGGGAGACGAGGGACAGACAAAATGAAAAGTTTCGCTGTCATCGACTTCGGGCACGGGAAGCGGGTTCCCGAAAATGTCTATTGCAGGATCCGGAAGGAAAACATCCGGAATTCCGGAAAAAACAGGGAGTCAAAGCAGCATTTTTTTCATGCGTTCGGACCTCGAAAACGTTTTTGTCGGATATACGATATAAACAGAGTATATCGGTATGAAGCTTCCGTGTCAATCAGGAAGACCGACCAACGGAACAAAAAAAAAAGAGAGGACGAAAGACCAAGGAAATGCTCCCTGTACGATGGTTACAAGTTGTAAAGTTCCTCTTGCATATAAGCAACTATATTTGCTATAATAACTTCATCCATATAAGAAGTCTGGCTGCCGGCTGCGATTTGGCGCTGTACAATCAGACACTATATCATTTATAAGGTTTTGAAAGGAGAGCAAACAAATGGCAAACAAAAAGAACCCGGCAAAAGATTTCTTCTCTGCCATGCCGTTCTGGGGATGGGACGAAGAGGAAGCAAAGGATCAGTGGAAAGATTTCAAATCCAGCGTAGAGAAACTCTGGAAACAGTACGAGGATATGCAGAAGGCGGCCAAGAAAGCCTGGCAGGAGCAGTGGGACACCTTCTTCACTCAGCTGATGGAAATTCAGCAGACCGTTGCAGATACGCTGCCGGATGAAAAAGCTTCTCTGCCCGGCATGCCTGCCACCTCTCCCAAAGAGATCGTTGAAAAGGCGAAGGAATTCCAGCAGAAGGCCAATGCGCGTGCTGTGGAGCAGGCCGACAACATGTTTAAATTCCAGATGGACCAGCAGAAGCAGGTTAAGGAAATCGTTACGGGTGCCGTGCAGAACGTAGAAGACAACCTGAACGATGATGAGGAAAAACCTGTGGTTGAAGAACCTGTAGTTGAAGAACCTGTGGTCGAGAAGCCGGCCAAGAAGGCTGCTGCAAAACAGACCAAGAAGGCTGCTGAGAAACCGGCCGCAAAGACGGCTGAGAAACCCGCCGCGAAACAGACCAAGAAGGCCGCCGAGAAGCCGGCCGCAAAGACGGCTGAGAAACCCGCCGCGAAGAAGACCAAGAAGGCTGCTGAGAAACCTGCCGCGAAGCAGACCAAGAAGGCTGCTGAGAAACCCGCCGCGAAGCAGGCCAAGAAGCCCGCTGATCAACCCGCCAAGAAACCAGGCCGGAAACCGGCAGAAAAAGCTGCTGAAAAACCGGCGGAAGTGAAGGTTGAAGCACCGGCTGAGAAACCGGCAGAGAGCTGATTTCCGAGAAGCTGTGAAGAAACGGCCGAACATTTTAATACCAAAGAACGGCGTCCCGTGAAGGGGCTCCGTTTTCAGCAGTTGTTTTATTCGATCAAATACACCATTCCGTGCTCGCGGCCTGCAGTTGTGCCATGCGGCTGAACATGCTGCCTTCTCTGGCAAACAGTTCGGCCGGGCTGCCTTCTTCAACAATCGTTCCGTCAGACAACACGACAATACAGTTGACGTATGCGCAGAAGTATGCTAATATGCTCATGGTTAGCAAATGCTAACCAACGAGATGATATCGACCGGGTTTAAGCCATCCCGAGAGATATACCAACACCTTACCTCCAAAGAGACGGGATGCCTTTGCGTACTGGCATCCCGTTTTCTTAGGGACGATCGCGAATCATCGCATGAAGAGTCAAAGAGACTGCTTGCAGATCACGGATCTCGGCTGCGGAGGAGGTCGTAACGCAGGGGAACTTCTCAGAAAGTATCCGAATGCGAAAGTGACCGCGGTTGATTATTCTGTGCTTTCAGTTGAAAAAGCAAAGGAATATAACAAAAATGAAATCGCGTCCGGACGGTGTACGGTCATGCAGGGCGATGTGTCTGACCTGAAGCTGCCGGCAGGCAAATATGATCTGGCCACAGCTTTTGAGACGGTCTATTTCTGGCCCGGACTGGAGAAATGCTTTGCACAGGTCTGCAGGGTTCTGAAACCCGGAGGATGGTTTATGATTTGTAACGAATCAGACGGAACCGATTCTGTCAGCCTGAAATACGAGAAAATCATCGAAGGCATGAAATGTCATACTGCCGAAGAACTTGAGCGGGCGCTGACTGCGGCCGGTTTTACAGACATTCAAAAAGGCCACCATCCCGACAAGCCGTGGATCACAGTCCTTGCAAGAAAGGCATGAAGGTATGACAGCCCCGATGGCGAAAAAAAAACCAATAACACGATCATGGGGTCATTGACAAAACTGGGATGTCGTGCTATGGTAATAACGTTAGCAGTAACTAACCGATGAGCTGCGCATTTTCGGATGAACCTGACAAATGTGCAGCTATTTAAAAGAGCAAAGGTTAGATAAAACTAATTGATTTCGGATTAACAGGAGGCTGCCATGTCCAATGAGACGCTGATTCGCTGCTGCGCACCAACCATGGCCAGTCTGAAAACAGGAAATATGTTTAACTGTCCGTTTAAAAGCAGGGAAGAGATGATCTGCGAACTGAGAAGACTGAACCAGATTCTTGGGCATAAGGGACTCCGTGTTCTTCCCCTGCGCTGGAGCGACGGCCGTGCGCTGGTATATTTATACCGGCCGAAAATGCTGGAAAAGGATCTGAGAAATGACCTGGCATCAAAACTTCTTTCCGAGTGCGGATATACCTGCGGAAATCCGAACCGCTGCATCGCCCAGCTGATCGAACGGCTTCGGAACGATCAGGATTTTCCTCATGAGGTTGGACTGCTCCTGGGTTATCCGCCGGCGGATGTGGACGGATTTATGCATCAGAAACATGCCTGCAAGCTTTCCGGAATCTGGAAAGTTTATGACGATGTGGAAGGCGCTTCCCGGCAGTTCACACGCTGCAAACGCTGCACTGAAGTGTATCTGCAGCGCTATCAACAGGGATACTCTCTGGATCAGCTGACAGTGACTGCCTGAATTTACCTCCATAGAGGGGCGGGATGCCGTTGCGTGCCGGCATCCCGCCCAGTGCAGAATTCGTTTGAAAGGAAAAAACTCAGCCATGACAATTCATGAATCCGCGGAGGACTATCTGGAGCAGATCCTGATGGTGATGGAAAGAAAAGGTCATGTACGATCCATTGATATTGCAGCCGGCCTGAAGGTGACCAAAGCTTCTGTCAGTGTGGCCATGCGGAAGCTCAGGGAAAACGGGTTTATCAACATGGGTTCTGATAATCTGATTTCCCTGACGGATAAAGGATATGCGATCGCGCGAAAGATTTACGACCGTCACCGGACATTGACAAAGTACCTGATACAGCTTGGCGTATCTGAGAAAAATGTCAAAGAGGACGCCTGCAAGATCGAACATCACCTGCGTTACCAACCCCTCGTCCGCCTTATGTTTGCGGGGCGCCACAGGTTTGGTCGCGTGCTGCATAACGGTATTGAAAACGACATATAAGGCGATGCCCGCCACCAGCACGAGGCCGATGCGCCAGTCAAAAGCAAGAACGAAGCAGGCGATCACGAACTTCTCATAGCTGGTTTTGGCTTTGCCGAAGGCCTTGATAACCTCGATGCCGTTGATGTATTCCACGGCGGTATCATTTAACCCCTTGGTTTTGACCACGGTATTCTCGTAGCTCTCCTTGCTGCCCCGCATCATCAGGGCAAAGAAAAACAGGCCGACAGGTACTGTGATCAAAGACAGCAGCGCCAGCCGCCAGTCGATTTTCACCATGTAGCCGAAAATCACAAATCCATTGCAATCACTACCTGTGAATGGTACAATACCCCCAGGCAAAAATCAGAGAGGGGACAGGGTGATGAGAACACAGGAACAGCCCGGCATCGAAGCATATAAAGCCTCCGGCTTTATGGGAAAAGAGCAGGAACTTGTCCGTAAAGTCGTTCTTCCGTATCAGCAGGACGTTCTTCAGGACAAGGCCGGGACAGAGAAAAGTCATGTATATGATAACTATCGCAACGCCGCAGCAGCACTCCGCGGGGAAGATACAAGAGACGGCTTCTACGGCATGGTCTTTCAGGATTCCGACGCGGCCAAATGGCTGGAAGCTGCGGCCTATTCCCTGGGTGTCTGCCCGGACAGGGGACTCGAAGCTGCCTGCGATGAACTGATCGCCCTTATTTCCGCCGCTCAGGATAAGGACGGCTATCTGAATACACGGTTCACTATTTCCGACCGGGACAAAAGATGGACCAACCTGCTGGAAGGCCATGAAATGTACTGTTCCGGACATATGTTCGAAGCCGGTGCGGCGTACTATGAAGCTACGGGGAAGAGAACACTTCTGGATGTATGCCTGAAGAACGCGGAACATATCTACAACCGCTTTGTGAAAGACGCAACCGAAGGTTATCCCGGACATCCGGAGATCGAACTGGCTCTGATGAAGCTCTACCGTGCCAGCGGAGAAAAGCGCTGCCTGGAACTTGCAGAGCATTTCATTAATGTCCGGGGTGTCGATCCGGATTACTACCGGAAGGAATGCGAGTCCCGGGACTGGACTGTATGGGGCGGCAAAGGCGACAACCCTGACTATCAGCAATCCGGAAAACCTGTACGGGAACAGACGGAAGCTTCCGGCCATTCTGTGAGAGCCGCCTACCTTTATACTGCTATGGCGGATCTTGCCGCGGAAACAGGAGACGAGTCCCTTCTGAAGGCCTGCCGCCGCCTGTGGGACAGCATTACCCAAAGACGGATGTACGTCACGGGCGGTATCGGGTCAACCGTACACGGAGAAGCCTTCTGGGCAGACTATGATCTGCCCTCCGATACGGCCTATGCGGAGACCTGCGCCTCCATCGGCCTTATGTTCTTCGCATACCGCATGCTGCAGAATGAATGTGACTCCAGATATGCGGACGTCATGGAGCAGGCTTTCTACAATACCGTTCTTTCAGGCATGGCGCTGGACGGGAAAAGTTTCTTCTATGTAAATCCGCTGGAAACCGTCTTGGGAATTTCCGGCATCGCGCCGACCCATAAGCATACCCTGCCAACGCGCCCGGGCTGGTATGCCTGCGCCTGCTGCCCTCCGAATGTGGCCAGAACCGTTATGTCCATCGGAAAGTATGCTTATGGTGAAAGCAGTGATACCGCGTTCTGTCACCTGTATGCCGCAGGGGAAGTCAGCTTCCGGAACGGGATCCGTTTCACCTGTGAAACGGATTACCCCTATGGCTTGACCGTCATCTACCGGATCCGGAAAGGCGGACGTTTGGCCGTCCGGATTCCGCAATGGAGCAGGAAAACCCGGATTTCGCTGAACGATTTTTCCGCCGAATACGAAACAGACAGGGGTTATGCATACCTGTCTGTAAAGGATGGGGATGAACTCATCCTTTCGCTGGACGGCGAACCCAGATATGTATATGCATCCCGCAGGATCGCGGGACTGACCGGAAAAATGTGCGTTTGCAGAGGACCGCTGGTCTACTGCATGGAAGGCGCTGACAACGGTGGAACCGTGCTCGGGCTGCGCCTGACCGGGGGAAAAATCACCGAAACCTCTGCAGAAGGTCTTCCCGGCGTCATTGCACTGAAAGCGGACGCCTGCAGGATCGGTGACCTTGAAAAGCTCTATTCCCAGGATAAGCCTGCGGAACAGGCAGCCACTGCAACGCTGGTCCCGTATTACTGCCGAGCCAACCGGGGTGAAACGGACATGAAGGTCTGGAGCTGATCATATCAGCTTGCGCAGGCACATTGCTGCCGATGCATCTATCACTTGTTCTAATATGGGCCGAGGGTGATGATTTGTTTTTCCGATCGTCTTAATGTTGACTTGCAGTTGTCGCCTCCCGGAATATGTCTTTCAATCTTATTTCAAGGTTTCCCGGATATACTCCTTCCGTGGTCAGGATCAGCAGGCGCTGCGCCATGATCCTGGTACCTGAAAGGAGGAGACCCAATGAAGAAGATTCTTGCGATTCTGTTGACCTTTTCTCTGCTGATGACGGCTGTGGCTGCCCTTGCGGAAGACAATGCCAGCGCGCAGAACCAGATGCCCACTACGAACGAACCAGGTCCGTTCCCCGGAGGCGGAAGACCGGAAGATATGCCGGAACCTCCGAATGGTGAGAAGCCGGACGCCGCACCGGAAAAGCCGGTCGGTGAGCAACCGGAGGACGCGCCGGAAGCCCCGAATGGCGAGAAGCCGGACGCTGCGCCGGAAAAGCCGACCGGCGAAAAACCGGAGGATGCGCCTGCGGAGCCAGAAGACAGCCAGGCGAATGGTGAAAAACCGAATGCTGCTCCGGTAAGTCCGGATGACGGAAATGCCAATAACCGGAAACCCGGCGGCAGACCGGCGGGACAAATACCGGAAGGCCAGGCTCCGGAAATGCCGGACTGGGATAAACTGGTGACCGATGGTGTGATCTCCGAGGAAACGGCGGCTAAACTCAAGGCATATATTGAGGAGAATCTGCCTGAGAATCTGCAAGAGAAGCCTGACGGAGAGAAACCCGCAGATCCGCCGCAGACGCCTGAGGATGGAAAACCGGCGGATCCGCAGGGAAAACCGGACGGAGAAGAACCGGCCAATCCGAATCTGGAAATAGTGAATCAGCTGCTGGAGGCAGGTGTTCTGTCGCAGGAGGAAGCGGATGCTGTTTCAGCCTGGATCACGGAGAACACGCCGATGGATCCTGCCGCCGAAACAAATGGCTGACAACATTTGAACATGGAAGTTAAATTCCACGGCGCCGCTGAAAAACGCGGCGCTGTTTTTTGATGGTTGATGACTGGCATAGCAACCTGAAACAGATAAAGACGAAAAAAGTACTTGAAAAGAATTTTATATCACAGCAGACTTTTCTTCCGACGCTGCTTCTTTCCGCTCCGGCGGGGGTGCTGGTGGATCTGTTTGACCGAAGAATCCTGATGATGATCGGCGACGGATGTTCCGTCATCGGGATTGGCTATATCCTGATCTGTATGAATACCGGGGAAGCGGCACTCTGGCAAATCTGTGTCGGGATTTTTGTGAGTTCCTGTTTTTCGGCCCTTCTGGAACCCGCTTTCAAAGCAACGATTACGGATTTGCTGACGAAAGAGGAATACACAAAGGCAAACGGTCTGACCTCCCTGGCGAACTCCAGCCTGGACTACCTTGCAAGGATCAACATTCCGGATGAACTTCAGGGATGGGCCTGGGGCTTTATCGGCCTCCTGTCCCAACTGGGTTATATTCCGGCTTTTGCCTTTGCGTGAGTGTTGGCGGACCGGGCGGCAAGAACGATGAAACTGACTGTAGGACGGGGGTCTGCCCTGATCATCGGCATATCTGGCATACTGTTGATCGCGGTGTCCGTGGTTTCTCTTTTATCCGGAAGGATCAGAAACCTGGAGAGCGGCGCTGAACTGGAAGCAAACCGAAAAGAACACAGTGAAACGCTGTAATGCGCATAAAAAAACCTATGCACGGATTGACGAGTGACCTTTCGTTCACTATAATATGTGATCGAGAGGTCACCTATTATGCTTTGGAGTTTATGATGTAAGGAGGCCCGAGATATTGCCTGGCGGTGAGAAAGGAATGATGACGAGTGATTATAGAAACGCAAAGGCTGCTGCTCCGGGAAATGAATACAGATGATTTTCAAGCACTGTTTCAGGTGCTCGGCGATCCGGAAACCATGTTGCATTATCCTTACACCTTTGACGGGCAGCATGTCAGGGATTGGATCGAACGGAACATGAATCGATACCGGAAGGACGGCTTTGGGCTTTGGGCCGTGTGCCTGAAGGATACCGAGGAGATGATCGGCGACTGCGGGCTGACACTGCAGAATATCAAAGGAGAAATACTACCAGAGATCGGCTTCCATATCCGCCGCGATTGTCAGCGGAAGGGTTATGCCAAAGAGGTGGCAAAGGCTGTCCGGGATTGGGCGTTCCGGAATACGGATTATCCTGCCTTGTACTCCTACTGCAAATACACCAATGAGCCTTCTTTCCGAACGGCGGAATCCATCGGGATGCGTTTTGCCTGCGAGTATCCGGATGAAATCAACGAGAAAACGCATGTATCCGTGATTACCAGAGAAGAATGGCTGAACGAACTTACAGAGAACATGATCAGCTGGGCAGAAGATAAACTCGGCAGTAAGGAATACGCCGGCTGGTGCCTATCCTTCATCGAGGACGCGCTTGAGAAGAGCAACGGAATTGAGATCTTCGGCGGGGATTCCGCGAAGGAGTCTGCTTTGCTTTATGCTGACGGAATGCGTCAGGACATACCGGAGCGAGGCGCGTTTGTCTTCTATGATTGCATCTGTCAGGGACCGGAAGGTCCGGTCAACTGGGGTCACTGCGGTATCAGCCTTGGAGACGGACAAGTGGTCCACGCCTGGGATCCGGTGCGAATCGACGATTACCGAGAAATCGAAGCTATGACGGCGCTCTCCGGGGATCATCCAAAGTACATTGGATGGGTGCCAATGGAGCGGGTATTGAAACAGAAGGAGTATGACTGAAGGAGATAAGCAATACTTGGAAGTCAACATTGAAATCAAACCGGCGGACAGAAGTAATTTCACCGAGTTCTCTATGGATATGTTTGATCGGTTTCAGGAGGTCAGGAACGTTTACCGCATTGAAAACGGCATACTTGTTCTGAAGAATCATCCCTTTACCGAAACATGGTCTCCTGAACGAAAGAGGGAAAAAGCATCAGAGATTCTTTCGGGACAATACATCACTTATTGTGCGTTTGACGGCAATATGGTTGTCGGCGAAATTATGCTGAAGCCAGAACTGAACGAAAACCGTATGATCATCGAGAGCTTTCACGTATCCCGAGATTGCAGAGGGCACGGAATCGGTCGGCGGATGATTGAAACTGTCACTGACTACGCAAAAAGCCGTGGAGCGAAGGCATTGTATGCTTCCTGCTGTTCGGCTAAAGAGACTATTGCGTTTTACATGGCGATGGGCTTCAGACCGAGTGCACATCCGATACCATCTTGTGTCAGAGATAAGCCTTTTGATATCCAGATGGAATGCCCAATCATCATTTGAGCATAACTGGGATGCCTATACGGATGCAAAGACGGAATAATCAGCCAGCCGCCGAGTCCTCTTTGTATTTTGCTGCTGTATTCACTTGTAAATTCGCATGTTTTTTGCTATAATCAATTCATGAATAATGGATAAACGGAAAGTCCTCCTGTGAAAGGAGTTTCTTCTGCCCGCAATCAAACCCATTTCAGATTTGCGCAACTATACTCAGGTTCTGAAGGAAGTGGACTCCGCCAGCCGTGTATACCTGACCCGTAATGGCCAGGGAGCATACGCCATCATGTCCATTGAAGAGTTGGATGAACTGGATCGGATCAAAGCAGCAAGCATGATCGTATGGATAATGAGAAGTACATGAAGCATTGTTATGAACTTGCTGTCAACGCTGGAAAGAAAGGCTTTGATACTTTCGGCGCCATACTCGTCCATGACGGAGATATCCTTGAGGAAGCTGAAAACACGGCTGACTGGGGGAAAGGTATCTTCGGCCATGCAGAATTCAATCTGGTTCACAAATGCGCGAACCGCTATTCTGATACTGTTCTGAAGGAGTCCACGCTGTATACCAGCTGTGCACCCTGCGAACGCTGCCTTTGCGCGATTGCATCCCTGGGTATCGAAAAGGCCATTTTCGGTGTATCCTATGAAGCGTTTTCAAAGCTTACGCCAAAGGATGCTGCACCGATTGACCGTGAGGGCTTGCTCAGAAAGCTCGGCATCCGGATGAAACTGACCGGGCCGGTTCTTGAAGAAGAAGGCATGCATGTGTTTGAATGGTGGGGTGGCGAATACCGCCCGCTGGAAGAACTGATTGCGGAAATGGCCGGGGTCAGGGCAAAAGCCGGGAATTGAAAGCGGATTGTTTAATAAACATGAGGTGAAGATGCTCATCGTGTTGTCCTGTACCCCAAAATGCAAAGGAGGATCTGACTGTGAAATATCCCTGGATCGATGAATACCTGATGGCCAAACGCGGCGTTACAAAGGACCTGCAGGAGGAATGGAACTGGATCCGATACCATATCGGCGGGAAAATGTTTGCCGCTGTTCTTCTGGATGAACACAATCAGCCATATTATATCAATCTGAAACTGGAACCAATGGAAGGTGAACTGATGCGGCAGCAGTATCCGGATATCATCCCCGGATATTACAGCAACAAGCAGCACTGGAATTCCGTCAAGGCTGACGGCGAAATTCCGGATGATCTGGTGAAGCACTGGCTGGATCGTTCCTACGAACTGGTTCTGAAAGACTTTTCGAAGCAGAAGCAGCGGGAGATTCTGGGACTGTCTGTCTGCGGGACGGACTGCTCCGCCTGTCCGCTTCACGGCAGCGTGTGCACCGGTTGCAACGAAGCTTGCGGAAAGGTGTTTCATGCAGACGGAAAAGCCTGTCCGATCTATGCATGCTGTGCCAATCAGCACCGATTCACAAATTGCGCTTCCTGTGATAGAATTCCCTGTGAAATCTGGCAGGCAACCCACGATCCGTCCATGACGGACGAGCAGTTTCAGAAAAGCATCGAGGATCGGGTTTCTGCGTTGAAAAACTGCTGAGGAGTGACAGATGCAAAAGCGACAGGAATCGCATACTGCGGATTGTCCTGCAACCACTGTTTCCTGGCAGAATGGTACGAATTCCGGAGGTAAACTGACGAAAATACAGGAGGACAGCATGATTGATCTGCTGAAAAATAAAGAAGTCATTTTCTTTGATGTGGGCTATACGCTGGACATGCCTGCTTCCGGGGATTGGATGTTTACTAACAGGTTTCTTGAACTGGCCGGTGAGAAACTGAATCAGCGAACTGAAACAGAAATTCAAATGGCTCGTGATGCCGGATTGCGTTACCTGGCACAGGATCATCTGATTCAGACTGTTGAAGCGGAAATCCAAAATTTCTTTGATTATTACTCCATTATTTCCGATCAGCTGAATCTCGGCCTGACGGAAGAAGAAAGAAACCAGATTGCACGGGACCGTGCCTGCAATATGGAAAACTATATTCCATATACCGGGATCAAAGAAGTATTGAGCACGCTCAGCAAAACGCATAAGCTCGGGATCATCTCCGATACCTGGCCGAGTATCGAGCCGCAGCTTGAGTATATCGGCGTATCACAATACCTGTCGTTCACTACGTTCAGTTGCTTTGTCGGTGTGTTCAAACCGGATAAGCGTATTTACCTGGATGCGCTGAACAAATGCGGCGTTCCCGCTGAGAAAACCGTCTTTATAGATGACGCGGTGCGCAATCTGGACGGCGCGGCGGCATTGGGCATTACGCCGATCCTGATCGCGGCTAATCCGGCGTCGGATGTGGAAACCAATTGTCTTAAAATACGTAATCTGAGGGAACTGATCCGTTAATGACGGAAGCTATGGAGGTCAAAAATCATGGTTTATAATGATACGGAAATCTTACTGAAGGATGGCAGGAAGGCGCTTTTCCGGAGTCCATGTGAAGACGACGCCGAAGAAATGCTCCGGTTTATCACGAAAGCATCCGGAGAAACAGATTTCCTTCTGAAATATCCGGAGGAATACTCCGATTTCACCCTTGAACAGGAAAAGGAATTTCTCCGGGGGAACCATGACAATCCGAACGGAATGATGATTGCCTGTCTTGTGGACAGAAAAATCGCCGGGAACTGCCAGATTGCATTCCATACAGGCATGAAAGAATGCCACAGGGCTTCTGTAGCAATCGCCCTTCTGCAGGATTACTGGAATCTCGGAATTGGGACAAGAATGTTTGAGGAACTGTTCCGTATAGCAAGGGAACGGGGCGGAGTCCGCCAGATCGAACTGGACTTTATCGAAGGGAACAGCCGAGCAAGGGGTTTATACGAGAAAATGGGGTTCCGTATCACAGGCGTAAAACCGGATGCCATACGGATGAGAGACGGTTCTTTTGTGAATGAGTATTTGATGATCAAACGGCTGTGATTCTTCCGAAAAGATATGCTTGATTTTATGGAGGAATGGCTGACAGAGATCCAACTGCCGATTGAATAGGGAGTAACCGGGTATGAACAAGCTGATTATTAAGCATAACGAACTGACTGCGGAGGAGTTTATCCTCCTGTGGGAAGCAGTGGGGTGGGGGCCGGGACCATCATTGGAGCAGACAAGGCTGGCCATGGAGCACACTTTGTTCAGGGTGTCTGTTTTTGATGGTGATCAGATCGTTGGTATGGCCAGGGTGATCGGGGATATGGGCCTGGATTATTACATCAAAGATGTGATTGTCAGGCCGGAGTACCAGAAAAGAGGGATCGGACGCATGCTGATCAATGAGATTCTTCAATTTATTAATGATCACGGCGTGGAGGGGACAGATATCTTTGTGGAACTTTGCGCTATGCCGGACAAGATTCCGTTCTACGGGAAGTTTGGCTTCAGCGCGAATGAGGCACAGCGGCTGAGATTGTTCTACAGGGTTGAAAAACAGAATGATTCGGGAGAAGCTTAAATAATGCAGAAAACGATAATTGCAATGGAACAGAAATACCTTCAGCCATCACTGGAAATGGTGGAGGATGTGTTTGCCAAATGGGACAGTCCGGAAGAAGGAAAAACGGTGCGGGCCCTTGTGGAGGAGATCCGGACAAAGAAGTATTATGTGCCGGAGCTGGAACTGATCATGGTCAATGAGGATGATCTGATTCTCGGCTATGCCATGTTTTCAAGATTCCATATCGAAGAAAAATATGAAGATGAACTCCTGATCCTGACGCCTGTCGCAGTCCGTACGGAGTACCAACGGCAGCATATCTCCAAGGAATTGATCGAATATGGGTTTGAAAAAGCAATTCAGCTTGGGTACAAAGCCGTGCTGGTTGAAGGAAATCCAAGGAATTACAATCCGAGAGGATTTGTTACGTCGGCCGATCATGAGATTACAGCCGGACCGAATATTCATCTTCCGCATGTTTCATGTCTGATGATCAAAGAATTGGTCAGCGGCGCGCTGAATCACATACACGGCGAAGTTGATTATTCGTTCTATGACACACTTCGGGAGGAGTGACAGAAGATGGCATCAAGCGATGAATACCTGGATTTCAGAATGGCGACAGTTGAGGATGCCGGGCTGCTGGTTGATTTGTATAACGCTTCTTTTTTCAGCGATTATCAACGATTCGGTACATGCCCGGGATATGGAAAAAACGGTCGAGATGATGGAAGAATCCATACGTTTATATCCGAAGCACATCATCCTGTGCGACAATCAACCTGTCGGATGTATATCGTGCCATTCAAACGGTTCGCAGGAATATGAAATCGGATGCCTGTGCGTCATCCCGGAGTATCAGGGAAAAGGAATCGGTACACAGGCCGTTCAATTTGTGAAAAACCATTATGATGACTGGAAGCGTTTGACTTTGGTAACACCCTTATACAAGCGTGAAAACGTCAGATTCTATACGGAGAAATGCGGATTTCAGATTGTCAGTACAGAAAAGGACGGAAACGTTGAACTTGCAAGATTCTTAATGGAACGATAAAGCTTTTGATTACACTGCCAGCGCTTTTTTGTATAGTAAACAAAATCAGAATCACGTTTCGCTTCCGAATATCCAAGCCTGTTGTAGAAGGCATTCGTACGGGTATTCCAGGCGGGCGTATCAAGCGTAGAAACCTTTACATCCGGAAACAGGGCTTCGATTTTCTGCATCATAATGATGCCGTACCCTTTCCGAAAGTGCTGCGGATCGATGAATATCCTTCCGATGTTCAGGGTGTCTCCCTGCCGGAACAGAATCGCACCGCCAAGGATCACTCCGTTTTCATCAGCCAGTTTGAACAAATGGTTCATCCTGGCCATTTTGACGTGGAAAGAAACAGACTGATATCCGGGCGGGCCTCCCCGGGAAGCAGCTCCTACCTCCGCATCACTGTCAAAAGCCTGTTTGGAGATACTGTTCAGCACCAGGGCATCTGAAGTTCCGGCTTTCATGAATCGCAGATTCACAAATCTGTCCTCCTGTCCCTTTACCTGCAGGCGATATAGACATCCATGCTCTCGCCGTCTGTTTCAAAGCAGGGAATGACTTCATTTTCCGTATGACCCAACCCGTTTGTTCTCATATAATCCTGCAATGTGTGATAGGCTCCCGGTATCGTTACAAAGGGGTTGTCAAACGGCCTGTCAATATGGATCGCGGCATACTGATGGGCAGGCTGTTCCATTATTTCATACCCTTCAGGCGTAACACCCTTCGGCAGAATCAAAGCTGCTGTATATCCGTGCATACTGAACACATTCACCTGTTCCTGTGACAGCCTCGGAAAATCCCATCCGATGACTCTCGGATTCGCAATCCCGTTCTCTTCCGCACATTTGTACATCCTGCCGATGGCATCCGCTTCCGGATCACGGCTGATGACCGTATACTCCACATAACGGAAGCCTTCAACTTCCTCCATACGGAGATTGGAATACGCATCGCTGCGCTTATCCATTTCTTCCCTGAAGAGATTGTCCAGTGAGCAGTTAAATATTCTGCAGATTTCAAGCGCTTTGTCCATTTCCGGATTCGCCGCGTCCATTTCCCACTTTGAGACTGTCTGGCGGCTAATGTTCAGCTTCCCTGCCAGCGCTTCCTGTGTCATATTCGCACTAAGCTGCCTCAGATACTGAAGATTTTTGCCAAAACTCATGGTTTCTCTCCTTTGACCCATTTATTTTCTTTCCCTGACAGTTCTTTGCTCCGCGCCACAAGGATAGATTAACATAGAGCAGACAGCTTTTCCACCAACTCGCAGGCGCTGTTTCAGAGAATTGCGCAACCACAGGTTGCATTCTGCTTTTTTTACGGAAGATTCAGCTTATACTTCAGCAATCTGCATTCTGCAGAGTCGTTACCATTCACGGTAAAATGAATCACGGATAACGGAACACAACAAAACAGCAGATGAAATATTTTTGAAAGCCGGAAGAGCCAGGTGCTGACTGAGATTCCGAATGGTGCCTGTGTTCTTGTTACAGGAGAAGATGAAACCTGGTGCCGAGTTATATATCAGGGTCTGGAAGGTTACTGCATGATGGAGTTTCTGAGCTTTCTCCGGGAAGCGGATCCATCCATGCTGGAATACCGGGTACTGAAAACGGAGACAAAGGTGAGGATATCCTGACACTGAAAAAGCGCATGAAGGAACTGGGGTATTTGCGAAGCGCCGCCCAGCTGACAGATACGTATACGGAATTAACGGCGGAACGGGTCATTCTGTTTCAGCGCCAGGTCGGCATGGCAGAGGACGGAATTGCCTCTCCGGAGCTTCAGGCTTATCTGTTTTCTGATAAGGCACCTTCCTGTACACAACCTCTTCCCCAGGTAAGATCCCGTGTCTCTTTCGAGGGTCACTCAAACTCAAACCGTGTGAAATGCGGATGCTGCATGGGAGAGGGATGCGAGTGCTGTGGGTTCAAAGGCTGGATAGAGTAATTGATGATTAGAGAAGGCTGTCCGACAGGTTCCAACGGGAAGAATCAGCATCAGTAGGACGTTATTATTGTAGTATGCTTATTGATGTAGTGGAAGAGAGGAGACGAATGTTATGGTTTCTTTTATCAGAAGATTGTTGTGCGTTATACTGATTATCTGTCTGTCTCTCTTTTTTCTTCCTGTGAATGCTGAAAACACAGATGTAAAAATGTTGCAGGAGCGAATGCTTTCTCTGGGATACGAAATAGGAAAAGCAGATGGGATTCCAGGAGAGAAAACTTCATCCGCGATTCTGCTGGCACAGACATTGTTGTCCGATAAAGGATATGATGTGTTGTTAACCGGATCCCCGGATACAAAAACTGTTGATCTGATTATGCAGGAGGAAAACAGCAAGCTGTTACAGACATTGCTGAGAGGAAGCTGGGGTTCCCGGGTAAAGGAAGCACAACGAAAACTGATAGAACTAAACCTGCTTCAGGATAGTGTTGACGGGAAGTATGGCGCAAACACGGAAAAAGCGGTAATTGCTTTTGAAGAGTGGCTGGCTGAGCGGGTCCCTGATCAGGTCAATAAAGATGGGAGACTTTCCTTTGCGGAATATTCATTGTTAATGAGTGACCTGAGCGTATATGGATATGAAGCTCCTGTTTATTTTGATGACACGCATCCGGGGGAACTGAGAGATGTTTATCTTTATGCAAGAAATGCTTGTCTGATCAATGCGGTAACAGGAGAAGTACTGCTGGAAAAAGCGGCAGATGAGCCAGCCGAGCCAGCCAGTACCACAAAAATCATAACGCTTCTGACAGCTCTTTCCTTATGTAATCCGGATGAAACAATAGTAATTCCCGATGCCGCTGCTGATGTACCAAAGGACAGCACGCTTGTTCCGGTTTCTCCTGGCGAAACTATGACTATGCGGGATTTGCTCTATGCGATGATGATTCGTTCAGGCAATGATGCGGCCAATGCTGTGGCTGTTCTTTGCTCGGGGAGTACAGAAGCTTTCGCGAAAAAGATGAACCAGACAGCCAGGAACCTGGAAATGGAAAATTCACACTTTGTTAATGCACACGGTTATACAGCGGAGGGGCATTATACAACGGCAAGGGATCTTGTCACAGCAGCACGGTACGGGTTGACACAGGAGCCATTCCGTGAGATCGTTACCTGCCTGAAATACACCCTGCCCGCAACTGAAAAGCGTGAAGAATTGGTTCTGAACTCAAAATGGGAGATTTTTGATCCTGAATCCGAGTATTACATTCCTCATTCTGCAGGGATTAAAAGCGGGTATACGTCCTCAGCAGGTTTTTGTTATGTCGGGGCGTATCAGGAGAATGGGACTACTCTGATTGCCGCGGTGATGGGATGCCGGAGGCGCAATATGGCCTGGACGGACCTGAAACGACTATTTGCATATGGTATGACTGAATTCGAGAAAGCTGACTAAATAAATCACGGATGATAAATCTGGCAGCTGTGATTTGCGTTGATTATTACAGCTTCCGGATTGCTTTTTTGCCGCTGAATCAGCATATATCAGGGGCTCCGTGGAAAACTAATTTACGGGAAGGAGAATGTATTCACCGGGACCTTCCTTTTTCCGGCCTGTAAGTCTGATATCCATATTTTGAAACCTCAATCAGCCTTCTTTCGTCTGGTTCAACAGCCAGGACATGATGCCGTATTCATTATTGTAAGTCGGGATCCAGCTGGCGTGGTTTTCGCTGAACAGACGCTGAAAGGGAAGATCCGGGGTGATGGCCACATCATATTTCTGAAGATCCTCCGGAGAGAAAAGCGTCAGGTTAGCGTTGCTGTTTCCGTTGTCGCGGAGGCTCATAACTGCGTCCACGAGATATTAATGCCGGTAAAGGGTATGATCAATATAGGCGGAGGTGACCCAGACCGGACGGCGGATGGACTTCAGGATGGAAAAGGTTTCCGGCGACATGGAGGGACAGACAGGAAGGCAGGCGGCAAATAAGTCGGAGGCGACAGACATGGCTCGGATGGTTCCGGCCCCACCCATGGACATACCTGTCACATAAACACGGTTTTCATCCACCTTGCCTTCCCGGATCATCCGGCGGATGATGTCGCAGACCTGGCCGAGATACTCACGGCACCAGCCATAACCGGGCACATTCATGGAATCGCTTTTGGCAAAGGGGATGTTCGGATTGAAATTTCTCCTGTCGCGGCGAGCTTCCACGGCCATCGGCGCCATAACGCAGAGATCCGGATAGTTTTCGGCGAAATTGACCGGGCCAAAGTCGGCCATAATGTGCTTGTTGTTGTCTCGTTCGCCTTCGAAGCCGCCGTTTCCGCCGCCGTGGAGGAAGAGAATCATGGGACGGGGGCCGTTTGCCTCCGGCATATAAAGGCGGTACAGGACGTTGCCTTCTTCTATGCGCTGGAATTTATCGTCAGCGGTGCGTGTGCGGATCAGAAAGTCCGTAAGCTCATACTTCTTTGGACCGATGACCAGCGAAAAGCCGGAACGGACAGTGACAGGGACAGTTTCGATCCTGAGGATTCCGTCTTCCAGCGCCAGTCCGGTCACATTGCCCGGGGCGGAACCGCGGGTATTCCTCAGATATGTATTTTTATCCCCTTCAACTGCCGGGCCCTCCAGATGAACAGCGTCATACGGTGGCAGATCCGATGCCCACGGGATTTCAAAGCGTGAGATTTCCTGCCCGGACCAGCCGATGAATGCATATGCAGTGTTTTCCATTTTTTCTTCCTCCTGGTTTATTTGTTGGGGGATCCTTCGACGATTACGGTTGTGGTTACGGTTTCTTCGATAAGATCCTCACAGACGGACATCCCGAAGAAAGGAGTCCCATCCTTCCGGAAATGGACTCTCCGGATCCCGTTGCAGCGGAGCGTTTCCCGGAGATCCGTTTCTCCGTGGTAGGCAATCATGAGTTCGTCTTCCTCATTGGTGAAGAAAGAATTGTGCCCGGGGCCATACTCTCCATCCACTGAGTAAAAAGTCAGAACCGGTGTTATACTCTTTGTCCAGGAGCGCGGATCCAGCAGATTGCTATCAGTATCAGCGGTCAGCAGCCCAAGTGCGTAAGTGTAGCGGTTGGCGGATCCACCGGAATAGGTCACATAGACCATTCCGCTCTTTTCGAAGGCATAGGGGCCTTCGTTGTTGATCGTTCCTTCCACGTTCTCCCATCCATATAAAGGACGGGTCAGCAGCACGGGAGCGCTTGTGAGATGCCAGGGTTCCCGCTCGTCAATGGAGGCGATATACAGCATGGATCCTGAATCCAGAGGCGTTCCGATGTGCTCCCGGTAAGACCAGATGACATACGAACCGCTTTTTGCCCGGATAAAGGTCATATCAAGGGTAATGGGGCCTTCTGCAAGAGGCGTACCATCTTTTCTGACAACACGGATGGGATTCTCCCATCCGTCCTCATCCGTCATCTTCCCGGTTCTCTTTCTCTTCATCATATGACACTGAGGCCCCCAGGTATGGCCGCTGACTGCAAACAGAATATACAGTTCTCCACCGATTACATGAAATTCAGGGGCCCAGAAGGTTTGCTCAAACCCGCGTTCCGGACTGAAGGGAAGAATCAGGTGCTCCTGAACGCCTTTAGCAAACAGATCATGAACAGTATCCGCTTCCCGCAGGTACAGGCCGATATCGTTCAGGTTGTCGTTGGTGGAGATGTAATACCATTTGCCTTCCCAGGGGAAGATTACAGGATCTCCATACCCTTTGGCCAACGGGAAACGGAAATGCTGCTGGCGCACTGTTCCCTTAACCGTATATATGCCGGGCTTGTCAAAAGGTATGGATTCCGCAGCCCAGCGAACTTTCTTTCTTCTGGCGGATCCGTCGCTATATGTGAGATACGCCTGAATTGTTTCCAGATCCAGCGGGGACCGGGCGTGAACTGTTTCCGGAACAGAGATTCCGGTATAAATGATGGGTGCCCAGTAACGAAGGGCTTTCTCAGCGAGTGCAGCGTCAACAGAAAGGGTATCGGATATGCCTCCGGAAGTGACGGATTCCCTGTTAACCATTCCGGCTGATTCAAAGTGAATCAGGTCTCGCGTTGCCCAAAGGAGCAGTTTTCCGGAGCCGGATGGATCGGTTTCTCCGTTTTCGAGAACTCGTTCGCCGCAGATTCCGATTTTACCATCCGGCAGCCGGAAAATACCGGGATTCCGGACGCCCAGGGGGACAATGGTGTTATCCGGGGCAATCCGGCCTTCCGCAAACAGAATTCCGTAGTTTTTGTTGAAAGGTACAGGCTGTGCGTTTTCTGCCATGCAGGATAAATGAACGCTGTTCGCGAGGCCGGCAGGGTAGCAGTCCGGATCGACCGGCCTTGTATAGACATGAATTTTTGCCTGACGGGTAAATTCCCGGAGAGAATCCTTCTGTTTCATCTGAAACTGATCACTTCCGTTTCTGCTCTTTGCGCCTGATATACATTATTTTATCATATTTTTTCAGCGTGTGGAAGAAAAAACAGCGCCCGAAACAGACAGGGTCTGCACATGGGCGCCGGAGTATTTCCAAATTGTTATGCTGTCAGCCTTCCGCGGTTTCAAAGCCCATGTGAAGAGAAGAATTAATGTGTACCCCGTGTCAAGGACAAAATGAGTTTTAGGACTTTACCATCAGCTGGGCATTCCCGTATAATGAAGTTGCTTTACCGGCAGGGAGGATAGAGCA
>CACWXP010000007.1 GCA_902764875.1 uncultured Eubacteriales bacterium
AGCCCGTTGATAAACTCTGTCAGAGCTTCCCGGTTGTAGAAATTCGCATAGTCGTTGATGAAGTAATCCGGCTCGACCCCCTGGTCCACATCATAGAAGGAGCCGTTCTTCACGAAGGACAGCCGCTTGGCGCTGGAGTAGCGGAAAGAGGTCCCCCACGCGGTGGTGTCAAAGCCGACCACGCAGCTTCCGCCGCCGGAGGTTCTGCCCAGAAGGGTTACGGAGCCATTCTCCTTAAAGACCCAGGGCACCAGGTTACCGCAGGAGAAGGACTGGGGAGAGATGAGACAATACAGCTTCAGTCCCCGTCCAGCCAGCGTATCATTTTCATCAAACTGATGGTCCAGGTTGACGTCGACATTGAAGTACTGGACAGCCTGGGCACCGGTAAAGGTGTTCAGATAGGAATAGTTTGCATCTCCCAGGAACCATCCCAGCGTATAGAACGCCGCAGGCGCCATGCCGCCGCCGTTGCAGCTCAGATCCAGCACCACGTTTTTGATGGGGCTGTTTTCCCGGGTGATCTGCTTGTGCGCATTGCAGATCAGGCCGATGGTATCATTCGGCAGGTTGCCTTCCTTCGCAAGGGCGTAGTAGTCTGCCACACCATCGTCATCCGCGGTAACGGCGAAGGAATCAAGGGTCACATAGGCGGTATCGCCCACCTCATAATAAGGCCGGGAGGCTTCGGGATACTGCGCCCGGAAAGCCGACAGCATGGATCCCGCGCTGCCGCGGGCAGCGTTGCCGAAGCCCAATTTATTCGCAGCTCCGCTATCTGACAGGTAGGAAGCGGACAGATACGCGGAATGACCGTCGTCAAGCCAGAAGCTGGTCAGATCCGCAATGGCCTGATCCGCTTTGGCTGCATCGGGATCAACGAGGTTGGCGCCAATTTCATTCTGGAGGAAGAATGTGATGAAATTATCAATGTTATGAGCGCTCTTCAAACCGTAGAAGCAGTTCATTTCAAGGGCCAGCTCGCTGAAGCCGAACTTGATCAGGGCCTCGCTGCGCGGAGCCGGAGTGGCAGATCTGTACAGATTATAGATGCTTGTTTCCGCTTCTGTTCTGTACTGGTCAACCAGCGCCTTTCCCATTTCGGAGGCTTTGCTGACTTCCTCCAGCAGGAAATTGAACTGCTCATCCATGTCTGACGAGGCAGCCCGGGCCTTTTGAATCAGCTCATCGGTCAGCAGTCCGTACATGAACAGGATGGTCTGGAAAGCGTTGGTGGGACTGGTCATCGATTGGATAGGACTCGCAAAGAGACCCAGCCCGTTATAGTATACGGACTGACCGAGATCAGCAATCGTGAACGCGGAAAGGGTCTGCAGGGGAAGCAGGTACTTTCCGTCCTGGGCCGCCATGGGAATCTCATATTCCTTCAGATTCACGGCCGTCACTTCGCCATAGAGAATCCGGCTCCTGGTGTATTGAATCAGGAAAGGCTCACCGTTCTTCGTCTTCGGGATGCCGGATACTTCCATGTATGAGCAATTCTGCGGGGTGAGGAAAGCAATATAATCATCGAAAGCTATGCTTCCCTGGCTGAAGTCAAATACGGCGGAGCTGCCGGTTTCCCGGGTCAGTTTCACCCATTTTTCCTCTTCGTTGACTTCGCAGGTCAGGCTGTAGACATTTTCACCGTTGTTATCAGATTCGTTATAGAGGTAAACCATGAAGTCCGCCCAGTCGGCCAGGTTGATCAAGGGCAGATCTTCCACGCCGTCCAGGAAATAAACGGGGAAGTCTTCCCGCCAGATCCTGTCCGCTTTCTGGTAGTATAACGGCAGATTTTTGGACGTGATCTGCGCATCCTCATTCCGAGGCTCCGCTGTTTCAGCCGACGCGCAGCCCAGAAGCAGGGTGAGGGCAAGAACAAGGGAAAGCAGTCTTCTCATCGATCAATGACCTCCTTCAAAAACATCATTTCTATTGTACGCTATGATGCTCTATAAACAAGTTATTGTATCAGGGCGAAATAAAACTGTCCATAGTTAATCTGAAGTAAACGGCGGAGGACCCGGGGATTGAAAACGGGCAGCCGGTCCGGAATCAAAATCCGAATCAGCCGCCCGGTAAAAAAGGACGCATATGGGGGAATTCAATACTCAGTCCGGGATGCCCTGGCTGCTCAGATAGGCGCAGACATCCGCGACGCGGCGGAAATTCGCATTTTCCCCGATGGTTACATGGAAGGTGTCTTCGATGTCCATGAGCAGGAGTACCAGTTCGAAGGACTGCAGGCCCAGATCTGCCTGGATATCGCTTTCCATTGTGACGCTTTCCGGATCAATCGACGGGTTCACGCGCAGCAGCAGCTCCATCAGTTTCTCTTTCATCACAACCATCTCATTTCTTTCGTATAATTTTCATGCTGGGGCTTTTTTCAAAGGGCTGATCCCGCAGTTCGATGCGGGCGGGCTGCATGGTTCCGGGGAGGGTTGCGGAGATTTTCCTGAGTTCCGCGAGGACCTGCTGCGCATCCTGATCGGGAACGGGGAACACCTCCAGCAGGATGGCGGGATTGCCGGCGATTTCCGTTTCGGACACCAGGCACTCCTGGACAAGCGGGCAGCGGGAGAAATTCTCTTCCACTTCCTCGGGGGAGACATTCTCGCCGTTGGGCAGGAGAATCAGGTTCTTGATGCGGCCGGTGATATAGATGTATCCCTTTTCGTCGATGCGGGCCAGGTCACCCGTTTTCAGCCAGTCGCCGTCGAAGGCGGCCTTTGTGGTTGCCTCGTCCTTCCAGTATTCGTCGAAGAGCATATCGCCCCGGACCTGCAGTTCGCCGTCCACGATTCTGGATTCCTGACAGGGATACTGCTGACCCACCGAAGTGGGATATTCGTCCATGTCGTAGTTGGCGCTGACGAGGTTCGCGGTTTCGGTCATGCCGTAGCCGCCCTTGACATCCACGCCGTATTCCATAAAGCCGGCATGCAGCCGCGGCGGCACCGGCGCGGCGCCACAGATGACCAGGTTCAGGCGGCCGCCCAGGGCTTCCGGTCCGCGGGAGCGGGCGATGCTGAGCATCATTTCCGCCATGCCGGGAACGGCGACCATGGTCGTCGGCCGGACGCGGGCCATTTCCTTGAAGAGATTGCGCATATTGCCGCAGACTGCCACATGGGAACCGGAATAGAGGCCGGCGAGCACACCGAAGATGGTGCCGAAGACATGGGTGAGCGGCAGGACCGCCACCGACGTCTGGCCGAACATGGTGCCCGGACGGAAGGTGCCGTTATGGGAGCCGCGGAGGATGGCCCGATGGCTGAGGACGACGCCCTTGGGGGTTCCGGTGGTTCCGCCGGTAAAGAAGATCGCCGCCCGGTCCGTCGGGGCTGCCGGGACCGGATCGGCCGGGGTGTCCGCCATATCGTCCATGGAAAGGACCGGGACGGGAAGGCCCTGGGCCTTTTCCGCCAGGGAGCTGCCTGTGACCACGGCGATTAAATCATAATGATACGAAGCGTTTTTCAGCACTTCCGGGCTGAGGGAGGCGGGGAGCATGACCGCTGCGTAGCCGGCCGTCGTGACGGCCAGGAACCATTCCACTTCGGCGATGCTGTTGACATCGAAAAGGCCGATATTGCCATGAGGCGGCAGATTCAAAGCGCGAAGCACCTGGCGGCGGCGGGCCACCCGGTCCGCCAGCTCGCTGTAGCGGACGGCCTGATCCGGATCGGAGAGGGCGATCTGATCGCCGTATTTTTCGGTGATAAAATTCAGGTATTCCGTGATGACCGGAATATAGGGTATGGCCTCCCTTTCGGAGGGAAGGAGGTGATCCTCAAAGTATCCCATGGGTTTCTTCTTCCTTTCGTTGATTTACGGGTTGAATGGGGCTCTTTCCGGGCGGACAGGGCGGCCGGGAAAAAACCGCATCATAACTAATTCGGCATCGGGGTTGGGAAATCCTGTCAGCAGGCGCCGGCATCGCGGAGAAGGGCGGAAAACCGGCTTCGGATCTCCTGCCAGCTGCGGCATCTTGCGTAGTTTTCATTCGGGAAAACACAATCCCGGTTCCAGGGCCGGTCGAACACGCAGACGCGGAGAGACGGCAGATGGCTGAAAAACGGGAAGGCCTTTGGGGAATCCTCCACGGCGAAATCGAACTTCATTTTGCGGTAATCCTCCAGGCTGAGGCTGAAATCGCTGTTTTTGATGAAGTTGTCGCGGCCGTATTTGTCGAAGCAGAAGAGGGGAACCTGCTGCAGACCGTGGGCGTCGAGCCAGGCGCGGGAGGCCTCCCAGGCGACGAGGGGGCGGCCGGTGATGACGGACACCTGATGGCTGTCGGCGAGCCATTCGTTGATCACGGAGGAGGCGCCGGGGGTTTCCTCCAGGGAAAGGAGCACCTCCGGCGCATGGCCGCGGATCATGAACCGGTCGAACTGCTCCTCATTGAGGCTGAAGGTTTTCGCCATATCAAAGAACCGGAATTCCTCGTAGGTGACGCGGGAATTGAACATTTCCGCCGCGAGCCGGACATAATACCTTGCGGATTCACAGAGACAATCGTCAAAATCAACGTAGATATTCATGGTGACTTCCTTTTCTTCGATTTAGTCTAAGGGGGTGGAACTGCCCGAGTGCTGCCCGGGGGGCGGGGTTACAGTTGCTGCCCGGCGGGTGGGCCGGTTTAGCGGCGGGAATGGCCGCGGCTCCGGTAGACGGAGGCGAGATCCGACGACTCGCGGAAGCAGCGGTCGCAGACGCCGTAGGGATGGGTGGCGGGGAGCTTGCGGCCGCACTGGCGGCAGCGGCGCAGGTATTCATCCTTGTTTTCCTTGAGGAACTTATTGATGGCCCGGCAGAGCTCCAGTTTCTCGTCCATGCGGTCCTCCTCGATGCCGATCTGGCGGAGAAGCTGATGGCGGATATCCAGCTCGCGGTAGCGGGTTTCGCATTCCTCGAGGGTGCCCGTTCCGGAGGGCGGCTCCGGGAGGGGTTTGTTGGCCAGAATGCAGCGGCAGCAGGACAGCCAGTAGAAAACGAGGCCTTCATCCTTGACATCCACGGGGCAGGTGATGAGGCGGAAGAGCAGCTTGCGGTCCGCGGATTTGGCATAGGGCTTCAAATGAGTATAGAGAAAGAAGGGATCCGACATATCCGCCCGGACAAAGATATCGCTTTTCGGCAGGCGGTTCCACTCGAGCATCAGTTTATCCAGGGGCCAGGGCGAGGCGAGGGTTTCCTCCGGGAAGGGAATGGTGAGCTTTTTCTTCTGCTTCTCCTCGCAGGTGATGCCGTCGAGGATGCGCCATTCCTCGGCCATGGTGAGGACAAAGCCTTCCGGGTAGATG
Organism: uncultured Eubacteriales bacterium; assembly: GCA_902764875.1. Classification (GTDB taxonomy): domain Bacteria; phylum Bacillota; class Clostridia; order Christensenellales; family Aristaeellaceae; genus Aristaeella. Next base: position 5,316 of record CACWXP010000007.1, read on the forward strand.
CCGAACCTGCCGGCCCGGCCGGCGATCTGCTTGATTTCGCCGGAGAGGAGGCCGCGACGGTCCCGACCGTCGAACTTGGAGGTTTCGCAGAAAATGATGCGGCGGATGGGCAGGGAAATGCCCATGCCGATGGCGTCGGTGGCCACGACGACGGAGGTTTCCCCATGGGCGAAGCGGCGGACTTCCTCCCGGCGGGAGACGGGGGGCAGGGCGCCGTAAATCACGCTGGCGTGGATATTGTTCTGCTCCAGCTCGGCGGAGACGGCCAGGACAGCCCTTCTCGAAAAGACGATGAGGGCGTCGCCGGGCTGGGCGTCGGTGATATTGCGGAAAACGCCGGCATAGGAGAGCGGCGCCAGGCGCTCATGCTCCACGGCGGTATAGGGTGCGTTGAAACTTTCGAGGATGCCGATGATGAGGCTTCGGGCCTCCGGGGCCAGGCAGATATGGATTTCATCGGCATCGAGGCAGTAAATGGCACGGAACCACCGGTCACCCCGGAAAGGATCGGTGATCATTTGGGCCTCGTCGATGACGGCGACGGCGTAATGGGCGGAGTAGTTGGCGAGCTCGATGGTGGAGGCTGTGTGGCGGACGGATTCCTCGCGGAGGGACTCCTCGCCGGTGAGCAGGTTGCAGGGGGTGCCGTCCCGGTTCAGGGTGTCATACATTTCCAGAGCCAGGAGGCGCAGGGGGCCGAGATAGACGCCGCTTTCGGCATGCTCCAGGGCCTGGATGGACTGATAGGTTTTGCCGCTGTTGGTGGGGCCGATATGCAGCACAAAGCGCCGGGACATTTCCATGGCCCGGAGGCGGAGCTTCTCGATATCAAAGGTGAGAAGATACTCCCGGATCTGGAGCTGCTCGGCGAGCTGCTGGGCGGACTTTTTCTCGCTGCGCTCGAGGGCGGCGACGACCTGGGGATGGGAAAGGCCCTGCTCCACCTGGGAGCGGGTCCAGAGACGGACGATTTTGCCGCCCTTGCGGGACGGATGGGAAACCGCCGGCGGCGGAAAGCAGCGCTCGATGACGGAGCGGCCGATGCCATAGGCCGACTGGATCATAGAGACGGAATACAGCTCCTGCGGTTTGCGGGGGTTTCGGGACCCATTGGGGTTTCGGGGACTGCCGTGGTTTCGGGGACCTTTGGGATTTCGGGGTCCGACGGCGTTTCGGGGACCGTTCGGGTTTCTTCGCATTGATTTACTCTCCCAGCATTGGTATTTGCCGGCGGATGCCGGGTGAAGCGTTTTATGGGATTATAGCATGAAAGGCTGCCGATTGAAAGCGGGGTATGGGTTGCCCGACGGGACGTTTTCTGTTAAAATTGTTTTCAGAGCAAAACAGCAAATAAACGGGCACACGGGGAACCGGCGCCGAGAAGGAGAAAAAAGATGCAACCAACGAAAGTCAAAACGGCCGTTGTCGGCTGCGGGATGATCAGCAGCATTTATATCCGGAACCTTTCGCAGATGTTTTCCGTGATCGACCTCTGCGCCGTATGCAACAGGAGGCGGGAGGCCGCCGAGGCCCGGGCCAGGGAATTCGGCATCGCGAGGGCGATGACCATCGACGAGGCGGCCGCCGACCCGGAGATCGAGCTGATCGTGAACCTGACGCCGGCCTTTGCCCACTACGACATCATCAAAAAAATGCTGCTGGCGGGGAAGCACGTTTACACCGAGAAAGTATTCACCACGGACCTGGAAAAATCCCGGGAGCTGGTGGCGCTGGCGAATGAAAAGGGACTCTACCTGGGCGTGGCGCCGGACACGGTGCTGGGCGCGGGGATCCAGACGGCCCGGTATCTGATCGACACGGGGATGATCGGCGAAGTGACCTCGGTGCAGATGGCGGTGAACAGGAACCAGGCGCTGAACTCCGAGGTTTTCACCTTCCTGCAGGGGGAAGGCGGGTCGCTGCCCTTTGACGTGGGGGTTTACTACGTGGGCGCGCTGGTGGCGCTGCTGGGGTCGGTGACCCACATTGCCGCCTTCGGAAATCCCGCCCCGGTGCACGAGCCGCAGATGGCTTTCCTGAACGCGGGAAAGGAGCCCTGGCAGATTCCGGGGATGAACACCGTGGGCGCGAGCCTGAGGATGGAAAACGGCGCGGTTTGCACCGTTCACATGGACGGCAACACCATCGGAGAGACCCAGCACGCCTTTACGATCTACGGCACTCGGGGGATCCTGAAGATCGGCGATCCGGACAAATTTGCCGACCCGATTACGCTGATTCTGCCGGAGAACGCGCCGGTGCAGATGCCCTTCACCCACGGGTTCGACGGAAAGAACTATCTGGGCGCGCCGACGGCCTTCGACCATTACGGCCACCGCGGCATCGGCGCGGCGGAACTGGCCTGGGCGCTGCGCAAGGGGAGACCCCGGGCCCGCCTGAGCGGGGAATACGGGCTGCACTGCCAGGAGATTCTGCAGGGGATGGAGATCGCGGCGGAGACCGGCGGGGTGTACGAAGTTCAGTCCCGGTGCGAGATGAAGGGCCTGCGGCCGGGGTATTTCAGCGGCATGTTCGGCAGGGCCATGCGGGGCGACGCGGAAGCTTCTTTGATGGAGTAAAGATTGAATAAGACCCGCGCTGACCGGCGGATGATAGCGTTTCATGACGCATGGATCAATGGAAGATTGGGGGCATAACAATGGATTTGGGCGTACAGCTGTTCGGGCTGCTGGCCGGGACGGAGCTGCCGGCGGAGGAAGTTTTTGGGCGGGTTCGGGCGATGGGCTATACCCACGCGGAGCCCTGCCTGGCCCTGGAGGATCTGGGAGGCTTTGAAAAAGTAATTTGGCCGGCGGATTCATTTGATGCATACATGGAGAAAATTGCGGCTGCGGGGCTGGCGGTCGAATCGGTGCACATCTTCGGAAAAACGCTGCACGCCCACGCCGGAACCCTTTGCGCACTGGCGGAGAAACGGGGGATACGGGCGTATGTGGTGAAGGTGCCGGAGAAGGCGGACGACCTGCTGCTGCAGGAGACCGCGATGAGCTGGATGACGCTGGCGGACGCGCTGCGGGAAGCGGGGGCGGAGCTGCTGATCCACAACGAGGCGGCGGACATTGCCGCCCGGGCGAAGGGGAAAACCCTTTGCGAACACATGCTGGACCTTTGCCAGGGGCGCGTCGGGCTGCAGGTGGACGTGGGCTGGGTGATGCAGGGCGGGGAGGATCCCTTCGCGTTCCTGCAGTGCAACCGGGACCGGGTGCGCTCGGTGCACTTCAAGGACTTTGACGGCGCGGGGAACCCGGCGGTTGTCGGGGAAGGCGTGCTGGCCCTGGGAGACTGCTTCGCCTTTGCCCGGGCTCACGGACTGCCCCAGATCATTGACCAGGACAGCTTTGCGGGGGATCCTTTTGAAGAACTGCGGATCATCCGGCAGCGGTTTTCCGACCTGGCCGGGCTGTCGCTTTCCGTAAATTCGTGGTAAAATGGCGAAAAGGTTTCCCATGTGACGGTTGAACAGGGGGATGAACTTGAAAAGAATCATTTCGCTTCTGCTTTGCATATTGCTTCTGCTGGGCGTGGGCCTGGCGGGAAGCGCGGCGGCAAAGGAGAAAGAGCCAAAGGTCGTGCGGGTCGGGTGGTACGAGTCTGCCTTCCACAACACGGATTCCTTCGGGCGGAAGAGCGGATACGGGTACGTGTATCAGCAGCGGGTTGCGATCTACACCGGGTGGACCTATGAATATATCGAGGGCAGCTGGTCGGAGCTGCTGGAGATGCTGATGGCCGGCGAACTGGACCTGCTGACCGACGTTTCCTATACCCCGGAACGGGCGGAGAAGATCCTGTATTCCGCCGAACCGATGGGATCGGAAGGGTATCATGTTTTTATATCACCGGACAACCGGGAGATTCTGCCGGACGATTTTTCCACGCTGAACGGCAAAAAGGTCTGCGTCAACAGGAACAGCATCCAGGAGCGGCTCTTCACCGAATGGTGCGGGGAGCACGGGGTGGAGGCGGAGATCGTCGGAACGGCGGAGAAGACGCCGGTGCTGCTGGAAAAACTGGCGGCGGGCGAGTTTGACGCGCTGGTGACGCTGGATACCTATGCCAACACCGCCGATATCGTTCCGGTATGGAAGATCGGGCGGGCGGAATCCTTCTTCGGCATCAACAAAAACCGGCCGGACCTGAAGAAGGACCTGGACACGGCGATGAACCGCCTGCTGGGGGACAACCGGGACTTCAACCAGCAGCTGGCGGAACGGTTCAACCGGAGCGGATCGGTGAGCAGCTTCGTGACGCCGGAGGAAAAGAAATGGATCGACGAACACGGGGCGATCCGGGTCGGCTACCGGGATAACTTCCTGCCCTTCTGCGGAACGGGGGAGGACGGAACGACGCTGACCGGCGCTCTGGCGGACTATCTGAAATATGCGGAGAATTGCGAGAAAAACGCGCAGCTGCAGTTTGAAACGCGGGGGTTTAAGACCAGCGACGAAGCGATCGCGGCGCTGAAAAACGGGGAGATCGACTGTCTGTTCCCCCTGAGCCTGAGCGCATACGACGGGGAACAGCTGGGGATCGCGACGACGGATCCGCTGGTTGTGAGCGAAATATTCGCAACGGTGCGGACCAACGACACCCGGGGCATTTCGCGGGACGAGGAGCGGACGGTCGCCCTCGTCGGCGGAAATCCGAGCTACGACGCTTTTGTGAAGGACTATTTCCCCAAGTGGAAAATCGCCTATTATGAGGACGGGGACGCGGCCTTTCAGGCGGTGGCTTCCGGGGAAGCCGACTGCGGCCTGGCGAGCAATTACCGGATCGGCAGCATCGGGGACGCGTTGGTGAAATACAAGCTTTCCCCGCTGACGACGGACGGGGTGATGAACGCCGCCTTCGCCGTGCGCCGGGAGGACGACAGTCTCTATTCCATTCTGAACAAGGTGACGAGGCTATATCCGGAATCGGACATCAACACCTCGCTGACAAGATATGCCTTCCAGCCGAAAAACGTGACCGTTGCGGACCTGCTGCGGGAGCACTGGCTTTCCATCCTGGCCGTGGGCGCGCTGGTCGTGATCGTCATCCTGGTGCTGATCCTTTGGAACCTGCGCACTTCCGCCCGGATGGAGGAGGGGCAGCAGATCATTTCACAGGCGGAGCGGGATCCGCTGACGGGCCTGTACAACTGGAACTTCTTCCTGATTTATACCGGGAAGCTGAATCGCGAACATCCGGAAAAGCACATGGACGCGGTGGCCTTGAACATCGACCGATTCCATTCCGTGAACGCGCTGCACGGCCGTGACACCGGCGACGGCGTGCTGCGGGAGCTGGGCAAAGAAATCGGCCGATATGCGGAGGAAACGGGCGGCATCGCGAGCCGCTCCCACGCCGACCGATTCAACATCTACTGCCCGGAGGGCGGTGATTGGCAGGCGCTGCTGGAGCGGCTGCAGGCGAAGATGGATGAAGCCTTCAAAAAGGCAGGGATTCACCTGCGCATGGGCGTGAAGCCCTGGCAGGCGGGCATTGAGCCGGAAAGCCAGTTCGACAAGGCGCGGACGGCCTGCAACCTGGCGCGGGGAGAATCCAGGAACAGACCTTATGTTTACGACGACGCCATGGAGCAGCGGGAGGAGCGGGATCAGCGGCTGCTGAACGACCTGCCCTACGCGCTGGAGAACCACGAACTCGAGGTGTATTACCAGCCCAAATACGATATTCGGGGGGACCGGCCCATGCTGAACAGCGCGGAAGCGCTGGTGCGGTGGAACCATCCGGAGCTGGGCCTGATCTCGCCGGAGGACTTTATCGGCCTGTTTGAAAAGAACGGGCAAATCAGCATGCTGGACAACTTCGTATGGGAGGCTTCGGCGCGGCAGATCGCTGACTGGCGCGACCGCCTGGGCATCCGGATGCCGGTTTCGGTGAACCTTTCGCGGGTGGACGTGTTTGATCCGGACCTGATTGCGAAGCTTGGCCGGATTTTGCGGAAAAACGGCCTGGAAAGCCGGGACCTGAAGCTGGAGGTGACCGAATCGGCCTACACGGAGAACGCGAGCCAGGTGGTCCGGGTGATCGAGAAGCTGCGGGGGAAGGGCTACGAGATCGAAATGGACGACTTCGGCAGCGGCTATTCCTCGCTGAACATGCTTTCCTCGCTGCCGGTGGACGTGCTGAAAATGGACATCGCCTTCATCCGGAACATCGAGCGGAACGCGAAGGACTTCCGGCTGGTGGAACTGATCATCGACATCGCCCGGTATCTGAAGGTACCGGTGGTGGCGGAAGGCGTGGAGACGGAAAACCAGCTGCGGCTGCTGAAGAACGCGGGATGCGACATCGTGCAGGGCTATTACTTCTCACGCCCCCTGGCTGCACGGGAATTTGAAGAGAAGATCTTCGGAAGGGGCTGAGCGTGTATGGCGGAAGCAATGGACCGGCCGGATGCCTTTTCCAGAACGCGGATGCTCTTCGGAGCGGAGGACATGGAGAAGCTGCGGCGGAGCCGGGTGGCCGTGTTCGGCATCGGCGGGGTCGGCGGGTACGCGGTGGAAGCGCTGGCCCGGGGCGGCATCGGCGCGCTGGACCTGATCGACAGCGACCGGGTGTGCCTGAGCAACCTGAACCGCCAGCTACACGCCACGCGCAGCACGGTTGGTCAATACAAGGTCGATGTTGCGGCAGAACGGGTGCGGGATATCAACCCGGACTGCCGGGTTGTGACGCACCGGACGTTCTTTCTGCCGGAAACAAAGGATAACTTTGACTTTTCACAATACGACTACGTCGTGGACGCGATTGACACGGTGGCCGGAAAGCTGGCGCTGGCGGAAGCGGCGCAGGCAGCAGGGACGAGGATTATCAGCGCCATGGGCGCGGGGAACAAGACGGACCCGACGGCTTTCCGGGTGGCGGACATCAGCAAAACCTCTGTGTGCCCGCTGGCGCGGGTAATGCGGATGGAATGCCGGAAGCGGGGGATCCGGCACCTGAAGGTGGTTTATTCCACGGAGCTGCCGATGCGGCCGGTGGAAGCGGCTTCGGACGGTGCGGACCCTTCGGACGGGCAAAAAAACACGACGCGGCGGGACATCCCCGGATCCACGTCGTTTGTGCCCTCGGTTGCGGGGCTGATTCTGGCGGGAGAAGTGATCAAGGACCTGATCGGCACCCCCTAACGGGCACAGTTGTGCTCCCAATCCGTGAGGATGGCGAGGGCATGGGGCAGGGTCGGCAGAATGACTTCCAGGTTTTCCCGGACGGCCTTCGGGCTGCCGGGCAGGTTGATGATAAGCGTGCGGCCGCGGATGCCGCTGACGCCCCGGGAAAGCATGGCCCGGGGCGTGATCTTCATGGAGGCAGCGCGCATGACCTCGGAAATGCCGGGGACATTGCGCTCGATCACGGCCAGGGTGGCCTCCGGGGTATGGTCCCGGGGGGAAAGGCCGGTGCCGCCGGTGGTGAGGATCAGATCCGCTTTGCCGGCGTCGCAAAGATCCCGCAGGAGGGCGGAGAGCGCTTCCGGATCGTCCGGAAGCAGATGGCGGCCGACGACGGTGAAATCTTCGGGGGAGAGCATTTCTTCGATCAGCGGGCCGGACGCGTCGGCGCGCTTACCACTGGCGCCGCTGTCGCTGAGGGTGATGACGGCAACTTTGTAGGACATTTCTTTAACCTCCGTTCGTTCAATCGGCGCACAGCCACCTTGGAGCGGCGGCTGCGCTTGTTTCACGCTAACGGGCTCAGGTCGCTTTCGTCTTCGACGAACAGCACACTGTGCTGACGCTTCCTTCACCCGCCGATTTGATTCATTTTTCGTGCATCCCGGTCCGGGATATTTTCGCCGAAGCCGTGGCGCGGAGGTTTTTGGAGAATCTCCCGGCGGATGGTTTCGGTCAGTTCTTCGTCGGTGCATCCGGCGCGCGTCATTTGCCGCAGGTCCATCCCGGCGGAGCGGTTCAGGCAGAGCTTCAGCCGGCCCTCCGGTGTGAGGCGGACCCGGTTGCACCGACCGCAGAAGGCATCGCTGACCGCAGCGATGAGGCCGATGCTGCCTTTGAAGCCGGCGGGCTTTCCATACGACGCGGGGCCCTGGCCGTGGGGCGCTTCGTCCGGCTGCAGGGGGCCGAAGGCAGCTTCCAGCATTTTGCGGACCTCGGCAACGGGGATCCCGGCCTGTGAGGCGCCGCAGCCCACGGGCATCAGCTCGATAAAGCGGACGTCGACCGGCAGATCCCGGGCGAGGGCGGCCAGGCCGGTCAGTTCCTTCTCGTTGACCCCGCGGAGGGGAACGGCGTTCAGCCGGAGGGGAAGGCCGAGATCCACGGCCTCCTGCATGACGGCCAACACGTCCCGGACGTCGCCGCAGCGGGTGACGGCAGCGTAAACCTCGGGAGTCAGGGCGTCGATGCTGAGGTTCAGCCCGTCCAGCCCGGCGGCCTTCGCTTCCGCCACGCGGCCCCGGAGGAGAATACCGTTGGAGGTCATGGTGACGCGGCGGATGCCTTCCGTTTGCTTCAGCATCCGGATGAGATCCAGACAGCCGCGGCGGGCCATGGGTTCCCCGCCGGTGACGCGCAGGGTATGGATTCCGAGACGGGAAAAGCATGCGGCTACGCGCTGAATTTCCTCAAAGGTGAGGAGATCTTCATGGGAAAGGAGTTCCACGCCCTGCTCCGGCATGCAGTAGCGGCAGCGGAGATTGCATTTGTCCGTGACGGAGATCCGGGCGTAATCAATGGTTCTTCCGAGCAGATCGATCATGGGCGGTCACCGGCTTTTCGCTGATACTGTCCGGACTTTCCCCCGTCCTTTTCAAGCAGGTGAACACCGGTGATCTCCATGCCCTTGTCGACAGCCTTCAGCATGTCGTAAACCGTGAGCAGGGCGATGGAAACCCCCGTCAGCGCCTCCATTTCGACGCCGGTTTGGCCGGTGACTTTCGCGGTGCAAACGGCGGTTACGGCGCAGGCTTCTTCATCGACCCGGAAATCGACGGAAACCTTGCCGAGGTTCAGCGGATGGCAGAGGGGGATCAGGGAGGGCGTCTGCTTGACGCCCATGATGCCGGCCACCCGGGCAACGCCGAGAACGTCGCCTTTTTCGGCGGAGCCCTGCAGAAGGGCCTGCATCGCGGCGGGAGAGAGGCGGATCGTGCCCTCGGCGGTGGCCGTGCGGACGGTTTCCGCCTTGGCGGTGACATCCACCATGACGGCGTTGCCGGCGGCGTCGAAATGCGTTAACGGGTTGGTCATGCTTCAAATCTCTTTTCTTCGGGAATGATCTCAATATGAACGGTGACGGCGCCGCCGCAGGCCATGCCGTCGGCATTCAGGGCGGCTTTCACTTCTGTCTCCGCCGGGGCTCCGTATGAGAGCATCTGCAGCGCCTTTTGGACGACTTCGGCTTCCAGCTCCCCGCCGCCGACGGTGCCGACGGCGATTCCGTCCGGGCGGATCAGCATCCGCGTTCCGACGCCGCGGGGCGCGCTGCCGCGGCGCTCCGTGACAGTGGCCAGGGCCAGGGGGCCCCTGACATCCGGATCCCGCAGGGCTTCCAGCAGCTCCCGGGGCCAGCGGCCGCTGCGGTCGGTACGGTTCCTTTCCTGCACGATTTCCGCCATGACGGAAACGGCGATTTCCTCCGGGGCTTCGGAACCGATGGAGAGACCGATGGGCATATGGATGGAGGCAACCACTTCGGGGTCGCAGCTGTATTCCGATACGAGCCGCTCCCGGGCCAGGGCGGAACGCCGCCGGGAACCGAGGGCGCCGATATAGGCATGGGGCTTGCGGCAGACGGCGTTCAGACAGATGTTGTCCAGATCGTGGGAGCGGGTGACGACGACGAAAAAGGTGTCCTCATCCCCGGGAATGCGGGCGAGGCCTTCGTCAAAGGGAGCCAGGATGACTTCGTCGGCGCCGGCGGCCCGGGCGTTTTCCGCGAATTCCGGCCGGTCCTCCAGCACGGTGACGCGGAAACCGAGCATGCGGCCGATTTTTGCCACCGGAATGCCGATATGGCCCCCGCCGCAGACGACGAGCTTCGGATCGTCCACAGGCAGATTTTTCAGATTCAGCATGATTCGATTCTCACTTTCCGAAACCGCAGTTCGGGAAACTGCAGATTTCGCAGTTCAGGCACAGGCCGCCTTCGCCCAGCCGGTCCAGATCCTCCTTTGTGATTTCATCGTCGGCAAAGAGGCGGGGGAGGACCAGGTCGAGGATCGTGCGATGATGATACATGGCGCAGCCGGGAACGCCGATGATCGGGATGTTTTTTTCGCCCCAGTAGCTGAGGAGGAACATGGCGCCGGGCAGCACGGGGGCGCCGTAGGAAACGATGCGGGCGCCGGAGGCGCGGATGGTCGCGGGGGTGCGGTCGTCCGGGTCCACGCTCATGCCCCCGGTGCAGATCACCAGCTCCGACCCCGCTTCGAGGACGCGGTGGATACAACGGGTGATATGCTCGGGATCGTCGTCGCTGAGCTCGTGGCCGACGATTTCCGCCCCGAAGGCGGCAATTTTTTTCTGAATCACGGGGGTGAATCCGTCCTGAATGCGGCCGTGGAACACCTCGTTGCCGGTGGTAACGATGCCGACCTTTTTCGGCCGGAAGGGAAGCACACGGAAGATGGGCCCGCCGGCGGCGGCTTCCTTCGCGCGTTCCATTTTGCTCTTTTCGATGACGAGGGGGATGACGCGGGTGCCGGCCAGTTTGTCGCCCGGCCTGACGGGGAAATCCCCATGGCGGGAGGCGATCATCATTTCCCCGAGGGAGTTCACGGCCAGGAGCTTGCGGCGGTCCACCTTCAGGAGACCGTCGATATCGGCGATGAGCTCGATTTTGCCTTCCTTCACGGGGGAGGCGTGCATATGCTCCCCGGCGCACAGGGTGTAGAGGATCTGCGCCGCGTCGTTTTCGTGCAGCATGTTTTCATCGTTTTCCCAGATGTAGACATGATCCTTCCCCAGGGAGAGGAGGAGCGGGATATCCTCCTCGGCAATGATATGGCCCTTGCGGAAGGCCGGGCCCTTCTTTTCGCCGGGAATAATCTGCGTGACATCATGGCAGAGGATCTGGCCCACGGCCTCCTCTGTTTTCATCAGTTTCATGGATCTGACACCTGACCTTTTTGCAGGATGGATTAAATCTATATTTATTTCTGCGCGGAAGAGCGGAAACCCTTTTCCGCCGGCCGGTGGCATTTCGGGGACGGGTGTGATAGAATGAACCGGTACGGGACAAATAATGCAGTTGAGACAGGGATGAAGGAAACATGAGAAAGGCGGCAAAACAGATCCTTTGCCTGGCGGCGGCGCTGGTGGCTGTGTGCATTGTGTGCCGGCTGGCCTTTTTCAGGGAATTCAATCTCTATGTTCCGCGGCAGGGGCCGATGGGAACCGCGGAATGGCTGCCGGAGGACGCTCCGGTGGTGGCGGAAAACACGGAGGTGCTGCGCCCCGGGAAGCCGGAAAGCAACGAACGATACATACGAATTCCCGTTGCCCCGCAGAAGAAAGGCGAAACGGACCTGCAGATCGGCGCCGGGGAAGACAAGATTTACCATGTGCTGAAGGTGGACCGGTTCCGGACGGTGTACGACCTGAACACCGGCAACTTTACCGGCGACACGGTGGTGCTGGTTGCGGTGACGGTTTTCTGGCTGCTGGTGTGTGCGATCATGGTGTGGCATTTTTTCCGCCAGACAAAGAGTACGGCTTTCTATGATTACAGCACGATCTATTACGTCGGCTTCGGCGTGTTTGCGCTGGCGACGGGGCTCGTGATGGTGAGCGTTACGGCGGCGCACATCATGCGGCCGGAGGAATACAGCATGTTTTCTGCCTACAGCGCCATCAGCCAGGCGAGCATCCGATATATGGAGCTGACCACGCCGTTCATGCTTGTCTTCGCGCTGGCCATGGCGGTGAGCAATATCGAACTGCTGCGCCACGAAGGCTTCCGGAAAACAAATGTGCTGGCGCTGGGCGTGAGCCTGCTGTTGATCCTGGGCGAGGCGGTCGGCTGGTACCTGTTCACCCGGGATTTCATGGGCTCGGAATGGGAAGGAAGGGTCCGGAATACGCTGGTGAATACCTATGCCACCGTGTTTGTGTATTTCCAGTGCATGCTGATGGGCGCGGTGACCTGCGGGCTGCTGGCGGCCCGGCACCGGCCGGACCCGGACAAGGATTTCATCATCATCCTCGGGTGTTGGTTCCGGAAGGACGGGACGCTGCCGCCGCTGCTGCGCGGACGGGTGGACAAGGCGCTGGAATTCTGGCGCGGGCAGAAGAAAAAGACCGGCCGGGAGGCGCGGTTCATTCCCAGCGGCGGACAGGGGGAAAACGAAACCATGCCCGAGGCGGAGGCGATCCGGCAGTATCTGCTTCGGGAAGGGATTGACGACCGCCTGATCCTCAAGGAGGACGCATCCAAAAACACCTGGCAGAACATGACAAATTCCAAGGGGATTATTCAGGAGACGGGCGGCGGGAAAACGATCTTCGCCACGACGAACTATCACGTTTTCCGCAGCGGGCTGTGGGCCCGGCAGGCCGGCCTGAACGCAGAGGGCATCGGCAGCAAAACCAAATGGTGGTTCTGGCCGAACGCCTTCATGCGGGAGACAATGGGACTGCTGCAGAAGCGGTGGAAGCAGGAGATTCTGTTTCTGATCGTGCTGATTGTGTTTTTCGGCGTATTGAGTTTGATTCTGTAAGCCAAGGCATGGCGGAAAACTGTATTTGGAAAAAAACGACTTCGCTTGTTGTGGCTGAAACGAAGGGGTTCATATGAATATAACAAACGCTTATTTTATTACGGGTACGGCTTATGCGGGTAAATCGACCATGGTCAAATTGCTCGCGGAAAAGCATAACGGGATTGCCTGCAGGGAAAATTATCACGAAGAGTTGATGGACGAACGGCTGGACCCCGGGGAGTTCCCCTGCCTGTGCTATACGAGGGATCTGCAGGACTGGCATCATTTCATCCGGCGGACGCCGGACGAGTACGAAGCCTGGGTGGACGGTGCCGCCGCGGAATGCGAAAAACTGGAACTGCGGATTCTGGACCGGCTGACAGAGCAGGGGAAGCCGGTGTTTGTGGACACGAATATCTCCCTGGAAACGCTGGCGCAAATGACGGATCGGCAGCATGTGCTGATCATGCTGGCCGATCCGGAAATCCCCGTACGGCGGTTTTTTGAACGGCCGGACAAGGAAAAACAGTTTCTCTATCAGCTGATGCTGGAAGAGGCGGAACCGGAGAAGGCCCTGGCAAACTTCAGGGAATGCCTGAAACGGATCAATTCACAGGAGCGGTATGATCGGTTCCTATACTCCGGGTTTCCGGTGATCCTGCGGGATGAAAACAGGAGCGCTGAACAGACACTCGCAATGGCTGAAGAAGTTTTCGGGCTGCGATAAAGCTGAACATGTTGGAAAATTAAATCAGGATTATTATTATCCTGATTTAATAAATTCGCAGGATACATGAACTCTATCTGACTTAAAGAAGTGAATACGATGGGGATTTACAGAATCTTCAGGACGTTGGCACAGAGGGAGGGGAGGCGCTCCGGCAGGCTGACGGCCAGGATGCCGAATTCCTTTTTGAAGGGAACGGGGCCTGCGCCGAGCAGTTCCACGGAGTGGATTTCCTGATCCGCGAAGGAACGGAGAACAACGGTTTCGCCCGGGGCCGCGCCCATCAGGAAGGCATAGACCGCGCCGTCCTTCTGGACAAAGCGGAAGTCGCTGCGGTTCCAGTCGGTTTTTTCCTCGGTGAAGCCGTCGATCTTTACGCGGGTTTCGCCTTCGCCGAAGACGCGCCAGGGGCGGGTGCCGTAAACGGCTTCGCTGTTGACGGCGAACCACTCGGCCAGTTTGTCCAGAATGAAGGAAGCGTCGTCGTCGATGGTGCCGTCCGGCCGCTGGAGGATGTTCAGCAGCATGACGCCGTTCTTGGAGATGATGTCCACGAGCATCTCGATGATCTGTTCCGGACGCTTATAGGGCGAATGCACATCATAGAACCAGTTGCCGATGCAGGTGTCGGTATGCCAGGGATCCGGCATGATACCGGGCAGCTGGCTCTTTTCGATATCCAGGACGCCGACGCTGAAGATTTCCTTCCGGCGGTCCTTCTGGAGATAGACGGCGCGGTTTTCGCCGTGGAGGTCGATGGAAGTGTTGTAGAGGTGCGATACGGCTTCCAGGCCGAGACGGTAATCCTCCGGACGGATTTCCTTTGCTTCCTCGCCCATCCAGTGGCCGCCGAAGGGAAGGACGCCGTCGGTGTAGAGCAGATCCGGTTTGAAAGTGTCGATCATTTCAAAGACGCAGCGCTGCCAGTAGGCCTGGAAATCCCTGTTGGCGGTATACCAGGGAGAACAGTCGGAAGGATTGTCCGTTCCGTGTTCCTGATTGGCATGGTAGAAATCCTGATAGGCCGGATCGTTTCCGTCATAGGGCACGCCGGCGTAGGGGCCGAACTTGTCGCAGCCCTTGTTGACCCGCCACCAGGAGAAGGAGGCGCCGAGGTGCTCGCTGATGCCGAAGCCCATGCCGAGGCGATCCGCCGCCTTTTTCCAGAGGGCGAGGATGTCCTTGTGGGGGCCGACATTGACGCTGTTCATCCGGTTGATCTTTGAACCGTAGTTGAAGAAATGGTCGTGGTGGGTGCCCTGGGTCATGAGATAGCGGGCGCCGGCCTTCCAATACCTGTCCGCCAGGGATTCGGGATCGAAATGCTCTGCCTTCCAGAGGGCGCAGATGTCCTTGTAGCCGAACTTCGACGGGTGACCGTAATGGCGCAGGTGGTACTCATACTGCGGGGTGCCTTCGATATACATATTACGGGCATACCAGTCGCCGAACATGGGTACGCTCTGGGGGCCCCAATGGCTCCAGATGCCGAACTTTGCGTCCCGGAACCACTCCGGGGCGGAATAGGCGCGGAGAGATTCAAAGGTGGGTTCAAAATGCCGATCCATGGGCTGTCCTCCGTATCATAAAAGAGTTTTTTTCGCGGTTATGGGATCATTTTAACCGATTGAGAACATCTGTCAAGACGGAAAAGGAGAGGAAAAAACAAACCAAGTGCAAAAAAGTCGCCCCGAACGCTGAAAAAGCACAGGGATTATATGATATACTGCTAAATAACTGACCGCGCGAAACCAATGAAACGGGGGACGAAGCATGCGTATATCGGAACTGCTGAAGCGGGACAAGGTGACCTTTTCCCTGGAGGTCTTTCCGCCGAAAACCAGCAATAAATATGAGGAAACCGCGGCCACAGCCCGGGAGATCGCCCGGCTGAAGCCGGACTTTATGAGCGTGACCTACGGCGCCGGCGGCGGAACCGGTGAATTCACCACCGGCATCGCCGCGGATATTCAGCGGGAAACCGGCGTGACGACGCTGGCGCATCTGACCTGTGTTTCCTCAAGCCGGGCCCATGTGTTGAAGATGCTGGATCTGTACCGGGAAAACGGCATCGAGAACATCCTGGCCCTGCGGGGAGATATTCCGAAGGACGGGAAGGTTTCGGAGGACTATCACTACGCGGTGGAGCTGATCAGAGACATCCGGGAACACGGGGACTTCTGCATCGGCGGGGCCTGCTATCCGGAAGGTCACATCGAAAGCCCCCACAAGGCGGAGGACCTGCGCCATCTGAAAGAAAAGACGGACGCGGGGCTGGATTTCCTGACCACACAGATGTTCTTCAACAATGACATGTTTTTCAACTTCCTGTACCGGGCGAGAGAGATCGGAATCACGGTGCCGATCCTCGCGGGCATCATGCCCATCACCAATCCGAAACAGCTAACCCGTAGCGTGGCCATGAGCGGGACGGACGTACCTCAGCGATTCCGGGCCATCGTGGACCATTTCGGAGAGAGCCCCGCGGGCATGATGCAGGCCGGGATTGTTTACGCCACGGCGCAGATCATCGACCTGATCGCCAACGGGATCCGTCACATCCATGTCTACACCATGAACAAGCCGGAAGTGGCGGCGGGAATCATGAAGAACCTGAGCGAAATCCTGTGAGAAAACGGTTTTGAAAGGCGGCTGCGGCATGAAGATCCCCGTGGAAGAGGCGCTGCGCTACATGCGCGTGCCGAAGAGCGACGAGGCAACCCGGCGTCTGGCGGAAGAGACAGCCGCCATGCTGGAAAAGCAGCTGCATCCCCGGTTCCTCTGGCGCGCCTTCCCGGTCAGGCAGGACGGAGAGGGCATCCTTCTGGAAGGAGCGGGGCTCCGGCTGCCCGGGAATCTGGCGGCAAAAATGCTTTCGGACTGCGACACGGTGGTGCTGCTGGTCTGCACGCTGGGCGCCGGGTTTGACCGGATGCTGAAAGAATGGGAAGCCCGGGACATGGCAAGGGCCGCGGTGATGGACTTCTGCGGCAGCGCCTGGGCTGAAAGCGTGTGCGACGAGGCCGAGGCGGAGATCCGCAGCCGTTTCCCCGGAAAATACTGCACGGACCGGTTCAGCCCGGGATACGGGGACCTGCCCCTGAGCCTGCAGGCGGACTTCCTGCGGGTGCTGGATGCCGGGCGGAAGCTCGGCATCACGGCGAATGAAAGCTTCCTGCTGCTGCCCTGCAAATCGGTGACGGCCATCGTGGGCCTGAGCGACCGGCCCCAGGGGGCGAAGATCCGGGGATGCGCGTACTGCGCGATGCGGGAAGAATGTGCATACAGAAAGGACGGTAAGTTCTGTGGAGATTAAACTGCCGATGCTGCTGGACGGCGCGATGGGAACCATGCTGCAGAAAGCCGGCATGAAGCCCGGAACCATTCCGGAGACGCTGAACATCACGGATCCGGAAATGGTGGAGGCCATTCACCGGGCCTACATCCGGGCGGGAAGCCGGGCTGTTTATGCCAATACCTTCGGGGCTAACAGCCTGAAACTGAAAAAAACGGAATACACCACGGCGGAACTGATTGAAGCGGGCGTGCGGATTGCAAAGGACTGCGCAGCGGAAACCGGTGCGCTGGTCGGACTGGACGTGGGATCCCTGGGCGTGATGCTGCAGCCGCTGGGGACGCTTCCGTTTGAAGAAGCCGTGGATTTGTATAAAGAAATCATGACCGCCGGGGCAAAGGCCGGGGCGGATCTGATCGCGATTGAAACCATGAGCGACCTGGCGGAAACCCGGGCAGCGCTGATCGCCGCAAAGGAAGCAACGGACCTGCCGGTTTTCGTGACCATGAGCTTTGACGCAACGGGACGAACCTTCACCGGCTGCACGCCGGCCTCCATGGCCCGGACGCTGGAAGGCCTGGGGGCGGACGCGGTAGGCGTCAACTGCTCCCTGGGGCCGGAGGAGATGGTTCCCATCGTACGGGAAATCCGGGCGAACACCCGCCTGCCGGTGATCGCCAAGCCGAACGCCGGTCTGCCGGACCCGGTAACGGGGGCCTACGGCGTAAGCGCCGAAGACTTTGCGGAGGCAATGAAGGCGCTGGCCGCGGCCGGAGCTGAAATCCTGGGCGGATGCTGCGGAACCGATCCGGCGTATATCGCGGCGCTGGGGAACGCGATGAAAGAAATGGCATTCAACCCCTCAAAGCCCGGCGTGTCCGGATTCACCGGGGCGGTTTGCACGGGGCCGAAATGTCTGACGACGGACCGGATCCGGGTGATCGGCGAACGGATCAACCCAACGGGCAAGAAACGGCTGCAGCAGGCACTGCTGGAAGACGACACGGATTACCTGGTCGAAATGGCGATCCGCCAGGCTGACGCCGGCGCGGACCTGCTGGATATCAACGTGGGCTATCCCGGTGTGGACGAAGTGACGATGCTGCCCCGGGTGGTGCAGGCGGTGCAAGCGGCGGTGGATCTGCCGCTGCAGATTGACACGACGAACCCGGAAACGCTGGAAGCGGCCCTGCGGGTGTACCAGGGGAAAGCCGCGGTGAACAGCGTGAACGGAAAGGAAGAAAGCCTCCGGACGGTGCTGCCGCTGGTGAAGAAATACGGTGCGGCGGTGGTGGGCCTGACGCTGGACGAAAACGGCATTCCGGACACGGCGGAAAAGCGCGTCGCGATTGCCCGCAGAATTCTGGAGCGGGCTGTTGCCGCGGGGATTCCGAAGGAAGATGTGTGGATCGACTGCCTGACGCTGACGGTTTCCGCCCAGCAGGAGCAGGCCATGGAAACCCTGAAGGCCGTGCGCGCAGTTCGGGAGGAACTGGGCCTTAACACGGTGCTGGGCGTCAGCAATATCTCCTTCGGCCTGCCGAACCGGCTGCTGGTGACCCAGGCGTTCCTGACCTGTGCGCTGGAAGCGGGGCTGACGCTGCCGATCATCAACCCGAACCAGAAGGAGATCATGGACGTGATCGCCGCCCGCCGGGTGCTTTGCGGCGAGGACGAAGGCTGCCGCGCCTATGTGGAGCGCTTCGCGGAGGAAGTACAGGCGGAAAAGAAGCCGGCCGCCGCGGCTTCCGGCATGACGCTGGGCGAGGCCATTCGCAAAGGGCTGCGGAACGAAAGCGGTAAGCTGACCCGGGACGCGCTGCACACCCGCAGCGAAATGGAACTGGTGGAGAAGGAACTGATTCCCGCCCTGGAGGAAACCGGCGAGAAATATGAGCAGGGGAAGGTGTTCCTGCCCCAGCTGCTGAGTGCCGCTCAGGCGGCCCAGGCCGCCTTTGAGGAAATCCGCGGATCCCTGCTGAAAAAGGGAGAGCAGAGCGCGGACCGCGGAACGGTGATCATGGCGACAGTGCAGGGGGACATCCACGACATCGGCAAGAACATCGTGATCACGGTACTGGAAAACTACGGTTACCGGGTGCGGGATCTGGGCAAGGACGTGCCGCCGGAAACGATTGTGAAAGAAACCGTTGAAAAGAAAATCCGCCTGGTGGGCCTGAGCGCGCTGATGACCACAACGCTGCCGGCTATGGCGGAAACCGTGCGCCGGTTGAAGGAACTGCCGGATCCGCCGCAGGTGATGGTGGGCGGCGCGGTGGTCACCGCCGACTACGCAAAGAGCATCGGTGCGGATTTCTACGCAAGGGATGTCCGCGACGCGGTGAAGATTACAGGACAGGTTTTCGGGAGCAACGGATAGTAAACGGACAGTAAAACTTTTTTCGACAGTAAAGCAACAGTAAACGGACAGTAAAACGCCCCAGCGACAATCGCGGGGCGCTTTTCATTGAACAGTCGGTTATTCTTCCGTTTCGATGGAATCCTTGGCGGTGACGACGACCTTGCGGTTGTAGCAGCTGAAGATCTGCTCCACTTCCGCTTTGTCGGGGGCCTTCGAAATCAGGCTGACCAGCGGAACGAGGACGAGGCCCGCGATCATGCAGAAGGCGCCGGCGTTGATCGGGGACTGGAGAATGCCGAGGCTGATGTTCAGGACCTTCAGGTTGGCCAGCATGTCGATGATCATGAAGATCGTTGAGAACAGCATGGAAGCCCAGCAGGCGTTCTTCGTGGTCCGCTTCCAGTACAGGCCATAGAGGAAGGGCGCCAGGAACGCGCCGGCCATGGCGCCCCAGCTGACACCCATGGCCTGGGCGATGAAGGCGACGCCGGAATTGGCCTGATAAATGGCCAGGGCGGCGGAGATGACGATGAAGACCACGATCAGCACCCGGAGGATCAGCAGCTGCTTCTTCTCATCCATGTCCTTGATGACGCGTCCCTTGAGCAGATCCAGCGTGACGGTGGAGGAGGAAGTGAGCACGAGGGAAGACAGGGTCGACATGGAAGCGGAGAGCACCAGGATGATGACGATGGCGATCAGGAAAGGCGAGAGGGTCTGCAGCATGGTGGGAATGACATTGTCAAACCCGCCGACAGGGGTGCCGGCCTCGGTGACGCCGATTTCCGCGGAGAACAGACGGCCGAAGCCGCCCAGGAAGTAGCAGCCACCGGCGACGATCATCGCGAAGACGGTGGAAATGACGGTTCCCTTGTGGATGGAGCCTTCGCTCTTGATGGCATAGAACTTACCGACCATCTGCGGGAGGCCCCAGGTGCCCAGGGAGGTGAGCAGCACCACGCCCAGGAGGCTGAAGGGATCCGGGCCGAAGAAGGAGTTGAAGACGCCGGAGACGGTGCCGTTGGCGATGGTTTCATCCTTCACGGCGGCCAGGCCGTTCAGGGACTCCATGAAGCCGCCCTTGCTGCCCAGGACCGCCGCGATGACGGCGACGATGCCGACCAGCATGATCAGGCCCTGGATGAAATCGTTGACGGCGGTGGCCATATAGCCGCCGACGATGACATACACGGCGGTGAGGGCGGCCATGACGATGACGCAGACGGAATAATCAATATTGAAGGCCATCCGGAACAGACGGCTGAGGCCGTTGTAGAGGGAGGCGGTGTATGGGATCATGAAAATGAAAATAATAATGGAAGCGGCGACCTTCAGGGAAGGCGCGTTGAAGCGCTTTTCGAAGAAATCCGGCATGGTGGCACTGGAAAGATGCTGGGTCATGATGCGCGTGCGCCGGCCGAGAATGACCCAGGCCAGGAGCGAACCGATCATGGCGTTGCCGATACCGACCCAGGTGGAGGCGATACCGAACTTCCAGCCGAACTGGCCGGCATAGCCGACGAAGATCACGGCGGAGAAATAGGAAGTGCCGTAGGCAAAGGCGGTGAGCCAGGGCCCCACATTCCGCCCGCCGAGAACAAAGCCGTTGACATCGGTGGAATGTTTGCGGCAGTAGAAGCCGACATAGATCATTACGCCGAAGAACAGCAGGAGCATGATCAGTTTAATCGTAATATCCAAGAAACATCCTTCCTTTCCTTTGACAGAAATCGAAAAGATGTTATTATGGAAACGGCCGCAGGTCAAGGCGTTCCGGACGAAAGGACAGGGAAAAAACAGAAAGCAGGCCGTTTACGTTTCGGAAAGAGTGCGATACAATTAAGAAAAAGCAACCCGGCGGACGGAGAAAGAGAGAAAAGATGGCGGAAGCTTGACTTTTCGCTCGGATGGGTTTATGATCTGTTCTGTGCTAGGGGAGCGATTGCTGAGATTGTAAGAAATTACAGACCCTCATTACCTGATCCGGCCAATACCGGCGTAGGGAAGCGAGAAACCGTCCGATATGGATTGTGTGGAAGCAACAACCTCCCATGGGGAGGCTTTTTCATTTCCCGGCACAGACCGAAAAAGAGGAGATGCATTTCAAAATGGAAGCCAGCGTTGCCATTCAGAGCCTGCCGGGCGTTGCGGACGACGAGGAACTGTGCCGGATCGTGGACGAGGTGATCGCCTACATCGCCGGAACGGGATACAACTACTTTGTCGGCCCCTTTGAAACCACCATCGAGGGACCCTACGACGAACTGATGGACATTGTGAAGGAATGCCAGCACATCGCGATCCGCGCGGGCGCGCCCTCCGTGTGCGCATACGTGAAGATTTCATACAAGCCGGAAGGGGAGGTCCTTTCCATTGAAAGAAAAATCGGCAAGTATCAGGGATAAACTGCTGCCGGCGGCGACTTTCGCCGGGATCATCGCGCTGTGGTGGATCCTGTCGGCAACAGAGATTGTTCCGGGATACATGCTGCCTTCACCCCCGGCGGTGGCGGAGGCTTTTATCCGCGACTTTCCGAACCTGATGGAACACGCGGCAGTGACCCTGAAAGAGGCGATCTACGGCCTGCTGATCGGTACGGCGCTGGCCTTCGGGCTTGCCTGCGCCATGGATCGGTTTCTGAACCTGGAGAAGGCCGTGCTGCCGGTGCTGGTGACGACGCAGACCATCCCGACGATCGCGATCGCGCCGCTGCTGGTGCTGTGGATGGGATTCGGGATGGCCCCGAAGATCGTGCTGGTGGTGATTACAACATTCTTCCCGATTGCCGTGGGGCTTTTGGACGGCTTCAAAAGCGCCGATCCGGACGCAATCGCGCTGCTGCGGTCCATGAAGGCCACGAGAGGACAGATTTTCCGCCATGTAAAGATTCCGGCGGCCTTGCCCTATTTCTTTTCCGGCCTGCGGATTTCCGCTTCCTACGCGGTGGTCGGCGCGGTGATTTCGGAATGGCTCGGCGGGTTTGAAGGCCTCGGCGTCTATATGACACGGGTCCGGAAAGCCTATGCCTTTGACAAAATGTTCGCGGTGATTCTGCTGATTGTGATCGTCAGCCTGTTGCTGATGAAAGCGGTGAACCTGCTGAAAACCGTTTCCATGCCGTGGCTGAAATACGCCCCGGAAACGGCCGGACAGCACGGATGAAGACATGTTGACTTATGAAAAAAGCCGGACATCACGGATGAAGACAAATTGACTGATGAAAAGACGGAGGGAAAAACCATGAGGAAAGCAATGGCTGTACTGCTCGCTGTGCTGTTTGTTTTCTCGGCTGTTTCGGCCGGCGCCGAAGCGGCGGAAAACAAAAAGATCATTTTCTGCCTGGACTGGACGCCCAACACCAACCACACCGGCATCTATGCTGCAGAGGCGCTGGGCTATTACAGGGAGGAAGGGATTGACGTTGCGATCGTTCAGCCGCCGGAGAACGGAGCGGTGCTGATGTGCGCGGCCGGACAGGCGCAGTTTGCCATCGACGCCCAGGACACCATGGCCGCAATGCTCGACCTGGACGAGCCTCTCGGGGTGACCGCCGTTGCAACCATTCTGCAGCACAACACTTCCGGTATTCTTTCCCGGAAGGGGGATGGCATCACATCCGCCAGGGGCCTGGAAAACAAGATCTACGCCACCTGGGACAGCCCCATCGAGCTGGCAATGCTGAAGTACTGCATGGAAAAAGAAGGCGGCGACTTCAGCACGCTGAAGCTGGTTCCGAACAACATTACGGACGAACCGGCAGCCCTGACCGCGCACCAGATCGACGCGGTATGGGTCTTCTACGGCTGGAGCGGCATCAACGCCGAAGTGAGCGGCGTGGCATGCGACTACTGGGATTTCGCCTCCGTGAGCGAAGAACTGGACTACTACACGCCGGTCATTCTGGCGAACAACGATTTCCTGCAGGACGATCCGGAGACCGCCCGGGCGTTCCTGCGCGCCACGGCGAAGGGATACAAATATGCTGCGGAGCATCCCGAGGAAGCCGCGGAGATGCTGATTGCCGGAGATACCACCGGGGCACTGGAAGACGCCCGGGATCTTGTGATGGCAAGCCAGAAATGGCTGGCGGGGCGCTATTTTGATGAAGGCGCTGCCTGGGGCGTTATGTCGCCGGAGAGATGGAACGGATTCTACGGGTGGCTGTACGCAAACGGCCTTTGCACCCATGACCTGACGGACCGCGGATTTACGAACGACTATCTGCCTGAGGAATAAACCGGATGGAACTGCTTCGAACCGACCGGATCACCAAATCCTATCAGGACCGGACGATTGTGCGGGACATCAGCATCCACCTGGAAAAGCAGGAGCTGATTTCGCTGCTGGGGCTGAGCGGATCCGGGAAAACGACGATCCTGAACATCATGTCCGGACTGGTGCAGCCGGACAGCGGGAAAGTCTTCCTGGAAGACCGGGACATTACCGGGCAGCCGGGACAGATCAGCTATATGCTGCAGAAGGATCTGATGCTGCCCCACAAGCGGGTGATCGATAACGTGGCGCTGCCGCTGGTGATCGCCGGCATGGGGAAAAAGGAAGCCAGGGAGAAGGCGGATCCATATTTTGCCCGGTTCGACCTGGAGGGGACGCAGATGCTCTATCCGAGCCAGATGTCAGGAGGGATGCGGCAGCGCGCCGCCCTGCTGCGGACCTATCTGAGTTCCCGGGGCGTGATCCTGCTGGACGAACCCTTTTCGGCGCTGGACATGATCACCCGGGAGCAGCTTCATGCCTGGTATCTGGACATCATGGCAGAAATGAAGCTGTCCACGATCCTGATCACCCACGACGCGGACGAGGCCATCAAGCTGTCGGACAGAATCTATATTCTGGCCGGCAGTCCGGGGGAGATCCGCCATGAATTCAGGATCGACGTGCCCCGGGATGAAAGAAAGGAATTCAACGTGACGCCGGAATTTGCCGCGTGGAAGCGGCAGATCCGCGACGCCCTGCGGGAGTCCGCGGAATAAGCCGGGGCGCCGCATAAGGAGGGAAGAACCATGGCCCGGTGCGTGATCATCGGCGGAGCGGAAATCGCCGACTACGGACGAGCACGCGGCATGCTGCGGGGTGATGATTTCTTTATCTGCTGCGACGGGGGCCTGAACCACGCGGAAGGGCTGGGGATCCGGCCGGATCTGATCGTGGGCGATTTCGATTCCCATGAACGGCCGGACACCGACACGGAAACGATCGTGCTGCCGCGGGAGAAGGACGACACGGACACCGTTTATGCGGCCCGGGAGGCTGTGCGCCGGGGATTCGGGGAGTTCCTGCTGATCGGCGTGACCGGCGGGAGATTTGACCACACCTTCGGGAACATCTCCCTGCTTTTGTATCTGGATGCCATCGGGAAAAAGGCGCAGATCCTGGACGATACTTCCCTGATGGAGATTGTTTCGGGAGAGGCGGCTTCGATCGACGGATCCTTTTCCTTTTTCTCGCTGCTGAACATCAGCGGAACGGCCAGGAATATTACGATCCGCGGGGCTAAATATCCCCTGAACGGCGGGGAAATCACCAGCGAGTATCAGTACGGCATCAGCAACGAGGTGCTGCCCGGGGAAACGGCGACGGTTTCCGTCGGGGAGGGGAAACTGCTGCTGGTCAAGGTTTTCTGAGAAGCGGATTGCTGAGCCAAAGAGCGCAGAGAAAGACATTGAGTTCGGTGCTGCTGAGCGAAAGAGCACAGAGAAAGTATTTCATTCCGCGGTTTGACAGGGAAAAACCGCGGGCATATAATGCAGGGGTCCGGTGGAAGCGCCGGACCCTTTGCGATACGGAGAACCGGGAGGTTTTTGGGAAAATGATGCTGACGGACAGTCCGGCCTTTGCGGTCGGAATGATGCTGGCCGGCCTTGCGGCGGGCATGATCTGGTACGGTGTACGGCTGAAGAATCGCCGGATGCCGGTGAGCGCCGCCTGGATTGCGGCCTTGATTGGGCCGCTGCTGGCGCTGATCTGCGCGAAGGCGGGATATCTGCTGCACGATCTGGGCGGCGGTCTTTTTGACGGCGAATGGGATGAGATCACGGAGATCTGCGCCGAAAAGCTTTCCTTTGTCGGCGGGTGCGCCGGGATGATTGCCGGCGTCGTGCTGGCGGCGAAGATCAGCGGGATCCGACCGGGAAAGGCGCTGGATCTTTTCGCGGCGCCGGGATGCGTGTTCCTCTGCCTGGCCCGGATTGCCGAAGGCGGAATGGATACCATCGGCGTCGGCGACGAGGTGGAGGCGGCCTGGCTGCAGTTTTTCCCCATGACGATGCAGAACGGCTGGGGCGGGGCGTATCTGAGCGTGTTTGTGCTGGAGGCGCTGACGGCGCTGGTATGCCTGATTCCCGCCCTGCAAAAGAGGGAGGAGGGCGACCGGGCCGGCCTCGTGTTTGAACGGACGGCGGTGTGCCTGCTGGGCGCGCAGATCGGCTGGGAAATGCTGCTGCAGTACCCGTATATCCGCACGTTCATGACCAGCTTTGTGAGCCTGGAGCAGGTGCTGTGCGCCGTGTTCCTGATGGTGATCGTCGTTCGCGGCTGCCTGAAGGCCAAGAGATGGTGGCCGGTTCCGGTGACGGTTATGCTGCTCGGCATTAGCGCGTTTTTCCAGTTCTTCCGGGACAACAAGATCGAGCTGCCGGAAAGCTGGGAATGGGCGATGGAAAATGCGTGGACCATCTCCCTTACGGCTTTCCTGCTGATCTCGGCGGCGCTGATTTTTACGGGGCTGAAGGCGGTGGCACCCGCCGGGAGGACGGAAGAAAAGAAGTAAATTGTTTTCAGAACGATGAAAGATTGTACATAATTTGTAACAAAGTCTTGCAATTCTGCTACAAATAAGATAAAATAAACCGATAGTGTTTTACGAAAGGGTGTTATCGGTGGGAAAACGGATTCTCCTGGTTGATGACGAGCCTCTGATCCTGAAGGGTCTGAAGTATACTCTGGAACAGGAAGGATACGAAACGGAAAGCGCCATGGACGGTGAAGAAGCGCTCTCCATGTTTGAATCCGGGAATTACGACCTGATTCTGCTTGACGTCATGCTGCCGAAGCTGGACGGTATTTCCGTCTGCCAGCGAATCCGTGAACAAAGCGATATCCCGATCATCATGCTGACGGCCAAGGGCGAGGATATGGATAAGATCCTGGGCCTTGAATACGGCGCCGACGACTACATGACCAAGCCCTTCAACATCCTGGAAGTCAAAGCAAGAATCAAGACGATTCTCCGCCGGGTGAACGGCCCCATGCAGCAACAGGAACACCGGGTGATCCGGGTGCACGATATGGAAATCAATCTTGTCAAGCGCAGCGTGGTTCTGGGCGGCGTCGACGTGAAACTGACGGCCAAGGAATTTGACCTGCTGCAGATGTTTGTGACCAACCGCGGAACCGTATTCAGCCGGGAGCAGATGCTGGAAACCGTATGGAAATACGACTATGCCGGCGACGCACGCACGGTGGACGTTCACATCCGCCGCCTGAGGGAAAAGATTGAACGGGATACATCCAAGCCTGAATTCATCTTTACCAAATGGGGAGTTGGTTACTATTTCACGGATCAGGACTAAACGTTTTTTCGAAGCCAGCAGCATCAGGTGGAAGATCCTGCTGGCTTTTTTTGTCATCGTGGGTCTTTCCTTCGCCGTTGCGGCGACGAACCTGACCGGTCTGGTGAGGGACTATCTTTTTGAACAGCGGACACGGGAGGACAGCCTGCTGACGGAGAAGGCTGCTTTGGCGGTCGCGCCTTTTTTTGATGCGGCGGATCCGGAAAAGATCAACCAGACGCTGAAAGAAAACGCCCAGGCCATGGACGGACGGCTGATGCTGATCGATCAGGACGGAAAGGTGCAGTACGATACGCTGCTGGACATGAGCGGACACCGCCTGCAGCTGCAGGAAGTGCTGCAGGTGCTGAACGGAACGGCGGAGCAGGCTTACGGGATTCACTCCCCCGGCGAAAAGGACGCGGCCCGGATGGGCGGCAGCGAATACAGCGGACAGCTGGCCTACAGCGTGCACGCGATGGACGGGGAAGACGGCCAGATCGGGGCGCTGCTGTTCGTGAGCCGGATCCAGAGCCTGATGGATTCCCTTGGAACGGTGCAGTGGCAGCTGATCAGCGTGTTCGTGCTGATCGCCATCGCGGCACTGGTGCTGGCCCTGTTTCTGAGTCAGATCCTGACAAAACCGATTACTGAGATGAGCCGCTCCATGCGGAAGATGGGAAAGGGCGACCTGAGCGTCCGCGTGCCGGTGCGCGGCAGCGGCGAGCTTCGGGAACTGGCGGAAAATTACAATACCATGGCGGCGCAGCTGGAACGCCTCGACAAGACGAGGAACCAGTTTGTTTCCAACGCCAGCCATGAACTGAAAACGCCCCTGACCACCATGAAAATCATGCTGGAAACGGTGATGTACCAGCCGGATATGCCGGAGGAACTGCGGCGGGAATTCATGCAGGACATGAACCATGAGATCGACCGGCTGACCGGCATCGTGACGGACCTGCTGACGCTGACCCGGATGGACGGGGACAAGAACGGAATGAAGCAGGAAGCCGTGGACATGAGCGCCCTGACGGAAGAAGTGATTCACATGCTGACGCCGGCGGCAGAGAAACGGGGGCAGCAGCTGGAAGGCAGCATCGAACCCGGGCTGCACATGATGGGCGACCGGGCCCGCCTGAACCAGATTCTGTACAATCTGACGGACAATGCCATCAAATACTCGCCGGACGGAGGAAAAATTACGGTTTCCCTGCGGGAAGAACAGGAAAAACTCGTGTGGCGCGTGCGCGACAACGGTGTGGGCATTCCGGCGGAGGATCAGGAACATATTTTCGAACGGTTTTACCGGGTGGACAAGGCCAGAAGCCGGGAAACCGGCGGCACGGGCCTGGGCCTGAGCATTGTGAAACAGCTGGTGACCATGCACGGCGGGGAAATTACCGTACACAGCGAACCCAACCGCGGGTCGGAGTTCAAGGTCGTCTTTCCCCGGGGAGGTGCGGCGGAATGAAAAAGAAAGCTTTATGCCTGCTGACGGCGCTGTGCCTGGCGGCTGTATTTCTGACCGGGTGCAGCCGGAAGGGCGGGGAGGAGACGGCGCCCGCGCCGACGCTGGCGCCCGCGACCGTATCCTGGGAAGCGCCGGACGGAGACCGGACGGTCGGCAAGCCGCGGGATTACCTGCTGTATGTTCCCGAAAAGAACCAGGCGGTGCTCGGAATCCGCAGCGTCCATCTGGAACAGGCCGACCTGAAAGGAACGACGGAGGAACTGGTGCGGCGGGTGCTGGCGGAAGTGAACGGGAACGGAGCCCTGCGAATCACCCGGGAACTGGAAATGTACCGGGATACGCCGGTGGAAATCAGCCGGGGCATCTGCACGGTGAATCTTTCCTCCTCTGCACTCCAGCTGAGCTACAGCGATTACTACAAACTTTCGGCGGCACTGGCCACCACCCTGTGCGAACTGGACGAAATTCTATATGTAAACGTACTGACGGCGGGACAGAGCGTGCCGATGGATTCACCCGGGCGCCTGCCCATGGGTACGCTGACCGGACACGCGGGTGAGAACCTTTCCGTGCTTTGGGAACAGATGGAAGCCCGCAGGACGCCCCAGGACGGGGATGCCGGGAAAACATCCCTCAGCACCCAGGCCACGGTGTACTATCCGCTGACGGACGGCCGGGGGATCGCGTGCGAAAGCCGCCGGATCACTTTTGAAGGGCAGACCGCAAGCCAGCTTTCCTCGGAACTGCTGAACGCAATGAGCGCGATTGTGCGCAGTGAAACCAAGAGCGAAAACGTGCCGGATCTGTGGGAGTACATGGTTCATGAGCCGGTGGCAAACGAGATGGAGGAAGGCGGAAAACTGATCACGCTCAGCTTCCGGGACGACCTGCAGGAGCTTGCCGACGGATGGAACACGGACATTTCCTGCCTGGCCGCAGCGGTGACGCTGACGCTGACCACTTTTGTTCCGGGAACCGCGGCGGTGTGCTTCCGCCTTGGGGACAAGCCGGTGACGGAACTGAACAGCAACCGCTTCCGGATCGGGACGATTCTGGGCGGACTGATGCGCAGGAGCATGTTCATGCAGTTTCTGACCGGAAGCACCACCGTGTTTTTCGAAAAGGAAGGAAAACTGATCCGGGTTGAGAAACCCGTGGACCGGGAAACGGCCGACAGCCCCCGGGTGCAGCTGGCGGCGCTGATGCAGGGGCCGGACAGCCGGGAAACGGAAAAGGGTATTTCCCCGACGCTGCCGGAAAGCATCCGGGAAGACGATCTGATCGGTATCGCGCCGGAAGGGGACGTCATGCTGGTCAATCTCAGCGGACGATGCCGGGAGGAAATCGCCGCGTACGGCCCGGAAAAGGAACGGCTGCTGTGCTATGCCATTGTGAATACGCTGTGCGAAAACAACGGGATGAAGCGGGTGTGCTTCTTTTTTGAAGGGGAGCAGACGGAGCGGATTGCCGGGGAGATCTACTGGGCCGGGGAGTTCCTGTACAACCCTGAGGTTTGATTAAAAATTTAATGTTAACATTGCGTTCATATTCCTGTCATAATCGGCCTCTATAATGACCTCGAAAACCGAAAGGAGGTTTGATTACGATGAAAAAGATTCTCAACAAAAAAGTCATGGGATATATCGCACTGGCGATGGTATGCGTGCTGGCGGGAACCGCGATCGGCCTTTCACAGCCGGCGGGCGCCGCGGAAACGGTGGTGCAGACTTCTCCCTTCACGGAGGCGATTGCCAAGGTTCGGGACAGCGTGGTCGGCGTTTACAACTACCAGGTGGTGAACACTTACGGCAGCGGATATGGCTACGGCTACGGAAACGGCAGCGGCAGCATGAACCCCTGGGACATCTTCGGTGACTACTTTGGCTACGGCTACGGCTACGGCAACGGCAACGGTTACGGAAACGGCCGGGGCAACGGCAACGGAAACGGAAACCAGCAGCAGGAAGTCAAGTATGCCAGCGGCAGCGGCGTCGTGATCGCGAAGGATTACGTCATCACGAACTACCATGTGGTGAAAGACTCCAGCAGCCTGAAGATCTCCATCGGCGGAGACGATACCAATCTGTATGAAGCGACGGTGGCAGCCTCCGACGAAACCAAGGACGTCGCGGTGCTGCATGTGCCCGGTCTGCCCCTGGATCCGGTTGAAATCGGCGACAGCGATACCCTGATGGTCGGCGACTGGGTGGTCAACATCGGCAACGCCATCGGATTCACCGGAACCGTAACGGCGGGTATTGTTTCCGGTCTGGACCGGGAGATTGAAAGCGACAGTGAATCCATCGACCGCTTCGGCCGGAAGTCGACGGCGATCAATACCATGATCCAGACTGACGCAGCCATTAACAGCGGCAACAGCGGCGGCGGCATGTTCAACACGGCCGGAGAGTTGATGGGCATTCCGACCCTGAAATACAGCGGAAGCCGTTATACCAGCGGTGCGAACATTGAAAGCATCGGCATGTGCATCCCGATCAACGAGGCGAAGGACGTGATCGCCCAGGCGCTGAGCGAACAGCCGGCTTCCGCCGAGCAGGATGAACAGACAGCCGTTGAACAAGAGGAACAGGTGCAGACGGGCCGGCTCGGAAAGCCCCGCCTCGGCGTGACGGTTTCTTCGATGCCCTCCACCAGCGGCATGTGGCCCCTCGGCGCTTATATCGTTGCCGTTGAAAGCGGCAGCCCCGCGGACAAGGCCGGACTGAAGCCCGGAGATATCCTGGTTGAAATGAACGGCGAAGTGATTACGAACAACGATGATCTGATGAACGGACTGGATGCCTTCAAGGAGGGCGATACCGTGAAAGTGACGGTATGGCGGCCTGAAGAAGTCGGGAACGCGGAGAATTTCGAGATCAGCCGCCAGGGCGACTATGTGGAAAACATCGAAGTCGGACTGGCTATGCTGGACAACGTTGCGCAGTAAGCGAAAAGACCTGTCATGGGCCGGAGAGCGGACGCTCTCCGGCCTTTCCCGTTCCCCTGCGGAGAAAAATATACAAAAAAGGACGAGAAACGACCAAATATTCGCTTTTCAAGCGGCAAAAAATGAAGTATAATGCTTATGTGTGTGTCAATGTCCTTTTGACCGTAGAGGGAGGAACACCATGACTGATTTCGTGAGCAGCTGGAACAGCGATTCTTTTCTGACATATCCGGTCGGGCCGCTGGGACTGATCGCGATGCCGGGAACCGAGGAAATCGGAGAGAAAGTCAACAACTGGCTGAAGAAATGGCGGGATCACGCGGAAGAGTCGGAACCCGGCGATATGCGAACCTCCCCCGGCATGGAACGGCAGGACTTCCTGATCAAGGTCAGCTGTCCCCGTTTCGGCAACGGTGAGGCAAAAGGCATGATTCGGGAAAGCATCCGGGGATACGACATGTATATCCTGGTGGATCCGGGGGCTTACAACGTTACATACGAGATGTTCGGGCGGGAGGTACCGATGAGCCCGGACGAGCACTTCGCGAACCTGAAGCGGATTATCGCGGCGATGAGCGGGAAAGCGAAGCGGGTTACGGTGATTATGCCGATGCTTTACGAAGCGCGGCAGCACCGGCGGGCGAGCCGGGAGAGCCTGGACTGCGCGATGGCGCTGCAGGAGCTTGTGGCGATGGGGGTGAGCAACATTATCACCTTCGACGCGCACGACCCGCGGGTTCAGAACGCGATACCGAACGCGGGATTCGAGAGCGTTATGCCGAGCTACCAGATTTTCAAGGCCTTGCTGCGGAACAACAGGACGCTGAAGATTGACCGGGAGCACATGATGATCGTTTCGCCGGACGAGGGAGCGATTGACCGGAACATTTTCTACGCGTCGGTGCTGGGGCTGGACATGGGGCTGTTCTACAAGCGGCGGGACTACACGCGGGTTGTGAACGGGCGGAACCCGATCGTCGCACACGAATACCTTGGCGACAGCGTTGAGGGGAAGGACATCTTCGTGGCGGACGACATGATCAGCAGCGGGGAGAGCATCATCGACCTGGCGCGGGAGCTGAAGAAGCGGAAGGCGAACCGGATTTTCGCGGGATGCACGTTCGCGCTGTTCACGAACGGGCTGGAAAACTATGAAAAGGCGTACCGGGAAGGGCTGATTGACCGGGTGATCTCGACGAACCTGACGTACCGGATTCCGGAGCTTCGGGAGGCGGAATGGTTCGTGGAGGCGGACATGAGCAAATACATCAGCTACATCATCGCGACGCTGAACCACGACCGGAGCCTGAGCGTGCTGCTGAATCCTTACGACCGGATTCACGCGCTGATTAAGCGGTACAACGCCGAACAGCGGGAAGCCGGGATTCGTTTGGTCTGAAGCCGGGATTCGGCTGGTTTGAAGGCCGTGCTGTGGCACGGCAGCGGAAATTTTACAAATTATAATATTTATTTACAGGAGGAGACGCACCATGACCATCAACAAGACGCAGAACGGAAAGGACCTGACACTGGCGCTGGAGGGACGGCTGGACACGATGACGGCCCCGTCGCTGGAGGCGGAACTGAACGAGGACCTGAAAGAGGCGGAGACGCTGACGCTGGACTTTTCAAAACTTGAGTACATTTCTTCGGCGGGACTTCGGGTGCTGCTGAGCGCGCACAAGGTTATGAGCGCGAAGGGCGGCATGAAGGTTACGAACGTGAACGAGATCGTTCGGGAAGTTTTCGAAGTGACGGGGTTTGCCGACATCCTTACGATTGAATAAAAAACGCGGGGGCCGGGCAGAGATGAAGACAGACGAGATTACCGTCGACAGCCGGGGGGCGCGGATGGAAACCGCGTTGGCGCAGGCGGAGAAAGTGGCGGTCTACAAGGGACTGGCGCGGAAAGACGCGCTGTCGCTGCGGCTGCTTACGGAAGAGATGCTGGGGCTGATGCGGGCGCTTACGGGCGAGAGCGAAGGCGTTTTCTGGATTGAAGACGAGGACGGGGAATACCAGCTTCACCTTCGGGTTCGGACGCGGCTGAACGCGGACGAGCGGGCGCAGCTGCTAAGCGTCAGCTCCACAGGCAAAAACGAGAGCGCGAAGGGGCTGATGGGCCGGCTTCGGGACTTTTTCGACTGGGGATCGGACGCGGACCTGGCGGCATACAACGGGCCGCTGCTGATGCCGGAAATGTACGAGACGACGAGTTCGCCTTCCCTTGACTGGGAATGGAGCATGGTTCGATATGAGGACGCGCTGAACAGCCGGATGGCGGCGGCGGACCCGGCGGCGAAGGAAGCATGGGACGAGCTTGAAAAAAGCGTTGTTACACACGTTGCGGACGATATTCGGGTTTCGATCCGGAACGGGAACGTCGAGATGGTGATTCTTAAAAAAATGGGCTGAAGAGGCCCGGAAAAAGGCAGCCGCGCTACCGGAAGACCGGGCGCGGCTGCATTTGAACAGACCGAAAGAAAAGGGAGGGTGGACGGAAGACCATGGACGAGAAAAGGAACGGGATCACCCTTCCGGCGATGATTGAAAGCTGCGCGGTGGCGACAGCTTTTATCGACCGGGAACTGGAGAAAATCGACTGCGCGGGGAAGGCGAAAACGCAGATTAACATTGCGATTGACGAGATTATTACGAACATTGCGAGCTATGCCTACGCGGGAGAAAAAGAGAACGGCATGATGACGATCGGGTTCGCCTTCGACGCGGGGACGGAGACGGCGGAGATTACCTTCGCGGACGAAGGGAAGGCGTTTGATCCCCTTTCGGCGGCGGAGCCGGACGTGAGCCTGCCGGCGGCGGAGAGGCAGATCGGCGGGCTTGGGATCTTCCTTGTGAAAAAGACGATGGACGATGTGTCCTATCGGCGGGAAGACGGGCAGAACGTGCTTACGATCCGGAAGCGGGTGCGGTAAAGGAGGTTGCGGCATGATTCAGGGCAGAGACATTATTGCGCGGGGGGATATGATCCGGTGCGCGCTATGCGCGGAGGCCCCGTGCGACGCGGGATGCGCGGCGGGGGTTCGGCCGGGGGAGCGGCTGCGGCGGATCTGGTTCGGGAACGAACAGGCGGCGGCGCTTACGCTGCCGGAGGAGAACGCGTGCCTGACATGCCGGGCGAAATGCGAAGAGGCGTGCGTGCGGCCCGGGGAGGTGCCGATCCGGGAGACGATGAACCGGCTTTACTATCAGGTTCAGCCGGAATGCGAAACGGAATTGCCGGAGGACGAGGAACGCCTGCGGTGCGACCTTTGCGGGATTCCGATGGAGAATCCCTTCCTGCTTTCGAGCTCGGTTGTGGCAAGCACGTACGACATGTGCGCGCGGGCTTTCGAAGCCGGATGGGCGGGGGTTTGCTTCAAGACGATCTGCAGCCTTGACATCCGGGAGGCTTCGCCGCGGTTTTCGGCGATCAAGGGGAGCGACGGGGGGATCATCGGATTCAAGAACATTGAGCAGCTGAGCGACCACAGCGTGGCGGAGAACATGGAGATTTTCCGGCGGCTGAAGGAGAAGTATCCGAGGAAAGTGATCCTGGCCTCGATTATGGGAAAAGACGAGGCGGAATGGAGCGAACTGGCGCGGGAATGCGAGGCGAACGGGGCGGACGCGGTGGAGCTGAACTTCAGCTGTCCGAACATGATGGAGGACGGACTGGGGAGCGACATCGGGCAGATTCCGGAGCTGGTTGAGAAATACACGGCGGCGGCGAAGCGGGGATGCGGGATACCGGTGATTGCGAAGCTGACGCCGAACGTGGACCGGATGGGGCCGGCGGCGGCGGCGGCGATCCGGGGCGGGGCGGACGGCATCGCGGCGATTAACACGATTAAGAGCATCGTCGGGGTGAACATTCATACGTACGTCACGGCGCCGGCGGTGCACGGGCAGAGCGCCGTGGGCGGATACAGCGGAAACGCGGTGAAGCCCATCGCGCTGCGGTTTATCGCGGAGATCGGCCAGGAGGCGGCCATGCGCGGGAAGCACATCAGCGGCATGGGCGGGATTGAGACCTGGCGGGACGCGCTGGAATTCCTGCTGCTGGGGGCCGGGTCGATCCAGATTACGACGGCGGTGATGCAATACGGGTACCGGATCATCGACGAGCTGAAGACGGGACTGAACCTTTACCTTAAGGAAAAGGGATTCACGAGCGTTCGGGACGTGATCGGGCTGGGGCTTGACACGGTGAGCGGGACGACGGACGTGCTGGAGCGCGGGACGGTGATCTATCCGCAGTTTGAGGCGGAGAAGTGCATCGGATGCGGACGGTGTTCCATTTCATGCATGGACGGGGGGCACCAGGCGATCCGGATGGACGAGGGACGGCGGCCGAAGCTGAACGGGGCGAAATGCGTCGGGTGCCATTTGTGCGTGCTGGTTTGCCCGCAGGGGGCTGTTGTGCCCGGGACACGGAGAGTTACGAAGAGGGTTTAGGGTGCGCGCTTCGCGCGAGTGGATAGTGGATCTTGGTTCGTGGTTCACGGACTGCGGAGATCTGGTCTGGAGGACTTTCAGATTGATTCAGAAACTGATACGGCAGATGCTGACGGCGCAGGTTTTTTCGGCGCTGACGGTTTCGCTGTGTCTTTTGATTGACAGCATTGTGATCAGCCGGTTTCTGGGAGAGGACGCGCTGGCTTCGTACGGCTACGCGAACCCGCTGCTGCTTGCGATCGGGGCGGTGGGGACTTTACTGGCTTCGGGCATTCAGGTGGTTTGCAGCAAGGCGCTGGGAAAGGGAAACCAGGAGGAGGCCAACCAGGGGTATTCCAGCGCGCTGGCAGCGGCAGCATGCGCGTCGCTGCTGTTTGTTTTGATTGTGATCCCGGCGCGGGACTTTTTCGCGGGGGCGATGGGGGCCGGGGGAAGCGGCGTTCGGCACGAGATGACGGCGGAATACCTGGCGGGATTCGCAATCGGGGCGCCGGGGAGCATGGGGGCGCTGGTGCTGGTGCCTTTTCTTCAGATGGCGGGGCAGAGCGGGCTGCTTGTGGCGGCGGTGCTGACGATGACGGTGACGGACGTGGCGCTGGACCTGGTGAATGTTTACATGCTTCACTGGGGGATGTTCGGAATGGGGCTGGCGTCGGCGCTGAGCTATTACGCGGCGATGGCGGTGGCGGGGATTTACCTGTTCAGCCGGCGGTGCGTATTCCGGTTCCGGCGGCGGAACATCCGGAAGCGGATGATTGCGGCGCTTTTCACGAACGGGATTCCGGCGGGGGTGAACATGGCGGCCTCGGTGGTGCTGGTGTTCGCGATGAACCGGATGCTGAACGGGATTGACCCGGCGATCGGGGTGGCGGCGTACACGGTGATTCTATCGATCGGGAACGCGGCGAACTGCATTACCACGGGAACGGGGGGCGTTTCGCTTACGCTGAGCGGGATCTTCTGGCACGAAGAGGACCGGGGGGCGCTGCGGGAGGCGATCGGGACGCTTTGCCGGACGGGAGCGGTGCTTGGGCTTTTGATGTGCGGGGTTTTGGCGGCTTTTGCGCCGGCGATGATTTCCGCTTTTATTCCGGAGGCGGGGCCGACGCGGGAGGCGGCGATCCTTGGGCTTCGGCTTTACGGGCTTGGGCTGATTCCATGCTGCGTGAACAACGCGCTGAAATATCACTACCAGGCCAGCGGACGGACTCTGCTTTCGGAGGGGATTTCGCTGGTGGAAGGGATGCTTTTTCCGGCGGGATGCGCTTTTATCCTCGGAAAGCTTTTCGGGCTGACGGGGGCGTGGATCGGGTTCGGCGCGGGAGAGGCTTTGACGCTCCTTTCCCTGGGGATATTGATCCGGCGGGCGACGGGGCGGCTGCCCTGGAAGGGCGGGGCTTACCTGCTGCTGGCGAAGGATTTCGGGTGCGCGGAGGAGGACACGCTGGATCTGCGGGTTGCTTCCCGGGAAGAGGTTGCGACGGCGGCGCGGGCGGCGAGCGAATTCTGCACCGCGCGGGGCGGCAGCGAAC
The DNA here is from genome assembly GCA_902764875.1 of uncultured Eubacteriales bacterium. Lineage (GTDB taxonomy): Bacteria > Bacillota > Clostridia > Christensenellales > Aristaeellaceae > Aristaeella. Next base: position 42,364 of record CACWXP010000007.1, read on the forward strand.
GGGAGAGCAACCGGATCGGGCTTTGCGTTGAAGAAATGGCGAAGAACGTGGTTGAATACGGATTCGAGGCGGAGAAGGAAAAGGAGAACCACCTGTCGGTGCTGATCCTGAACAAGGAGAAGCAGTGGGTGCTGCGGTTCCGGGACGACTGCAAGGCCTTTGACCCGGTGGCGTATGTGCCGAAGGGAGAAGAGCGGTCGATCGGGATCCGGCTGGTGATGGGGATTACGGAAGAGGCCTACTATACCTACCCGATGGGGATCAATAACCTGGTTTTGAAGGTCAGGAAAGAAGCAGCTTAGGGTTGGAGGCGGATTTTTTATGGAGAGCGGGCTTTTTCGCCAGAAAAGCGTGGAGCGGATTTCATCGCCGGAGGATCTGCATGAATACATGCGGGTGACGAGCCCGCGGCTGTGGATGATTCTGATCGCGATCCTGGTGCTGCTGGCGGGGTTCATCATTTTCGCCTCGACGGCGACGATGGAGAACACGATGGCGATTCAGGTGCACGCGGAGAACTTTCCTTCGTATGTGAAGAACGAGCAAGGGGAGTACGTGGAAGGGCCGCCGGAGACCATGATGACCGCTATGATGCCGATCAGCGCCAAGGACGTGGTGGAGACCGGAATGGCGGTGCGGATCGGCGAGGTGAAGGCGAAGGTTACGATGATCGCGGTGATCGGCGGGAACGACACGGAGAGCGGGCAGCCGGAAGTGATGCTGGACATTGAGCCGGACGCCAAGGGGAAGACGCTGACGGACGGGGATTACGACGCGGTGCTGGTGGTGGAGAGTACGACGCCTATCAGCTTCCTTTGGGCGAAGAATTGATGACTGCCTGTGGCAGAAATTTCATCAATTCTGAGGTCAACCAATAGGAAGCGAGCTGCCCAGTGGGCAGTCGCGACCATATTGGTTGCGGGACGAAGAATTGATGACTGCCTGTGGGACGAAGAATTGATGACTGTAATGGAGAAGAAGATGAAACAGCCGGTTCGGCACGGGGTGGCGAAGGTGCCGGTGATCATGCAGATGGAGGCGCTGGAATGCGGGGCGGCCTCTTTGGCGATGGTGCTGGCCTATTACGGGAAGTGGGTTCCGCTGGAACAGGTGCGGCTGGACTGCGGCGTGAGCCGGGACGGGTCGAACATGAAGAATGTGTTCCTGGCGGGGCAGCACTACGGGATGGAAGCGCACGGATACCGGATGGAGCTTGACGGCCTGAAGGAGGAAGGCGTTTTTCCGTGCATCATCCACTGGGAATTCAACCACTTTGTGGTGCTGGACGGGTTTAGGAACGGAAAAGCGGTGATCAACGACCCGGCGCGGGGCGTGGTGCAGATTCCGATGGAGGAATTTGACGAGGGTTTTACGGGAATGGTGCTGAGCTTTGTGCCGGGCGAGGGGTTTGTGCCCAGCGGGAAGAAGCGGAGCACGCTGGACTTTGCGCGGGAGCGGCTGCGGGGCGCGGGGGCCGCGGTGGCTTTTGTGATCATCACAACGATCATCGGGAATTTCTTCGGGATTATCAAACCGGTGATGAGCCGGATTTTCTATGACCGGCTGCTGAGCGGACGGGCGCCGGAATGGCTGATTCCTTTTATTACGGCGATGGCGGTGCTGGCGGCTTTCCAGCTGATTGTGCAATGGGCGCAGATTGTTTACACGCTGAAGATCAACGGGAAGATGGCCATTGAGGGGAACGCTTCCTTCATGTGGAAGGTGCTGCGGCTGCCGATGAACTTTTTCAGCCAGCGGATGGCCGGGGATATCCTGCAGCGGCAGGGAACGAACGCGGGGATCGCGGAGACGCTGGTGAACACGGTGGCGCCGATTGCGCTGAATACGTTCATGATGTTCTTCTATCTGATCATCATGATCCGGTACAGCCTGGTGATGACGCTGGTGGGGCTGGTTTCGCTGGCGGCGAACATGGCCGTGGCGGAGTACCTGGCGAAGAAGCGGGTGAACGTGACGCGGGTGCAGATGCGGGACGCGGGGAAACTGGCCAGCGCGACGCTGGCGGGCATCAGCATGACGGAGACGATCAAGTCGAGCGGGGCTGAGGCCGGGTTTTTCCGGAAATGGAGCGGATATCAGGCGTCGGTGAACGCGCAGCAGGTGCGGTTTACGACGCTGAGCGCCCGGGTTGGGCTGATTCCGGCGCTGATCTCGAAGGTGAGCAACTACGCGGTGATGTTCATGGGCGTTGCGCTGGCCATGCAGGGGAATTTCACGGTCGGCATGATTACGACGTTCCAGGGACTGCTGGAGAGTTTCATGGATCCGGCGCAGACGCTGATCAGCGCGGGGCAGACGATTCAGGAGATGCGCACGGATATGGAGCGGGTGGAGGACGTGATGAACTACCCGGACGATCCGGCGCTGAGCTATGGGACTGCGGCTTCGCAGGGGGCTGACGCCGCCGCTTCGCAGGGGGCTGACGCCGCCGCTTCGCAGAGGGCTGACGCCGCCGCTTCGCAGGGGGATGCTGCGGGTTCGGCGGAAAAGGCGCTGCCGCAGGTATCCGGAAAGCTGAAGGGCGACATTGAGCTGAAGCACGTGACCTTCGGGTATTCGCCTTTGGGGAATCCCACGGTGGTGGATTTCAACATGCACCTGCGGGCCGGGCAGCGGATTGCCATCGTGGGAGCCAGCGGCAGCGGGAAGAGCACGGTGAGCAAGCTGATTACGGGGCTTTACCAGCCCTGGGAGGGCGAGATTCTGTTTGACGGGAAGCCGATCAGCGAGATTCCGCGGGATGTGTTTACGGGGAGCGTCGCGATGGTGGACCAGGACATTGTGCTGTTTGAGGACACGATCGGGAACAACATCCGGATGTGGGATGAATCGATTGAGGACTTTGAGCTGATTCTGGCCGCGCGGGACGCGCAGATCCACGACGACATTCTGGAGCGGCCGGGCGGATATCAGGGGAAGCTGACGGAGAACGGAAAGGATCTGAGCGGCGGGCAGCGGCAGCGGCTGGAGATCGCGCGGGTGCTGGCGCAGGATCCTTCGGTGATCATCCTGGACGAGGCGACGAGCGCACTGGACGCGCGGACGGAATACGAGCTGGTGAAGGCTGTGAAGGACCGGGGGATCAGCTGCATCGTGGTGGCGCACAGGCTTTCGACGATCCGGGACTGCGACGAGATCATTATGCTGGAGCGGGGCCGGATTGTGGAGCGCGGGACGCACGCGGAGCTTTATGCCCGCGGCGGGGCTTACGCCGAGCTGGTGACGAGCGAGTGACGCGGAGCTGGTGACGAGCGAGTGACGCGGAGCTGGTTACGAGCGAGTGACGCGGAGAGGCCACAAGATTTGACGGGACGGCAGGATTGATTCGGGCAGACGGAGAACGGAAAGATTCCGGAAGGAGCAAACCAACTTGAGCTGGTTTAACGAACAGATCCGGCAGCGGACGGAGAGCGATCAGGAGATATTGGAAGATTCGTTTCTCCGGATGGCGAACGCGGTGATGGACAAGTGGAGCGCGGAGCGGCTGGAGGACTCGCGGGAGATCTCCGGCGAGGCGATTAACGCGATTCTGCGGTATTACCATCACAAGCCGGTGAACTTTGACGAGGAGGCGCTGGCGGGGGCTCGCGGTTTGGGCGGGCTTCATGCGCCTTCGGGGGCTTCGGGCTCCGGCGCCGGTTCAGGTTCCGGGTCTGGGACTTCCGGCTCCGGCGCCGGTGTGCCTTCCGGGGATTCTTCGGATGACGCGGTGAATGAGAAGGTTCGGCAGAATTCCATTGAGGCGGCTATGATGCTGGAGGCGGCTTTGCGGCCTTCGGGGCTGATGATCCGGGAAGTGCGGCTGGAGGAGAACTGGCACTCGGACGCCTTCGGGCCGATGCTGGGATGCCTGAAGGAGACGGGGGCCATGGTGGCCCTGATGCCGGGGAAGATTTACGGATACTGGTACCGGGATCCGGAGACGCGGAAAAAGGTGTATGTTTCCCGGGCGAAGGAAAAGCTGTTTATGCGGGAGGCCATCTGCTTCTATCAGCCGCTGCCGATGAAACCGATCGGGATTCCGGACCTGATGATGTACATGAAGAACAGCCTGAGCCTGAGCGACGTGATCCTGATTGTCGCGGCGACACTGGCGATGACGCTGGTGGGGTTCATTGAGCCGCGGATCGGCGAGCGGCTGACCGGGTCGGTGCTGAAGAGCCGGAACATGACGCTGATGCTGGGGATGGGGGCTTTTCTGCTGGCGAGCGCGTTTGCTTCGCAGATGATCGGGCTGGTGAAGAGCCTGCTGACGGAGCGGATCAACACGAAGACGTCGGTGGCGGTGGAAGCGTCGGTGATGATGCGGATTCTGTCGCTGCCGGTGAGCTTTTTCAGGAAATACTCTTCGGGCGAGCTTTCCAACCGGGCTTCGAGCGTCAACAGCCTTTGCCGGACGATATTGAACATGATTTTCACGACGGGTCTGGGCAGCCTGATGAGCCTGCTTTATGTGACGCAGATTTTTGACTACGCGCCGGCGCTGGTGGCACCGGCCCTGCTGCTGACGCTGGCCACGGTGGCGGTGAGCGTGGGGTCGACGATGCTGCAGATCCGGATTACCCGGGAGCAGATGCAGCTGAGCGCGCAGGAGAGCGGCATGAGCTACGCGACGCTGACGGGGATTCAGAAGATCCGGCTGTCAGGCAGCGAGAAGCGGGTTTTCGCCCGGTGGGGGCGGCTTTACGCGAAGAACGCGCGGCTGACGTACAATCCGCCGCTGTTTCTGAAACTGAATCCGATGATTACCAGCGGGATCGGGCTGGTGGGGACGATTATCCTGTACTACCTGGCGGTGACGACGGGCGTGAGCGAGAGCCGGTATATCGCCTTCACGATGGCCTACGGGAACCTGAGCGGGGCCTTTTCGTCGCTGGCGGGGATCGCGCTTTCGGTGGCGTCGATCAAGCCGGTGCTGGAGATGGCGGAGCCGATTCTGAAGGCCGAGCCGGAAGTCGCGGAGGAGAAGCAGACTGTTGAAAAAGTGAGCGGGCACATCGAGATGAGCCACGTTTCCTTCCGGTACGACCCGGACACGCCGTGGGTGCTGGAGGACATGAACCTGGACATCAAGGCGGGGGAATATGTGGCGATCGTCGGGCGGACCGGATGCGGGAAGTCGACGCTGGTGCGGCTGCTGCTGGGATTTGAAAAGCCGGAGAAGGGCGCGATTTACTACGACAGACGGGAGATGGCGGGGCTGGATCCGCGGTCGCTGCGGAAGCATATCGGCGTCGTCATCCAGAACGGGCAGCTTTTCCAGGGTGACATTTTTTCGAACATCACGATTTCCGCGCCGCAGCTGACGCTGAAGGAGGCGTGGGAGGCGGCGGAGACCGCGGGGATCGCGGAGGACATCCGGGAGATGCCGATGGGCATGCAGACGGTGATCTCGGAAGGCGGGGGCGGCGTTTCGGGCGGACAGAAGCAGCGGCTGATGATCGCGCGGGCGATCGCGCCCAAGCCGAAGATCCTGATTTTCGACGAGGCGACGTCGGCGCTGGACAACAAGACGCAGAAGCAGGTTTCGGACGCGCTGGACAAGCTGGACTGCACGCGGATCGTGATCGCGCACCGGCTGTCGACGATCCGGAACTGCGACCGGATTCTGGTGATGGATCACGGGGCGATTATTGAGGAAGGGAAATATGAGGCGCTGATCGCCCGGGGCGGGAACTTCGCACAGCTCGTCGAGCGGCAAAGGTTGGACGTTTAGGGCCCTCGGGGGTTCGTATCGAACAGGCCGTTGCCTTTTGACGGAAAAACAGAAGGTGATACCTTTTGAGATTGGGAGAATAAACCGAGAGGGGTTGAAAGATATGTCCACGGAGAAGAAACTGAGCGCTCTGTTTGATTTTCAGAGGTATTCGGGGAACGCGGAACTGCAGGGCGTGATCGATTCGGTACACGCGCGGTACGCTTCCGCCGGGAGACAGGTGCGGGAGCTTTCGTTCGAGGAAATGGACGTGGTGTTCGCGGCGGGCCAGCAGGTGACGACGGGACAGCTGAAGGCTACGGGACGGCTGATTTCGGGAGGAAACGACGATGAGCACGCTTGACATGGAGCGGATCTACCTGCAGTTCAGCGGGAAGGTGACGGGGTATCTTCAGGCTCGGCTGCACAACATGGCGGCGGCGGAAGATCTTTGCGCGGAAGTGTTTGAGAAAGCACTGCGGAAGCAGGACGGGTACGACCCGGAGAAATCCTCCCTCGGGACGTGGATTTTCACCATTACGCGAAACACGCTGATCGACTATTACCGGCGGCAGAAGCCCAACGACGAGCTGGACGAGAATCTGGCGGACGAGACGGAGATCGACGAAGACCTGCTGAGCGGGGAAACGCTGAGCGAGCTGGCGGGGGCGCTGCGGAAGCTGCCGCAGCAGATGATGGATATTATTGTGCTGCGGTATTACGACGGGAAACCGCTGACGGAGATCGCGGCGATGATGCAGATGAGCTACGGGGCGGTGAAACTGCGGCACCAGAACGCGCTGATGATGCTGCGGGAGGAGCTGAAATACCTGCGGGAGGACTGACGGGGGCCGGAAGGGCGGCGCCAAAAAGGAACCGTGACGGACGCGGCGGAGCCCAACGTCCGGACGGTTCCTTTTTCGATAAGGCAAAGCGCAGAGCAGGGTGCGCGTGAGGGCGCGCGGCACCGCAGCTGCGACCAACGGCGCGCAGGGGCTGGATTTTGGACCCGGAACGGGTCCGGGTCCGGAGGTTACGGGTTGAAGGTCCCTTCTTCGATGGCGGCGATCATGTCAATGCGCCGCTGGTGGCGGCCGCCTTCGAAAGCGGCGGTGAGCCAGTGGCGGGCGATCATTTTGGCCAGCTCCGTCCCCACGACGCGGGCGCCCATGGTGAGAATGTTGCTGTCGTTATGGCGCTTGCTGAGCTCGGCACTGTAGACGTCGCTGCAGGTGCAGACCCGGATGCCCTTGACTTTGCCGGCGGCAATGCCGATGCCGATGCCGGTTCCGCAGATCAGGATGCCCCGGTCGCATTCTCCGTCGGCCACGGCTTTGGCGGCCAGATAGCCGTACACGGGATAGTCGTCGTCGCGGTTGGCGGCGTCGTAGTTTCCGAAATCCTTCCATTCGAGACCCATTTCATCCAGCATTTTGGCCAGTTCGGCCTTCAGGGCAACTCCGGTGTGATCGCAGGCAAGGGCTATCATTTTTCTTCCTCCTTTGCGGGATGAGTCAGCGGGTGTTGACTCCTTATGATATAATAATACGCTAAACTTTGGCGAAATACAAGGAGACGGTTTTTCATGCTTCACCACTGCGACCTGTGCCACATCGACCTGGACCGGATCTCCGTCAAGCGCGGCGGACAGACGCTGCTGCAGGATGTTTCCATGCATATTCACTGCGGACAGCTGACGGTGCTGATCGGCCAGAACGGCGCCGGGAAGACTACACTGATTAAAGCCCTGCTGGGCCAGATTCCCCACACGGGGGTGATCCGGCATGTGGACAGCCGCGGGCTGGATATTCCGCACCTGCGAACCGGTTATGTGCCCCAGGTGCTGCAATTCGACCGGGAAATGCCGCTGACGGTGGAAGACTATATTGCGGCGGCCCTGAGCAGGCGGCCTGTCTGGACCGGCGTGGGCCGGAAAACAAAGGAACGGGTGCGGCAGGTGCTCTCCGACGTGGACGCGGCGGAACTGGCGGACCGGCCGCTGGGCCGCTGCAGCGGCGGCGAACTGCAGCGGGTGCTGCTGGCCATGGCGCTGGAGCCAGCCCCGGATCTGCTGGTGCTAGACGAGCCGGTGAGCGGGATTGACCGGAACGGCCTGAAAATGTTCCTGGACACGCTGATTGATCTTCGCAGAACCCGTCATATGGCAATCCTGCTGGTTAGCCACGACCTGCGGTTTGTACGGGAGTACGCGGACCATGTGGTGCTGCTGGAAAAGAACGTACTGACCCAGGGAACACCGGGCGAGGTTTTTGCTTCCAGGGAATTTGCCGCCGTCTTCGGAACCGGCGAAGAAGAGGAGGATGCATAATGGGGGCGCTTTTTGAAGCCTATCAGTTCAGCTTTATGAAAAACGCGCTGGTGGCGGTGCTGCTGCTGACCCCCATGCTGGGGCTTTTAGGGACCATGGCGGTGAACCACCAGATGGCTTTCTTCTCCGACGCACTGGGACATTCGGCACTGACGGGCATCGGTCTGGGCATCATTCTCGGCCTGCGGAACGACCTGCTGGCCATGCTCATTTTCGGCATTGTGTGGGCGGTGATGATCTGCCTGATCAAGCAGAGCGGATCCGCTTCCACGGATACGATTATTTCCGTGTTCTCTTCAACGTCCGTGGCGGCCGGGCTTTTGATCCTGGCCCGGGGCGGACAGTTTGCCAAGTACAGTTCCCTGCTGATCGGCGATATTCTGGCGGTGACGGAGACGGATCTTCTGTATCTGGGAGCGGCGCTGGCGGTGACGGTGGTCGTCTGGATCCTGCTGTACAACCCGCTGCTGCTGACGAGCGTGGATCCTTTCCTGGCCCGGTCCAGGGGGATCCGGACCCGGCTGATTGAATGCGGATTTGTCGTACTGGTGGCGGTGGCGGTGATGCTTTCCATCCGCTGGGTGGGTGTGATGCTGATCAACGCACTGCTGATTCTGCCGGCGGCGGCGGGACGGAACCTGGCCCGGACGTCCAGGCAGCACGCACTGTGGTCGGTGGGGATCGCGCTGTTCAGCGGCGTGGTCGGACTGACGGCTTCCTATTATCTTGACACCAGCGCCGGTGCGACCATCGTACTGGTATCCGCGCTGTTCTACGCGGTGAGCCTTTTGATTCGGAGCGTTCGGAAATGAAGATCAGAAACAGGGACGAGACCCGCCGGCTGATTCTGAAAGGCCTTCGGGACGGCCTGCCCATCGGGCTGGGATATTTCGCGGTGGCGTTTTCCCTCGGCATTACGGCCCGGGGCGCCGGCGTTTCACCGCTGGAAGGCTGGGTGGCAAGCATCCTGAACCACGCGTCGGCGGGGGAATACGCGCTGTACGCGCTGATCGGCGCCCATGCTGCCGTATGGGAGATCGCCACGGTGATTTTTGTGACCAACATGCGGTATCTGCTGATGAGCGCGGCACTGAGCCAGAAAATGCCGCCGGAGGCGGGGTTCCTGAAGCGGCTGGGCACGGGATTCTGTATTACGGACGAGATTTTCGGCCTGGCGGTGGCCTGGCCCGGACCCGTGAACTGTGCCTATCTGTGGTCGGCGTTCATCCTGGCCGACCTGATGTGGGCAGGCGGAACGCTGTGCGGCATTCTTGCGGGAAACATCTTACCCGCAAGGGTTGTGACCGCGCTGAGCGTGGCGATTTACGGCATGTTCCTGGCGATTATTATTCCCCCGACGAGGAAGAACCGGGTTCTGGCCGGACTGGTGGCGGCTGCCTTTGCCTGCAGCTTTGCGGCGAACCGGCTGATTCCTTCTCTTTCAGAAGGAACGCGCACGGTGATTCTGACGGTGGGACTTGCCGCCGTCGCGGCGGTGCTATTCCCGGTGAAAGACGATGACACCTCCGCGAAAGGTGAAGGAAAGGAAGAGACAGCATGAGCGAAACCTGGATTGCGATTCTGGTGGCGGCGGGCGTGAGCCTGCTGGTGCGGGCACTGCCGCTGACGCTGATCCGGCGGCCGATCCGAAACCGGTTTCTGCGTTCTTTCCTTTATTATGTACCGTATGCAACGCTGGCGGTGATGACCTTTCCGGCGATGATTGACGCTTCGGAACATCCGGCGGCGGGCATTGCCGCGCTGGCGGCGGGAACGGTGGCCGCATGGTTCGGCGCGGGACTGTTCCCCGTGGCGGTGATTACCTGCACCGCAGAGTATCTGGTCGGGCTTCTGTGAGAGGCGGCCGGGAGAATGTTGTCAAGCACAGGCCGGGGAGAACATTTGACAACCGGGGCCAATTGGCATATATTGTAGGGTAAGAAAAACGGAAGCATACCGGACCTGCGTCGGGAGAAACGGATATGAATTTAGCGGATCGAAAAATACTGGCTGTCTGTGCATCCTGGGAGGATGTGGAGAACCTGAATCTTATGCTGAACCGGCTGATTGAAGCCACGGAAGGCCGGGGGATTCTTCCGGTGTGCGTGGCCTTCGACCGCAGCGGCGTGGAAAGCAGGGGAGGAGAAAGCCTCCTGGAGTTTATGCACGCCTTCGAACTGCCGAACCTGGCCGGTTTCATGCTGCTGGGCGAGATGATCCGGACCGACGCCATAAATCAGCATATCATCGATTTCGCACAGAAAAAAAGGCTGCCGGTATTCATGCTGGAGCGCGCGTATGAAGGCTGCATTAATATGGCCTTTGCCTACCGGGACGGCTTTGAGCAGGTTGCCCGCCATATGATTGAAGAACACGGCTGTGACGATATCGTGATGGTGGCCGGCATCAAGGGCAATTCCTATTCGGAAGAACGGATCAGCCTTTGCCGGAGCATTCTGGAAGAACACGGAAAAACACTGCCGCCGGAGAAAGTCATCTACGGCGAATACTGGGACGAGCCGACCTACCGGGCGCTGGACGGATATTTTGCGTCCGGCGGCAAGCTGCCCCGGGCCTTCCTGTGCGCCAATGACGCCATGGCCATCGCCGTGAGTATTTATCTGTCCGAAAGGAATATCATGGTACCGGACCAGGTGCTGGTGGCCGGGTTCGACGGGATTCTGCCGGGCGAGAACCATGTTCCCACCATCACCACCGCAAGACCGGATTTCGGGCATATGTACGGCCGGATGATTGACCGGATCCATCACTGGAATCCGGAAGACACGGGGAAAACGGAAGTCTGGGAGATCCCCTTTGAGTTTATCCCGCGGGAATCCTGCGGCTGCGTCCAGGGGGATGCGTTCACGAGCACGAAGAAAAGCGGGGAACTGAAGATCGACAACCTGATCTATACCCGCCACATCCGGGCGATGGGGAATTTCATCCGGAAGACACTGAGCATGAGCTCTCTGGAAAAACTGTCTGAGCAGCTTTCAACCCTCTTTTCCGGCTGGCCGAACCCGTATTACTACGCGGCGGTGCTGGACGGGAAGGACCGGAACATCGCCCACTGCGTGCTGCACGGACGGCACGGGCTGTTCGTTCCCGGAACGGATATCTGCTGGCGGGAAACGCCGGTGACCAAAGAACAGTCGGTCCGGAACGATCCGGCTATCCGGATTCTGATGGTTCAGCTGCTTCAGAACGAAGAGGAGACCATGGGCTATCTGGTTTCCGGCATGCAAGAGTGGAACCTGCGGGAGCAGGAACGCTTTGAAGAAGAAGCGCTTTTCCTTTCCGCCGCGTTCAACGCGGTCATCGGCAACCAGCGGCTGCAGGCGGCCAACGAAGCGATTCTCCGGATGGCGGAGCACGACTACCTGACGGGACTGTACAACCGCCGGGGATTCCTGCGGGAGCTGGAAGCCCGGCTGCAGGCGCCGGAAATGCAGGAAAATGTGCTGACACTGTTTGCCATGGATATGGACCGGCTGAAAATGATCAACGACGTTTACGGCCATCAGGAGGGCGACTATGCCATCCAGTGCCTGGCGAAGGCGCTGGAGCAGGTGACGGCGGAAAAGGGAATCTGCGCCCGGTACGGCGGGGACGAATTCGCCTTTGCCCTGCTGGACAGGGAACCGCTGGACGGGAAGACGGAGGAGATCCGGCAGGAGATTGAAGAAAAGGCCCGCGCAATCTGCGGGAAGAAGGAATATCAAATTTCTGCCAGCATCGGCGCGACGGCCTGTACGGTGGCGGAATGTGTGTCGCTGGATCAGATTCTGGCGAAGGCGGACGGGGCACTTTATGCAGACAAGAGCAAACGCGGAGGAAGACGGAAGGAAGACAGAGGAGGATACGATGGAAAATAAGCTGTTTCGTCAAAAGAGTATAGACCGGGTTTCGTCTCCGGAACAATTGCAGGACTATATGCGCGTGACCAACCCCGGCGTATGGATGGATACAACGATGCCCTTGTAACCAGATCGAAGACAACTCCTTCATTGGAAGGACGGCTGTTCTGTCAGTTTGTTGCATTCGGGTATGAGAGCTATCTGCAGACTGCCGTAAACAAAGTAAAAGCGGCTTTAGCTGTACCAAACGGAGATCTTGAACATGATAAAGCAGACAATATGCGGAAAGAGAAAGCCCTGCTGAATTGGCTGAGCAAGATGTCGATTGCGAAACTGATGGACTGGTTTGACGCGGTTCAGGAAACCACAGTCAACACCAACATCGGAAAGACAAGATGGAGAACAGAAACAGTTGAACGTGACAGACTGTTCCTCAGGAAGCTTGGTGTTCTGAATGGTTGATTATAGATGACCATAACTCGGATTTCAGGGTTCAAAGAAAACCACCCAGACAGATCCGATCGATAATGTTGCCACGCAGGATCCCCTTGCGGATTAAGGATTCGATCATGGATCATTGATCTATCAGCAGAAAAGCTCACCCTTGACGGGTGAGCTTTTCTGCTTTCCGTTGATTGCGGGGGCGACAAGTGATATACTGTCAAAGTTGGGTGAAAGAATGAGACAGAGTAAACCAAGACCGAAGAGATATGACAAGGCACAGGAGGAAACAACATGGCACTTTTTACGGGCTGCGGAACAGCTTTGATTACCCCCTTCCGGAAGGGCGAAATTGACTATGCGGCGCTGGACCGGCTGGTGGAAACCCAGCTGGAAGCGGGGGTGGACGCCCTGATCGCGGCGGGCACCACCGGAGAGCCGGCGACCATGACCTGGGAGGAGCACCTGAACGTGATCCGCCGGGTTGTGGATGTGACCCACGGGCGGGTGCCTGTCATTGCGGGCACCGGGTCCAACTGCACCCGGGAGGCGGTGGAGGCCGCGCGCATGTCCAAACAGTTCGGCGCCGACGCCCAGCTGGTTGTGACACCCTATTACAACAAGACCAGCCAGGAGGGCCTGATTGCGCATTACCATGCCGTGGCCGACGCGGCAACGCTGCCTGTGATCGTTTACAACGTGCCGAGCCGCACGGGGATCAATATGGGACCGGAAGCGCTGGCGGCCATCTGTGCCCATCCGAACATCATCGGCGTGAAGGAAGCCAGCAGTGATGTGGGCCAGTCGCTGGAGAAAATGCGGATGGTCGGGGATCAGGCGGATTTCTACTGCGGAAACGACGATATCGCCGTGCCGATGATCGCCTGCGGATACAAAGGTCTTATTTCCGTTGTGTCTAACGTGGCACCGAAGGAAACCACCGAGATGACCCATCTGGCGCTGGAAGGGAAAAACCATGAAGCCGCCGGCTGGCAGCTGAAACTGCTTCCGCTGATCAACGCGCTGTTCTGCGAAACCAGCCCCATTCCCTGCAAGGCGGCCATGGCTGCTATCGGTATGTGCGAAGACGAGGTCCGGCTGCCGCTGGTTCCCATGCAGCAGCGGAACCGCCCCCGGCTGTACAAGGCGATGGCGGATCTCGGCCTGAGAATGACGGAGACGATCTGAAGATAAGACGGCATGTCAGGAGACAAAAAATGTATAACAGAAAAGCGGCCGGGGAGATCTTTCGCAGGTATGCAGAACAATACGATATGCAGAATACTCTGATACGGCACAAGGTTGAGCATACTTTTCGCGTGGCGGAGCTTTGCGGGCGGTACGCGGAGGCGCTGGCGATGGCCGGGGAGGATACGGATCTTGCCTGGCTGATCGGGCTGATGCATGATATCGGACGCTTTGCGCTGGCGCGGGGGCGACAAAAAGCATGCAGCAGAAGCAGAACGAGAACCGCAGAGTGAGCAATCTTTTAAGGGCGTTCATGGGGTACATCCTGTTTTGTTTTATGTTTAAGGAAAGTATAGCATATTCCCGGGAATTCATCCATTCCGGGGAAGCGCCTTTGAGACGGCTTGTGTGATGATTTGTCTGTTTATCACGCAAGTGAACGCTGGTCGGGGTAGAATATGAGTGTGGAATTGTGGTATGATAAACGGCGACTGAATATGCTGTAGCCTTCGGGGAATGACGCGATGATTAATTATGCGATCGACCTGACCGGTCTGATCATCAGTATACTGGGACTGACACTGGTTCTGCGAAGCAACGTCCTTGAGAGGCGTTCGCGCCAGTACTTTCTGTGGATTTTTATTATCCTGATCGGTTATGCCGTATCCGATCTGGTCAGCTGGCTGACAATGGAGAAAGCCGAAAGAGGATGGATTCTTGTATCAAAGACCGGATTGTTTCTCGCATCCGCTTTCTCCGGCGCCCTGATTCCGCTGGTGGCCGGATTCCTGCTGTATTCCGCCGGCGAGAAAAAGGCATTCGGGAACCGTGTTTTTCAAATGATCGTTGCCGTTTTTGTCCTCTATTTATTTTCGCTGATCTATGCACAGTTTTCAACCACCATCTATTATTACGATGACCTGAATACCTATCATCGGGGACCGTGGTATCCTGTGCTGCTGATTCTGCCGATTCTGATGTCGGTCCTCTATATCTGGCTGCTTTGGAACAAACGAAAAAAGCTTTCCAAAGAGCATAAGGCCGTATTTGCATGCTATATTCTGATTCCGGGTATATCGATGATTATCCAGATCGTGTTTTACGGCGTCAGCATTATCGTTCTCGGCGTATCCATCGCAGCTTTTATTATGCTGACGAATGTCTTAAGTGATCACAGAAAACAGTTTTATATGCAACAGGCAGAAAACAGCAAACTGAGAACAGAGATCCTTCTGAGCCAGATTCAGCCTCATTTTCTGTTCAACACACTGGGAACGATCAGCCATCTGTGCAACGACGCTCCGGAAGCGAAGAAGGCGATTGTCCTTTTTTCGCGGTATCTTCGCGGGAATATCGAAGTGCTGTCAAAAGAAATGCTCATTCCTTTCGACAAAGAGATCGATCATGTGAGAATGTTTCTGGAACTTGAGAAACTGCGCTTCGGAGAGAGCCTGCTGGTTTCCTGGGAACTGGCGTGCATGGATTTCATGATCCCGTCTTTGATACTGCAGCCTCTGGTTGAAAACGCTGTACGTTACGGCGTGAGAGGAAACGCAGACGGATGCGGAACCGTACGGATTCTTTCAAGGGATTGTTCGGATCATTACGAAATCAGCGTGGTTGACGACGGTCCGGGTTTCAGTCCGGGAGACAAGCAGGGTTTCGACGAGAGAACCCACGTCGGCATTGAAAACGTGAAGGAAAGACTGCGCGCCGTCTGCAACGGAGAACTTCGTATTCAATCAGCACCCGGAGCGGGAACACGGGCAATTATCATTTTGCCAAAGGAGAAAGAGACATGATTATTTTCGCTATTGACGACGAAACCGCCATCCTTTCCGAGCTTCATCATTCCATTGAAGAAGCCCGTCCGGAAGTCGAAATTCATGATTTCAGATTTGCTGCCGAAGCGCTGAAAGCGATTACGGAAAGCGGCATTATTCCCGATATCGTCTTTTCCGATATTGAGCTTCCGGGCATGAACGGACTGGAGCTTGCTGTGCGAATCAAGCAGACGGCGTCCATGACAAAAATCGTTTTTGTGACGGGCTATTCCCAGTACGCGGTGGAGGCCTATCAACAGCACATCAACGGCTATGTGCTGAAACCGATCGACGCGGAACAGATTCGGCAGGAGCTGGATTATCTGACGGAGCCTTACAGGCAGGTTCCCGGCAAGCTGCAGGTGAGATGCTTCGGCTATTTCGAAATCTTCTGGAACGGAAAGCCTGTTTCCTTCGGACGAAAACAGACAAAGGAGCTGCTTGCCTTTCTGATTGACCGAAACAGTATCTGCACTTCCGAGGAAATCTCCGACGCGCTTTGGGAGGGTGACACGGACATCAGAGCATGCAAAACAAGACTCAGAAGTTTACTGCATGATTTGAAACAGACGCTTGCAGCAATCGGGGTCAACAATCTGGTGATTCGCAGGAGAGATACCATCGGGATTGACGCCACCTGTCTGGACTGCGATTATTACCGTTTTCTGAGAGGCGATATTCAGGCCATTAATGCGTTCCACGGCGAATACATGAAACAGTACAGCTGGGCGGAATCCACGCTCGGGAACATCGCGCTTGAAAGCAACAGGTTCTCCTTACGGCGGTAAGACCAGCGGGCGAAATACGAGCGAAGCCGTTTGGACGGAAATCCGGGATGCTGTGTGAACGATCACGGAGCAGGATGGCTCATGCGGCCCGACGGGATGGGGATGGCTCATGCGGCTCGATTGACAAAGGAAGGGGCAAAAGATATAATGGAGGAAACGCAGCACAGGACAGCTGCAAAAACAATATATGGAGGGTTGAATTATGAAGAAGGTCCTTTCCGTTATCCTGGCCCTGGCGATGCTGCTTGCCATCGGAATTGCCCCGGCCGCCGCTGAAGACATCACGCTGGATGTCATCATCGCGCAGTACGGCCCCAACACCCAGGAATGGTTCCTGGGCAAGGGCATGGACGGCTCCAACTTCGTTGAGAAGTTCGAGGCGGCCAACCCCGGCATCAAGCTGAACCTGGAAGTCGTTTCCTGGAACGATCTTTACACGGTCGTTTCCACCAAGATCAGCAACAACAACGCCCCCGACATCCTGAACATTGACGTTTTCGCGGACTATGCCAATGAAGGTCTGCTGATGCCCGTTTCGGACTACTGCCCGGACGAGCTGTTCAAGGATTTCTTCCC
Organism: uncultured Eubacteriales bacterium; assembly: GCA_902764875.1. Lineage (GTDB taxonomy): Bacteria > Bacillota > Clostridia > Christensenellales > Aristaeellaceae > Aristaeella. The sequence goes on from CACWXP010000007.1 coordinate 59,085, forward strand.
GTCCTTCATCGAGCAGTCCGTGATCGACGGCACCTGCTGGGCCGTTCCGGACCTGGCTTCCGCCCGCGCGCTGTTCTACAACGTGGACGTGCTGAAGGAAGCCGGCGTTGAAGTGCCAACGACCTGGGCTGAACTGGAAGACGCTTCCCAGGCGATCCTCGACGCTTTCGGCGGCGATGTTTATCCCTGGGGCATTGACATGACCACCGACGAAGGCCAGGCGGCGTTTGCCTACTACACCTGGGGCAACAACGGCGGCTTCGTTGACGAGAAGGGCGAATGGGTGCTGAACAGCGACGCCAACGTGGAAGCCATCGAATATGCCATCGGCCTGGTTTCCAAGGGATTCACCAACCCGAACCCGGCGACCCAGACCCGGTACGACCTGCAGGATATGTTCGCGGCCGGCAAACTGGCGATGCTGATCGCCCCGAACCAGCTGCCCACCTACGTGGCCGACAAGGAAGGCAATGTGAACATGGCGACCGCCGCGCTTCCGCACAACGAAGGCGCGACCTCCAGCTCCGTCGGCGTTATGGACCGGATCATGGCCTTCAAGGACGACGCGGCTCCCGATCAGGCGGCCCGGAACGAAGCCATCGGCAAGTTCCTGACCTTCTTCTACGATCCCGCCAACTATGTGGGCTGGGTTTCCATGGAAGGCTTCCTGCCCGCGGTCAACTCCGCGGTAGGCGCCCTGGTTGAGGCGGATCCGAGCTTCCAGGCCTGGCTGGACGTGCTGGGCGGCGCGAAGTTCTATCCGACCACGAAGGCGGAATGGAACGACGTGAAGCAGGGTGTGATCGACGTTGAGCAGCAGGCACTGACCGGCGGCAACGTGAAGGAACTGCTGGATGCTCTGCAGACCAAGATCGCCGGCAAATAATCCAATTATTTCGGGAGGCCGGGGGAAGCCCGGCCTCCCGTTTGTTATGGGAGTGAGTTCATGCGCTCTGTGTTTATGCGTCATCGGTGGGAACCTTACCTCTGGATTCTTCCCAGCGTTCTGCTGATGCTGATTTTCGTCGTGTTTCCGATCGGAATCGTATTCCGGCTGGCCTTCAGCAACATCAGCCGGGCCGGTGTGGTCGGGGACTTCGCGGGACTGAAGAATTTTCAGGAAGCGGTTTCTTCCGCCGCTTTCCCACAGGTGATGCTGAACACCCTGATCTGGGTGGTTTCCGTGGTGGGGCTTTCGACGCTGACGGGCTTCATCTGCGCGATGGTGCTGAACCAGGAGTTTGTCGGGCGGAAGATTGCCCGGTCCATCATGGTATTCCCGTGGGCGGCTTCGCTGGTGATTCAGGCTTCCGTATGGAACTACATCATCAAGATGGAATACGGAAACCTGAACAACATACTGCTGAATCTCGGGTTTATTCAGAGCGCGGTGAACTGGCGCGCAAGCTATCAGATTGAGTTTGTCTGGGAATGCGCGATCGGCATCATTGTGACGATTCCTTTCGTGACCTTTACGGTACTGAGCGGGCTGCAGTCCATTGACGACGCCTACTATGAAGCGGCGACGGTGGACGGGGCGGGCTTCTGGAAAAAGCTGCGCCATGTGACGCTGCCGCTGGTGAAACCCTCGCTGACGGTTTCCATGGTGCTGAACATCATCTATGTTTTCAACTCTTTCCCGATCATCTATACGATCACCAAAGGCGCACCGGCCAACAAGACGGACACGATGGTCACGTACCTCTACATGCTGGCGTTCTATGACCAGAAGAAAGGTCCGGCCACGGCGCTTTCCGTGATCGGGTTTGTGATCCTGTGCGTTGCCTCCGGTATCTACATGTTTATCACGATGCGGAAGGAGGACACAGGCCTATGAAGACACGGGTGCTGATCCTGACCGCGGCGGCGATCCTGCTGACGGCGGCGCTGTGCTGTCTGCCCTTCCTGCAATATTCTTCTCAGACGTACATCAAGCGTTCGCCGAATACCTTTGTCGGGGACGAAAAATATACCGCCGCCCGGGCGGAGGTGGAAGCGCAGCTGGAGACCTATCGGGCGCAGGGGATTGACTGCGCGATTGACGAACAGGTGACTGAACGGGTCAACAGCAAAAAAGAGAAGACATCGCTGGTCATTTTCACGATCAACGCGGCCAACACGCGGAGCGGGTGGGATCTGCTGGCGGCGGGGCTGCCGTCTTCGCGGCTGCTGATTGCTGCCCTTGGGGCGGGGATGGCTGCCTGGATCCTGACGATGCTGAATATCGGACGGAAGAGCGGGGGACACGCAGGGAAGACGGTCGGCATTCTTTCCTTTATCTTCGCGCTGGCTTTTTTCTTCCTGGTTCCGACGGTTTACCTGCGAATGAACCTGGATCTTTCCCGGTCGGTGAGCCTTTACGCGAACGGACAGGAAGTTCCGGGTATCGACGGCCTGCTGGGCGCGCTGGACCGGTTCCTTTATGACGGGGAAGCCGGGGATTCGCTGGTTACGATGCTGACGGCGATGAAGTATTCGATTCTGCCGGCGCTGTTCCTGCTGATGATTCCGGCCGGGAGCACCATCTGCGCGGCGATTCTCGGATGCCGGAAGGATCTGAAAAAGACGCTGGGGCGGGTTGCGCTGTACGTGAGCGTGATTCTGTTTTCGGTGTTCATTCTGTATCCGTTCTTCGTTATGTTCATTACGGCGTTCCGCAGCAACGCGGAAACCACGGACATGTATTTCCTGCATATCCTGCCGGAAAAATGGATTTTCAGCAACCTGCAGGATACGCTGAACCGGGGGGTTCTGCGGTATCTGATCAACAGCCTGCTGATTGCCGGCGGAGCGACGGGGATCGCCATGCTTTGCGGCATACCGGCGGCCTATGCCATGGCGCGGATGGACTTCAGGGGAAAGAAGGCCTATCTTGGGTTCGTGATCATGAGCCAGATGTTTTCGCCGGTTGTGCTGCTGGTCGGGATTTCCCGGCTGATGAACACACTGAACCTGAACGACACACTGACGGGACTGATGTTCATCAACGCGGCGTTCAACCAGGCTTTTGCCATCTGGCTGCTGCGGGGAACGTTTGTTTCCATTTCACCGGAAATGGAACAGGCGGCATGCATCGACGGGTGCAACGTTGTGAGCGCAATGATCCGGATCCTGCTGCCCATGGCGGCTCCGGGCATCGTGACAACGCTGATTTTCGTTTTCATCAACGCTTGGAACGAATATACGGTATCCACGGTGCTGATTTCCACGACGACGAACCGACCTATCACCGTCGGCATCACACAGTTTTCCTCGTTTAACATGATTGAATGGCAGTATCTGTTCGCGGCGGCGCTGCTGGCCACGGTGCCGGTGGTGATCCTGTTTATGCTGATAGAAAAACACCTGGCCGCCGGGCTGACGGCCGGAGGAGTGAAAGGATAATGAACAACATTCTGGAACTGGCGGGGCGGTTTGCCCTGCCGGGGGCCGTGGCTTCCGCAGCCCCTTTCGGGAACGGACACATCAACAGCACGTATCTGCTTTCCATTGAAGGCGCGAAGGAGCAGTTCATCCTGCAGCGCATCAACAGCTATGTTTTCGTTCGGCCGCGGGAGGTCATGGAAAACATGCTGCACATTACGGAATACCTGCAGGCGCGGATTCGGGAAGAGGGCGGCGATCCGGAACGGGAAACGATCCGGCTGATTCCGTCCCTGAACGGAAAACCCTGGGTTGAGGACGGGGAAGGCGAGGTCTGGCGGGTGATGCTGTGCGTTCCGGACACGGTGAGTCCGCAGCTGCCGGACGATCTTGGGGTGCTGGAAGAATGCGGAAAGGCCTTCGGCTGCTTCAGCCGGCGGCTGCTGCAGTATCCGGCGGAGACGCTGCACGAAACCATCGTTGATTTTCACAACACGCCGGCCCGCCTGCAGCAGCTGGAGGACGCGGCGGCGGAAGACGCCTGCGGGCGGCTGAAAGACGTGGCGGAGGAAATGGCCTTTGCAAGAGCCCGCGAAGCGGAAACCCGGGTGCTGACAGAAAAACTCGCAGCGGGCAGACTGCCGCTGCGGGTTACGCACAATGACACGAAGGTGAACAATGTACTGCTGGACCGGAAGACCGGGAAAGCGGTGTGCGTGATCGACCTGGATACAGTGATGCCGGGACTGCTGGCTTACGACTTCGGCGACGCGATTCGCGTCGGCGCCTGCAGCGCGGAGGAAGACGAGCGGGACCTTGGGAAAATACGGCTGGAGATGCCGAAGTATTCCGCGTTTGCCCGGGGATTCCTGGGGGAGATCCGGAGCGAACTGGACGAAGAGGAACTGCTGTCCCTGGAAGCGGGGGCCCGGCTGATGACCCTTGAAAACGGACTGCGGTTTTTGGCGGACCACCTGAAGGGAGACAAATACTTCCGGATTCACCGGCCGGGGCAGAACCTGGACCGGGCCCGGGCGCAGTTTGCCCTGCTGCAGGACATGGAAGATCATCAGCAGGAAATGCGGGACGCACTCATGCAAATGTCATGACGCCGAAATCCGCGGGCCGGTGAAAATCCGGGGTTTCGGAGGAACAGGGATTCCAGGAAAGATAATGCTCGCGGGCGGTTTTTTCGCCGCACTTGTACACATTGGCGCGAAGGGAACCGGTGAAAGAGAAATCCGGCCAGAAGAGACGCAGGAAGGAAAGGGGAAGACGGTAGGCGGCTTCCCACCCGTCCGGCGTCTTTTGCGTACGGATGGCGAAGAGCTGTTTCGCATCCCGGCGGTAGAGGACCACACGGTCCTGCCGGCTGAGGCCGAAACCGACATAGGGACAGCCGTTGGGGTTGATTTCAAAATTGAAATACCGGTCATCCTTCTCAGGCATAAAGAAGAATTCCAGACAGCTGTCCTCGCAGACACGGGAGAGCGGCGCGGTGTATTCCGCACGGATGTTTTCCTCCACAGCGCGGAGGCGGACATGGAGGGATTCGGCGCTATAACAGAAGCGGCCGAAGGCCCGGATCCCGCAGTCGGGCAGCCAGAGAACTTCGGATACTTCCAGTTCGGGAACGGCATTCCAGTCCGGGGTTTCTTCCGCGCGGGGGATGATCCAGGTTTTGCAATTCGCGTTCATGGGGGATTCCTCCGTGACGTTTTTCCGGAATATGGTACACCGAAAAAAGGACGGGGTCAATGCTATACAATTGCGGGAAAGAATGATATGATGATGCAGGCGCCGGAGAAGGCGCGAAGAAAGAGGTAAGCGGAAGCCTTATGGACTTTTTTGATATCCTGTCGCTGCTGGGCGGGCTGGCCATGTTTCTTTACGGGATGCGGCTGATGGGCGATTCCCTGAAAGAGAATTCTTCCGGAGCACTGCGATCCGTGATGGAGAAGGTGACGGACAACCCGATCAAAGCATTCCTGCTTGGCATCGCGGTGACCGCGCTGATCCAGTCATCCACGGCGACGATCGTGATTACCTCCGGCCTGGTGGCCGCGGGGATTTTGACGCTGCACCAGTCGCTGGGCATCATCATCGGGGCGAACGTGGGCACCACGGTGACGGGACAGATTATCCGGCTGCTGGACCTGAACGCCTCGGGGGAGACCTCCTTCCTGCGCTTTTTTCAGCCCTCCACGCTGGCGCCGATCGCGCTGATCATCGGGATTATCCTGATTATGACAGGACTTTTCAGGAACTCCAAATCCATCGGGAACATCGCCATCGGTTTCGGGATTCTGTTTTCCGGACTGCTGAACATGACCAGCGCGGTGCAGGCACTGCAGAAAAGCGGCATGGTGGAACAGCTTTTTTCCGGGTTGGGGGACAATCCGGTGCTGGGGTACCTGACCGGCGCGGGAGTGGCTTTCATGCTGCAAAGCTCCTCGGCGACGATCGGTATTCTGCAGGCGTTTTCATCCACCGGGCTGCTGACGTTCAAGGCGATTTATTCGGTGATCGTCGGGATTTATCTCGGCGACTGCGTGACGACGGCCATCGTTTGCTCCATCGGCGCGAACCGGGAGGCACGGCGGGTCGGCGTTGTGAATATCCTTTTCAACCTGAGCGAGACGGTGCTGGTGCTGGCGGGAGTGACCATCGCCCACCATGCGGGGCTGCTGGACGGCCTGTGGGACAAGACGGTGAACAGCGGCATGATTGCCAACACGAACACGATTTTCAACCTGGCGTGCGCCATCTGCCTTTTCCCGATGCTGGGCACCTATGAAAAATGGAGCGGGAAGATCGTCCGGGAGAAGAGAAAGATGGCGGACCAGTACGACAAACTGATTGAAGGGCTGAACCCGGTTTTCTTCGAGACGCCGGCGCTGGCGCTGCGCAGCTGCTACGACACGCTGATGGTGATGTTCCGGCTGGCCCGGGGTAACCTGGAGAAGGCGTATCTTCAGCTGAACGAGTTTTCCGCGGCGCGGCACGGGGAGATCAACGCGGACGAGCAGCAGATTGACCGGCTGACGGACCATCTGAGCCGATACCTGGTGCAGCTGCTGCCGCATCTTCAGAACGAACAGTTCGTGGCGATGCTGAGCCAGTGCTACAAGGTTTCCACAGAGTTTGAACGGCTTGGGGATCAGGCGGTGAAGATCACGGATCTGGCGGCGAAGCTTTCGGAGAACGATACGGGTTTTTCGGAAGCCTGCCGGCGGGAGCTGAAGACGCTTCAGGCGCTGGTGGAGGAAATTCTGGACGACACGGAAAAGACCTTTGACGAGCGGAGCGAGGACGCGGCGGTGGCGATTGAGCCGAAGGTTCACGTGCTGAACGACCTGATCAGCGAGATGACGAGGAACCACTTCAAACGGATGAGCGCCGGGGAATGCTCGATGCTGGCGGACGCGGCGTTTTCCAACCTGATGGCTGAATACAAGCGGGTGGGCGGGATCTGCTCGAACACAGGGATGGCGACGCTGGTGCGGATTCACCCGGAACTGGCCTCCCGGGAACACATGTTCCTGGAGACACTGGACGAGAACGGCGACGCCGCCTACCGGAAGACCCTGGCGGACACCCGGGCGCGGTATTTTGACATGCTGAAGGACAGCGAGGAACCGGCTGCGGAGCAGCTGACGATGGAAATATAACATACTTCCGGGGAAAAGGAGCGGCGGATTATGAGCAAAGTACGGCTTGGCATTATCGGCGTCGGGAATATCGGCTCGGCGCACGTGAACAGTATCCTGGAGGGAAAATGCCCAGAAATTGAACTGGCCGCCGCGGCGGACCGGAGGGAATCCCGCCGGGCGTGGATTCAGGAGAAAATGCCGGGCATTCCCGTTTTTTCGGAGGGGGAGGAACTGATCGCCTCCGGGACATGCGACGCGATTCTGATCTCCGTTCCCCACTATCAGCACCCGACGCTGGCGATTTCCGGGTTTGAACACGGGCTGCACGTGATGTGCGAAAAGCCTGCGGGGGTTTACACGCTTCAGGTTCGGGAAATGATCGCGGCGGCGGACCGGCACCCGGAACTGACCTTCGGGATGATGTTCAACCAGCGGACCAACTGCGTTTACCGGAAACTGAAAGAAATGATCGACGGCGGGGAACTGGGCGTGATCAAGCGGATGAGCTGGCTGATTACGGACTGGTACCGGACGCAGTACTACTATGACTCCGGGGCGTGGCGGGCGACCTGGAACGGGGAAGGCGGGGGCGTGCTGCTGAACCAGTGCCCGCATCAGCTGGACCTGCTGCAATGGCTTTGCGGGCTGCCGGTGAGCGTGCAGGCACGGTGCTATGAAGGCAAATGGCACGACATTGAAGTTGAAGACGACGTGACGGCTTTGCTGGAATTTGAAAACGGCGCCACAGGGGTTTTTGTGACGACCACGGGGGACGCGCCGGGGACCAACCGGCTGGAGATTACCGGGAGCCGGGGGAAGGCGGTTTGCGAAGACGACGTGCTGACCTTCTGGAAGAACGCGGAAGACGAACGCGAATGGTGCGTGAGCTGCAGGGAGGGCTTCCGGAAGCCGGAATATGAAAAAATCGCGGTGGAGACAGACGGGGAGAACCCCCAGCACCCCGCCGTGCTGAACGCATTTGCGGGGCACATCCTGCGCGGGGAGCCGCTGGTGGCGGACGGAAGGGAAGGCATCCGGGGACTGATGCTTTCCAACGCGATGCACCTTTCGTCATGGCTGGATCAGCGGGTTTCGCTGCCGATTGACGAAGAACTTTTCTTTGCGATACTGACAGAGAAATGCAAAACATCCCGGAGAAAAGAGGAACGGGACGTGACCATGGACACGGCAGGAAGCTACTGAAACACAATGCATACAGCGCCGGCATCGATTACCGCGGAAAAGGGTTCCTGGATACGGCGTTTGACGCGGAAGAGCAGAAGGCCCTGATCCGGACCCGGGTTGAGAACCGGCCGAACAGGCCTGCCAGTACGTCGGAGATCAGCATGTTGCGCAGGAAGACCCTTACAGGCGCCTGCGGTGATGGTCTTCCTGTCCTCTTTGTTCACGGCAATCACAATCAGGCCGTTTGGCAGGCGGGCACCGCTGAGCACTTCCTCCGGCCGTGTGTTCACCAGCATTGCATCCAGCAGCGACTGGCTCATACGGAGTGTTACAAAACCGGTTCCTCATGTACCCATGCTGATTCCTCCTATTTCCATCCGTCTTCGACCATGGCTGCATCCTCCGGCATACCCGGCAGGATCAGGCCTCCGTCCACCCGAAGGGTGAATCCCGTGATATATGAAGCCTTATCGGAAGCGAGGAAAGCCACGGCGTTGCCGATATCTTCAGGCGTACCGACACGGCCCAGCGGAATCCTCGGCCCGAGAAGATCCCAGAAATCATGGTCCGCCACCTTCTGGGGATTTGTTTTGAAATCCTCGTCAAAAAAGTAATCCGTTTCCCGGCCATGGGTCATGGCCAGCAGTTCCTCATCCGAACGGACCCGAACGGCACCGGGCGCCACGTTGTTCACCCGGATCCGGTAGGGCGCGAGATCCAGGGCAAAAGCTTCCGCCATATGATTCAGGCAGGCTTTGATGCCGCAGTAGATCCCGGCGTTGGCATAGGCCCGCTCACCGCGGGAGGAGCTGACATTGACGATGCAGCCCCTGACGCCGTGGTCAATCATATGCCGGGCGGCATAATGCATCAGCATGACGTAGGCCCGCAGATCGACGCTGATCAGGTAATCGAAGTTTTTTTCCGTGATGTCCTGCAGGGGAAGCGGAATATTGACGCCGGCATTGTTGACCAGCAGATCCACGCCGCCGATGGCCTCCACGGCCTCTTCAAAGAACTTCCGCGGCGCGTCCTTTTTGGAAAAATCCGCCGGGAAAGCCCAGGAACGCGCACCGCGGTCCTTCAGCAGTTTTTCGGTGGTGCTCAGCGCGTCTTCGAGGTTCTGCATCTTCGGATAATAGGAAAAGGCGATATCATAGCCGTTTTCCGCCAGCACCATCGCAATGCCGCGGCCCATACCGATCTCGCCGCCGGAGATAATTGCCTTTTTTCGATCCATCATGTTTTCCTTTCCTGCCTTAAGAAACAGCGGTATTTTATAAAACAACAGTCATGTTTTATTATATACCCGTCATCCCCAATCCGCAACAGAAAAAAGACCAAAGGCGAAGCCGGGCCGGGCTTGTTGTGTTCTGCCGGCATATATTGTATACTGAATTGTATGGTGAAAAGGGAAAGGGAGGACCCCAGATGAAATACAGAAGATTTGTTCTTTTTCAGGAACGCCTGCTGAGATTTCTTACGGAGGTTATTTGACATGATTCGAATTGCCGTACCGACCAACCGGCCGGAGAATGTGATCAACTATCTGAACGCTTTGACCGGCCTCGGGGCCCGGGGAGAGGCCGGAAGGAACTTTGATCCTTCCGGCTTTGACGGACTGCTGCTGCCGGGAGGATGCGACATTGCTCCTTCGCGGTACGGACAGGAGAAAACCGCAGAGGGAACCGTCGACGACGAGCTGGACGCGATTCAGTTTGCGGCGCTGGAGCGATTTCTTGCGGCGGGGAAGCCGGTATTCGGCATCTGCAGGGGACACCAGCTGCTGAACGTTGCCTTCGGCGGGACGCTGATTCAGCATCTTGCCGGAGCGGAGCATCACACGGGCCTGCCCGGCGGGGGCGACAACGCCCACGGGGCAACCATTGAACAAGGATCTTATCTGCAACCGATCTACGGCGACGCATGCCGGGTGAACTCCTCCCATCATCAGGGTGTTGACCGGTTGGGGGAGGGACTGCGGGCGGTGATGCGGGCTGAAGACGGCACGGTTGAGGCCATGGAACATGACTCCCTTCCTGTTTGGAGCGTTCAGTGGCATCCGGAACGGATGTGCTTCGCGCACCGGCGGGAGGACACCGCGGACGGCAGCCTGGTTATCCGATTTTTCCTTGAACAGTGCCTGCAGCAGAAGAGGGGCTGACAGGCATGGACAACAGATCGAACCGCCGGACGGGACGCAGTCCGGCTTTTTCATAGATTTTTCGCGCATGGCTTTCCCATCCGGTGAAAAGAGAACAGAAGGACGCGCCCTCCCGGACGAACGCCTGCAGGAGCAGATCGAAGAGGACGGTGGCGACGCCCCGGCGCTCATAGGCGGGATCCGTGCAGATGCCGGTGAACCAGCCGCGGCCGCTTTGCTGGCGGTCCACGGGGCCGGTGAAACCGACGATGCGGTCTTTGTGGATGGCCGTGAGCAGCATTCGCGGCCCCCGGGGCGGCAGTCCGTCCGCCCAAAACCGGGGATCCGCGTTCGGCTGTCCGGCCTTCCAGGCCGCGATCTCCGTGCGAAGAACGTCGCGCCAGTATTCACTTCCGACATTCGTGCACATTTGGTCAAAATCATACTCCAGGGAAGGGTCGTACGGCCCGGTTTCGATGCCTTCGGCGCGGAGGCGTTCCCTTTTGGCAGCCGTATCCGGAGAAGGGACCCAGGCGGAAAGGTCCCCGTACAGGGCGACCTCCCGGGCGCAGACGGTGAAACCGCAGCGGAGCAGAAAAGGATAGCCGGCGCAGGACACATCCGCGCCGGGCATATTGTTATGGTCATGGCCCGGCGTGCCGGGAATCTGCCAGTCCAGGCTGACCGGATTCGTTCCCGAAATCATCAGCGTGTTCGCTCCCCGGCGGGCCATGCTTTCCCCAAAATCACGCAGCAGCGCACGGCCGACGCCTTTTCCGCGGCAGGCGGGGGAAACCAGGATCACCGTGAGATAAGCGGCGTCCAGCCGGGCGGGAGGCGCGGCGCCCGGCGCCACACCGTGGAGGAAACCGACAACCCGGTTTTCACTTTCGGCCACCAGCAGGTTTTCGGGCTCGCGGGACGGGCCGGCCACAAACTTGCAGCGGAAGGATTCCTGCGTCAGGGGAAGATACAGCACTTCCCCGGCGTCCACGCAGGTATTCCAGAGCCGCAGGACAGACGGAAGATCCGCCGGGGTCATTTTTCTGATTTGCATCGCATCCGGCAGACCCGTAGGGGTCCTCTTTCTGATTTGCATCGCATCCGGTCCATCCGCCGGGGTCCTCTTTCTGATCTGCATAAGCATTATCCTTGCGGCTCTGATTTACGCGTTCAGGAGGGCAAAGACGGCATCCAGGGCGAGGGTCTGATACTGCCAGGCCAGGATGTGCCAGGCGTTTTTCGGCGCGTGATCGAGGACGGAAGGTATATCCAGCCCGACGCAGACGACCGGAATGCCCAGGTCGGCCAGGCGTGCGGCTTCTTTCAGGTCTTCCTCCAGGTGCTCTCCATGCCGCAGGAAGAACAGGGCTGATTCCGGAAGCAGCTCCGGCTTTTCCCCGGTTCCGTCGAAGCAGAAAGCTGAACCGAACCGCTCTGCGGCCATAGACGAGGCTTTCAGATGACCGCCGTCGACGACGGGTGAACTGCTGAGGGCAGGCCAGGCCCAGAACAGGGTCTTCTCATTGATCGCAGGAAGCGGCCGGTTCTCCGGTGCATGCACGACACGAACCACGCGGCGCATGATTTCGGCGCAGGTTTCCTGATCCTGCGGATCCGCGAACTCTTCGGCCGGGCCGAGGGGCGGGAGCGCGGCCTTTTTCGCCGCGATGCGCTGATAGGCTTCCGCAAGGTTTTCCGCGGAGAGCTCGCCGTTTTCCACGCCTTCCATGATCCGGACGCAGGCGGCGGCGGCCAGGGAGGGGTCATGACAGACAAGGGCAATATCCGCGCCGGCCTTCAGGGTACGTAACACCCCTTCCGGCACCGGGAAGAGATCCATCACCGCGTGCATCTCCATCCCGTCGGAAATGATAATCCCGGAGAAGCCCATACGCTCGCGGAGGAGGCCTGTCAGCACCCGGGAGGATACCGTACCGGGAAGTCCTTCCGGCTCAATGGCGGGAAAGGCGATATGTGCCGACATGATGGCGTCGGTTCCGGCGCGGATGGCTTCCCGGAAGGGAACGAGATCGGTCTGTTCCAGGTCTTCGAGACTTTTATGGACCACGGGGAGGGCAAAATGGGAATCCACGGAGGTGCCCCCGCGACCGGGAAAGTGCTTGGCGCAGGTCAGAACGCCGGATTCCCGGACGCCCTCTATATACGCCCGGCTGAAAAGCACGATCTGCTTCGGATCTTTTGAAAAATGGCGGTTACCCGCTGAAACGTCATATGTATCTCCCAGACAGTCCACCACCGGGGCGAGATTCAGGTTCACGCCCGCGGCGCGGAGCCTTTTGCCGATGATCCGCCCGACGGTCCTGGCGCTTTCCGGATCACCGGTCGCACCGAGCGCGCCGGCACAGGGGGTGTTGCCGGACAGATGGTCGATGCGGGTGACTTCGCCGCATTCCTCGTCGATCATGATGAAGGGCGGCAGACCGGTTTCCGAGAGGATCAGTTCCCGCAAATCGGCGCAGAGGGCCTTCAATTGCTCAAAACTTTCCACATTCTCGCTGAACAGCAGAATATTCCCGACCTTATACTTTTGGATCAGCTCCCGGAGCTCCGGCGGAACCGTTGTGCCTGTGAAGCCGGCGCAGATTCGCTGACCGATGGCGATCGTAAGTTTTTCCTTGGTCCATTCCATTTCTTTTTTCCTCCTCGCTATGGCGAGTTTTTTTCCGACAAAGTCTGTCTTCAACATCAGTCGTAGAGCAGAAAGGGCTGCCGCTCCTTCGCGAAGCGACGCCGGGCCTCCTCATGGGCGGAGAGCAGGGTTGGGCCGTCCAGACGGCCGAGGCGGTAATCATCCGTGCCAAGGAGCAGGTCGATCATATACCTTTCCGGGGTGTTGGCGACCCATTCCAGCTTCTCCGGATACAGCTCCCGGACGCTGTCCAGGAGCGCCAGGGCGCCGGCCACGGGATCCGCGGCGGCGGGATCCGTGAGATGAACCTGGACGCCGGCGCAGGGTTCGCCCGCGTACCAGGAGGCGCAGGGGGTGAACCAATGGGGCCGGAAGCGGACGCCGGGGACGGCGCGGCTTTCCGCCGCCGCGGCCAGCCGGTCCGCGTCGATCCAGGGAGAGCCGATATACTCAAAGGGCATGCAGGTTCCCCGGCCTTCGGAGAGATTGGTACCTTCAAAGATACAGGTTCCCACATAGGCCAGGGCACTGTGGAACGTCGGGCAGTTCGGGGAAGGCGCGGGCCAGGGAAGATCCGCTTCCTCCGGGCGCATGCCGCGGCGCCAGCCCTCCAGGGGAACCACATGAAGCTCCAGATTCTCCAGCCCCAGGTGATGCTTCACCCAGCGGGCGTATTCACCGATGGTCAGTCCGTAGCGGGTGGGCAGGGGATAGAGGCCCACATACGAGGAAAATCGTGGGTCCAGAACGGTGCCCTGAATCTTTTCGCCCCCCAGGGGATTGATCCGGTCGAAGACCACCACCGGCTTTCCGGCCCGGCAGCAGGCCTCCATATTCAGGGAGAGGGCGTAAAGAAAAGTATAGAACCGGGCGCCCACATCCTGCATATCAAAGCAGAAGATGTCGAAGGTTTCCAGCATCTTTTCCGTCAGGACTTTGGTTTTTCCGTAGAGGGGGAACACCGGGAGTCCGGTGGCGGGATCCTGCATTGCAGAGAAGGCCTCGCCGGCCTCAATGTTTCCGCGGATGCCGTGCTCTGCGGCGAAGAGGGCCGTAAGGCGGTACTTCCGGTGCAGAACGTCCGCCGTCGGGCAGAGGGAACGGGTCAGACCGGAAGGATTGGTCAGCAGCCCGAGACGCCCGGAGGAAAGCAGAGTATCCACGGTTTCGACGCGGTCAATACCGGACAGAACAGGCATGGGCGGTCTCCTTTTTACGCTTTTCTTTCGGTATTTGAGGAAAGGGGCCGTTCCCTGAACGGAAACGGCCCCCGGGTTTTATCCCTTGGGACAACAATTATTTTGCGAGGAACGCATCCAGCTGAGCCTGGATTTCAGCCTTCACCTTTTCGAGGCCGGCTTCGTTCATTCTCTCCAGCATTTCCGGGATCACCACATCGGGATCGGAAGTGCCGGTATAGAGTTCACGGCGATATTCTTCGATGATCGTCTTGATCGCGAGGCATTCGGTTTCAACGGGTCCGATGTCAGGCGTGAAGCCCATGGCGGCGGACAGGGTCGCATCCGCATAGCCGGCCATGGTCTTTTCCCACTGATGGATATCGGTAGGAACTTCCGGGAAGGGAGAAGCTTCCAGCGCGCCGACGGTATAGTGGCCCTGGGCATACGCCTGGACGCCCATGTTGGAGCTGCCCAGCTCGGTGCGGGTCACAGTGCCGTCATCATTGCGGGTGTAGTGCTTGCCTTCGATACCATAGCGGGCGGTCTCACGATACCAGGGATCAGTGTTCATGAGCTCAACCAGCTTCAGGGCTTCTTCCTTATGCTCGGAGAAGCTGCTGATGGCGGTCATGGAGCCGCGGATGGAAGAGGTGCTCATGAAGGGTCCGTCATAGCGGGAAATGTAGATGGGCTGCTTGATAACGTTGGCCCAGACGGTTTCAGCGCCGAACCAGCCCTGACCGGACTGGACAACACCGGCCTGCGCACGGGGCATGGACTCAGTGACGGCGGCGTCGGGATTGATGTAGCCCTTCTGATACCACTCATGGATCTTGCGGAGTCTGTTCTTCCAGGCGTCGATTTCAAGCGCGCTCTTCACGACATGTTCGTTCTCGGTGCCCTGGGCTTCCCATTCGAGGCCGATCAAATAATCCATGTTGAGCCAGTCGACGAGGCAGTTCTGCCAGGAGGTGATGCCGCCGTAGCTCATCTTGAAGGGATAGTCATCGGGATTTTCCTTCTTGTAGGCTTCGAAGTAGGGTTCGATGCCTTCGAAGGAGATATAGAGATCCTTTTCGAAACCGGCCTTGTTGAGGAAGAAATCGGAATTCAGGATCCAGAAGACTTCATAGCCGATGTCCTTCATGTGGGGGATGGCATAGATGCCGCCGTTGACCTTGGCACCTTCCCAGGCGAGGGGCAGGACGGATTCCTTCAGGGCAGGAACCGTGTCCAGATAGTCATCCAGCTGCAGGAACATGCCGGCGGCCACGTTGGTTGCATAATCATTCCACCAGTCGCAGGTGAAAGCGATGTCGAAGTATTCACCGGTCTGGGTGGCCAGGGCGATCTGCGTTTCGTCCATATATTTGAATTCGCAGGTGACGCCGATCTTTTCCGCGGAATACTTGTTCAGCACTTCTTCCACTTCGGGCCAATCAATGGGGGTCTCGCTGGCAGTGTACATGAACCAGACGAGATGGACGGGCTCCTTGGCCTCAGCCGTCGCGAACGAGCAGACGGAGAGAACCATCACCAGAGTCAGGAACAGGGACAGGATCTTCTTCATGGGGTTACCTCCTTTAAAGTGATATATTTGGAACGGCTTCTGCCGCTCAAATCAGGGCTGCAACCTCAATCGTCGCGACTGCCCACCGGACAGATCGCTCGTTTCGGTTGAATTCACATTCGCTGATATATCCGCCACCGTCGGTAAATGCTCATCCTTTCACGGCTCCGATAGTCAGGCCACTGATAAAGTACTTCTGGAAGAAGGGATAGCTGAACATGATAGGCACAACGGAAATCACCACGATTGCCATCCGCATGGTTTCGCTCGGCAGTGCGTTGCTGTTGGCGGACATGGCCATGTCATTGTTTGCCAGGTACTGGATGTTCTTTTCAATATTCACCAGCACGTACTGCAGGGGGAAGAGGTCGTGCTGGTTGCTTTCGATGTAGAGGCTTGCCTGGTACCAATCGTTCCAGTAGGCAAAGGTCAGGAAGAGGGCGATGGTGGCCAGCGCTGGCAGGGAAATGGGCAGCACCAGCTGGACGAAAATGCGCAGCTGGCTGGCCCCGTCAATCTTTCCGGATTCGATGATCTCATCCGGCACGGTGGTCTGGAAGAAGGTGCGCATGATGATGACATAGAAGGAGGAGCAGCACAAAGGCAGGATCAGGGCCCAGTAAGTATTCTTCAGACCAAGAATCTGGGTATTAATCACATAGGTGGACAGCAGACCGCCGTTGAAGATCATGGGAATGAAGATCAGGTAGGTATAGATCTTCCGTAGGCGGAAATTCGGTCGGGAGAGCACATATCCCATGGTCGAGATCAGGGTCAGGCCTAGAACGGTTCCGACGAGAGTGATGCCGATAGAGGTCAGGAATGCCATGACGACCGTGGGGATCCCGTGGGTGTTCCGAAGATGCCAGACGTACTGATATGCCTCGGTGGACCACTCGGCGGGGACAAAACTGTAGCCGACCTTGCCGATGGAAGCCTCCGAGGAGAAGGAGATGATGATGACAAAGATTACGGGGATCACGCACAACAGGGCCAGAAGGATAAACAGAATGCTGTAGGCGATGTCGGTGCTCCGGCGGATGGAGTTGAACCGTTTCATTCCGCTGCCGGAAACGGTAAGGGTTGACTTGGACATACTCTGCTTTTCCTCCTTTCTCAGAACAGCGCGCTTTCCTTGTCCACCTTGCGCACGATCGCGTTAGCGACGATCATGGTAAGGCAGCCGAGGACAGACTGGAGGAAGCCCGCGGCGGAGATATATCCATATACCGGGCGGGGATTGTTGAACATGGAATTGAAGACATAGACATCCAGGGTCAGGTAGACGCTAGTGAGGGAACTGGAATTCCGAGTGGTCCGGTAGAAAAGGCCAAAATCAGAATTGAAGATTTTGCCAACGGCCATGATGAACATAATGATCATGATGGTTTTCAGCATGGGAAGGGTAATGTAGCGCGTTTGCTGCCATTTGGAGGCACCATCGATCATGGCAGCCTCGTAGAGGCTTTCATCGATCCCCTTAATGGAGGCCAGGTAGACCACCATAGAGTACCCGACGGTTTTCCACATATGCAGGAAAACCAGGAACCAGGGCCAGTAGCCCACGGCCTCCCCTTGATACCATTTAACCGGCGTCCCGTTCAGGGACATAATGATGCGGTTGACCAGGCCGTTATCCGTCGACAGGAAGGCAAAAACGAAATAGCCGACGACCACCCAGCTGAGGAAATGGGGGAGAAACATGGCGGTCTGGGTCACCTTGGCCAGTTTCTCACTCCGGAGATGGTTGATCATGATGGCCAGGGCCACCGGCAGCACAATCCCCAGGATAATGAAAATGATGTTGTATCCAATGGTGTTGCGGAACATGTTGATGGTCGTTTCCTTATTGTTGGCAAAAAGGAAACGGAAGTTATCCAGCCCGCACCATGCGCTGTTATTGAAAAGACTCCAAAGGAACCCCTTGCCGGGGGCTACCTTATATTTCTTGAAGGCGATGATGAGCCCGAACATCGGGAGATAGCAAAGAAGGAGATACCAGATGGTACTCGGAAGGGAAAGTAGGAAAAGCTGAAAATCGTCCTGCGTGAAGCGGCGTTTTTTCCGGGCGGAGGCGGCCTTGGCCGGGGTGGTTCCTTTCATGGGGGTTGCTCCTTTCTCCGAAAACCTTTGGGCATCCCTGCGGATCGAACTCATCACCAAAACCGACCGCATGAAAGAGGAGGGCCGCGCTTCCCGGCAAGGGAAAACGGGCATCCGTATTGAATTCGTCCCAAAAGCAAGAAAAGTATATCACAATTCTGAAAAAAACGCTACTGCTTCGCGAAAATTTTTTGCGCAATTTTTGAGGCGCCTTCTGCAGGTGTTGCCATGGGCAGGGTGATCCGGAGGCGGGGACAGGAGCGGCTGAGCCGGGCTTCCAGCTGATCACGGACGGCGGGAACATGCAGCAGGATGCTGCCGGTGAGGGCCAGGGAGCATTTTTCCAGGCCGGATTTTTCCCAGCCGGTTTCCGCCATTTCGGCCAGATCGTTCGCGGCTTTGGCGGCGATGGCTTCGGCGGCTTTATCGCCCTGAGATAGCGCTTCGGGCAGGAGGGACGCCAGGGCGGCGACCTCCCGCTTTCCGGTTTCCGGCGCGTAGAGCCAGGTGATCAGCTGCGGGACGGAGGCGAGGCGCAGCCTTTGAAAGACCCCCTGCGTGAAAACGGTGGCGGGGCCCCGGCCGTCTTCGGCCCGGACCACGGCGGCAAGGATATCGCGGCCGATGGCCCAGCCGCTGCCGCAATCATCAATCAGATAGCCATAACCACCCACCCGGAAGAGGTTTCCCGCGGCGTCCCGGCCGCAGCAGACCGAGCCGGTCCCGGCGATGAGCAGCATGCCGGGGCCTTCCACGGCGCCGGCCAGGGCGATTTCCTGATCCCCCAGGAGACGGAGGGGGCCCGTCCAGCCGGCATCGGCCAGGGCCTTTTCCAGCAGGGAGCGGGCCGACAGGTTGCTGATGCCGGCCATGCCGACCACGAGGCCGGCGATTTCCGACAGACTGCCGGCCTGTTCCTTCATATAATTCACGCACGCATTGACGGTTTCGGGCAGCCGGTCCCGGGAGGCACCGTTCGGATTCAGGGGTCCAAAGACCGCCGAGGTGATCCGGCCGGTTTCATCCAGGAGGCAGACTTCCGTTTTGGTTCCGCCTCCGTCCCATCCGCAGTACAGCATGTTATCCCTCCCGCCCGTTTTCGATGGCCCGGGCAATTCTTCCGTCTGACGCTGCCAGCAGCCTTTCGGCTTCCGGGGCCTCCACGTTCAGCAGCAGCATCACGATGGCGGTTTTGCAGGAGAAACCGCAGCGCTTCAGGGCTTCTTCCGCCTCCTGTTCACTGACACCGGTCGAAGTGCAGACGATGCGGATGGCGCGGTTTACCAGCTTCTGATTGGTGGTCTGGACATCCACCATGAGGTTGCCGTAGACCTTGCCCAGCTTA
Organism: uncultured Eubacteriales bacterium; assembly: GCA_902764875.1. Classification (GTDB taxonomy): domain Bacteria; phylum Bacillota; class Clostridia; order Christensenellales; family Aristaeellaceae; genus Aristaeella. Next base: position 78,281 of record CACWXP010000007.1, read on the forward strand.
ATCATGACGCAGGTGGAAAGCATATTGAGCACCAGCTTCTGGCAGGTGCCGCTTTTCATGCGGGAGGAGCCGGTGACCACCTCCGGGCCGGGAACGGGGGCCATGGTGACATCGGCATGGCGGGACATTTCGCTGTTGCGGCAGCAGGTGAGCGCCATGACGGGGGCGCCTACCTCGCGGGCATAATCCATGGCGCCGAGGACGTAGGGCGTGCGGCCGCTGGCGGCGATGCCCACCAGGGCGTCTTTTTCAGAAAAACCATGGTCGATCAGATCCTGACGGCCCAGGGACGGACTGTCCTCCGCGCCCTCGACCGCCTTCAGAAGGGCCGAGGGGCCGCCGGCGATGAGCCCGATGACCAGATCCGGCGGGACGCCGTAGGTCGGCGGGCATTCGGCAGCATCCAGCACGCCCAGACGGCCGGAGGTTCCGGCGCCGACGTAGAACAGCCGGCCGCCGCGGCGGAGCTGCCCCTCGATGAGATCGACGCTGCGGGCGATTTCCGGCAGCACCAGGGCCACCGCTTCGGCACAGCGGTGATCCTCCTGATTGATGAGGCGGACCATTTCCTCCGTCGGGAGCCGGTCGATATTCGCCGTGGCGGGATTGCGCTGCTCGGTATCCAGTTTGTTCAGTTCTTCCATGGCTTTCACCTTATTTCTCTTTTTTGCCGCATTGCGGGCGGCCTGATTTCATGATACCATTATAGCCACAGAAAAGACCGCTTGCAACCGTGAAACAGGGAAAGTTTGAAAGGAACGTTTCATGGCTGACGGGTCAACGGAAAATGGAGGGCATCCACATGCTGAACAGTACCTGGCTGAACGAACAACTGCTGACAGGGATCCGGGAGGGCTGCTTCCCCGCGGCGGCGGCAGCCGTGGGCGTGGGAGGGCACGTGCTGGCAAAAGCCTGCGCCGGGGAGGCGCCGGAACCCGGCGGACAGCCCGTGGACGAACACACAAGATGGGACATGGCTTCCCTGTCCAAGGTGATCGGCACCACGATGGTGGCGCTGCGGGCCCTGGAGGAGGGAAAACTTCGCCTTGACGAGACAGTCGGCGACTTCTTTCCGGAGGCGCCGGCGGACAAGGCGGGGATCACGGTCTTTCAGCTGATGACCCACACGGGCGGATTTGAGCCGAGCTTCCGGCTGGACCGGATGCTGACGGATCCCGCGGACGCGGTTCGCTGCATTCTGGAGGTCCCCCTGGCGGAGAAACCGGGGGTGCGGCCCATCTATTCGTGCATGGGATATATTCTTTTCGCCAAAATGCTGGAAAAACGGCTGGGCGCGCCTTTGAACGAACTGGCGGAACGGACGGTTTTCCGGCCCCTGGGCATGACGGAAACCGGCTACTGCCCGCCGGCGGAGGCGGTGTGCGCCGCGACGGAGGTGGATCCGGAGACGGGGAAGGCCTGGACCGGCGTCGTTCACGACGAGAACGCCCGTTTCCTGCGGGGCGTTTCGGGCAACGCGGGGGTTTTTATGTCCCTCGACGACGGGATCCGGTTTGCGGGGATGCTGGCCCGGGGCGGCGAAGGCTTGCTTCGGAAGGAAACCATGGAAAAGGCGATCCGGGATTACACCCCCGGGATGGATATACACCGGGGACTGGGTTTCCAGATCGCCGGTTCCCCGGACTGTTTTTTCAGCGACGCGGTGCCGGAAAGGTGTTTCGGGCATACCGGGTTCACCGGGACGAGCCTGCTGGTGGAGCCGGAAAGCGGGTTCTGGGTGCTGCTGCTGGCCAACCGGGTGTATCCCACCCGGGAGAGCACGGCGCTTTTCCCCTTCCGCCGGCGGCTGCACGCGGAGGCCTGGGCCTTGTTTCACGCGCCGATGGGGGCGGAGGAGCTGTACGACACACTGGAGATTCCCTCTGTGGTGCGGGAGAAGTTTTCCGCCTGGGACCGGGAGGACAAACCCTTTGCCGACGACGAAATGATCCGGCGGCTGCTGACCCGGAGCGAATGGGGGAAAGCGGCGGAAGACATGAAAGAGCGGATCGGGGAGGATCCGGGGGCGCTGCGCTTCCTCTGGGAAGAGCTGCGGATTGCCCGGATGCAGTGGCCGGCATGGCTTCGGAAGGGAATCCCGGAAAACGTGTGGCGGGACACGATGCTGTTTGCGACCCGGTACCTGAACAACGGGCTGAAAGCCTACGGCCATTACTGCTTCACGGCGCCCTGGTGGTTCCCGCGGCAGCTGGCGATGGAGCTGTTCCGGCTGGGGGCGCTGGAGTTTGAGCTGGCGGCCCTGGAGGAAGGACGGCGGGTTTACCTGCACATTCCGACGGACGCTTTCCTCGCGCCGGAGGCGGTGGACGACTCCCTTGCCCGGTTCCGGGCCTTTGCGGCCGAGTTTTATCCGGACTGGACCGAGGTGCCCCTGTACTGCGATTCGTGGCTGCTTTCCCCGGCGCTGGAGGAACTGCTGCCGGCTTCTTCCCGGATCCTGGCCTTTGCGCACCGATTCCGGATCCTTTCGGTGAACCGGGACAACATGGGCGCCGTCGGATGGGTGTTCCCGGGATGGAAGGAACCTTCGCCGGAACTGCCGGAGGATACGGGCCTGCAGAAAAAAATGAAGGCTTTCCTCCTGAACGGGGGAAAGCCGGGATGGGCCGAAGGAATTATGAAATAAACGGGTTGCCCAGGATGAACCGGAGGGATTATGAAATAAACAGGCTGCCGACGGCTTCGATGCTTTCGGCCAGGTCTTCGCGGTAATCCGGATCCTCCGGACGCAGGCTGTTGACGGTGACCCGGGGCGTTTTCCGATAAGCGGTGGCGTGAACATACTTTCCACCGCCGATATATACGGCCACATGGCCCGGGAAAAAGATCAGATCTCCTTCCTTCATCTGCGAACGGTCGATGGCATTCAGCGGATAATCCGGAAGGATGGAGGCGTCGCGCCAGATCAGGAAACCGTTTTCCATCCAGCTCATGAAGGCCAGGCCGGAGCAGTCGATGCCATCGGCGGCCTTTCCGCCCCAGCGGTAGGGTGCGCCCAGACGGGACAGGGCGCTCTGGACTACCGCGGCCCGGAGCGGGGCTTCTTCCGCCCGGCTGATTTTCGACTGCCCGTGGCGCCGGAACCAGGAACGGTCGCCTTCCCCCTCCAGCAGAAAAAGATCATCATCCAGGCGGGGCTTCAGGGCTTCCGGCTGGGCCCAGCCCTCCGTTCCGTCGGCGGCGCGCAGGCGGATCCAGCCGTCCCGGTCGGGAGCGGGGAGGCGCTCTGCAATGCTTCCGCGGGGAAGCACGGCCAGCAGGTCTCCTTTCACGGTGGGGTCGGCGTGGAGATCGGTGCAGGCATCGGACACCAGGGGGAATCGGACGCCGTCCTGACGGTCCAGGAGCTCCTCTTTCTTCAGGGGCCGGAGAGCTTCCCGGCGGACCCAGCCCTCATAGCCGTAATGGGTTTGAATCCGGACCCAGGCTTCGGGGCCGGTTTCCAGGAAACGAACCGCCCAGCCGGAGAAGACTTCGTCGGTCTGGGGACCGACGCCCCGGACGGCGGAGGGAGCGCCTGGTTCATCATACAAAAACAGCCGCGGGGTAACGACGAGCCCCAGTTCGATTTCGGATGGCACGGGGGATTCCTCCTTTTTCTTTTGCGGCGGTCAGAGGACGGAGACAAAATCCACGGGGACGCGGGTGAACCCGATACCGGGGGTTTCCGGCAGGAAAATCTTTTCCTCCCGGTAGACCGGGCCGCCCTCATAGGGATTTTCGGCGCAGAGGCTGGGACCGTCGAGATCGCACAGGCCGACGACGGAGCGGGCGGCGGCCAGGTGCGCCCCGCCGCTGACGGAGATGGCGCTTTCCAGCATACAGCCCATCATGCATTTGACACCGGCGCGCTCGGCCATGTCGCAGATTTTTTCCGCGGGGTAGATGCCGCCGGTTTTCATGAGCTTGATATTGATCCAGTCCGCTCCATGCTCCTCGATGATCCGGGCGGCATCCTCGGGGGTGAAGACGCTTTCATCCGCCAGGATCGGCGTCTTCGTATGGGCGGTTACGTACTGCATGCCCTTGAAATCATGGCAGGAGACGGGCTGCTCCACGAGCTCGATGTTCAGGCCGGCGTCCTCGATCATACTGATGGTGCGGACGGCTTCCTCCGGCGTCCAGCCCTGGTTGGCGTCGATCCGGAGCACGGTGTTTTCCCCGGCGGCCTGCCGCACGGCGCGGACGCGCTTCACATCCTCCGCGCCGCCTTTGCCCACCTTCACCTTCAGGATCGTGAACCCGCGGGCGACCGCGGCCCGGGTGTCGGCGGCCATGGTCTCCGGCGGGTTGACGCTGATGGTCAGATCCGTTTCCAGCTCGGCGCGCACCTGCTCCGGGGCTTTTTGGCCCAGAAAGCGGAAGAGCGGCAGGCCCATGGCCCGGGCGGCGGCATCATGAATCGCGATATCCAGGGCGGCCTTGGCGGAGGTGTTTTTCGCCATGGCCCGATCCAGCCGGGCGAAGAGTGCATCCCGGTCGGAGGGATCGAGCCCCAGCACCGCCGGCGCCAGATAATCCCGGATGGCAGCTTCCATGGAGGGAAGGGTTTCACCGGTGATGACCGCGGTGGGCGGGGCCTCGCCGTAGCCGGTTTCACCGGTGTCCAGCGTGACGCGGACGACCAGATCCTGAATCCGGTCCACCGTCCGCAGGGAGGTTTTAAACGGGGTGATCAGGGGAATGGAGACTGTTCCGAGGGCAATATCCGTAATTTTCATGCAATTCGCCTCTTTTCCTTTTCTGCTGTTCATGATATGCTTTTCGGGAGAGAAAAGCAACAACAGAAAAACGTTTTTTTCGGGATGGATGAGGGAGCGTGATTCGGATGAACAACCGGTGGGAATGGCTGGAGACGGCGATGGCGGGGGTTTCCGGGACGGCGAGCTGCTGGTTCCGGGATCTGGAGACCGGGGAAACCTTCGGATGGCAGGAAGAGGCGGTGCATTCCTCCGCCAGCATCATCAAGATTTTCCTGATGGCCTTTCTGTTCCGGAAATTCCGGGACGGGGAGCTGCATCCGGAAGACCGGATGGAAATCCGGCCAGAGCTGATCGCGCCCTCCGCGGGGGTGCTTTCCTACCTGCGGGATCTGCGGGAACTGTCGGTGCGGGACCTGATTGAGCTGATGATCATCGTGAGCGACAATTCCGCCACGAACGTGCTGATCGACCTGGCGGGGATGGACGAGGTGAACGCTTTTCTGGCGGAGGAACTGGGCCTGCGGCAGACCCGGGTGCGCCGGAAGATGATGGACCTGGACGCCATTGCCCGGGGGCAGGACAACACCACCTCGGCCATGGAGGCGGGGATCGTGCTGGAACGCATGCGGCAGGGGACGCTGATCGGCCCGGAAGAGAGCCGGGAGATGCTGCGGGTGCTGAAAAACCAACAGGATTCCAGCCTGATTCCCTGGTATCTGCGGGAGGAACTGCCGGAGCATTCCATTGCCCACAAGACCGGGGGACTGGACCACGTTGTGCACGACGCGGCGCTGGTGGACCTGCCGGAGCGGCCCTATATCCTGTGCTTCTTCGGCAGCGGCGTTTCGGTGCCGGTGTACGGGCGACTGATGCAGGACGCTTCGCTGCGGATTTACCGGGAACAGACGGAAAAGGAATGAAGTTTGAAAAAGAAGATGGGGGGCATCACAATGAAGACATTTGCATTTGAAACCTGGGGCAGTCCGGAGGAAGCCGGTGTTTCCAGCGGGGGGATTCTGCGCTTTCTGGACGAATGGGAAAAAGTCCGCAAAACGATTCAGCTGCACAGCCTGATCGTGCTGCGCCACGGCAAAATCGTGTGGAAAATGAACGTGGCGCCCTACAGCGACCGGACGGTGCACACGATGTATTCCCTGAGCAAATCCTTCACCAGTGCTGCGGCGGGATTCGCAGTGAATGAAGGGTTGCTGCGGTGGGACGACAGCGTGGTGGACATCCTTCCGGAGGAAGTGCCGGAAGGAAGGGAGGACGTGCTGCGGCCCATCACCCTGGAAGCCCTGCTTTGCATGGGATCGGGACTGGACAAGGCCTCCGACAGCCCGTCGCCGGATCCGGCGGTGACCTGGGCGCGGCACGTGCTGAGCCACGAGGTGCAGTACCCGGTGATGACCCATTTCAGCTACAATTCTTTCGGCACGTATCTGGTTTCCTGCATGATTCAGAAGGTGACCGGGCAGACGGTACGGGACTACCTGATTCCCCGGCTGTTTGCGCCCCTTGGCATTGAGACACCGGAATGGGATCAGTCCCCGGAGGGCATTTCCTGCGGCGGATTCGGGCTGCACCTTGCCACGGAGAGCATTGCCCGGTTCGGACAGTGCCTGCTTCAGCACGGGAAATGGCAGGGGAAGCAGGTGCTGCCGGAAGGATGGGTGGAGCTGGCGACGCGGGAACACATTGCCAACTATGAGGGGCATCCGCAGGAAGGCAACGAATGGGGACAGGGCTACGGATTCCAGTTCTGGCGGTGCATCGGCGGGCGGTACCGGGGAGACGGCGCCATGGGCCAGGGATGCTTTGTGGACGAGCGGCAGGACATGGTGATCGCGGTGACCTGCGGAACCAACGACCTGGGCGGGGAGTTCGGCCTGATCCGGGAATACCTGTTCGGCGCGCCGGAAGCGGCGCCGGGCGACGCCGCGGCGCAGGAAACGCTGCGGCAGCGGACGGAAGCGCTGCACTGGGGCGGACCGGAGGACGACGGTACGGACGGGGACATTCCGGAAGGCGTTTATACATCGGAATTCCAGGGCATGACGGTGGGGTTGCGGATTGAGAAGCTTGCGGGTGAGCGGATCCGGCTGGCATTCAGCTTCGGAGAGGACCGGCAGAACCTGGAACTGCCGCGGAGCACACCGGGACCGGCCGGGGAGCAGCGGTGGCAGGGAACGGTGCTGCACTTCATCGGCGCCTGGGGCCGGAAGGACGGCAAACTGAGCGTGAGCCTGCGCGACGTGAACGGACCGGAGACCCTGGAGGGCACCTTTGCCCCGGCGGAGGGCGGGCTGACCTTTGAAGGGCTGGGCGTCGACTGTCCCGACGGCGGGAGTTTTTATCGGAAGGTTGCGGAATGAATCATTTGATGGCAGAAATGTCCGCCGTGCGGGCGCTGATTGACAGCGTTCCGGGAGGCGACGGACTGATTGTTTTCGGCGAAAAAACGCCAGCGCCGGAAACGCTTCGGCGGCTGCAAGGGGAAATCCAAAAGATGGCAGACGACGGCCACCGGGTTTCGATGATCGCGGTTCATTTGGCCTCCCGTTCAGGCACGGCTTTTCGCCCGGATGCGGTGATGTGCTCGCAGAGCACGGTGAAGGCCATCTATGTCGGGGCGCTGCTGGAACGCTTTCCGGAGGCCCTTGGGGAACAGCTGGAGCGGATCCGGGAGACCATTGTCCTTTCCAGCAACGAGGCCTATGAAAGCCTGCGGGACCTTTACGGGACGGAAGTGATCCGCACCTGGTGCCGGGAAACGGGAGTGGCGGAAGGATTTGCCGATGCGCCTTATCCCCGGGCCTACAGCGCGCGGGATCTGCTGAAGCTGTGGACACGGCTGTACTGCTTTCTGAACGGCGGGTCGGAGGCGGCCGCCGGCGTGGGCGGGTATTTTGAGAACTCCGCGCTGTCCGCCGCCCGGGAAAGGCTCGGCGGACGATGCCGCGTGCAGACCAAGGCGGGATGGGAAAACGGCATGGGCGACGACGCGACGGACTTTGCGCACGCGGTGATTCCAAAGCGGTTTACGGACGGGGATCCGCTGAACGACGAATGCGCCACCAACGACAGCGGCATTGTGTACGCGGGAAACGGGCCTTATCTTTTTGTGATCTATTCGGACTATCCCTGTCCATGGACCGGGGGCAACCGGCTGGCCGGCCTGACGGACGCGCTGTATGAGTACCTTGAAAAACTGTGAAACCGATGTATAATGATGGCGCAGAGGAGGAGCAGCCGTCATGAAGCGCTTGAATCAGACACTGGAGAAATGGTTTTCCTCGGAGCTGTTTACATGGCCGGAACTCAAAAAGATGTTCCTGACCCTCCTGCTCGACCAGGCTTTTGTCTATATCATCAGCGTACTTACCACGATGCTCGTTTCCCGTGTCGGGGAGGCCGCGATGGCCGCCGTTTCCCTGGTGTCGACGGTGAACGGCATGGTTTCCCTGATCTTCACCGCGCTGGCGACCGGCGGCGGCATCGTGGTTTCCCGGGCGAAAGGGCGGGGAGACACCGCCGGGATTCAGCAGGCCATCGGGGAAGTGACGGGGGTCTGTTTCCTCACCGCGCTGGTGCTGAGCAGCGCGATGTACGCCGGGGCGGACGCGGTTGTGCATCTGCTGTATCCGGGCGTGGAACCGCTGGTGACCGAATACGCGGTCAGCTATATGCGGATGATGTGCATCTCCTTTATTCCGTTTTCTGTTTTCAACGCGATTTTCAATATCTTCCGGAACCTGGGGGACACCCGGTCCAGCCTTTTCCTGACCATTGTGATCAACGCGGCCCACCTGATTCTCAGCCTGCTGTTCATCAATGTTTTCAATATGGGCGTCCGGGGTTCGGGACTTTCATATATCGTGGTCAGGACGATCGGCATGGCGGTGGCTCTGCTCTGGATCCTGAAGGTGCACAATACATACGGCGTTCGTTTTTCCGGGTTCTTCCGCTTCAGCCGGAAGGTGACAAAGGAACTGTTTTCCCTGGGCATGCCGCTGACGGTGGAATCCCTGCTTCTGCAGGGAGGAATGCTGCTTGTCAATATATATCTGGCCCGGCTGAGCACGATGGAGATGGCGGCGCACGCACGGGCCAATTCCATTCTGAATCTTTACAACACAACGGCCGGCGCACTGACGGCGATGACGGGAACTATCTGCGGCCAGTGTTTCGGCGCCGGAAGAACGGACCTGATGCGCCGGTACGGGAAAAACCTGATCCGGGCCGGACGGATCGCCATGGGACTGACTTCGCTGATTCTTTATCCGCTGACGCCGCTGCTGATTCTCCTGTTTGACGTGCCGCCGGAAAGCCGTGGCGTGATTTATTTCTGTCTTGCGATTGCGGCGGTGGGGATGCCGCTGTTTGCCGGGGACAGCAACATGACCGCGATGATCCTGCGGGTGGCGGGGGACAGCGTGTATACGGGTTTCTGCGCGGTTTCGGCGCTGGCGCTGGGACGGTGCGCGCTGGGTTATCTGCTCACGGTACCGCTGGGACTTGGGATCCCGGGCGTGTGGATTGCCCTGGTGTTTGAATGGTGCTACCGGACGATTCTGCAGCGGCTGCGCCTTCGTAGGACCGCCGCCGCGGCCGGATAAAGGAGGCAATTCCTTTGGACTACATGATTCTGGTCAACCAAAGCCACCCGCTTCCCGAAGACTGGGAGAAATTGCTTCAGACCGTGACTGTCGTCAATTCCGTCGGGGATGAGGTTGTGGTTGAGAAGAAGACCTACGACGCGTATCTTTTACTTAAAAAAAGCCTGGAGGAAAAGGACGGCATCTGCCTGGAACCGGATTCCGGCCTGCGCAGCATTGCAGAGCAGCAGGAGATTATGGAACGCTTTACGGAAAAATACGGCGCAGAATATGCCCGAAAAACCGTTGCGCCGCCCGGCTACTCGGAACACCATACCGGACTGGCGGTGGATCTTTATTACCGGCTGAAAAACGCGGACGGCAGCGTCCGGGATGTTTATACCAACGAAGAGCTTGAGGAACATCCGGACATCTGGGCCGTCATTCACGGGCGGCTGGCGGAATTCGGGTTTATCCTGCGCTATCCGGAGGGGAAAACCCACATTACGGGATATCAATACGAACCGTGGCACATCCGGTATCTGGACAGTGCGGCCGCTGCCGCGGACATCATGGGCAGGCCCGGGCTGACGCTGGAAGAATGGCTGGCGGAGAAGGGCAGCAAGTGAAGACAGACACGGAAGCGAGGCGGCGGAGAAGCGCGGGGCGTAAAGGCAGACGCAAACGCAGCGGTATTACTGCTTTTTCCGACTTTTCCGCAGCATGAAGGCGCGGGCCACGTTGATACCGATTTTCCAGGGAAGGGGACGAAGAGCTTTGTCCGCTTCCTTTAATTTTTCGCGGATCGGAATGCCCTGGGGACAGTGCTTTTCACATTTTCCGCAGCCGACACACTGCGTTGCGAAGGCCGGCTGACGGGTCAGACTGACGGTCTGGGCAAAACGGAAGCGTGCCTCGGCCTTTCCTTCCGTGGACATCGTGTTATAGCAACGGAAAATGCCGGGGATATCGACGCCCTGAGGGCAGGGCATGCAATAGCGGCAGGCGGTGCAGCCGACCTTTTCACCGGCGCGGATCAGGGTTTTTACCTGATCCAGAAGGATGAAATCCGACTCAGTCAGCGTTCCGGGAAATGCTGTGCAGGCGGTTTCGACATTTTCATTGACCATTTCCACCGAATTCATACCGGAAAGAACGACGGTGACCTCCGGCTGGTTGAAGAGCCAGCGGAAAGCCCACCCGGCGGGGGACCAGCCCCGGCCGCTTTCCGCCATGCGTTTTTTCGCCTCCGAGGGGAGAAGACTGACCAGCTTTCCGCCCCGCAGGGGCTCCATGATCACGACGGGAATGCCCCGGGCGGCAGCAGCCTTCAGCCCTTCGACGCCGGCCTGGGTGGTTCCGTCGAGATAGTTATACTGGATCTGGCAGAAATCCCAGTCGTAATCCTGCAGGATTTTCAGGAAGTTCTCCGTGTTTCCGTGGAAGGAGAAGCCGATGTTCCGGATGGCGCCGGCGGCCTTTTTTTCCGCGATCCAGGAGAGGATGCCCATCTGCTTCAGGCGTTCCCACTGGGCAATGTCGGTGAGCATGTGCATGAGGTAATAGTCAATATAGTCCGTACGCAGGCGGGAAAGTTCTTCCCCGAAGGTTTTCTCCGCGCCGGCGAGACTGCGGACCATATACTGGGGCAGCTTGGTGGCGATATACACCTGAGACCGGATGCCGTTGCGCTCCAGAACCGTTCCGAGGAGGGCCTCGCTGCCGGGATAGATATAGGCCGTGTCATAATAATTGACGCCCGCATGAAAGGCGGTCATGATTTCTTTTTCCGCCTTTTCCAGATCCAGGGCGTTTCCCTTTTTCGTGAAGCGCATGCAGCCGAAACCCAGAACGGACAGATCCCGGCCGTATTTATCCTTGCGGTACTGCATTGTGTTTCCTCCGGCAAATGTTTTTGCGGGTGTTAACGTGATGTTTTATTAACAGGAAAACTTTCAAAAACTGCGCAGCAACATTGCTGCACAGGGCTTTTTCATGCTCAGAAGGCTTCCCCGGGTTCGCCCCAGGCGCCCAGATCCGCACCGTTCCAGCCGAAATAGCGGTTGCAGGTGGTCCGCACCGGAGCGATGGCAGCCAGCTTTTCGGGAGAAGGAATCGCGCTGTCGGTCAGGGCATCGTCCTGGAGGACATTGCGGATTTTGCAGATCATGACCTCTCCGTCGTGCAGGGGAATGAACTGCTTGACTTCCAGTTCAAAGGAAACGGGGGACGCCGTCAGAACCGGAACGGACAGAACACGGCCTTTTTCGATTTCCAGATTCGGGTTCATTTTCTCCGGATTATGGCCGTCGGTGTTTCCGAGATGATCTGCCAGGGGCAGAAGGGCTTCGGTGACCAGATTGGCGGAGAATACCTTGTGCTTATGAATATTTTCCTTCGTCAGCTTTTCACCGCCGATGCAGGCCATGACGCCCAGTTCGCCGTCCCAGACATAGCTGAACCAGCAGAAGAGGCCGAAATCGGGCCTGCCTTCATCGTCATAGGTGCCATAAAGAAAGAGCGTCTGGGGGCAGAAATCATTTGTAGGCTTGATGCTTGTTTTACTCATAGCGGCTCCTCCTCGGTTTTCGGGGCTTTTGACCGGTTTCTCCGCCCTGCGCATCGCGATGGCGCGACCGGCAAAGGCATCCGGATTTCTTTCTCCCATCATATCTGTGTTTGCCGGCGTTGTCAAACCCGGCCGGTTTCCCGGAAACAAAACAAGTACCGAAAACGGATTGACGGCAGGACAGAAGTTCTTTATGATGAGCGGGAAAGAACAGCAACGCGAGGCAAAGAAGAAGCACAGGAAGGAAAAACGGGGTATCCAATGAAATTTCTTTGGAAGTATCTGAAAAAGTATCGATGGATGATCCTGCTCGGGATGGGCATGAAGCTGGCCGGTACGCTGACGGAGCTTCTGATCCCCTATGTGATGGAGCATCTGCTGGATCATGTGGTGCCGGAAAAGGAGACGGCGCCCGTGCTGCTGTGGGGCGGGGCCATGATCCTGCTGGCATGCGTGGTGCGGTTTCTGAACGTGACGGCAAACCGGAAGGCCGTGCAGATTGCCAAGGAAAGCATCTTTACCATCCGGCAGGATCTGTTTCATTCCGCACTGAATCTGTCCGGCGGTCAGACGGATGAAATCGGACTGCCGTCGCTGATTTCCCGGATGACATCGGATACCTATAATGTTCAGAACTTTATCCGGGCAGCGCAGACGCTGGGCATCCGGGCGCCGATCATGCTGATCGGCGGCATCGCGATCACACTGACCATGGACACGGGGCTGGCGCTGATTCTTTGCATCATGGCGCCGATCATGATCGGTCTGGTGGTGTTTATTTCCTTCAAGGGGATTCCGCTGTACGACAAGGTGCAGCAGGGCATGGACGACATCGTGCGCATCATGCGGGAAAACATTTCCGGCATCCGGGTGGTGAAGGCCCTTTCAAAGGAACCCTATGAGATGCGCCGATTCAGCGGGGCCAACGATACCACGGCCCGGCGGGACATCAAGGCGAGCATCATCATGGCGCTGCCGGGCCCGGTGGTGACGCTGTTTCTGAACATCGGGCTGACGCTGATCGTTTTTATCGGTGCGAAGCGCGTGAACGCGGGTGCGACACAGCCCGGTGTCATTCTGGCCTTTCTGACCTACTTCAATATGATCCTGATGGGCGTGATGGGCCTGAATCGTGTGTTCCTGATGCTCTCCAAGGCAAACGCTTCGGCTGCCCGCATTGCCGAGGCGGCGGAGATGCAGGAGGATCTGGCCGTGGTATCGGCGGAAGAAGGGGCAAAAACCGACCGGGAAGGTTTCATCGTCTTTGATCATGTGACGTTCAGCTATGCGGGGAACAGGGAAGACAAACCGGAAAACGCTGCAGCCTTCGCTGGCTCCTCCCGGCAGCAGTGCCTGAAAGATGTGGATTTTTCGATTCGGAAGGGCGGCTCCCTGGGCATCATCGGCGCCACGGGAAGCGGAAAGACCACGATTATCAACCTGCTGATGCGGTTTTACGACCCGCAGGAGGGACATGTATTCATTGACGGCACAGACGTGCGCACGATGGACCGGGACGATCTGCGCCGCCGGTTCGGGACGGTTTTCCAGAACGATACGATCTTTGCCGCCAGCATCCGGGAGAACGTGGTGTTCGAGCGGAAGGTGGATGAAGAACGGCTGCAGGAAGCGCTGGAAGACGCCATGGCTGCAGACTTTGTGAACCGCTATCCGGACGGCGCAGATCACATGGCGGCGATTCACGGCGGCAATTTCTCCGGCGGACAGAAGCAGCGGCTGCTGATTGCCCGGGCGCTGGCGGCGAAACCGGACATTCTGATTCTGGACGATTCCTCCTCGGCGCTGGATTACCGGACGGACGCGGAACTTCGCAAGGCGATTGCCGCGCGATATGATGATACCACGCTGATCGTGATTGCCCAGCGGATCTCTTCCATTATGAATCTGGACGAGATCATCGTGCTGGACGAGGGCGAAATGATCGGAAAGGGGACGCATGAGGAACTGATGCGCAGCTGCCCGGTTTACCGGGAGATCCAGCAGACCCAAATGGGGGAGGCGGGAGCATGACGCGCAGAGAATCCATCATGACCAGGCCCAAAGACTCCAAAGGCGCCTTCCGGCGGCTGCTGTCCTACCTCGGCGCTTTCAAGGCATGGATCCTGCTGGTGGCGGTACTGTGCCTGATCAGCAACGTGCTGAGCCTGTGGGGACCGTCGCTGGCGGGATCCGCCATCAATGAGGCGGCTGCGGGTGTGGACAGGGTCGATTTTGAAAAGGTTACCTACTACGCTGTCCGGATGCTGGCGGTTTACGCATGCTCTTCGCTGATCACCATTCTGATTCACATGATCATGGTGAACGTATCCAAACGCGCGGGCCGGAAGATGCGGCAGGACGTGTTTGACAAGCTGATGCGGCTGCCGGTGGGATTCTTTGACCGGAACCAGGCGGGGGATATGATCAGCCGGGTTTCCTATGACGTGGACGTGATCAGCACCTGCATGGCCACGGACGTGGTGGCGATTCTGACCAGCGTTGTGACAGTGGTCGGCGCGATGATCATGATGGTCCGGATTTCCCCGATGCTGAGCCTGGTGACGCTGGTTACAGTGCCTGCTTCCATCGGATTCACCGCCCATATGCGCAAAAAAACGCAGCCGCGGTTTGTGAAGCGGTCCAAAGCCTACGGAGCGATGAACGGCTTTGTGGAGGAACAGCTTTCCGGACAGAAAACCATCCAGGCCTATGCCTATGAGGATCAGATTGACGAAAAATACAACGATATCAACCACCAGGCCGCGGACGCCTACTACGAGGCAGATTCCCTGGCGGCAACCATCGGGCCGACGGTTGGATTTATCAACAATATCGGCCTGAGCCTGATTGCCCTGCTGGGATCGGTGCTGTATATGAACGGTTCGATCGGCCTGGGCAATATTTCTTCCTTTGTGCTGTATTCCCGCAAGTTTTCCGGACCGATCAACGAGGTTGCGAATATCATCAACGAACTGTTTTCTGCCCTGGCTGCGGCGGAACGGGTGTTCGGACTGCTGGACCAGGCGGAGGAACTTCAGGACGCGGAGAACGCACGGACGCTGACAGAGCCGGAAGGGAACGTGGCACTGGATCATGTTTTCTTCGGCTATGAACCGGAACGGACGATTATCCATGATCTTTCCATGCAGGCGGACGCCGGAAAACTGACCGCCATCGTCGGTCCGACAGGCGCCGGGAAAACCACGATTATCAACCTGCTGATGCGCTTTTATGACGTGGACAGCGGAAGCGTGACCGTGGACGGGCAGAACGTTCGGGAACTGACCCGGCGAAGTCTCCGGTCGGCCTATGCCATGGTGCTGCAGGATACCTGGGTTTTCCGGGGAACGATTTTTGACAATATCGCCTACGGCAAGGAGAATGCGACGATGGAAGAGGTTGTCGCCGCGGCGAAGGCGGCCCATATCCATCCGTTTATCATGCGCCTGCCGGAAGGGTATCAGACGGTCATCAGCGAAGACGGCGGCAACATTTCCAAGGGTCAGAAACAGCTGCTGACCATTGCGAGGGCGATGCTTTACACCTCCAGCATGCTGATTCTGGACGAGGCGACATCGAACGTGGATACCTCCACGGAACGGGAGATCCAGCGGGCCATGCGGGAGCTGATGACAGGACGGACCTGCTTTGTGATTGCCCACAGGCTTTCCACTATCCGGAATGCGGATAATATCCTGGTGGTGAACCAGGGAGACGTCGTTGAGCAGGGGACACATGATGAACTGATGCGGGCAAAAGGGTTCTATTACCGCCTGTACCGGGCTCAGTTTGAATAAGAGGTCATGGTCTTATTTCCTTGCAGTCACAGCCTTGATTAGGCGGTTGAAAAGATTCATCCGGGTCTTGCTCATTCCGCTGAGCTTCGGATTCCGCAGCTCGGGTGTGTAAACATCCTCAGCCAGAATCACAGACAGGTTCGCAGTGTTGACAGTGTTCGTCAGGTTCATCATCGTATTGATCCTCCTCGTTCCTTTCGGTCGTTCAGTTCCTTTTGACATGCATATCATAGCAGAAACGACAGGAGAATCTTATATATTTATTGTAAAACTTACATAAATATAATGCAATTATTCAGCGTGCCTGCAGAAAAGCTCGCGGAGCCCGAGAGAAAGAAAAGTCATCTTGTCAACCGCCACGCCTGTGACGTATAATAGCTCAAAGATGTACGGGAGGTGGGTTCCGGAATGATTACTGCGCTGATTATCGCTGGTGCTGTGCTCATGATCTGGAACATCTACCGTTTCTTTCAGCTGATTCGTTCCACCCACGATGTCCTTTCTTCCAACAGCACCCGGGACCAGCGCTGGATGCTCATTGCGCTGATTCTCCTGATCTTCTTCCTCGGCGCATACCTTTTTGTCGGTATTTTCGCGGATCCGCATCTTGTGACCGCGCTGATTCTTTTCTTTGGGTCTATCTTTGTGGCGATCGTCCTGACGCTGATGTTCCATCTGATGGACACCGCCAAAACCAGAAGCATCGACATTGCGGAAGTCCTGGTCGGCGTTATTGATGCCCGGGATCCCAACCTGAACGGACACAGCCGTTATGTTCAGGCATTGACCATGCTTTTCTACCGGTATCTGCCGAACAATCTGAAAAAAGAGATCAATCCCGTCAGTCTGGAGTACGCCGCTCTGATGCATGACGTTGGCAAGCTCGGGGTACCGGAATCAATCCTGAATAAACCTGCCCAACTGGATCAGGATGAATGGGCTGTTATGCGGAATCATCCGAAAACCGGTGTAAAAATCCTGAAACCGCTTCATACTTTTGACGACATCGCTCCCTGGATTGAATATCATCACGAACGAATCGACGGCAAAGGGTACTATGGCCTGAAGGCCGAAGAAATTCCGCTCGCATCAAAGATGATCGCCATTGCTGACACATACTCCGCCATCACCATGCGCAGATCCTATAAACCACCCCGGACACACGAGGACGCCATCCGAATCATACAGGAAGTCTCCGGAACGCAGCTTGATAAGGATCTGGCTGATATCTTTGTGAAAATTCCGAAAGAAGAACTGGTTCGGTGCATGCCGGAGAAAGTTAAATACTGATTTCACCTTCGACATTTCCCTGAATAAACGAAATGCAGCTTGCCGCATGGATTGGGAGGTCTTCGTAATGCTGTCCTACATTTGGCCGATAGCGCTGGTGGTGCTTTCCAACACGCTCTATCAGATCTGCGCAAAATCTGTTCCGGAAGGAATGAATCCGCTGGCATCCCTGACTGTCACGTATCTGGTTGGCGCGGCTGTTTCCTGCGCCCTGTACTTTATTCTGAACCGGAATGCAAATCTGCTCAGGGAAATACGACTGACAAACTGGGCGCCGATTGTCCTGGGCGTTGTGATCGTCGGCCTGGAAGTCGGTTTTATCTATGCGTTCCGCGCCGGCTGGCAGATCAGTATGGCGCAGATCGTGTCATCCGCTGTACTGGCTGTGATCCTGATCTTTGTCGGATATCTGCTTTATCATGAGGCGATTACGTGGAACAAGATCGTTGGAATTATCGTTTGTCTGGCCGGACTTGTTCTGATTAATTTCCGATAGAACGAAAACCGGATGATATCCAGTCGGTCATGGAAGCAGAGAAGCATACCGTGGCTGAACTGCGTGACGGCATCCATGAACTGCTGAAGAAGGAAGCGTGACAGATGAAAGATGGGACGTGGCTTTTAGAAGCAGAAACTTGACGATCATGACACCCAATGACATCATTTAAAAGTGCTGCGAAGTTATAAAAATTTAAATCGGAGCATCATAAACAGATCGCGTAAAGAGGATGATTCTTTTGATCGGACGGGAAAAAAGAAGTCAAAACCCTGCAGCTTGTTATGATTACAACATACGGCGTCAGGAAAAACCAATACAGCAACATTGTTTCAGGACAGGTTGTACTGGAGGACCTTTTCAGGCCGGTATTCCGGTATTGACCCGCTTTGGAAATCCCGATGATGCTGAAACAAAAAAAGGTGGAATAAGGTATGGATCTGAAACTCACTGCACGCAGTAAAGTTGGGCCGGAAGAGTATTCGGCTTTATCCGATCACGGCCTTCGGGCGGAATCCACTCAGACGCCGGAAGGAATTTGTTCACAAATTACCGTCCGGATTTCTGCAGACAGGGATTTTTCCGGCATCATCCGGTTTGCGCTCGGTTCTGGCGGAAATCCCGCTTCAGCCCGGTTTTTCCTTCCGGGATTTATGTACGGAACGAATCGGGGCGAATCTCCGCTTATTGTGGACAGCAAGGCGCCGCGCCTGAGGATGCAGGAGGATTTTCCGGCTTCCCCCTGGTGGATGGTTCGCAGCGACAGGCTGTCCCATCCCTGTGCGATGAGGTTTCTGGATGGCAGGATCACGGCGATGGCCGCCTCGCCCTACTATGTGCGCCGGGATGGGCGCCGTGAAGCCTGGGGACCGGGAATCACCGGAGAATTTGAACAGTATGCCGGATTCGGATGCTCGCTGGAGCGGGGAGAGATATGGTATACCCTCGGGTATGAAAACGCCCCGTGGATGTTTGTGGATTCCCATCATATCAAGCCGCGCAGCGCGCCGGGAGAAAACTGTTTTTCCATCCGGAAAGGAGAAACCTTCACCGTCCTCCTTCACGGTTTTGATATTCCCGCGGAGGACGAGCGTGAGATCCATTCTGTCCTGAAGTGGGTCTACGCCCGATATCATGAATCGCCCCGCACCCTCCGATCGGTTCCCGATACCGTGCGCGAAATCTCCTGCGCGATTATGAAAGACGCCTGGGTTCCGGAAAACCATTGCTATACAGGATTCGTTTTCGACAGGGGCGATCATTATGAGAACCGGCTCCTTCCGTCCATTACCTGGACGAACGGTCTCGCGGCGGCGGTGCCCATGCTGCTTTCCGCGCTTCATCTGGAAAACGCGGAAATGCGTTCCCAGGCGCTGGAATGTATTGATCATATTGTGAAATACTGCATCAATGAAAAGAACGATCTTCCGTATCTGGCAGAGCAGGACGGCATATGGAGCAACCGGGGCTGGTGGTTTGACAAGCAGCATACCCCGGGACATGCCTCTTATCTCGTCGGGCAGAGCGTTTACTTGATCCTGAAGGGATATGAAGCGGAAAAGAAGCGGGGGACCGTTCATCCGGACTGGCTCTCCTTTGCCGCGCGTGTGATTGCGCGGACAGAGAAAAGCCGGAATCAGGACGGTGAATATCCGTATGTATTCTCGGAAAAGACCGGTTCCGGACTGGAATATGACTCTTTCTCCGGCGCCTGGTGTATGGCTGCGGCCGCGTATTACTGCTGTCTGACCGGTGAAAGGGCATATCTTGCGAACCTGCTCCGCAGCGAGCAGTGGTATCATGACAGCTATATCCGGCACGAGGAATGCTACGGAGGGCCGCTGGATATTGATAAAAATGTGGATTCTGAAGGGATCCTGAGTTATATCCGGGCCGTCCGTTACCTGCATGAAATCATCTGTGCAGACGGTTTGGCCCGAAGCGCGGAAGCGGAGCGGCTGCTGGATCATCTCCGCGACGCCCTGTATTATGAATATACTTTCAAGTTCTGCTATAATTCTCCGATCAAGGTGCCGCCCCTGAGCACGACGGGCTGGTCCAGCTGCGGCGGGAGTATCACCTCCGTAACCAATCCGCATATCCATCCCATGTCCTCTTCCGTGATGGATGAGATGCTGTATTATCTCAGATTCAGGAAGGACAGCTATATCCGGAGCCGCCTGGAAGACACAAAGCTGTGGAGCTGCCAGTGTCATAACACCTTTGACGGGGAATACGGCTATGGAAAAACCGGCTGGATGTCCGAACGCTTCTGTCACAGCGAGGGCCTGCTGACCGAAAAGTGGCCGGACGGATCCCCCGCGTCCACGTGGTTCGCGCTGATGCCCTGGGCGTGCGGGTCTATTCTGGAAGGGCTGAACGGAGAAGTTTTTCCGGAATGAGATGTCCCTTTCGAATCCGTGCATTCAGTCAGAGCAGCGGATATGTGGTTCCCTGAATCCACATTGCTTAAAGATACCGGCTTATGATAAGATCAGAAAAAAGGGGGAAGCAGGCATGAGCCAGCTGACACACCGGGCGGAGATCCGGGAGGAGAACGTTCTGATTCCGACCTACGGATGCGGAAAACCTGACCGGAATCCCATGTTTCTCGAAAAGCGGGTTTATCAGGGATCCAGCGGAAAAGTTTATCCTCTGCCCGTGATCGACCGGATTGAGGATACGAAAGAAGAGAAAAGCTACCGGGCGGTCTTTCTGGAGAACGACTACCTGATGGTGATGGTGCTGCCGGAACTGGGCGGACGGATTCAGCGGGCGCTGGACAAAACCAACGGCTATGATTTCGTGTATTACAACGAGGTGATCAAGTCGGCGCTGGTGGGCCTCACGGGGCCGTGGATCAGCGGCGGGATTGAGTTCAACTGGCCCCAGCACCACCGGCCCACCACCTTCGCGCCGACGGACTGGCAGCTGCTGGAGAACACGGACGGCAGCGTTGCGGTGGAAATGTCGGAAGTGGACCAGATGTACGGCACGAAGGGGAAGATGACGTTCATCCTGCGGCCGGACAGGGCGTATATTGAGATCCGGGGGCAGCTGTACAACCGGACGCCCCTGCCGCAGACGTTCCTGTGGTGGGCGAACCCGGCGGTATCGGTGAACGAGAATACCCAGTCGGTTTTTCCGCCGGACGTGAACGCGGTTTATGACCACGGAAAACGGGATGTGAGCACGTTCCCCATTGCGACGGGGGTTTATTACAAGCACGACTACAGCGCCGGAGTGGATATTTCCCGCTACCGGAATATTCCCGTGCCCACCAGCTATATGTGCGCCCACAGCGACTACAACTTCGTGGGCGGATACGACTACGGCGTCGAGGCGGGGATCCTGCACGTTGCGGACCACCACGTGAGCCCGGGGAAGAAACAGTGGACCTGGGGATGCGGAGACTTCGGAAAAGCCTGGGACCGGAACCTGACGGACGCAAACGGGCCGTACATCGAGCTGATGACGGGCATGTACTGCGATAACCAACCGGACTTCACGTGGCTGAAGCCTTTTGAGGAGAAAACCTTTACCCAGTACTTCATGCCCTACAAGGCGGCGGGGTACGTGAAGAACGCGTCGAAGGACGCGGCGGTCAACCTGGAGACGGGGGACGGGAAGGCGCGGTTCACGGTGTACGCCAGCGGCGTGTTTGAAAACGCACGCGTGACGCTGACGGCCGGCGGGAAAACGATCTATGACAGAACGGTGACGATCGGGCCGGAGAACATCCTGCAGGACGAGGCTGAAACCGCGGCCGAAGCGGCGGAACTGCGGATCGCGGTTTATGACGCGCAGGGGCGGCTGCTGGTGGATTACCGGCCGCGGAAGGCAAAGGTGGAACGGATTCCGGAGCCCGCGAAACCGGCCGAACTGCCGGAGAAGATCCGGACCAACGAGGAACTTTATCTGACGGGACTGCACATTGAACAGTACCGGCACGCCACGTATCTGCCGGATCCTTACTATCTGGAGGCGCTGAAACGCGATCCGGGAGACATCCGGGCGAACAATGTCTACGGCCTGCTGCTGCTGCGGCGGGGCCTGTTCGCGGAGAGCGAAAGGTATTTCCGGGCGGCGATTGAACGGATGACGGAGCGGAACCCGAATCCCTTCGACAGCGAGCCGCTGCTGAACCTGGGGCTGTCGCTGCTATATCAGGGGCGGGAAGACGAAGCCTACGACGCCTTCTATAAGTCCGTGTGGACCGCGGAACAGCAGGAGACCGGATATTACTATCTGGCGGCGCTGGACTGCCGGCGGGGGGACTACGGGCACGCGCTGGAGATGATTGAGCGCAGCCTTGTGAAGAACGGGCACAACCTGAAGGCCCGGGCGCTGAAGGGCATGATCCTGGACAGCCTGGGACGGGAAGAAGAGGCGGAAGCCTGGTTCGCGGAGAACCGGAAGGTGGACGACTTTGATTACGTTTCCCGCCTTGAAAGCGGAGACGTGGAAGCGACGCTGGCACTGATGGGCAAAAGAGCCAGCTCTTACATCGAGTGCGCGCTGGACTACGCTGAAGCCGGATACTATGAAGACGCGCTGTTTATCCTGGATCGCTGTCCGGAGAAGACGCCCATGGTGTATTACCACGCGGCACGGTTCTGCGCGCTGAACGGGGACGCGGAAGGCGCACGGGAAATGCTGGAGAGAGGGGCGGAGGCCGATCCGCTGTACTGCTTCCCGAACCGGCTGGAGGACATCCTGGCGCTGAGCGATGTTCCGGAGCAGAACCCGGAGGACAGCAGGGCACCCTACTACCTGGGGTGTCTGTGGTATGACCGGCGGCAGTATGAAAAGGCTATCGCGTGCTGGGAGAAAAGCGCAGAAGGGGATCCTTCCTTCCCGACGGTCTGGCGGAATCTGTCGCTGGCGTACTACAACAAGCGGGGAGAAAAAGAAAAAGCCCTGGCATGCATGGAGCGGGCGTACGCGCTGGACGAAAGCGACGCGCGGGTGCTGCTGGAACTGGATCAGTTGTACCGGAAACTGCGGAAAAGCATCGGGGAACGGTTTGCGTTCCTGGAGGCGCACCGGGAGACCGCGATGAAGCGGGACGATCTGTGCATTGAATACTGCACGCTGCTGAACCTGCAGGGGAGATACGCGGAAGTGCTGGAGATTATCCTGGGCAGGCATTTCCATCCCTGGGAAGGCGGCGAAGGAAAAGTGACCACGCAGTATGCCGTCGCCCTGAAGCAGACCGCCCGGGCGGCGCTGAATGCCGGAGATTTCGCGAAGGCGAAAACGCTGCTGGAAGAAGCGCTGGTTTTCCCGGAGAACCTGGGGGAGGGAAAACTGGAAGGTGCGAAGGACAACGACATCTATTATCTGCTGGGTGCAGCGGAGAAGGCGCTGGGCATGGAAAAAGAGGCGCGGGAACACCTGGAGCGGGCATCCGAAGGGAACGAGGAACCGGCGGGCATGATGTATTACAACGACCAGCCGGCGGACATGATTTTTTATCAGGGATTGGCGCACCGTGCGCTGGGCCGGGAAGAAAAAGCGGCTTCCCGGTTCCACAAGCTGATCAGCTACGGCGAGAAGCATTATTACGACGAAGTACGGATCGATTATTTTGCCGTTTCACTGCCGGATCTGCAGCTTTTCGACGAAGATTTGTCGGTAAAGAACCGGGCGCACTGCGAGTATCTGATCGCGCTCGGGAGCCTGGGCCTCGGGGACCGGGAACGGGCGGAAGGATGCTTCGACGCGGTGCTGCGGATCGATCCCGCGCACCAGGGGGCCATCCTGCACCGGGCACTGTTGGCATAAACACGGAGAACGCCGGCACTGTTTTAAGAAGAAGCGGAACTTCGCAAAGGCTGATGTTCATCTGTATCTTGTCTCTGCCGCCGTGGAATCCGGAAACATTGTTTGATGATATGAGATTTGGAACCGCTTGCGTGAGGAAGGCGAGGAAAGACGTCATAAACCTTTGATGATACTCAGATAATCCTGCCTCTGATCAACAACTGCATAAACAGTTACGACTTCTCTGTTCTCGTCAATTTTGTAGAATACCAGATCTTTTTCAAGGATCAATACTTTATATCCCTGACGCTTTAGCACTGTATACCTGGGTTTTGTCCCGATATATGGATTATCCTCGAGTTTCAGAATGGATTTTTCAAGATCGTCCAGTTTTTTCAGCGCAATTTCCTTTCCGAAATTTCCAGCAATGCACAGGACAATATTCCTGATCAGGGCATCTGCTGTGTCAGTACGGTATACTTTGTATTTCACAGGATATCCTCCGTCAGCATTTTCCGGAGATCATCGAAAGTTTCCTGCACCGGCGCTATTCTGCCGAATTTTACGTCTTCATCTGATTCGGCAAGTATTTCAAGCAGTTCAATTCTTGCCCTCATTCTCTTGTATTCTTCATATGCGATGGAAACAGTATCACCCCGACCGTTTACTGTGAAAATAACAGCTTCCTTATTCTCTCTGCACTGTCTGGATATTTCGCTGTAATGATTTCTGAGGTCAGCTGAAGGCCTGATTGATTCCCGAAATGTCATCATATAAAAGCCTCCTTTCCTATGATGTATCATAATTATATCACGCTACGCCTATGCATGCAACCGCTTTCAACACCCCCCGCCCAGGCCCGGCAGTAGAGCTTTGCGTTCTGCAGTGCTGCCTCACAGGTTTTCTCCCAGTCCGGCCCGAAAAATACCTGTGCGCGCCCGTTGTCCGCCGCTTGGCAAAACAGCGTCCGGCACACCAGTTCGTTCGACGGAATCATCATGTCGGTTCGCTCCTTGCGGGCGCTTCTCCCGCAATCCTGGCATGAAGCGCCAGCACATACTTTTCCGGTTCGTTCCGCAGCCCGATGCAGGTCTTCTGATCATGCAGGCGGCGATGGGGGCAGCCTCCGACGCACGTCGGCAGCCAGATGCATTCGTTGCATCCAGAATCGGGTAGAGGCCGGCAAACGGATCAGTTTCCATTTGAATTTCCGTATCCAGCACCAGCACCCTGTTTTCCGCGCCGGTATTCGCCGGCCATTCCGGAAGGCCTTCTCCGTTTGGATTGCCCGTGCGGATGAAGTTGACAAAATACTGCTGCATGGTGCTGCTCAGCGCTCTGTCTTCCGCTGTGTAGAGACCGGAGTTTTCCGGGATGTTTCCGTAGAAGTAGACTTCTTCGCCGCTGTGCCAGCATCCCAGACGGCCGTTTGTCTTCGTGAAGAAATATTCATAGGAAGGAATCTGATTCATCGCGGCCTGTTTTTCCCAGACGGAATGACCGTAGGTAAAGAAGTATGCCGAATAGATGTCAGCCCAGTTCCGCTTTGCCTCCGCGTCCGATCCGGCCGGATAAAGCTTCAGCACCTTGTCCGCACCTTCCGCCGGGAACAGCTTCCGAACCTTTTCTTCATAGTTTTTTAGGTTTGCCTGCTCAAAGAGAATGAAGGCTTCCGACTCCTCGCGGTTGAATCCGTGCAGCTGTGCTTCCTGATTGTATATGCCCTTTTCATAGGATTCCCAGGGCGTTTCCGTCAGCGCATAGCCATCCACCGTCATATGATGGTGAGCTGACAACTCACCTACGATTTTCTCTGCCGGCAGTTTTCGCAGTTCTTCGATCGAATGAACGCCAAGGCGCTTTTTTGTTTCCTCTCCGGCTTTCAGCGCGGCTTCCATCGAGCGGAAGGAATGCGCCGGGGCTTTGGCTGTCACCGTAGAACTCTCCGCGATGACCCGGCGAAACAATCCTTTGGCCAGCGGGGAAGTGGAAAGCGCGGTCACACAGGCAGCGCCCGCCGACTCTCCGGCCAGTGTTATGTTGCCAGGATCCCCACCGAACGCGGCAATATTCTCCCGCACCCACTGCAGGGCGCAGATCTGATCCAGCAGGCCGTAATTCCCGGTTGTTCCGTTGGGAGATTCCGCCGCCAGCGCTTCGTCCGCGAAGAATCCGAAAACGCCAAGCCGGTATCCCATGTTGACAACCATGACGCCCTTCCGGGCCAGGCCTTCGCCGCTGTAATCCTGGTACCAGGGCTGCCCGGTCTGCAGGGAACCGCCGTGGATATATACCAGCACCGGAAGGTTCTCCGATTCTCCTGCCGGTTTCCAGATGTTCAGGTAAAGAGAATCCTCACCGGCAGGCTCGCGAACATTGTCTTCCATCGAAAAAAACTCATAGTCATGATAGCCGATGATCCGTGCCAGGGAATCGTAGATCGGAAGATCCTGCGTCTGCATGGACATGGGTTTGAAATGATCCGCCGCCAGGACGCCCTCCCAGGGCAGCGCAGGCTGCGGCTCCTTCCAGCGGAGTTCGCCCACAGGAGGCTGCGCATAGGGGATTCCTGCATATACTTCCACCTGACCGTCAGCGGTAACGACGCCTGTGAGATCGCCCTGGGCCACATGAATCACGCCGGCCTTTTCCGGGGAGGCACCCTTTACCGCGGGAACCGCCTGCACCGGAGGCCACGAAATCCAGAGAATCGCAGCAAAGCCAATGCCCAGTACGCCAATCCACGCGAGAATCCTTTTGCCTGCACTTAATGCTTTCCAGCGTGTTGCACGCAGAAACCAGAAACCCGCCAGCAGAAGCGCGGCCAGAATCCAACCCAGGACGGTATGCTTTCCAAGCTCCAGAACGGCAAACATCAGCAGCGCCGATATTACAAACAAAACACGCCAGAGAATACCCTTTGACTGTTTTTTCTCCATCGTTCATCCCTCCAGAACGCTGTTTTTTGGTTTTCTTCTTTTCGACAGATATACGTTGTATGCAACGATGGAAAATACAACGATGACGGATCCGATCACGGACAGCGTGGAAACTTTCTCTCCGTAAAATGCCGCCACCAGCAGCGGGTTCAGAATCGGCTCCAGACCTGTCAGCAGGCTTGCGGTGACCGGCGGCGTATGCCGGATTCCGATCGTGAACAGAATATATGCCAGCCCCACCTGAATCACGCCCAATCCGATGACTGACGCGATCACGGGAAACGAGAAATCCGTTTCCAGGAAGCAGAAGGGCGTGAAAATCACACCGGCTGTCAGCTGCCCGATGAAGCAGGAAGAAATGGCGTCGGCATTCTTTCCGGTATTCATCATGAAAACCCCGGCGTAGCATACCCCGGAAAGAATCGCGATCACGTTTCCCCAGAGATTCCCGGCCCGGATGCCGTCCACAAAGAACAGCACAACCCCCAGAAGTACGGCAACGCACGTCGCTATGTCCGCCTTACCCGTTCTCTGCTTATAAAGAACCGCAACGAAAAGGATGACAAAAACCGGCGCTGTGAACTGCAGAACAATAGCATTGGCCGCGGTGGTCAGTTTATTCGCAATCGCGAAAAGCGTCGTCACGCCGATCATGGAAAGCGCACCGATCATCACCGTAAGATTAAAAATGATTTTCCTCCCGGTCACAAGAAGATAAATCCCGATCACCGCCGCGCCGATCAGATTCCGGGCACCGTTGATGGCCAGCGCCGACCAGGGGATCATTTTGATGAACAGTCCGCCGGTGCTGAAACAGACCGAGGCCAGAAAAACGCAAAGCGGATATCGCCATTCCCGCGTTTTTTCCATGGTTTATTCCTCCAGAGATTCGGGAAATTCATAGTACTTGGGCAAAGCCCGGGCAGGCTTCCCGGCTGCAATGAACTGCTCAAGCGTGTCAGCGTACGGCGGGAGAGGACTGATTCGGGGACGCCGGGATGATGATTGTTACGAGGGTACCGCTTTCTTTGCTGCTTTGGATCTCCAGGGATCCGCCGCACATCAGCTGCAGGCGCTCCCGTACATTGTCCAGACCGACATGTTCCTCGCCGATCTGCTCCTGCGGTTCGAAGCCCGGGCCGTTGTCCTTCACCGTGATATAGGCATCGGAGCCTTCCGCCCAGCTGGAGACAACGACATGCACCGGAGCGATTCCTTTGCGCAGGCTGTGTTTGATGGCGTTTTCAACCAGCGGCTGCAGCGTGAGCGGCGGCAGGCGGAACGCGGTATGCCGAATGTCGTAATCCACGGACAGCTTTTCACGGTAACGGTAGGACTCCACGGATACATAGGCTTTGGTGTGCCGGAGCTCATCCGAGAAGGTGATCAGTTCCGTTGCCGTCAGGGCGGTAAAGTTGGACTGCAGGTATTCGGTAAAATTCTGCACAATCAGGGCGGCTCTCTCCGGATCATCCCTGCAGAGGACATATACGGAGGTCAGCGTGTTGTAGATGAAATGCGGCCGGATCTGGTTCATCATGGTCCGGAGCTTTGCATCCCGAAGCTCTTCCTGCTTCTTTCGCAGAAGCCGTTCGCGGAGAATCGCCGCGCGCACGAACCCGAAGCCGCGCACATACAGATACAGAATCAGCCAGATCAGAAAAACAGGGGAGAAGTGCAGCGCGTCGGTGCGCGAAGAGAACAGCAGATCCGCACCCAGGGTCAGACACAGGGGAAGGACCCACAACAACTCGGCACGGGTCGGCTTTTGCTTTACGAAGGGGAGCAGATGCAACACGACCATGCCGATTCCGTACCAGACCAGAGACTGATACAGTTCCACCGCGTTGAAGAGCTGCAGAAGAATCAGCACCACCGCCGCGGCTGCGCCGGTATAAAAACAAACCGTGCCGAGAAGATGATTCTTTTCTCCCCGAATGGCCAGGGCCAGGCGCAGGGACAGCACCATCATCAGCATATAGGAAACGGTGCCGGCAAACCAGATTTCCTTATGGATTCCACGGAATTCCAGCAGCAGGGGAATCGCAGGCAGACCGCAAAGCTTCCAGATGCCTGCGGCAACAGCCACGGCGCCAAGGAAGAAGGTTTGCCTCTTTACGGGACTTTCCAGCGGAAGAACCAGAGACATGATGATCAGGAATAACCCCAAAACGGCGGCCAGCACGCTCAGCGTGATCATCAGGCCGCTTTCCGGGAGAACGATCATGCTCAGGAGCATATCTCTCGTGATGATCATGAAATCCGGTGTTTCGCTCAGAACGTTTTGATACACAGGCGTCAGAACGATCCGGGCTGTTTTTCCGGCGTATTCGGGATGGATGGGAATGCAGACCCAGTAATTCCCCGGCGTCAATCCGAAGGACGACTGACTGTTGCTGCCGGTTCCGGGGGTGATACTGTAGCGCAGTGTGTCGTCAATATAGAGTTCCGCCAGCGTATGACGAAGGAAAAAAGTCAGCCGGGAGCCGGTGGTCGTTGCGGATGTGCTTTCGGGAATGGTGAAGGTATATGTGCGCCGGACGCCGGCATATTCAGAGATTTCTTCCTCCGCGACGTCGTCCGGCTTCAGCATAAAGAACGGCGTTGCTGATGAAGCATAGCGATAGTAGCTCAGGTTTTTGTGCACCAGGAAGACGGTTACCACGCACAAAACTGCCAGCAGCAATACAACCAGTTCAGGAAACAGTTTCTTCTTGAACATTCTTTCACCCCTGTATCGGGAATCGAAGATGGGACATTTCATGCAAGACCTTTTCCGGCGTCAGCGGCTTGAGCAGATAGCCGCTGCAATGCATCTGCAGCGCGTCAAAAGTATATTCCGAATGCCCCGTGAGGAAAATCACGTTGATGGTCGGATTGACGGCGGAGAGTTTTCCGGCAAGATCAATGCCGCTTTCACCAAAAAGCTCCACATCGAGAAAAGCCACATCCACCCTGTTGGCTTCCACAAATTCCAAAGATTCCTTCCCGGTCTGGAATCCGTAAACCTGCGCCTCCGGCAGGGTATCGCTGACAATATGGATGAACCCTGTCAGGATATCCTGTTCGTCCTCCACAATGATCAGCGTGGGGGAATCCTTCTCTGACGGATAAACATCCATCAGCTCATAGGGCTTGACCCCCAGCGTCCTGCTGAGCCGGGTGAGCATGACCACATCCGGCATCCGGATTCCGGCTTCCCAGTTGCTGACGGTTTTCCGGGTGATGAACAGCGCGTCGGCGAGCTGACGCTGCGTCAGCCCTTTTTCCACGCGCAGCGTGTGCAGTTTTTCACCGAACGATTCCAGTACATTCATTATCAGTTACCTCTTTTCCCGCAGATCTTACGCAGCAATACGGCAATTCCGAACGCCACAAGGCTGATTGCAAGAAACCAGAGAATGCTCATATACCACGGCTGGTTATGAACTTTCAGGAACGGGTAGGGCTCTTCCACAACGCGGAAGTAATTCAGCGGAACCATCACCAGCATATAAATCGCAGTCGGAATCATTGCCAGCCGGCTGTTTCTTTTTTCAATCGGATTCATAAAAGGCAGCGTGGCGAATCCAAGAATCGGGCACAGCGTGTGCTGGAAAATTTTTCTTCCTCCGTAAATACAATGATTCTCAGTTTTTTATATCCAATAGCATCTCAATATCACGGCAGCAGTGTTCAATGCACTGTTTGCTTTCCGGGCGCGCATTGCGATCCATATATTCAATGATGCGGATGCAGCCGAGCAGGCGGGCAGTGTGGACTGCGTTCTGAATGGAAGAAGTTTTGTCCCCCTCCAGATACAGCTCAAATGTCCTGTCGCAGATCCGCTCCGCAGTCTTCACGTCTATTCCCAAAAAAGCGGCCGCAGCCGGATTGATCGACGGGAATTCCCGGTAGGAGTTATAAACCGTCGCAAGCTCAAAGATCGGATCGCCCGTACACAGGGTATCCATATCAATCAGCATCAGTTCATCCCCGCAGACCATGATGTTTTTCAGATGAAAGTCTGCATGCAAAAGAGTACGGCGGTCCGGAACCGACTCCAGGATCTGCCGAAGCTTTTCATAGTGAACGGATGACAGCTTCGTCCTGATCTTCTCCAGCCAGACAACTGTCTGCTGCTTCATATCCTGAAGCTCTCCTGATTCCGCTTCGATCGCGTGCACCTGCTTCATCAGCTCGACAGACTTTTCGATGAACCAGTCCAGACGTTCCGGGAACTCGGCAATATAGTCCGATGCCGATTTTGCATTCAGAAGCTCGAACATCGTTCCGTAATGTCCGCCGACGCGCACAACGCCGAAGGGGATCGCCGTCGGGATCCCTTTCACAAACGCACGACGGCACAATGCCTGCTCCCGGTGAATATCATCCAGCGACACGCCTTCGCGGTAAACCTTCACCAGCATATCCGGAGCGGTCTGGTAAACAACGCCGTGTGCGCCTTCACCGATCTTTCTGCAGCCGTCAATGCTGATCTCGTGAAGCTCCTTCTTCTTTTTCACTTCCAAATCAATTTCACCATCCTTGCATCGGACCTCAGCCAATGGAAAACATTCTATAAATATGGATCGCCTTCCGGGGCAGAGCTTTTCTCTTCGTCTGTTTTCTTCTTCGGCGGGTTTCGTTTCAGGTATTCGCGGAACGGTTCCTCCGCGGCCTTCGTGAGCCGCTCCTCCCAGCCGTTTTCAAAGAAATAGCACACATCTTCATCAATGCCGTAATAATCGTTTCCTTGCATCAGCACGGAAGGGCCGTCAAACGCCACGCGGTTGCCCTGTTTCAGATGCATGGAAAAATGCTCGATCAGGGGCTTTTCCAGGCGGAGGGGTTGGTTACACGAAGGTAGCAGTTCAACTGTTCAGGCGACTGGATACGGTCGAGACTCGACTGCCTGTAAACGGATTTGTTTTCCACGTTCATCCTCCCGTTTCTATATAAACATATTCAGACACAACATACCACACATAGTATAACAGAAAAAGCCCCGTTTGTCCCGGGAGGGCACATTTTGTGCCCTCTGTACTTTTTTGGTTGTTTTCTGCTATACTAAACATGCTCAAACAACGTTGGGGGAGGAGCAAAACACAAACGATGAAGATGAAACGAGCATTGCGGGTATTGGCGGCAGTGACAGCACTCTTCTGTCTGGTTGAAACAGGAATGCCCGCCTGCGCCGAGGAAACAGAAAAGGCAGCATCTGCCGTCCGGTTTGACCTGACCCTCGATTCCTATGCTCCGAAAAAAGACCACTACAATTTCTATTTCACCTATAAAACGGTTCATGCCTGGTGGGACGCGGTTGCCATGGGCATGGAGGACGCCCAGCGGCAATATCTGAGCCGCGGGATTGTCGTCACCTATGAATATCTGGCGCCGGAAGCCGCTTCGGCCGATGATCAGAAGAACCGCCTGCTGGCCGCCGCCCGGAATAGAGAGTATGACGTGATCGGCGTCGATGTGGCGGATGAGACGGTCATTTCCCCCGTGCTGGATCAGCTGGCAGACGCCGGTATCCGCGTCATGACCTTTTCCAGTTCCGACGCAGCACCCGGATGCAAGCGAATCGCATATGTCGGAAACACTCATAATTATGAAGACGGCGCCGATCTTGCCCGGACGCTGTGCGAAAAGCTTGGCGGAAAAGGCAAAATCGCCGTGCTTGTCGGAACAAAAGGCGCTCCGTGTCACGAGGATCGGGCAAAGGGCGTCCGGGATACCGTTGCCCAATATCCGAATATGGAGATCGTCGCCGAAGAATATGACCAGGACAGCATTCAACGGGCTTACGACCTGACGATGAAGATACTTGACGATCATCCTGATCTCGGCGGGCTCGTCTGCTGCAACATGAGCAATCCGGTGGGCGCTGCCCGGGCCGTGAAGGAAACAGGACGGGATATTGTGATCGTCGGCATGGACCACGACAGGGAAGCTCTCCGGGATCTTCGGGACGGTGTGATTTACTGCCTCGGCATTCAGGACTGCTATTCCATTGGGTTTGATACACTGCAGGTTGCCGTGAAAATTGCCGACGGCGAGCTGCCCGGTACCCTGTATCCGGAAAAAACGGAAAAATCAACCACCATCATCTTCCAGCAGGACGCGGAAAAAATGCTGGAACTCCTTTACGGTGAATTCTGATAACAGAAGGTGCAAGCATGAAGCGGTCAAACCTTTTTCCTGTCCTGATCGGCGCGGTGATCGTTGTGCTCATCGTGATCGCCGCGACACTGTGGATGAGCGCCGGCGCACGCAAGGCGACGGATGATGCTGTGGAAAAAGTCAGCGAATTTTATCTGGAAGAACTGGCAGACCGCAGAAGCCAGGTTGTAACCCGTTTCTTTGAAACAGAGGCGGACCAGATGCAGCGCGCCCTGGCACTGATGACGCAGGAAGACCTTTCCTCACAGGAAGCGCTTAGATCCTTCATCGGGCGTGTGGAAGCCCTGTACGGGCTGGAGCTGTTTGCCGTTGCGGATGAAGACAATGTTGTCTACACAGAGCATACAACCTATATGGGCGGGAGCCGTTATGCATTTCTGTCGGACGAACTGTCCCGGATCCGCACCATCACGACAAATGCCACCTACGGTGGCGGCAAGGATATTTGCCTTTCATTGCCCGTTCAGAACCGGGTATTCAACGGGAAAAAGCTGAAGACCTGTTTTATTGAAATCAACATGGATGACATTGTCAGCATGCTGGCTTTCAACACGCAGGAGAAAGGGACCTACTTCAGCCTGTATTATGAGAACGGCGAAAACCTGACCGGCCTTGATTTCGGCCCCGTCAGCGCAAAACAGAACCTCCTCACATTCATGAGCCGATATCTGACGGCGGCCGAGACTGAAGTTCTTTCCGGAAACTTCAGGAACGGAACCGCCGGCAAAGCGCTTTTCTCGTTCTCCGGCGCCGGGCAGATGTTTTATTATTCACCGATCCCCGAAACTGGCTGGATGATCACCGTGCTGATTCCCGAAAACCTGATTTATGACCAGATCGGCGGCATCCGGGAAGAGACAATGAACCGCAGTATCATCCAGATTTCGATTACCTGCGCCGCGCTGCTGGCTTTCTTCGGCGTGCTGGCTCTGAAAGCGCAAAGGGAATCCAGGGCCCTGCTGGAAGAAGAGCGGAAGATTGCCGAACGGGATTCCCTGACAGGCGTCGGCAACAAATATGCCTATACGCAAAAGGTCAACACAGTGGATCAGGATATTCAGAGTGGGAACATCCGGCTGTTTGCCCTTGTGGTCTGTGACCTGAACGGGCTGAAACAGGTCAACGACACCCAGGGGCATGCCGCGGGAGACAACTATATCCGCAAAGCAAGCCAACTGATCTGCGACCTGTACAAACACAGCCCGGTCTACCGGATCGGCGGCGATGAATTTGTCGTTTTCCTGGAGGGCACGGATTATGAGCAGCGCAGCGAACTGCTCGAAAGTTTGGACAGCCGGATGGTTGAAAACAACAAAACCGGCGGCGTGGTGATTGCCGCCGGCATGGCGGAGTATCAGCCGGGAGATTCGCATCTCTTTGATGTCTTCAGCCGTGCCGACAGCCTGATGTATGAGCGGAAAAAGCAGCTGAAAAATGCCTGACCATGGAGAAGCCGACACCATTGCATGCAGGAGGGCACATTTTGTGCCATCTGATCTTTTTCGGTTATTTTCTGCTACACTAATCACAGTCATTAGAGTTTTTGCACATATGAACCCCTCATTTGCGTGAAACAGGAAATGATTCTTGAGGAATAAATCCTATTTCTTCAAGCAACTCAATATCCCTTATCCTGGTGTTATGCAGTTTCCATTCGTTTTCGTGTTGAACCATCCGCATGTGTCCGGATTTAATGAGGGCATCAAAAGTGGAAATGCTTGGTTTATTCAGAGCTTTGACCGCTTCATTCAAACGGGAATGGATTAATCCTGTAACCAGCATAATAAAATCAAAACCATGGGCGCAATAGTAATCCTGGTTCTTCAGGTCATTAAAATCAGCATCGTTCTTGATATAGTTGTTTCCATTCCGTTTACCATGGGTATCCCTCCAGATAATCCTCAACAGATCCTTCAATCCGTTCGTCCACGTTGCTTTCAAAAGACATCGCTACTGAAACAGGATCTGCTGTTTCGTTTTTTGCAAACAGAGCAGGATCATATTTCCAAAGCTCCAGTATGACAGGATCTGCATTCGGTTCCCAGCGAATATCAATCTCCGTAATTTTATCCGAATTGATTGCGGCTTTCCATACAGCGCGTACAGGAATACGCGGATGATTCAACATGGAGCATTGCGCAAGTGCGGATTCTCCGGAAAAGGGATAACGATCATACTCCCTGCTATTCTGCACGGTGATCATTCTTTGAACAGGATTGATCAAAAATGGTTTTGCTTGCTTGTACAATTCAATGCCTGAGCTTTCTAATCTCATCAGGAACTCTTTCCCGGTCTTTTTTTGAGAAATGAGACCCATTGCAGCCAATTGCTCACTGGCCCTGGTCAGTGAGGTTCGGGTCACGCCGATTGCTTCCGCCGCATCCTTCTTCATGACAGGTTTTCCGTTACTCTTATACAACAGCCAGAGAAACAGAGACTGACTAACGGGGGTCTTCCATAAAACAGTATTAGGCAGAAATTCAGAAAAGGCATCTGCGTGCTGGATTGGCCAATACTGAATTATGGAGGAAAACACAATGAAATCTCTGTTTGAAGAACTTGGCGGGACCTACACCCTGGGCAAAGACGGGATGTACTATCCGAACCTGATGATTGAGGAAGCTGATCAGCATCCCATTGGGAAATGGGGACGGATGCACAGGGAATACCTGAAGGAGCAGCATCCGAGACTTTATCAACGGCTCATTCTGAACGGGACTTTGGGCAGGCATCTCGCCGATGCCAACGAGAGAGCTGCGGTGATGCTTGAAAGCCTGATTGCACAGATGGTCAGGCAGGAGGGCATCACGGGGCAACTCAAGGCAGAAAAGCCCATGGTATGGGTTGGTAGGATGAACAGTATTCGCAGCCGAGCCGAGGAGATTGTCATAGAAGAAGTCATAAATACCCTGTAAACAAAGCAGCTGCTGGTATGATCGGGAAGACCATACCGGCGGCTATTGTAGTTTTTGGACCGCATATATGAGGATCTGGGGAAAACACAGCCAGGTTGATTCAATCTAAGCAGGATTATCAAGATGTAGAACGAATAACTACCTTCAGAAGTTCCTGTTTTATGGAACTTAGAAGAGCCAAACCCCGATCATCCGGGGTTTAACGAATGCGCTTGTCAATGAACTGCCGACTATGGCTTTGAATCAGTCAAAGGAGTGCAAGATATGGGTCAAAATAGGCTCAGCACAGAGGAGCTCTTTTCTCTTCTTTTTCAGACATCCAGCCTCCCTTTGTTTCTGGAAGAAAAAGGGTCAGTCATTACGTTGCCGGTTTTTCATGAATATATCGCCTCTCTGTGCGCTGAGCAAAACGAAGTGCCTGAGCATATCATACAGCGCGCCGGACTGGAAAAATCATTCGGGCACCAGCTTTTCAGCGGAAGAAGAACCCCATCAAGGGATACGGTACTACAGCTTGCTTTTGGGTTTTCGCTATCGGTAACCGATACGCAGGAATTATTAAAAGTTGCCAGAAAGAGTCCTCTGTATCCACGTGTAAAAAGGGATTCTGCTATCATCTACTGCCTTTATCATGGTAAATCTTTCGTTGATACGCAAATTATCCTTCATGATTTAGACTTGCCCATTTTAGGCGACGGAGGACGAAAAAATGATTGACAATCAATCTGCTGTGCAGGAAATAGAGAACATATTTTCAAAAGCTGGATACCCCGCTGCATTTTTGGCAGATTATGATCAATTGGAATGCCTCGCTTCTCATCATGGGAGGGAAACCTTTTTGGTATCACAAAAAGGAACACATAATTTTTGCGTAGCAAAATGCTATGATAGCTCATTATTTTCAGAGCCGAATACCGAAAGTATACTGCGTAACCTGCATCATGAAGGAATCCCGGATTATTGCGACAGCTATAAAAATGATTCAATGTTTGTTATTGTGCGCTCATACATCGAAGGAACGCCGCTTAGTGATTATGCCAGAAACAATGATTTATCCCAAGAGGAAATCGTACAGCTTTGCATAAAACTTTCGGATGTCTTGATTTATCTTCATAACCAGACGCCGCCTGTCATTCATCGCGATATAAAGCCAGAAAACATCATTGTTACGAAAAATGAAGATGTCGTGCTGATTGATTTTGACATCGCAAGAACTTTCAAAACTGCAGAGGAATCGGATACTGTTTTCTTCGGGACAAAAGGATATGCGCCGCCTGAACAATATGGCTTTGCGCAGACCGATACCAGATCTGATATATATTCTTTCGGCGTGCTGCTTCGTTTTCTCCTGACTGACAGCGTGCGGGAGAATCATAAGATACGTCTGTATAAACCACTCAGGAACATTATTACCAAATGTACGGCTTTTGATCCGAAAAATCGTTATTCAGACATGAATCAGGTGAAACGCGCGCTGCTGAATGCAAATCCGCGCTCTCAGGTTATACGGATCGTCAGAATATCGATTTGTGTTCTTGCAGTCATGGCAGTTGTTTCTTTCGCCGGAAAAACCGCCTATGAGCGGATCACATACAATCCTTTTACGGATGGCACAGTTATTCCGCGGGTCATGCCGGACGAAGAGCGCCAGCGGGAGGCGGTTTCCTATCTTCAGAGCAAATATGGAACGCACATCTTTGATAACAGCGCTGCGCATTATACCGTGGGGATGCTGAAGGATACCCTGATCGAGGTATATGGCCTTGAAAATGACTATGTGAGGATTCCCAGCCCGTTAGAACCTCCGCAGGAGAATGAAGCCCATTTTCTTCCCTGGTCTCTGGACGATATGCAATACATTGACAGGGATTATCTGGCGTATTTCGTGACAAAAACCTATTGGCCCCAGGTGGTTGCTGATTGGTCATCTATTAAAGGAAACCCGGAAGAATACCCAGGGATTACCGTGTCCTTGAAATGGTGCGAAGATCATGGAATTCTTATCGGCGTAAACCGGCCGAGGGATGTTTCCTGCGGAGAAGCAGCCATTGCGTTTGCTAACGCTGATAAAGTATATGCCATGATGCAGGGCACTCAGAAAAAATAATCTGCCTAAGTGGGCGTGACGCCCACCCATTTTCCTCCATGGATTGATAGAATAAAGAAGGAGCACCAAATAACTTATTGGAGGGAAATGAAAATGAAAACCGGAAAAAGAATAACCGCTATGTTATGCTCCGTCCTGCTTCTTGCTTTCCTTGTGTCTTGCAACACCTTGGCGCTCGCTGAGGAAGTGCCGGAATTGAACTGGACGGATCTGGTTACCGAAGAAATAGAGGCTCAGGGAGCATTCCAAAAGATTGAGATATCGGATTCTCTTTCGATCCAGCTTTGGATTCCTGCTGAGATGATTTCGGTTGACACCAGCTTCATGGACGGCCCATTCAAGCCTGTTGCGCTTTATGGGACGGAAGATCAGGCCAGGTCTGTCATTCTTTTTGTTTCAGAAGTATCAAGCCTGGATGAATACGTCGCGCTCATGGAAAAAGAAGGAGGCGGCTCAAACTTCAACAGTATTATAATAAACGGTGTTGAATGCATTTCTTATGATGTGGAAAAAGATAATATCCTGAGCTTGATTTATCCTGTTTCTGATCATATGGTGCTTTCTGTGAATTGTATGCCAATGGACGCAGACGAAAACTGGGAAATAACAAGAAATATCATTCTTTCGTCAATTCACCCCGCAGAATAAACTGTAACATACTTAAAACATTGAATCTCGTTTAGGCGAAACAAGAAAAGAGTTAAATCAAAAGTGGAGAAGCGTCACACAAAGGCTTCTTCACTTCTTCTTTTGGATGCTGCCGGTGTGGCGCGGGTCCATATCCAGCGTGCTGCGTGATCCTTGTGCGGGCCAGCCGGCGGAGCTTCATGGGCTTTGCCTGCCCGGTTCGCTTTACGGCGCTATTTTGGAGATGGTGTCCGGATGCTGAACCGGGGAACAACGGTTCCATGGCAGGAACACATATCTGCACCTTCCATCTGCAGTAAGCGAATTTTTCTGTCAATCCCTCCGGCATACCCTGTCAGACTGCCGTTCGTGCCCACCACTCTATGGCACGGGATGATGAGGGAAATGGAGTTGTGTGCTACCGCACCGCCCACAGCCTGCGCAGACATTTCAGAAAGATTCATCTGCCGCGCTACGGTTTCGGCTATCTGCCCGTAGGTCATCGTCCGGCCAAAGGGAATCGTGAGCATAATCTCCCAGACCATTTTTCTGAAGGCAGTGGTGCGCATGGACAGCTTTGGCGTAAAATCCGGCGCTTTACCGCTGAAATATATATCCAGCCACTGATCCGCTTCTTCAAAGACAGGGAGCGGCTTCTCTTCCGCGGTTTTGTTCAGCGTATTCGCGAAATACTTCTGCCCATCAAACCACAGGCCGATGAGCGCGTCCCCATCGCTGGCTAAAGTGATCCCGCCGAGGGGAGAATCGTAGTGATGTGTGTAATCCATCTTCATATCAGAGATTGGGCTGCCGGCCACTGTCTTTCCTCCAGGAATATTTGTATTCGCAATCCTACTGCGCCATATAAGCGTAAAGCGTTACCCACTTGTTCTCTTCACCGATGTTTCCAGCCTTGAATGCCGGTACACCTTTGGATGCTGTCAAAATATATCTTCCGTTTTCCGTTCGATACTGATTCAGTACTTTATATTCGGCCTGCATTGCTTCAGAATCCGGCTGGCACCCCAGAACCCTCAGCGCATAAAGGATGTTCTGCGCTCCAACTTTGATCGGGTCAGAAGGATAGAAAGTACCAAGCATTACGTCAACCATGGGCGTCTTCATATCGTCCGTTCTGAAGAAAATGTTTCTTTTCATAAAATAATGCACAAGTTTATTCTCGCAGTCCATCCTGTATCCCAGCAGATGCAGTTCAGCGACAAGCAGGAGATATTCCACCGTCAGACGTGCGCAGCTCTTATGCGGTTTCCGCGGATCGTTTGTCTTTTTGTTTGTGCTGATGCATCCAAAGCCACCGTCTTCCTTGATTCCGCTTAAGACACAGGCGATTTCGTTCTTTACAATATCCTCCTGATCGTATCCCAGTTTCACGAGATTCCTGAGGAGGTATGGCTCTCCGCACAGCATTTTGAATCCTGTGCTTTGTATCAGGCCAAACACTTCATCATCGATATCCTTTCCGACATCCTTGCGGGTCAGACCCCACTCGGCAAAAGCCATGATGGCGTCGAACTTATCCCACGGTTTATCCTTCCTGTTTTTTTTCAGTGCCCGTTCATAAGTTTTACTGTGCAGGAGCCGTCTTTTGCATTCGACGACTTTTTCGTCATCATCCGGCAGTTTCATATATTCTTTGAGCGTTCTGAGCCGAACTTCCGGTGTTTCTTCCTCCAGAAGCCAATCCAAAATCGACTGATTCATCTTTTCCTCCGCATCACTTGCTTTTCCTGACAGGAATGCAGATCTCACTGACATAATCCCGTGAAGACGGATCTCCGGGCAGGTAGTTTTCGATGTCATAATCGGGAATCAGCTCATAATCGGAAACCGGCAGCCATTCCTTGTAAATCCGTTCCCACATGGCCTGGATTGCCCCGGGCATCGGGCCGACGCATTTGAAAACCGCCCAGGTGTATTCCGAAATATGGATAATCTCAAACCCTTCCGGGATGCCTTCCACATCGGAAGCTTTGCAGCCGATGCCGTACCGGAACTCATCACCATCGGTTTTCTGCTGGGCACAAAGTCCGAGGTATCCCGGGATCTTACGGTATTCTTCATTGGCGTAATACTCGTCCCAGAACTTCGGAATCTCGTCTTCGCTTGTTTCCGCATGAAAAACCTTCGCATGCATGAGAAGATCCATCGCTTCCCATTTTTCAATTTTGTACTCCATGATGCAGCCTCCTTCAATTGTCATACGGACGGTAAACCGATTCATGAACTGAATGGGGCTTCCCTTTTTCGCCTGCATCGGCGAAACGCCGTGGAACCGAGTAAACGCTTTGGTGAAGCTTTCCGGCGAATCATAGCAGTATTTCAAAGCGACGTCGATGACCTTTTCGTCTCCGCTGATCAGATCTGCCCCGGCCTGCGAAAGGCGCCTTTTACGCAGGTATTCCGCCGGGGACATTTCTGTCAGCAGGGAAAACGCCCTCTGGAAATGAAAGGCAGAAAGGTTTACATGCTTCGAGATATCCGCCAGCGTGATTTCATCCGTCAGATGCCTCTCCATATATTCGATGGCGTCGTTGATAGTTTTGATCCAGTTCATCCGGTCTCCCTCCTTTCACAATTGATCATAAGACTGTTCAAAGGCGTAATCCTGTCCCGGATTGCTTTGTTTTGTCCGGTTCGTACCTGATATGTTGCCGTGCCGATCTTGCAAAAGCCGACAAAATCATTGCCGTTCTCAATCACAGCAATGCGGGATTTGCCTTCTTCAAGTTCGCTTTCGAACTGCTTTATTCTCTCTTCGGAGGGTGTTTTGGGGTAGCTGCCTTTGAAATGAACGGAGACTTTATTATGATGCTCCGCCAATGCTTCCAGACATTCATAGAGTTTTCCGTTTTCTTCTGAATGAATCTCTTTGATCATGGCCGGTCTCCTTTGATCGTACAGAAACAAGATCATCGTATTCTTTTTCGCCGGATCAATTGCCTTCTCCTGTTCTGAATATGCCTTTTTTTCATGCTTCGATGGAGCTGATTGTGTTTCTAACGGATCGTCGAGATCAACTGAGCCTGAAATCGAGGAACCGACCCCAGAAAGGGTATGTGTGCGAGATTTCATGAAATCTCGGAATCTTGAAATCTCACTCCTCGCGATCGGTCGGTTCCCCTCGAAGTCGGTTCATCCAAAAACCGGCTTGCAGCCTTATAAATCAACGGGTTCGGTGAGTCCGGCTCACCTCAATGCAAACCCTGAGATGCAGTTTCATTCAGCATAGTCGATGAAATCTCACGTGAAATCTCACTTGAAATTTTGAAATCTCAGTTGAAATCTCGCCCGGAATCCGGGAGCTGATCAGCGGTTTGCTGTCTGGAAGCACTGTTAAAGCGCAACATAGGAATGAATATCGTCTGCGACAGCGGCACAGGGTACAGGGACAACCAAAAACGGCTGTCGTCCTGTCGTCCTGTCGCAGTTAGAGTTAACTCTAAGGGTTTGGACAAGGCGAGTTGCCGGCTGTGTGCCTATCTTTTTTTTGTGCCTAAAAACGGGCGTGACGCCAGGAAAATCAAGGCTTACAGGGAATTCCTTCCGCCTGAACTGAGTGACATAAACAGGCTGAAATGCGGCTGAAAAAGCGATGTCACTCTGTCACTCTGGCACTCTGGCACTCGGACAGGGTGACAGCGGGCGACAGGCGCTGTCGTCCTGTCACAGTTAGAGTTGACTCTAATGTTTTGGACGGACGAGTTGAAAAGTTGCACTCAAAAATAGTTGCACTCAAAATCGGCTTGAAGCCAATGCTGACAATGGTTTCGAACGAAAGTGGTGCACTCAATCCGAACCGCTCCCGGCCGCTCGAAAAAATTACACTCAAGAAAATTTACACTCAAAGTCCCGGTCGATGTGAACATCAGAATGTCATGACACTAGAGCACTTTAGCACTAAAAGTGCCTTGACGGTGTAAAGAAATAAAGGTATAGTATTCTTATCTTTTATAGAATAAAAGGAGTGTCAGCATACAAGGAGGAAACCATAAATGACACTGACCACAGACAAAAACGGAACCCAGCTGACGGTTCGCCTTTCCGGCGAGCTCAACACCATGACCGCCCCGGATGATGAAGCGACTGGCCGCGGTTATAACTGTCGCTGCCGTTCTCCGATTTCATGGTATTCGGTTAGTCATACTGAGACGGTCTTCGCGCGAGGAATGAGAAAGCAGAGGTGAATTATGAGTCTTTCTGAAAAGCTTAACAAGATCCTGATCCAGGGAGGATCCTGGAAAACCATCCTGGGCGGCTTATGGGTAACGGTCCAGATTTCTGCGCTGGCGCTGGTTCTGGGTACCATCCTGGGTGCCCTGATCTGCCTGCTGCGCAGGCGGAGAAACCCGATCGCCCGGGGCATAGCATCGATCTATATTGCCGTGCTGCGCGGCACGCCGGTGCTGATGCTGCTGCTTCTTATGTATTACGGAGTATTGGCCAAAGCCGGCGTAACGCCGGTGATGGTGGCGGTGATCACCTTCGCGTTGAATGTATCCGCCCACGTAGCGGAGCTGCTGCGCTCCGCACTGGAAGCGGCGGACCGCGGACAAGCCGAGGCCGCGCGGACATTGGGCTTTTCGGCCTGGGACACGTTCCGGCTTATTACGCTGCCGCAGGTGCTTCGCATTGCCAAACCCGTATATCAGTCCACCATCGTGAACCTGATCCAGTGGACCAGCGTAGTCGGCTATGTGACAATCACCGACCTGACCCGCGTGATCAACAACACAGCCTCCAGAACCATGCAGCCACTGCTGACGATTATCATCGGTATGCTGATCTACCTGGCGCTTTCCTATATCGTGTTCGGATTGTTCGCGCTCTCGGATAAAATCAAAATGAGGAAGCGGGGTGCGGCGGTATGAGCCTGATTGAAGTGAAAGGGCTGAAGAAGTCCTTCGGCTCCCTGGAAGTGCTCAAAGGCGTTGATCTGACCGTCGAACAGGGAGAGCGGATCGCCATCATCGGCGGCTCCGGCTGCGGCAAGAGCGTATTCCTTCGCTCACTGTGCCTGCTGGAAAAACCGGACGCCGGGAGGATCCTGATTGACGGGAAGGAGATTACTGCCAAAGGTGCAAAGATCGACGAAATTCGTCGCAGCATGGGCATGGTGTTCCAGAAATTTCATCTGTTCTCCGAGATGGACGTGATGGACAACCTGTGCCTCGCACCGACGCGAATCCTGAAAATGCCCCGGGCTGAAGCGGAAAAGAAGGCCATGGAACTGCTTTCCCAGGTAGGCCTGGCTTCCCGGGCTCACGCCTGGCCCACGGTGCTGTCCGGCGGCCAGCAGCAGCGGATCGCCATCTGCCGCTGCCTGATGATGGAGCCGAAGGTGCTGTTGTTCGACGAACCCACCAGCGCCCTGGATCCCACGATGGTGGGGGAAGTGCTGGCGGTGATCCGGATGATTGCGAAGCGGGACATGAGTATGCTGATTGTTACCCACGAAATGAATTTCGCAAGGGAGGTTGCGAACCGGGTGCTGTTCTTCGCGGATGGAGGGATCTATGAGCAGGGAACCCCGGCGGAAATTTTCGATAACCCGAAAAAGGAGAAGACGGTTGCCTTCATCCAGAAGATCAAATATTTCACTTATGAGATCACCCAGAAAGACTTTGACCTGATGGTCCTGCATGGCGGTATCCAGATCTTCGGCGAGAAATACGGCCTGGACAATAAACGCATCAACCGGCTGGAGATTTGCTGCGAGGAGCTGGTCTATGAGCTGCTGGCCCACTGCTATCCGGACCGGGAGGAAGTGGATATGAAACTGGATGTCTCCTACGCGGAGGCAGACCGGGCGACGAAGATCGCGCTTTCCTGCGGCGGAGCGGCGTATGACCCCTTCTCTCAGGAAGAGGATGGCCTGGGCGTGACGATCCTGAAGAACATGTCGAAACAGCTGGATTACAGCTTTATCGATAACAGAAATCAGTTGAGTATCACACTTTGATTATTTTTGAAGGAGGTATCTCCCATGAAAAAAACGGTAACATTGATTCTGGCGCTCATGCTTATCCTTTCCCTCTGCCTGCCCGCGTGTGCAGAGACTGCCGGCGGAGTCACGAAATATGGCAACATCGGCCGGTTGTCCAAGCTGAACATTACCGAAGACCAGTTGAATGACGTGCTCAAGGATATCATGGTCAACAGCATCTGCAACCGGTATGTGTTCTATGATACGATGACTGATATGCTGATGGCGCTGAACAGGGGTGATATCGTCGTGCTCGAAACCGACCAGAACACCGTACGGTACATCGCGTCCAGGAACGAAAACATTGTGGATCGCCCGCCGTACCTTAACCCGAACAATCTGCTCTTCAGTATGCTGCTGCGGGAAGAGGACGCCGAACTGCGCGACCGGCTTTCCGCCTGCATAGCCGAAATGAAAGAGGACGGTACCATGGAGGACTTGAGACAGCGCTATATTGAGGATGTTATTGCGGGCAAGGAACCGGATGCCATTGTGCCCGAGATCTTTCCGGACGCCGGGACGATCAAAGTGGCTGTGACGGGAGACCGGCCTCCCATGGACTATGTCTCCGCCGGAGGCGAACCTCTGGGTTTCAACACGGCATTGATTACTGAAATCGCAAAACGGCTGGGAATCAACGTTGAATTCATCAACGTGTCCTGCGCCGCCAGAGGAATATCGCTTGCAACCGGTGTCTGCGACATCGTTTTCTGGATGGAAATCGGGGATTTCGAGAACTGGGAAGGCGCTGATTTTGAAGACCAGCCCGAAAGCACCATTGTGACAGAGCCTTATATGTCCGTTTCCCTGTGGTGGGCTGTCCTCGCAGACTCCCCGGTGGTGAACGTATACCGGGATCAGTGACCGTGGCGGTGGGTCATCCCTGCCGGCCTTCGCCTCCAAGAAGTACCACCCGGCAGACGATATCCGCTGCGCCGACCGGGACACACTGGGCATCAAAACAAAGTATTATAACACCGCATTGCATGCAGGCTCA
Source organism: uncultured Eubacteriales bacterium (assembly GCA_902764875.1). GTDB lineage: Bacteria > Bacillota > Clostridia > Christensenellales > Aristaeellaceae > Aristaeella. Next base: position 123,275 of record CACWXP010000007.1, read on the forward strand.
TTTGCGGTACTCTCAAGGTGGGGTGTGTGATTACCGCTGCTCCGGAGGCAGTTCGACCACCGGGCTCAGATAGGATTCATAGGGCAGCTTCTTACAGGGGATGCCCAGTTCATCCAATATGGCGGCAAAGGCCAGATAGTAGCGGTCGGATTCGATGGTCTGGGTAAAGTTGATATGGACATTCCCTGGCCGCGAAGCGGGAACTTGTCCACTGACTGCTGCCTGTTCGCAAAATCGTGTCCAGGAACATATCAACGTTTTAACTGTTCGTCAGGAACATATCAACCGATTTTGGACACCTACCCGTTATCGGGAACATGTCGACAAGCTGGAATATATCTTGATTTTAGTTTTGATATCGTATCTGCTGTTCTTTGATCATCGGATACCGAATCAATGCTTTTCCGTCTGTTGCCTCTTTGTGCATATCTACG